>NZ_CP016428.1:3093750-3712500 GCF_001693385.1 Bradyrhizobium icense
CGCTTTATCTTCTTGTACGGAATTGTCGTGAGTATGTGCGAGATGACGTTGAGGCGCGCGCGCCGCTTATCGTTGGAGCGGATCAACCGCCAGGGCGCATGCTTGGTGTCGGTCGCCTTGAACATCATGTCGCGCGCCCGCGAGTAGTCGTACCATCGCCCGAACGACTCGGTGTCCATGGGGCTGAGCTTCCACTGCCGCAACGGGTCCTCGATGCGGGCCTGGAAGCGTAGTTCCTGCTCTTCCATGCCTACCTCGAGCCACAGCTTGATCAGGATGATGCCGCCGTCAACGGCGAACTTCTCGACTTGAGGGCACAATTCCAGAAAGCGCTTGTGCTGCTCCGGACTGCAAAACCCCATGACATACTCGACGCCGGCGCGATTGTACCAGCTACGATCGAAAATCACGATCTCGCCGCCGGCGGGGAACTGCTCGACATAGCGCTGCAGGAAGAGCTGGCTCTTCTGCCGGTCGGAAGGGGTGGGCAGGGCGCAGACACGGAACACCCGCGGGCTCACCTTTTCGGTCAGGGCCTTGATCGTGCCGCCCTTGCCGGCGGCATCGCGGCCCTCGAACAGGATAATTACCTTTAATTTTTGCGTCTTCACCCATTCCTGCAAATGGCAGAGCTCCACCTGCAGCTTGTGCAGTTCCTTCTCATATTCCTTCCGCTTCATTTTCGGCGGAGCGTCGGCGTTAGCCATGCGCAATGATCCCGTTTCGACGGTGACTGGTCGCTAAGCAGCTAGCCGTCCCAGCTTAGGGTGATGCCGATATCGCCGGGCATGCCGCCGGGAAAATCGATGATCTGGTAGCTGATGCGGTAGCCGCGCGGCTGCAGATAATCGCTCCAGAGCTGGTAAATTTCCTTCGGAATCCCCGTCAGCGTCTTTTCCCAGCCGCGTTCCATCTGATTGATGGCGCGGCCACGGTCGGTGCACAGCGTGTTCGGGAACCGGTAGACTTGCACCTCAGACAGGCCGTTGCGCACGGCGCGCTGGATGACTGTAGAGGCGAGCTGGACCTTCTCATCTTCGGACAGGCCCGATGGCTGGCTCAGCTTCTCGATCAAGGCCCGCTTCTCGGCCTCGGCCACCGCCAAGCGCTTGGCCTGCTCGTCGGCCTTCTGGGCCTCTTTCAGGGCAGCCTGTTTCTGGATTTCCTTCGCGCTGGGGATCAGGTCGTCGATTTTGGGCATGGAAGCCTCTCCTGAATGACCGGGTGCCGCTTCTTGCCCTCCAACGTTAGGGCCGCCGTGACGGGGCACCTCTTGATCCAGATCAAGCATTCTCAGGGCAGGGGCCGCACTGTGCCGGGTGTGACTGCGGCGCACCCGCCCGTGCGTGAGGGAGGACAGCCCTTGAGCGACCAGATGCATCCGGCAGCTCCCCATCATCTGCCGTTTTTCATTCCCGGCGCTGACGGGTCGGACACCCTGATGGTGGTGATGGGATTTTTTCTTGTGGCGACCGTCTTATGGGTAGGCAACCTGTACTTGAAGCTGCACAGTCTGCCGGAGCGCATGGCGCACCGGACGCACAAGCTGCAGTTCGAGATCGTCGCCGTCCTCGGCCTGATCTCCCTTTTCACGCACATGCACATCTTCTGGATCGCGGGGCTGCTGCTCGCGATGATCGACCTGCCGGACTTCGGCACACCGCTGCGCAATATCGCCGGGTCGGTCGAACGGATTGCCGGCGCGAGCCCGGGTGCGCCGGATGCAGTAGCTGCACCCAAACCTGAACCCGAGATAGCCAGTCATTCCGGCGCCAAGACTGCCGAAAGGGAAAAGGTGCGCGGCCATGCTTGAGCTGATGATCTGTTCGCTCGTGACGATCCTGCCCGACTACCTCTACCGCCGTTACGCGCAGGGCAAGCGGTTTGGCAAGGAGATTACTTTCTTCTCCGTCTGGTATGAGCTGCGATGGGGAATCACGGGTTGCTTGGTGCTCACGATCGGGCTGATTACGATGATTTTCTACTATCATCCCTCAACCACATCAGCGGCGATCTATTTCCGTACGGTGCCGATCCTGCCCGAAGGTTCAGGCCGCGTCGCCGAGGTCAATGTGGGCTTCAGCCAGGACGTGAAGAAAGGCGATGTGCTTTTCCGGCTCGACAGCTCGAAGCAGCAGGCGGCGCTGGAGACCGCCACGCGCAAGGCCGCCGAGGTCGATGCCGCGCTGATCTCGGCGCGCTCCGACGTCGTCAAGGCCGAGGCCCAGATCGGAGAGGCGAAGGCTTCGCTTCAACAGGCCAGGGACGAGTTGGACGTGAAGAGCGAGCTGCAGCGTCGTAATCCCGGTATCGTGCCACAACGCGATATCGAAAAGCTGCAGGTGGTCGTCGATCAGCGGCAAGCCGGCGTCGACGCGGCGAATGCCGTCAAGGAATCCGCCGCGTTACGGGTCTCCACGTTGCTGCCGGCGGAGAAGGCAAGTGCCGAGGCCGCCATGGCCCAGGCGCAGGTCGATCTGGACAAGACCTATGTGCGCGCGGGCGTCGATGGGCGCGTGGAGCAATTTCTCGTGCGTACCGGCGACGTCGTCAATCAACTGATGCGGCCTGCGGGTCTCTTGATACCGGAAGGCGCCGGTCGGATCAGCCTCCAAGCCGGCTTCGGCCAGATCGAGGCCCAGGTCATGAAGCCGGGCATGATCGCGGAGGCGACCTGCATCTCAAAGCCGTGGGTGATCATTCCGCTCGTGGTCACCAACGTGCAGGACTATATCGCCGCCGGGCAACTTCGATCCGGTGAACAACTGATCGATCCGCAGAGTCTGCGGCAGCCCGGCACGATTCTGGCCTTCCTCGAGCCGCTCTACAAAGGCGGGCTCGAGGGTGTGACGCCGGGTTCGAGCTGCATTGTAAATGCCTATACCAGCAATCATGACGTGATCGCTGACCCGAAGACCGGCCGGTTGAAGGGCTTTGTTCTGCATGCCGTCGATGCGACCGGCCTCGTGCATGCGCTGCTGCTGCGCATCCAAGCGCTGCTGCTGCCGATCAAGACGCTGGTGCTGAGCGGGCATTGAGGAGAAGGGCATGAGATCCGTGTACAGGAATTCCGCGCTTGCGGCGCTGCTTGCTGGCGCCTCCCTCGTCATGCCTGGTCCGGCCCTTGCCTTTGATCTCAATGGCGCCTGGGCGAGCGACGCCGAGAACTGCGCCAAGGTCTTCGTTCGCAAGGGAGCGCAGGCGACCTTTACCGACATGTCGGACGTCTATGGCGGCGGATTCATCATTGAGGGCGACCAGATTACCGGCAAGTTTGCACGATGCCGGATCAAGGCGAAGAAGGATGAAGGCGCGACGATCAATCTGGTTGCGGCCTGTGCTTCCGACATCATGCTGCAGAATGTGCAATTCAGCCTCAGGGAAGTCGACGCCAACACTGTGATCCGGATGTTCCCGGGCATGGGGGGCATGGAAATCAAGTATGCGCGCTGCCCGGCGTCTTAGCCGATAAGAGCAGCTTGATTCATGTCAAAGGTGGTCCCCACGGATGCGCGCTCAATGGCGCGCATTCAGGGAGGAGCACAAATGACGCAGGGATCACATCTTCGGACCATGATCCGAGTTTCGGCGGCAACCGCCGCAATCGCCATTCTATCGCTCGCAGCAAGCGAGAAAGCACGCGCCGACGATCCTGCCAAGGTATTGAAAGCGATGTCCGATTATCTGGCGGGCCAGAAGTCGCTCTCGGCGAAGTTCGACAGCGATGTCGAGGTGGTCACACCAGAACTGCAGAAGATCCAGTTCACCAGCTCCGGCGAGATGAAGATGAACCGGCCCGACAAGCTGCGTGTCCGCCGTACCGGCGGCTATGCGGAGGTCGAACTGGTCTATGATGGCAAGACAGTTTCACTCTACGGCAACAACGCGAAAGCCTATGTGCAGGCCGATATTGCCGGCGGTACCGACAAAATGATTGACACGCTGCATGGCCATTCGAGCGCTGGCTTGCCCGGCGCGGACCTTCTGCTGTCCAATTCATACGACGAGCTGATGGCCAATGTGATCCAGGGCAGTCATATCGGCCAGGGCGTGGTGGATGGTGTCGAGTGCGAGCACCTGGCCTTTCGCGGACCTGATACCGATTGGCAGATCTGGATCGAGACCGGCGCAAAGCCCGTGCCGCGCAAGTACGTGATTACCAGCAAGACCGTCACCGGCGCTCCGCAATACACGTTGAGGATCAGGGACTGGAAGACGGACGCCATTGCCGAGGCGGACTTCACATTCAAGCCGCCGGCCGACGCAACGAAGGTCGCGCTCGATTCCACAGCCATGGTCGAATTCGACGAGATTCCCCCCGGCACACCCGCAGGAGCAAAGAAATGACCGTCTTGCCACGCAAGCTGATCGTACCCGCTGCCGCCGCTGTCGCGATTGCCGGCGGCTTGTTCTGGAACGGAGAGACGACCATCGATACTGGCCTGATCTCCTCTGCCGAGGCGCGCATCGGCCGTCCGTTGACGCCGATGAGTTACGCCGGCGTAGCACGGCGCACGACGCGCCGTGCTGTCGCTGTTGGCGCGGGCGCGGCCGCTGCCGGAGCCTATTACGGATCGGGCTGCGTCCAAGCCGTCGACGCCTACGGCCGGGTCGTCACGCGCTGTTAGAAACGGTAATTCGCTGCCGTCGAGCTCGCGGTTCGCCGCAGTTTCCTCGCGCGTTGAATCATGCTGCTATGGCCGCTTGTATGGTCGGTAGCAGGATGCGGGCAGTGAAGCGCCGCAGGTTGGTCGAAGCCGTGGAGAGGTACCAGACCGTGCTGGTTTGGTGCCTCTTCGCGCTGTTCGCCGCGATCTGCTCTCCGCAGACGGCCCACGCGGCATCGCCTGAGCCGAAACGGGTGATGATTCTGCATTCCTTTGGGCAGGATTTCAGACCGTGGGCCGAATACGCCAGAGCCATCCGTGCCGAACTTATCCGGCAGTCGCCGTGGCCGCTGGATATTCACGACCACTCGCTTGTCACGGCGCGGTCGACCGACGAGGATACGGAAGTCCCGTTCGTGAATTACCTGATGGCGCTTGGCGCCAAGCATCCTCCCGACCTGATTATTTGCGTGGGGGCCCCGGCGGCCAATTTCGTACAGCGGCAGAGAGATCGGCTTTTCCCGGCGACGCCCGTGGTCATCACGGCCATCGAACAGCGCCGCGTCAACTTCGCGCGTCTCGGTGAAAATGACACCGTCGTCTCGGTGTCACATGATTTCTCTGCGTCCTTTGCGAACATACTCAGGGTTTTACCTGAGACGAACAAGATCATCATCGTCATCGGTACTTCCCCCAATGAACGTTTCTGGCTCGAGGAAGTACGCAAGGAAATGCCGCCATTCGAGAACCGCGTCGAATTTTCCTGGACTGACAAGATCCCCTTCGAGGAATTTCTCCGCGCCGCATCTGCGCTGCCGCAACACACCGTGCTTTTCTGGGGACTCATGAACGTGGATGCTGCAGGTATCGTCCATGAGGGCGGTAGCGCGCTGAAGAGGCTCCATGCGGTCGCCAACGCACCGATTTTCTCCTACGACGACGGCTTCTTCGGAGATGAGCTCGTCGGCGGGCCCATGCACTCGGTAGCCGGAGGCAGCCGACGTACGGCGGATGTCGCCGTCCGCATCCTTGGCGGTGAGAAGGCCGGCGACATCAGATTGCCGCCGACGCGGTATGCTGCGGCGAAGTTTGACTGGCGGCAAATGCAGCGATGGGGCATCAGCGAGAGCTCGCTGCCCCCTGACAGCCAGGTCTACTTTCGCGAGCCTTCCGTCTGGGAAACCTACCGTTGGCAGGTTGCCATGGTCTGCTTGGTCGTCTTGCTGCAGGCCGTGCTGATCTCCGTTCTGCTCTACGAGCGCCGCCGCCGCCGCTTCGCTGAAGTTGAGGCACGCCGGCGCATGTCGGAGCTGGCTCATGTCAACCGCTATAGCACGGCAGGAGAACTCACAGCCTCGATCGCGCATGAGCTCAACCAGCCGCTCGGCTCCATCCTCGTCAATACGGAGACAGCAGCGCTGATGCTCGAGCAGCCATCGCTCAACACGAAAGAGCTGAAGGAAATCCTTTCCGATATTCGACGCGACGACCAGCGCGCCGGCGAAGTAATCAGACGGTTGCGCAGCCTCTTGATGCGGACGCCTTTCGAGGCAAGAGAAATCGATCTTAACGAAGTCATCACCGAAGCGCTCGATCTCGTTTCGGGGCTGACGCATGCGAGGGACGTGACGGTGGAAAGCATTCTGCCCGCGGAACCGCTCCGCGTCCGGGGCGATCGCATTCAGCTCCAGCAGGTGCTGCTCAACCTGATCATCAATGCGGCAGACGCGATGGAGCATCTCGGCAAATCGCACCGCCGAATGGTGGTGCGTGCAGCGCAGGATCGCGGCTTTGCCGAGATCGAAATAGTAGACAACGGCCCCGGTATTCTCGCTGCCAACCTTTCGGAGGTGTTCGAGCCGCTTTTTACGACCAAGCCGAACGGCATGGGGATGGGGCTTTCTATCGCACGGACCATCGTCGAGGCGCATGACGGACAGATTTCCGCGGAAAACCGGGCCGGGCAGGGCGCGGCGTTTCGCATCAGGTTGCCGCTCGCGCCTAGCGCGGGCGCGGCAGCTTGATACCGAGGGCGCGTAAAACCTGATCCACGACCGCCGGAGTACCCTTGCAGCGCAGCAGAAGTGAATGCCGCGCGCGAAGGCGACGACATAAGCAGGCGGATTCCTTTGATCTTTGTCAAACCTCGGGCCTGCCTGCGGCCTGAAGCTTCCATCCAAGGACAGGAATGGAGGCGACGATGTTTCGTTGCGACAAGATGCTGCTTGCGCTGGTGCTGCTGTTGACCGTTCCCGCCACCGCGCCGGCACAAGCACCCGCCACCGCGCCTGCACCGAGCCAGGCGTCGGTACAGCCGCAAGCCGAACAAGCCTTGTTGAAGCCCGAGCAGCTCGAGGCTCTGGTCGCCCCGATCGCGCTCTATCCGGACGCGCTCGTGGCCAACGTGCTGGCGGCATCGACCTATCCGCTGGAGGTCGTGCAGGCGGATCGCTGGGTTAAGGCGAACAAGACGCTGAAGGGCGATGCGCTGAAGAGGGGAGTCGACAAGCAGGCCTGGGACGACAGCGTCAAGGCGCTTGCGAGCACCGCAGACGTGCTTGCGATGATGAGCGACAAAATCGATTGGACCAAAGGCCTGGGCGATGCGGTGCTTGCGCAACAGCCCGACGTGATGGACGCGATCCAGCGGCTGCGCACCAAGGCCTATGACAATAAAAAGCTTGTCACCACCAAGCAGCAGAAAGTCAGCGTCCAGACGCAGGAAGCCAAGCAGGTCGTCGTCATCGAATCGGCCGATCCCGAAACGATGTATGTGCCCTATTACGACCCGGCGACGGTCTACGGAGCCTGGCCCTACGCGGAGTATCCGCCGTATTACTTCGGATATCCACCTTACATCGGGGCGGGCGTGATCGCGACAGGCCTCGCCTTTGGCGCCGGCTGGGCGATCGGACGCTGGGGAAATTACTGGGGCGGCGGCTTCAACTGGGGCAACCGCAACCTCTACGTCAATCATTTCAACAGGACCACCAACATCGGGAACAGTTGGCAGCATAACCCGGCGCATCGGCAGGGCGTGAGGTACAACAACGCCAACGTTGCGCAGCGCTTCGGCAACAACAATCTGAAGGCCGGTGCCTCGAATCGGATGGACTTCCGCGGTCGTGACGGGCAGCAGGTGCTTCGTCCCGGACAGGATCGCCCCGGTGGTGCCGATCGCGCTGGCGACCGTGCAGGTGATCGCATCGGCGATCGAGCAGGCGACCGCGGCGGCGATCGCGTCGGAGATCGTGGCGGCAGCCGACCGGGCACGGCGGATCGTGCCAAGGGTGGCGATCGTGGTGGCGATCGCGCCAAGGCCGCAGGCGGAGATCGCGCCAAGGCTGCCAATCGCGGTGGCGGCAGCGCAGCGCGTGGAGATCGCGGAGGCGGTCGCGGCGAGGCAATGAATGTGTCGTCGGGCCGGGCTGCCGCTGCCCATGCGGACCGCGGCCGGGCAAGCATGGCGAGCATGAGCCCGCGCGGCGGCGGTGCGAGCTTTGCGGGACGAGGCGGGGGCGGCTTTGGCGGCGGAGCCGCCATGAGAGGTGGCGGCGGTTTTGGCGGCGGCGGAGGTTTTCGCGGCGGCGGCGGACGACGCTCCGACATCGCCCTGAAGCATGGCATCGTTCAACTCGGTTATCTCGCCAATGGCCTCGGCTACTACCGTTTCAGCTACCTCGGCAGCAACAAGGCTTATGTCGGTGTGATGGCCCAAGAAGTCGAGCGCGTTATGCCGGAGGCAGTGATGCGCGGCAGCGACGGCTATCTGCGCGTTTACTACGACAAGCTCGGATTGAAGCTGCGCACTTACACTGACTGGCTCTCCTCGGGCGCAAATATTCCGTCACGATCGGAGGTACCACGATGATCACGATTGGAAAGTTCCGGTTTGATCGCACTGCTGCAGCGGGTGCCGCCGCCGCGATCGCGCTGGCGCTCTTGGTGTCGCCGGCGCATGCACAGCAGGCCTTTCCGACTCCAGAAGAAGCCGCCGCAGCGCTGGTCGCAGCCGTCAAGACCGGCTCCAAGAGGGCCATGCTCAGGGTTCTTGGCAGAGAAGCCGAGGAGATCATCGAATCCGGAGACGATGTCGCAGATGCGGAGACACGCGCGAGCTTCTTCAAGGCGTACGAAGCTAGACATTCCATCAAATCGGAAGAAAACAAGAAAGCGACACTGATCCTGGGCACGGATGATTTTCCGTTCCCGATCCCGCTGGTCAACAGCAAGGATGGCTGGGAATTCGACGCCGCCGCGGGACGCCTGGAAATCCTCTATCGCCGCATCGGGCGCAATGAAGCCGATGCAATTCAAACCTGCCTTGCCTTCGTCGACGCGCAAAACGAATATGCGGACAAGGATCGCGGTGAAGGCGCAGGCGTCTACGCCCAGCGCATCGCCAGCAGTCCGGGCAAGAAGGACGGCCTGTTCTGGCGAGACGATCGCGATCCGAGCCCGCTTGGAGAACTTGCGGCGCAGGCGTCGGCTGAGGGCTACAAGGCCGGGGCTGAAGGCGCCGCGCCCTACCACGGCTACTACTTCAGGATACTTAAGGGACAGGGCCCCAACGCGCCCGGCGGCGCGCTGAACTATGTCGTCAAGAACAAGATGATCGGCGGATTCGCGCTGATTGCCTATCCTGCGGAGTACGGCAATTCGGGCGTCATGACTTTCTTGGTCAACCACGCGGGCGTCGTCTACCAAAAGGATCTCGGTGAACGCACGCCCATCGTCGTTAAGCGCACCTTCCTGTTTGACCCCGACCAGACCTGGAAGAAGGTCGACGTGGGCAATCCCTGAAAGTGGGAGCGAGTGAATGTTGACGCCCATGCTTCGTTGTGTCGCGATCGTGTTGTTTGTGTTTTTTCTGCTTCTTCCACCGCCGTCGGTTGCGCAGGCACCAGGCTTCGTTCGCGTCAACTTCGTGAAAGCCGGATTGTTGGCGGGTGTCGGCGGCGGGCGAGGGGTGCTGACCTATCGCGGCCGCAACTATCGCTTCACGGCAACCGGCCAGAGCCTCGGTATCACCGTGGGCGCAACGGCCAGCCGCCTCGAAGGATGGGCCTCCGGTATACGCGACGTCAGGGACTTCGCCGGCACCTACAGTGCGGTCGGAGCGGGCGGAGCGTTAGTGGGCGGCGCGGGCGGCGTCAGTCTGCGAAATGAAAAAGGGGTTGTGCTCGATCTGAAAGGCCCCAAAGCAGGCCTGGAGTTTGCTGCGAACCTGAGCCGGATCACGATTTCACTCAGGTAGACGCCAGAATGGCGCACTCGTCAGGCACAGTACCACCATTCGGAAACTGGCGGAAACACCGCGGTACCGCAGTGCCGCGGCTTTGCCTCCGCAGTTTGGGATTCGGCTGGATATTTCTATAGTCGTTGCGCCGACTAGTAGTCGGAAGAGCGTTGCGAGTGCCGTTTAAAAGCTGAATGGACCGCCGCCAGCAATGCGTCCTTGCGCACCGGCTTGCGAATAAGGGCTGCCGCCCTGAGCGACTTGGCCCGAGTTGCGATGATCTGGTTGTCGCTGGCAGTCATCACGATCGTCGGAATGCGGATATCACGCTTCAGGAGTTCGGACTGCAATTCCAAGCCGGTCATCTCGGGCTATTTACATCGACGATGAGGCAACCGGGCCGGTCGGAGTGTAGCGCCTCAAGAAAGGTCCGAGCAGAGGGATGGGTCCTCGTGTTGATGCCAAGCCGATCAACTCGGATCAACTGCTGGACGCCATTAAGCGTGCGATGACGCAATATAATCATACGAGAGCCGAAGCTAAGCTCGCGGAAGCTGTATCTGTTCGACTGGAGAGGTTGACAGACCGTGAACGAGAAGTCTTTCGGCTGGTCATTGAGGGAAGAACCAATAGGGAAATCGCCAGCGAGTTAGGTACGACAGAGCGAACCATCAAGGCGCACCGACAGAAGGTGATGGAGAAGATGGAGGCTCATTCAGTGCCGGAATTAGTAACGATTGCATCAAGGCTTGAGTGGAGAGGTGGCTTTGACAATCCTAAGGCAGGCGCAGAACAATGAGCTCAGCGGTCCCGCAATACATCGGATCACGAGAAGCTTGATGGCTGAGTGGCTCGCTTCGCGGCACCTATTTTGACCCTGAAAATGGTGCCACGAGGCTTTACGCTGGAAACCGAAATCTCCCCATCATGATGCTCGACTATCTTGCGGCAGATCGCCAGACCCAATCCCATCCCCTGCGGCTTGGTCGTCACGAACGGCTCAAATACGCTTCCTGGCTGCTGCGTCCCGACGCCCGGGCCGTTATCCTGTACTTCTACGATGATGCTGCCGTCATCCTGAGCGCTCGTTCTCACTTCCAGCATCTTGTTGCTCTCTGACGTCTCCGACAGCGCTTCGATCGCATTGTGAACCAGATTATAGATGAGCTGATGTAATTGGTTCCTGTTGCCGTGGATTGCCGGTAGCTCAGTCGTCAGCCTCGTTCGCACCGCGATGCGTTTATCGCGGAGATCGATCTGGACCATCTTCAACACGTCGAGAATGACGTCATGTATGTCGACTGGCTGTCGCTTCCGTTCGATCCTGCCGAACAGAGCGCGAAAGCCGGAAAGCGTCTCATCAATGCGGCGAGCCGCATCTCTCGTGTCGTCCATGATCGCCCGCATCTCGCGGACGTCGATGGGACTCTGCTCCAGGATCTGTTGCGCCGAGCTGCTGTTCAGTTCGATGGCACCGAGCGGCTGCTTTATTTCGTGGCTGATAGCCGCCACGATCGCCTCAAAAGTCATCAGCTTATTGTCTCGTTCGCGCTGCAGACCGGCATGGGATCGGGCCAGGAGAACATAGAGCCGCGTTGTCTCCGCGAGCAGAACAATCAGGACGATGCTCGAAGCGATGATCGAGAATAGCCGACCGGCATAAAATCCAAGACTAAAACGGACGCTGGGCAGCAACCCGCTGAAGGCGAGTTCGCCAATATAGACAAAGGCGACTACCATCAGCCATTGGTCGAGCACCGAGCGCCGGCGAAACCCGAGCACCACCAGTGCCGAAGCCGAAATCAATATCGTGAACCAGATCGGGTAGACCACCAAAGGGCTCATTCTGCTGTTGTCGAGAATGATCGGCGGCAGGAGATCTGTCCCGGCTGTGGCAAGCCATGTCAGGCCGCAGGTCAGGGCTAGGGCGCCTGCCACGCTCCAGCGAATGGCCGATAGCGCTCGTCCCGGCTGGATTGGGTGCGCTCGGCCGATGCTGAGCAGGGCATAGGCCAGCAACGCCAGAGCAAAGCCGATATGCCAGAAGATGAATAGCCACGAGCCGGTCTGGATATTCGCTCCCAAAAGTCCGGTTGGCGAGAAAGCGCCGGTGAATGTCAATGCGTGAGGGACGACGATGAAGGCCGTGAAGAGATATCCGTTTGCAAGCGCGAGCAGCGGCCGCGAGCCGGAAATCGCGAACTGTGAAAACAGCAGCACCGCTGTCACCAGATCGGTGACGAAAACGAACGCGTCCAGCAGCGGAAAGAAGATGTTCAGTGCGCTCAGCGGCGTCCCGGAAAACGGGGCGATGGCGATGAACGCAACGAGCACACCGGCCGCGACGGCAAGCGCCGACCTGGTCTGAAGCGCTGTAGGCGGCAGGTCGGACACCCATGGAGCGGGCCCGTCTGCCTCCTTAGCTAATGCGTCCCCCATGCTCATGCGACCGTCTGCCGAACCAGCAGCTTCTTCCTTTCTTTGATCCCGGTCAGTTTAGCCTGTTGCCAGCAGAAGGGTACTGTCAGGTGAACGGGGCTTCATCTGTTACCATGGACCCTAAGCACGTCGCGGAATATTCGCTCTCGCTGCTGTAAAAGGTACTTGTCGGCGCTGGCAAATGCTGTTTCGAGCACGTCACCGATCGGCTGCCATGTTTCGGCCATCGAACTGAACGAGCCGCATGTGCTTGATTGGGCGAAAATTCCAGGCGAGCCTCGCCGACCGGCAGGCGTTCCTGGAAATCTATCATCGCCCCGGCGGCAGGGACGAAAGCGCGGCTATGTTCGGCTACGCACCGCATGACGTTCTCGCGCGAAAGATCATCGCCGCATTGCCTGAGCGCCAGCGTCTCGGCGATCGGGCGCCAAAATTCTCATGTTCGCAGGCGTGCCCGAAAATGCCGCGAAAGTAATCCGCCTCGCGGCCGGGATAGACTGCCTGAATGTAGTTGGCATAGATGCGTCCCTCTTCTCGGAAAGAGGGCTGCCAGCCCATGGTCCATGGAAATAGCGAGGGATCGCTGAGATGATCGTCTCCGGAAGCAACGAACAGTTGGGGGATCTGTCGTTCGTTGCCCGGCGTTCCGAACGAGCCGAACATCAGAACCACCTTGTCCTCTTCGACGAGGTTGCGCGTCAGACTAACAGCGGAAGCAGGATCGGATTTGTCGTCCTAAGAGATGAAGCGCACCTTGCGGCCATTGATGCCACCGCGCTGGTTGAGCATCTCGAAATAGGCCGCTTCCGCCTTGCCGATCGCCCCGAAGATCGCGAGGCTCCCGCTATACGGCATGAGATTGCCAATTCGGATCTCGTCGCCCGTTACCCCTCTGGCGCACGCGTTCGGAAATTGCGCCCAGCGATGCAAGAGCAACAACGATGGCGAGTAGAGTGCGGAGCAGGGTGGTCATGTCAGGAACTCGGCTTCATAGATTCAGGCCCGCCTAGTTGCTGCAAGCGAGTTCAGGACAGCGGCAAATTTCGATGCCCTGAACTCGAGTCGCGGTAATCCTATCAGTACCGATACGGATATTGTCCCGGACAGATGTACTGGCCATAGCTGTCATAGTAACAGCCGTAGTTCCCGTAATAGCCATACGCGCCTGCAGCGGCCGCCGCACCAACTGCTGCGGCACCATAACCCCAACCTGGCCGATAATAGCCGCGACCATAGCCCGGGTAACCCGCGATTGGGCGGCCGGGGCGACCTGCTATCGGACGACCGGCAATCGGGCGACCTGCTATCGGATGCGATGGCCGTGCAATACGCCCAGCATGCATGCCGCCGCCCCGGAAGCCTCCTGCGTGAAGCCCGCCCCCACCGCCACGAAAGCCGCCGCCTCCACCGCGGCGAGCGTAAGCGTCATCGGGAACGAGGGTTGCGACGAGCAGAACTGTTGCTGCAAGTGCGACGAGAATGTAGCGGAGCATGGCATTTCCTCCTGTGATTGGGGTGCCAGCGGCTTCGTAAGGTGATGCCGCGAATGGTACCCGACGTCAGCTTCGAGGCGTGCTGCATTGATCAAATTGACCTATGTCAACGTGTTCGACCGCATGGCGCGCAAGCGCGCGAAAACCATCTACTCTGCGTGCATCGACGCCGTTGGGGCAAGAGAGAGCAAGCGTCTGCGTAGTCGGAAGACAGGGTTCCTGGTGGACTCTCCGTGCCCGATTGGTCGAAGACCGCGATTACAAGGTCGCGTTGGTAGGGAAAGTGCCGCTGCCTGGGTCGCGCCGCCATGTCTCGGCCGCGCTCGAAAACTTTTCGGTCAAGACCAAGGCTTACCTCAAACTGGTGCTTTCACATCGAGGATGAACCGCGGCACTCGGCACTTGATCTAGATCAAGTGGGGACACGAAACGCGTAGGAGCATTCGGCGGTTCTCTTGCTGCGAGACGACCGCATGGGGCACAAGTATTGGGTGGGATTAGTCACCGTAGCGTTTGTACTCGCGTGCACAGTTGCGAGCGAGGCGGCGGTTCGCATCGCGGGGGATCCAGGTGGATACATCGGAAGATATGTACATAAGTATCAGCGACTGCGCGCGTCAGGTCAGCCCGTAGTTATCGATGGGCTGTGTGCATCGGCGTGCACAATCGTGCTTTCGTCGATCCCTGCGAACAGGATTTGTGTTACCGCTCAGGCGAACCTTGCTTTTCACGCGGCGTGGGATTTCGTTCCTCGTGGACGACCGGTCACGAACCCGGGAGCGACGCGAAGGCTGTATTCAATGTATCCCGCACCTGTGAGACGATGGATCGCTGATCGCGGTGGCCTGACGCCCCGAACGATCTTCCTGCACGGAAAGCCATTACAGGCGATGTACCGCACATGTTGATCGTGTGCCCCGGAGAGAAGCAGCTTTGAGAGCTTTATCAGAGGCCGATCGGCCTTTGACAGCATCGGCGGCACGGACATCTCAATCGGTTTGCTCGTGAGCAATGAAAAACTGCAGTTCTTATTCGTCGTAATATTCGTAAGGCGCTGGACTGTAGTAAGGCCTTGGACCGTAGTAAGGCCGGGGCCCATAGCCCCTGTCGTAAGGTCTCGACCCATAATCCGGATCGGAGCGCCGCGGCCCATAGTCTCGATCGTAACGTCTTTGCCCGTACTCACGATCCTCACCCCGTGAAGGCACATCGCGTTGTGCAAAGACCGCGCGGCACCGGTCGCTGAGTTGCGGAGCATTTCGCCGTAAGCAAGCCACGATCCGGTCCACATCTGGAATTTGCGCGCCGCATAGCCTCCAGACGTCGGGCGTGCAGGCCCTTTGCTGTTCCCACGTTCCTCGATACTCTTGCGAAAATGCGGCACTCTGAAGTGTGATTCCACAACCGATCGCTACCGCGAAGCTCAGGAAAATTCGGCTCGCTCGCATGTGCACCTTTCATTGATTGAACGTGCGGAGTATCCGCACGAAGTGCTTTGGCCTGCGGTTGAAATAGATGCAGCTCGGGAAGGTTCGTGTCGCACAACAACTTGTGAACAGCGAGGGGGCGCAGGCCTCGCGAGCGGTGGAATTGATCCTGCACGCACGGGCCAAACGTATAAGGCTCTCGGCGTCGGTAGAATCGGATGCGATAGAGAGAAAGGAAAGAACTAGTTTAGCGGCCTCGTCGCGATGCCCTAGCCCGAGCGGCAGAGGCCCGTATGTTAGAAGCCCTGCTTCGTGCGGATACCAATCGACAACGCTTGAATGGGACAAGGCTAGCCGAGCTCCCTAAGCGCGACGGCTAGGCTGGTGGCTTTTGCTGACACGCTGATTTGCTTGGCCCCGGTTGTCATAGCGAAATACTAGCCTCCGACCCACAGGCGCAGGTTTTCTTACGCCATCATCGCCAGAACTACGATGGCGATCCTGAAGCGCTAGGCTTCGGGAGAGCGGCAGATTACTTTGCGGCCAAAGTGGATGAAGCAGTTCGGGTACAAGCTAACGCGGTACTGCACGCGCTCATCCGGTACTGCAATGCTGTACCGGACCCGGCGCGGCATCATCGGAGAACGAACAGGCGAGTGACTTAAGCACTTGAAATGAAGGGAAAATGCCCAAATAGTCAGCTTTGAATTTGCGTGTCGGCCCAACGATCAGCTATTCCAGATGAGGCGATAAAGCGAAATAACATCAATATGTTAGCGCATAGATTTAGCGTTGCCCCCATGATGGATTGGACCGACCGGCATTGCCGCGTCTTCCACCGTCTGATGAGCCGGCGCGCGCGGCTTTATACTGAGATGTTGACGACCGGCGCCATCATTCATGGCGACCGGAGGCGGCTGCTCGGATTTGATCCAAGCGAGCATCCGGTGGCGCTACAGCTCGGCGGTTCCGATCCGGATGATCTCGCGACCGCTGCAAGGATCGGCGAGGATTTTGGCTACGACGAAATCAACCTCAATGTCGGCTGTCCCTCCGACCGGGTGAAGGACGGCCGCTTCGGTGCCTGCCTGATGGCGGAGCCGGCGCTGGTCGCCGAGGGCGTCACCGCCATGAAGCGTGCGGTCAAGATTCCTGTCACGGTGAAATGCCGTATCGGCATCGACGACCAGGACCCGGAAGTGGCGCTCGACGTGCTGGCGCGCGGTGTGGTCGCCGCCGGCGCCGACGCGCTGGTCGTGCATGCCCGCAAGGCCTGGCTCAATGGATTGTCGCCAAAGGAAAACCGCGATATCCCGCCGCTCGATTACGACAGGGTTTACCGGCTGAAGGCCGACCTGCCGGATGTGCGCATTATCATCAATGGCGGCATCGGCAGCATTGCCGAGGCGAAGCGGCATCTGGATCACGTCGACGGCGTGATGCTGGGGCGGGCGGCTTATCAGGAGCCGTGGCGCTTGCTCGATGTCGATCCGGAATTGTTCGGCGAGGCGGCGCCGCGCGCCACCATGAAGGACGTCTTCGAGGCGATGTTGCCCTACATTGATGACCAGTTGGCGCAAGGCGCAAGGCTGCATGCGATGACCCGGCACTTCGTCGGCGCGTTTCACGGCGTGCCCGGCGCGCGCGCCTTTCGCCGCCATCTGGCGGAGAAGGGCACCAGGCCGGGCGCCGGCGCCAGTGTGCTGCGCGATGCGATCGCGCTGGTTGACGACCGCGCGGCAGAGCCGGTCGCGGCATGACCTGCTAAGCGGCACGCTCTCCGGCGCGGCGCATTTCAGAATCCGCCTTCAAGCCGAAATCGTAGTTCAGATGAGAAGTAGTTCAGATGAGAATAAGGCTGCGTCGATCATGAGGCGGTTTGTGGAGGGTCTCCGCGCCAGGCGCGCGCGATCAATGCGCCGATCGCCTCTCGCTCGATCGGCCGCGGATTCCAGTAGGGATTCGTCACGGCGAGGTCGGCGGCCTGATCAATACCGCTCTCTGGCATGCCGATCTCGCGCAGCGACAGCGGCGCGACAAGCTTTCGCGCCAGATCTTGGAGGCCGAGCGCCGGGTCGGGCACACCAAGCGCTGTGGCGATACGTGTCATCGCCTCCGGTGCGCCAGGCGCATTGTAGGCGAGGGCATGCGGGAGAATGACGGTGTGGGTCTCCGCATGCGGCAGATTGAACAGCCCGCCCAGCGTATGACAGAGCTTGTGATGCAGCGCCATGCCGACCGCGCCGAGGCAGACGCCGCAGAACCAGGCGCCATAGAGCGCGTCGGTGCGTGCGGCTTTGTCGCCCGGCTCGGCGCAGATTTTCGGCAGCGTCCGCGCCAGCGTGCCGATACCTTCCTGCGCCATCAGCGATATAATGGGGTTGCGATCCCGCGCGTAGAGCGCCTCGACCGCGTGCGCGATGGCGTTGATGCCCGATGTCGCCGAAAGCTTTGCCGGCATCGTCATAGTGAGGTCGACGTCGTAGATCACGATCTCGGGGAGAATTTTCGGGCTCGACTGGGTGGTCTTGATCCCGCCGCTGGTCTGGCCGACCACCGGCGTCATCTCCGAGCCGGCATAGCTGGTCGGCAGCACGATCTGCGGCAGATCGGTGCGCAAGGCGATCGCCTTGCCGAGGCCGGTGGTCGAACCGCCGCCGATCGCCACGATGCCATCGGCTTGCACCTCGCGCACGGTTTCCATCGCCCGCTCCGTCACCTCGACGGGAGTATGCATGACCGCTCCGGTGAAGACGCCGGCGAAGCGTTCACCGATCATCTCCCGGATATCGGCGACAAGGTCGTTCTGCCGCGGGGTCGCCAGCACAACCGCGCGGCTGACGCCGATGCGGGACAATTCATCGGGTAATTGACGAAGCGTGCCGGCGCCGAACACCACCCGCATCGGCGCGCTTTGGTAGACGAAGTCTTGCATGGTTGCTCCTTGCGGACGAATGGCCGGCTCCGGGATCACGCCGCCCGGAGCCGGTCTTCCGGCTCAAGAAGCAGGCTGTGCAACCTTGCGCAAGCCGACAGCCTCTTCAAGACTGCTTGCGGGTGCGCTCGCCGGCCGCCTGGCCAGCAGGATGATCGCGCCGGCGGCAATCGCGGAGACGCCGATCGACAGGAACATCGGCGTCGGGCTCTGGTAATATTGCTGCAGCGCGCCAGCGACGAACGGGCCGAGAATAGCGCCGACGCGTGCGACCCCGAGCTCCATTCCGACCGCCGTGGCGCGCACGCCGGTCTCATAGGACGCCGCGGTAAAGTTGTTTAGCACGAATTGCGCGCCGATAATGAAGAAGCCGGCGGCGGCGACCGAGGTGATGTTGACGATGTGGACGTTCAGCACCACGAGCGACAACACGGCGAGGCCGCCAAAGACCCACCAGGTCGCGATCAGCCCGCGGCTGCTGCCGGACCGGTCGACGAGGTGGCCAAGCACGAGGCCGCCGACGAACGACATGATCTGCATCAGCGCGCCGAAGCCGAAGCTTGCGGCAAAGGTTTCTCCACGCTGCATCATCACCGTCGGAATCCATCCCGACAGGCCGAAGATGCAGAACAGGCTGAGGAAGGCCGAGGCCCAGATCGCCAATGTGGTCCGTCGATATTTCGACTGCAGCAGCACTGCCACCGAATTGACCGGCTTCTCCACTTGTCCGACGGCAATTTCAGCCGACTTGTAGGCGCTGGCGCGCTCCGGCCGAAGCTTCGTCAGCATGTCGCGAATTTCGCCGGTACGGCCCTGGAGTGCGAGGAATTTCGGCGACTCCGGCAGCATCAAATGCATGAAGGGAAGCAGCAGGAAGGAGAGCGAGCCGATCCAGTACAGCGACGTCCAGCCGAAGATCGGCGTTGCAAACACGCCGGCGACACCGGCAAGCGTTCCGCCGAGCGCCCAGCCAAGTGCGACGCCCCACAGCGCAAACGTGTTCGCCACGCGCCGCGGCGCCAACTCGTTGATGTAGGTGGTCGCGAGCGGCAGCAGCACGCCGAGGCCGATGCCGGTCAGGAGCCGCAGGATGCAGAACGAGAGGAACGAGTCCGCCGAGGTCGCTGTGAGCAGCGTAAAGATGCTGGTGATCCACAGACCCCCGAGCAGGGTGCCACGGCGGCCAAGCCGGTCGGCGATGATGCCGTGGATGGCGGCCCCGAGCAGGAACCCGACCAGTCCGCTGGAGATCAACAGTCCCGCCTGGCCAGCCTGCAGGCCCCAGGGCTTTGCGACGTAATGAATGATGTAAGCCGGGTTGAACGTGTCATATCCGTCGAACAGCGTCAGCAGTCCCATGATGGCGCCGAGGCGCCAGTGAAATTTTCCTACCTTTGCTTCGGCGAGTTCTTCGTGAAGATCGATTGCCTGCGCGGCCATGGCCTTGTTCCCTCCCAAGATTGTGTTCATTGTGATGCCGCTTATTCCGCGGCTTGATGAATGCCGTGCTCGGCGATGCCATGCTCGCCGAGACCGAGCTTGAACAGGTCGATGGCATTGCGCCGGCCGATCTTCAGGCGATCGTTCTCACTGATGGTGGCGCCGTTGATCCAGTCGGAAGCATGGTCCACGTTCTCGAACGGCCAGTCGACCGAGAACAGAATGCGGTCGGCTCCGATTTCGAGAATGGAATCGATCAGCGTCTGCGTGCGGAAATTGCCCGACGTGGTCAGGAAAAAGTTGGCGTTGAAGTAGTCGCAGATCTTCTTTTTCGCCTTGTGTTTCGGCGGCGCCTTGACCCAGCCGTTGCGATGATCGACGCGCCACATGCTGTAGGGCAGGCCTTCACCCATATGGCCGAGGATGATCTTCAGTTTTGGATAGGCATCGAATAATCCCGATCCCATCAGCCGCAGCGCATGGACTGCGGTCTCCTGTCCGAATGCCCAGGTCGGGCCCATCAGCCACGGATGTCCTTCATAGATCGCGCAGTCTTCCGGCAGCGGATTGCGCGGGTGCAGATAGAAGGGCAGGCCGGTCTGCTCCACGGTCGCCCAGAACGGCCAGTATTGCGGCAGGTCATAATAGACCGGCCGCTTGCCGTCGCCGATTTGCGAGAAGCCGTTGACCAGCGCGCCGCGGAAGCCGAGCGTCTTGATGCAGCGCTCGAGTTCGGCGATCGCGAGATCGGGGTCCTGCATCGGCAGTGCGGCAAAGGCCTGAAAGCGCGCCGGTCGTTTTGCGACCTGCTCGGCGAGGAAATCGTTGGCCCGGATCGCAATCTCATTGGCGCGTTTGACGTCGGGGATTGCCTGAACCGCCGGCGCGTTCAGCGACAGGATCATCATGTCGATGCCGTGCCGGTCCATCTGCGCCAGCCGCTTGTCCTGGATATCGAGGAGGCGATCCTTTAACTCCGGCCAATAGGAGGCCGGGACGAAGCCCGCCGAATCCATCAGCGTGTCCGGAATGGCGAAATGTTCCTCTAAAGCGATCTTGCCCTGCATGTCGTCCTCGCTGATGTCTG
Source organism: Bradyrhizobium icense (assembly GCF_001693385.1). Classification (NCBI taxonomy): domain Bacteria; kingdom Pseudomonadati; phylum Pseudomonadota; class Alphaproteobacteria; order Hyphomicrobiales; family Nitrobacteraceae; genus Bradyrhizobium; species Bradyrhizobium icense. The sequence continues at coordinate 3,114,418 of NZ_CP016428.1, forward strand.
ATGTTGGTTAGTATTGGCCTTGCGGTGTCAGCCCGAGCGCGAGCTGGCCGTACATGGTGCCGACGGCGTCCCAGTTCATGCTGATGTGGCGGCCGACGGCATTTGCATCGCGCCAGGCGCGCTGCACCGGATTGGATAGATCGAGGCCGAGCCCGCCGGTCGATGCGTTCAGCGCTTCGCTGGCGCGGATGGCGAGCGCAACCGAAAACGCCTGGCCGCGGCGGCTGACGATGCGGTTCTCGATCGAAACCGGCCTGTTATCGCGCACAGTTGCCGCGCGATCTCGGAGGTCGCGCAGCAGCACTTCGCGCGCCGCATCGACCGAGGCGGCCGCTTCCGCAACGCGCAACTGTATGGTCGGGAAATCCGCCATGCGGTTGTTGTGGCCGGCCACCGCGCCGCGCGTAATTCGGCGGGAGGTGACGGCGAGATAGTCCTCCAGCGCGCCGGCGGCGGCGCCGACCGCGGCCGATGCCAGGCAAGAGGGAATGTTCGACAGCATCGGGATCGAGAAGGTTGGGTTGGCGGCATAGAGCGCAGCGCCCGGCGTCTTGCCGGATGTGGTGTCGGCGAACGACAGCAGGCGGTGCGTCGGCACGAACACGTCCGACAGCACCAGCGTCTTGCTGCCGGTGCCGCTGAGGCCGACGACATTCCAGGTATCGTCGATGACGTAATCGGAGGCGGGCACCAGCAGGAAGGCCGGCGCAAATTGGCCGCTGTCGGTCTTGGACGGCAACAGCGCCGCGCACAACGACCATTGCGCGTTGTCGCAGCCGCTCGCAAACGACCAGCGCCCGGTCAGGCGATAGCCACCCTCGACCTCGATCGCCTTGGCGGCCGGCGCATAGGAGCCGCAGGCGAGTGCATCGGGATTAATATCCCAGACATCGCGCTGCGCGATTTCCGGAAATCCCGCGATCAGCCATTGATGGGCCGCCAGCAGGCCGCCGACCCACGCCGTCGAGGCGCAGCTTTTCGCAACTTCGATGTTCAGCTCGACCAGCACGTCGAAATCGTGCTCGTAGCCGCCGAACATTGCCGGCTTGACGACGTCGAAATAGCCGATCTTGCGCAGCGCCGTGATGTTCTCTTCGGGAACGCGTCCGGCCTTTTCCGTGGTGTGGGCGCGCGCCTTGATCTGCGGCGCGATCTGCGCCACGCGAGCCCGCAACTCGGCTAGATCAGGGCGAGGGGCGGGCGGCGCAGGCACATCCTTCAACTGGGCGACTGAGACCATTGGTTTGCTCCGTATCTTCGATGGGCTGAAAGGCGGCTTGCGGTCGGTGAGTCACGCAGCCTGGCTGTCGTGGGGCACCGAGAAGCAGTAGGTCGCATCCTGGTAGATCAGGGGCTCGATCGGATCGCGCACGTTCACGGTCTCGGCTTCGCCGATGAAAATCGTGTGCGTGCCGTAGGGCACCGCGGCCGCCTTCTTGCAGAAGATGTTGATCTGCGCGTCGGCGAGGTAGGTGACGCCCTCAGCCGAGGTCATCCATTGGCCGAGCCCGAACCGTTCCTCGGCGGGGACCGCGCCGCTGAACGCCGATGAAAGGGAGATCTGATCACGACGCAGCACGTTCACGCAAAACCGGCGCGCCAACAGCATGATGTCGTGCAGCAGCGTCTGCTGGTTGACGCAAACGATCAGCGAGGGCGGATCGAGCGAGAGAGAGGTCACCGCGGTCGCCGTCATCCCGTGACGGCGGTTCTGGTCTGCAGACGTGATCACCGAAACCGCCGCGGGAAATCGCCGCAATGCGCGCTTGAACGTTTCACGCAATTCGTCGGATGTCGAATCCAGCGACATGGTTTCCTCCACTGAACGGTCCGCTCTTGTCCGGCGGCTTAACTTTCATAAACAATAATTGCGTTTGCAAATGATAGTCAACGGAAAATTTTCAAATGCAACAATTGCCTTGAAAAGTGATCGGCTCCCGGCTATTGAAGGAGTGCAAAAGTTGCACCAGAGCGGGATGCAAGATCTTGTACCGGCTGACGAATTCCTTGCCCTACATGCTCAACCGCGTCGGCGTGCGGATGGGCGACCTGTTTTCCCGGCGCATCGCGGGCTACGGCGTGACGCTACCCATGTACCGCGTCATGGCCGCGCTCTGGGAAAAAGGCGATCAGCGCCTCGGCGATCTCGCCGACATGACGACGATCGAGATATCGACGCTGTCGCGCCTGATCGGCGAGATGAAGCGGCGAGGCCTCGTCACGCGCACGCGGCTGAAGGACAACGCGCGCACGGTCGCGATCAACCTCACGCCCAAGGGGCGGACGCTGGTCGAGGAGCTGATCCCGATCGCCATCCATTTCGAGGAAGTGGCCGTCCGCAATTTTCCGTCGAAGAACGTTTCGGACCTGAAGACGGTGCTCGCAGAAATCTACCAGAGCCTGAATTCGATCGAGCCCGAAATCGAGGAAGTGAACAGGACGCGCAAGGCGGCGAAGTCGAGAGCGTGACGCTCCCAGACGACTCGTGGCGGGCAACAGATCGGCCCAGCCAGATTATGCCGGCCTTTAGCTGCGCATGGCGGTGCGAAAGCCGACGAAGCTCAACGCGCCGTCACGATGACCGAAATCCAGCTCGCCCAGACCCGCACATCGACGCCATTCAAGATGACGGACCATCCATCACACCTGCAGAAGCGCAATCGGGGCAAAGATGGCGGCGGCTAGCGTGCAAAAGCCCAGTGGGCGGCGGTGCGAACGGTCTAGCCTGCGTTCTGCCGCCGGTACACAATCTGAGACTTCGGGAAACCGAGGAAGTATTCGATCGTCAGCCGTGAGTCCGGAAAGAGTTGACGAAGCCGGCTAGCCCATATCGGCCTGGTCGACGCCATTTGTCGGGCCATGAAGGGATTTTCTCCGCGATGCCATTCCGAAATCATTTTCTTCCGCTGGGACAGCGGTATGAACCACCAGAACGGCACATCGCAATGCGCTTCCAAAGGAAAGAGCGGCGACGGCGTCTGTATCCAGTGGCTGTTGCCAGCCGAAAGGATGAAGTCGGCGAGTAGCTTCTGTCGCTGGAAGTTTCCAACATGCTCGATAAGCGCATTACTAAAAACAATGTCGTAGGACTGTGATAACCGGCAATTGCAGGCGTCTGCCTCAATCAGTTCGTAATGTGCAAGTTCACTCGCGCTGAACTTATCGTCTCCCTCCGGTGACGGCCGCCTTGTCGAGTTAAGTCGAGTGCTGTGTAACAGTCCTTATGGACAGCAATAAGTGCAGTGCTCAGATTGAACGGTTCGAGATTGTTGAGACTGGTCGGCGTCGTCGCTGGACCGATGATGAGAAGCTCAAGATCGTTTTGGAGAGTTTGCAGACACCGCGCGCCGTCTCATCGACAGCTCGGCGATATGGAATCTCGCGCTCGCTGCTGTTGACTTGGCGGCGATCGTTTGGGACCCGGGCGAGCGGTAATGAACAGCCTCAGCCCGGCTTTGTGCCGGCGATGGTGATGCCGGACCCACCTCCAGCGCGGTCGACCGTTTTGGCGACGCCGGCGAGCGGACGCATGGAGATTGTCGTCGGCAAGGCTTGTCGAGTGATCGTGGACGCGGGCGTTGATATGACCGCGTTGTCTCGAGTGTTGGACCTTCTGGAGCAGCGATGATCCCGATCGCAGCAGGCGCGAGAATCTGGATCGCGACTGGTCACACTGACATGCGCAAAGGCATGCAGGGCCTGGCGTTGCTGGTGCAGGAGGGCCTTGGGCGAGATCCTTTTGCCGGCGACATCTTTGTGTTCCGTGGTCGCGCCGGCACGCTGATCAAGGCGCTTTGGCACGACGGGGTTGGACTGTCGCTCTACGCCAAGCGGCTGGACCGTGGCCGCTTCATCTGGCCGGCGACGGTGGACGGCGTGGTGGTCGCTGACCGCAGCTCAGATGGGCTATTTGCTGGAGGCGATCGACTGGCGCAACCCTCAACACAGCTGGCGGCCGCAGAGCGCGGGATAGGTTGCGCAAAAATCCCGTGAGATTGCAAAAAAAAACCCGCGCCAAATCGCAGCTTTTGTGATTCCATCAGGGCATGGGTGACAGTCCCGAGAAGCTGCCGGAAGATATTGAGGCGCTGCATGCGGCGCTGCTTGCGACGCGCGCCGAACTCGCCAGCGTTCGCGCCCAACAATCCGACGACCAGGCGCTGATCGCTCACCTGAAGCTGCAGATCGAAAAGCTGAACCGTGATCGTTATGGCCCGCGCTCGGAGCGTACCGCAAGGCTGCTGGACCAACTTGAACTGACGCTGGAGGAGCTCGAGGCCTCAGCGACCGAAGATGAACTGGCCGCCGAAATGGCCGCGGCCAGGATCACGAACACCACCACCGTAGCGTCGTTCACCCGCCAGCGGCCATCTCGCAAACCATTCCCGGATCATCTGCCCCGCGAGCGCGTGATCGTATCAGGGCCGACGTCGTGCGCCTGCTGCGGTGGCTTGCGGTTGTCCAAGCTCGGCGAGGACATCACCGAGACGTTGGAGGTGATCCCGAAATCCTGGAAGGTGATCCAGCACGTCCGGGAGAAGTTCAGCTGCCGGGACTGCGAGAAGATCAGCCAGGCGCCGGCGCCGTTCCACGTCATCGCTCGCGGTTGGGCCGGTCCCAGCCTTTTGGCGATGGTGCTGTTCGAGAAGTTCGGCCAGCATCAGCCCCTGAACCGGCAGGCCGAACGCTATGCCAAGGAAGGCGTGCCGATCAGCCTGTCGACCCTGGCCGACCAGGTCGGCAGCTGTACGGTCGCGCTGACGCCGTTGTTCCAGCGCCTCGAGGCCCATGTGCTGAGCGCCGAGCGGCTGCACGGCGACGACACCACGGTGCCGGTTCTGGCCAAGGGCAAGACCAGCACCGGCCGGATCTGGGTCTATGTCCGCGACGACAAGCCGTTCGGCGGGCCAGAACCGCCGGGGGCGGTGTTTTACTACTCACGCGATCGTGCCGGCGAACATCCTCAGACGCATCTGGCCAGCTACAGCGGAATCTTCCAGGCCGATGCCTATGGCGGCTATGGCAGGCTTTACGAACCGGGCCGCAACGCAGGTCCGATCCTGGAAGCCGCGTGCTGGGTCCACGCCCGACGGCCGTTCTTCGTGATGGCTGATCTGGCGGAGAATGCGCGCCGCAAGGTGCAGGGCAAAAAGCCCGCGGTGATCTCGCCCCTGGCGCTGGAAGCAGTCCGCCGGATCGACGCCTTGTTCGAGATTGAGCGAGGCATCAACGGCCAGAGTGCCGAACGGCGCCGGGCCGTCCGCCAGGAGCTGAGCGCGCCGCTGGTCGCCGATTTGGAAACCTGGATGCGTGAGCAACGCGCCAAGCTCTCACGTCGCAACGACGTCGCCAAGGCGATGGACTATATGCTCAAGCGCTGGAGCGCGTTCACCCGCTTCCTCGACGACGGCCGCATCTGCCTGTCGAACAACGCCGCCGAACGCGCCGTGCGCGGCATCGCTCTGGGCCGGAAGTCGTGGCTGTTCTGTGGCTCCGATCGCGGCGGCGACCGTGCCGCGGTGATGTACAGCCTTATCGTCACCGCCAAAATGAATGACGTGGATCCGCAAGCCTGGCTCGCCGACGTCCTGGCGCGCATCGCTGCGCATCCAGTCCAAAGGCTCGACGAACTGCTTCCGTGGAATTGGCGCGACCAAAACAAGCGAGTCGAAAAGGCAGCCTGAGTGGACCGCTACGCGGTCTTCACCGGATGCTTACAACTTATCAAACGAGCCCGGAAGATTAAGCAAAGTAATCTCATAAGTCGTCATATGATTATTCCAAAGTCCAGGCACGCCGTTCAGCGCCGGCAATCCACCGACGTCCAAGATTTTGGAACCGGGCCGCGGGCGCATACTTTGGAAAAATCGGTCCATCCGCTGCGCGCGAAAGACGGGCAGCAAGCGCCATTTGAGCTTGTGATAAATGGACTTCGAGCTAGTGAGCACGCCTTGACCCAAATCCGATAATGAGCAGTGCTCGGCGGAGATCGTCTCCTATTGTTTTCTGCGCCATGCAGGAACTGGCACCCTTGGCCTTTGCGACTGTCAGGGAACAACCCAAGGATTTGACGCGAGCACTTCTGGCCGCTTTCCCGCGCCAAATCTGTCTTGCAGGCTGCTCGCGCACGTTTCCGATAGGTGGGGAACAGCCGCATGTGGTCACGTCACCGCAGGCCTTGATTATAAAGTTACGAACAGGATCCCGACACGGCGCGGTGCCGAACTCGGTAGTCCCGGAGAAGTGATCGACCATTCCGAGAAGGCGCTCGTTGCTAGTCTCGATCGGCGCACCTTCCGATTTCATATGGATCAGTTTGTGAATCTCGCTGTTCAATTCATCAAGGTCACTGTCGCGAATAGATAGGTGTTCCATCTGCTCTTTGCGCCACAATCCGCCGACGGGATTGAAGTCGACCGAAGTCGCGCCGACAGCCTCAGCCCATCTCACCACAGGCGTCAACTCGTGTGCGTTAAGTCGATGAACGGTTACCTTGATCCTGATTGGGAATCTGTGGCCTGCTCTCTCCTGTTCGGAGACGAGATGCCGCAGTCCGTATTCAATCCGGGCCAAAGACCCTGCAACGCCACGGGCATTGTCATGCACGATGCTCGATCCACTATCCACCGACACGTCAATCTTGAGAGGATGCGTTGCAACTAGCCGTTCTACGAATCGGGTTTTCGAAAGCGTCGATCCGTTGGTAGTCATGAACCAGTCAACGCGCTTGGATCGGCAGTACTCGACGATCTCAAGAAAGTGCGGGTGGATGGTGGGCTCTCCACCCGTAAAGTCGATTGCCAGCGGGCTAGCCAGCTTGGTGAGACTGCTAATGGCTGCTCGCCATTCATCGAACGACATTTCGTCAGAATATTTGTCCATGCGCCAATGTGAGCAGTATTGGCATTTATAATTGCAGCGTTCTGTGAGAATGCACTGAACAAAGGCTGGTTTGGTAACATCCCAGCCGAAGCGGCGGAACATTCGTTCCCGGAAGCTTCGTTCAATGCGAGCAGATCCATGTCTGATCAGGCTGGCAAGCAAATTTTCCTCCCATTCGGGATAGATAATGAAGTGCCATCCAACTGAAGCTTTGGAAGCGCGTCCCAATCGAGCAACTTGTTCGCTTCGCTGATATCGATAAAGTGAAAGTGCCCGAGAAGGGCTCTGAATTTCGCAAGCGCCGATTTCAAGCCGACATATGATCGAAAGACGCGGTGAAGTGGAAGATTCGGTATCAGCGGCTGATCGGGATCAAAATCGCGCGGATGAAAGTATGTCATTGCGTAGTCCGACTTGCTCATCAGGTGCCGGATGAGACCGTAGGGCAGCAGCCGAAAGTATCCCCCTCCCGAAAAGCTGATGCGCCGGCCGAGTACGCAGCCAGGAACTACCGGAAACTGCTTGAGCCGCATGCCGCGCCATTCAAGGGTTACAGGACCGGTGATGTCGAGCGCCGGCTCCCTGCTGTGGGAATGAGAAGACGCGAAAACTGAGGAATCCCATTCCACGCCGTTCTCGGCCAGTACCGAAAACGCCCAAATGCTTTGGCGCGAAATGGAGAATCCGGGAGAGCGGAAAGCACGAACCTGATGGCCGGTGAGGTCTTCCAATGATGCAATGGAAGTGCGGAGATCGTCCATGAATTGCCGTTGCGTCATTTGGTTCACAAGCAAATGACGATCAGAATGCGATCCGATTTCGTGTCCGGCAGCGCTTATTGCCTTGACAACTTGCGGATGGGTCCGAGCGATCCAACCAAGGCAAAAGAAAGTCGCTCTTACGTTGGCCTCATCGAGACATTCGAGAATGCGATCGGTGTTCCTTTCGACGCGGGATTCAAAACGACACCAATCGCCTTCGGAGGCTGTATCCCGGTGCTCAAGAACGTGAAACCAATCCTCGATATCGAATGTCAGAATGTGGACCGATTGGGACATGGGACGATCAAAGACCTCTGCCTTGTGCTACGCGGAACAAACCCAAGCAGATTAGTTTTAGGTCATAGAGTAGCAGTTGGCCGGCTGGCATCCGCAGGACTGCATCGAGGTATTCGTATTCGTCATCCTGCTGGCCATACCGGGCGGTGCCCTTGAGGGCTTGTGATGGGCCGAACAGGCCAGCCTTGATCATTCGTCGCTGGATGTTGCCTTGTGCGGAATCGCGCTGATAATGATGCAGGGCAAGCGGCCGCGGCCCTACTAAGCTCATATGTCCCAGAGCGACATTGATGAGTTGCGGGATTTCATCCAGATAGAACTTTTTCAAGAGATTGCCGAGGAGAGTCCGGCAGGCTGGATCCCACTCTGCCGCATATGCATGCCAGTCGCCATCCAACGCCGCGGCAGCATTGATGTGAGCTATTCTCACCACCCGAAGCTTGTATTTTGGAAAGATCACCCCTCTGCTCACCGCCTTGTAGCTCACCAAGAGGACCGCGTTCGCGGGGCGAAATCATCGAAATAATGCCGTGGGCAATCGCTATGGCGAGAAATAAAGGGGAGACTGCCAAGAGCGCGATAAGGCCAACAGCCAGATCGAACGCATCCTTGGATGGTCGATCCATCAGGTCAAAATGGAGGAATAGGTGCCTATATTTCTCGCGAATACCCGGCGAGGGAGGCACATGGGGGAATGCCTGTGGCGGCTCCGAAGCCATACACTAAAACTCAAAACTAAAATGGTACTGACTGAAACAACGACGGATTGTGGTTCCGCTTCTGGCCTATTGTCAATAGTGCTATTTTCCGGGACCGAAAGCCCCAAGAGGCGGAGTCGGCGGTGGACAATTGGCATCTCGCGATTGATCGCGGTTAGGATATCGCTAGCCGGACAAGAAAGTAGAGCGCCAGCGGCAGTGCCACGTTGGCTATTGGTTGCTCTTAGCCGAAATTCACGAATGGCCCTCTAGCGGGCAAGGCTCAGGTCGCGGCCGATGTCAGCTTCCGACTCTTCTCGGATCAGAAGTGCCGCCCATATTAGCTTTGGCCCAGCGCGCCGATATCGGCATATGTGCTTTCGCGTTGCTATTTAGATGCTAAGCGGACCTGATCAACCGACGAGTCCACGCCCTAATTCGCTGCCGACCGGGTGCGTTTGCGGTTGGACGCTGCCACCTCGGGATAGCCGTGCAGCATCAGCTTGTCGGACTGCACGCCCCAGCTTTCGAGCCGATCCAGAAAGCTCATGCCGAGCAGGTTGGTCTTCATCAGCCCGCGCGGCACTACCAGCGCCGGGACCGATTTCTCGACGAGGCCGCCGACCGCGAGGCGATCGAGCGTCAGCCGCGCCGCCTTGGTGTGGCCGCCGGCGGTTTCGACGTCGACATTGTATTCGAGCATCTCGATCGGCAGGCCGATCGCCTTCGCCGTCTCCCAGGTCAGCACCACAGATGTTGCGCCGGTATCGATCACCATCGGCGCCTTGACGCCGTTGATCTTGGCGTGCAGTGCGAATTCGCCGGCCTTGCCGCGCGCGATCTCCACGGCGGGCGCGGGCTCCAGGCTGCGTTGCCGCAGCATTTTCGATACTGAGTTGCCGGCGCGCGCGATCTGGTCTGGATCGCCATAGGCAACGACGGCGCCGGCGGTGGCGGCGAGCATCGCCAGAACGAGCATGATGCGGATCACTTGGCGCCTCCGCCATTTCCTCCGGCGATCAGCCGCGCTCGCTGCGCGGCGGCATCGGAACCAGGCCCGCATCCACCATGCGCGCCGCAAGCCCTTCCATCACGGCCAATCGCTCCGCCGTTTCCATGCGGTGCCAGCGCGCGATCTCCGGCAACGTTCGTCCGCAGCCGAAGCAGAGTTTGGTTTTGGGATCCATCATACAGACTGCGATACACGGCGTTTCTTTGCTCATTCCTGGATAGTGAAGTGGTTTGCGTCCTTTGCGCAAGCGCTTGCAGCTATAACCCGGTGCCGGCGCTCATGATCGGTTTGTGACGCGGCCGCCGCCTGTCCTCGGCGACTGCGGTGACGGCGGGTTCGGGCTGCAGCGGCGGGGCCTCCTCGGCCATCGGCGCCAGCGCGCTCATCACGCGTTCCGGCGGGAAGGTGACGATGACTTCGGTGCCGATACGCAGCTTCGATTTCAGCGTGAAGGTGCCGCCATGCATGTCGATCAGGCTTTTCGCGATCGGCAAGCCAAGGCCCGCGCCCTGTTCGGCCGATTTGATCGAGTTGGAGCCCTGGCCGAACGACGCCAGCACGATCGGGATCTCGTCCTCGGCAATGCCGGAGCCGGTGTCCTTGACACTCAGATACTGTCCGCCTGAAGCAGTCCAGCCGACCTTGAGCCAGATATCGCCGCCCGGCGGGGTGAACTTGATCGAGTTGGACAACAAATTGAGCACCACTTGACGCGTGGCGCGCTCGTCGCCCCAGATCCGGGGCATACCGTGTTCGAACACCTCGTGAATGGTGATGCCGCGGCTGGTGGCGCGCAGTTTTAGCAGATGGTGGCAATCGGCGACGACATGCACCAGTGACACCGCTTCCTCATTGAGTTCGTAGCGGCCGGCCTCGATCCGCGACAGATCGAGAATCTCATTGATGAGATTGAGCAGATGGACGCCCGAGTTGTGGATGTCGGCGGAATATTCCTTGTAGACGGGCACGGCGTGCGCGCCGAAAATTTCGCTCTTCATCACCTCGGAGAAGCCGAGGATCGCGTTCAGCGGCGTGCGCAGCTCGTGGCTCATCTGCGCCAGAAAGCGCGACTTGGCCACGTTGGCGGATTCGGCGCGGTGCCGCGCTTCGTCCGAGATCGCCTTGGCCTGTTCCAGTTCGCCGATCAGCGCGTCCTTTTCGGCGCGCGCTTCCAGGGTGGCCAGCGTCGTCGAATGGAGCTGATGGGCGAGCAGAGCAAAATAGGCTTCGGCGGCGACCGCAAGCAGCGCGAGCGCATAATTGTCGAAAGTCCCGCCCATCACGAAATTGAGCGCGATCGCAGCCGTCACCGGCGCGGTTGCCGCCACCGCCGCAATGGGGAGCGTCGCCGCCAGCATGCTCGACACCGCAATCACCAGCAGCATCAGGAACATCATCATCGTGTTCGAGACGGTGTCGAGGCCGGCCGGATGGAGCAGGATCGCAGTCCAGCACAGGCCGTAGAGCAGATCGAGCAGCACGAAGCGCGTCTGCCATCGGCGCGTGGCGGCAAGCGTCGGCTGTTCGCCGAGGAAGCGCTTGCAGTTGCGAATGATGGCGGCATGGATGCAGAGCATGCCGACCGTCCAGATCGTGGCCGGCACGGCGTACTTCCAGAGGCCGAACAGCACGCCGGTCGCAACCACCAGCAGCATGACGACGAAGGAGGCAGATACCCGGGTCTGGGCGTATTGCCGGAGCAATTCGGTATCGAAGGCGGGGCGGGTGCCGCTGGTCGACGTTAACCGATCCCGCGCCTCGCGCACCCGCTGCGCCGCCACGCGCCGGGTGTTGATCGCTGGTGCGACCGGCGCTTCTGCCGGAAGCTGGACAACCTCGGGCTTCTCTGCGGGGCTACTCATCGAACAACACAAATCCTGCCCGCGAACCGCGCGGGCTTTTGCATTGTCTATCTGTGCCGCTAAATCATTAAGCGATGACTTAAAGAGCTAAAAATTCTCGTTAACGGGAAGTTAAAATTAACCTGTCGGGCAGATGGAACCCCGCTTCTGATGGGATAAGAAGCGGGGGCTTTGCTCGTTGCCTTAACCTGTTTCTTTAACTCAACGCTCCAGCCTGGCCAAAAGGCTCGACGTATCCCAGCGCTTGCCGCCCATCTTCTCGACCTCGGCGTAGAACTGATCGACGAGGGCGGTCACCGGCAGGTTGGCGCCGTTGCGGCGGGCCTCGGCGATGCAGATCGAAAGATCCTTGCGCATCCATTCGACGGCGAAACCGAAGTCGAACTTGCCCTCGTTCATGGTCTTGTAACGGTTCTCCATCTGCCAGGACTGCGCCGCGCCCTTGGAGATGGTCTCGATCACGGCCGCAACGTCGAGCCCCGACTTCTTGGCGAAGTGAATGCCCTCGGACAGGCCCTGGACCAGACCTGCGATGCAGATCTGGTTGACCATCTTGGTGAGCTGGCCGGCGCCGGCGGGCCCGAGAAGTTTGCACATTCTTGCATAAGCGCCGGAAATGATCGGCTCGGCAGCAGCATAGGCGTCTTCCTTGCCGCCGCACATCACCGTCAGCACGCCGTTTTCCGCACCCGCCTGGCCACCGGACACCGGCGCGTCGATGAACTTGAAGTCGGCCTTGACGGCGGCGGCGTCAAGCTCGCGGGCGACTTCGGCGGAGGCGGTGGTGTGGTCGACGAATATCGCGCCCTTTTTCATGCCGGCGAAGGCGCCATCGGTACCGATCGTGACCGCGCGCAGGTCGTTATCGTTGCCGACGCAGCACATCACGAAATCCTGACCCTCGGCCGCGGCCTTCGGCGTCGGCGCGGTGCGCCCGCCGAACTTGTCCGCCCACTCCTTCGCCTTGGCTCCGGTCCGGTTATACACGGTCACCTCGTGGCCGCCTTTTTTCGCCAGATGTCCTGCCATGGGGAAGCCCATTACGCCGAGACCGATAAAAGCGACTTTAGCCATGTGAGTTACCTTGGAGTTTTCGCCGGCGACGTTGGGCCGGCCGGACGGTGTTTTTTGGAGGAGCCGCACCATACAAGCTGCGCAGGGCAGGGCAACGCCTTCGTTGGTGGGCGAGGGCGGATTCGTGCTAGGATAGGTTCCTCAAGAACCTCACAAAAAAGGGAGTGACATCGCATGGGCGTCAGCGTGGGCGTGCTCGACCATTTCAACATCCGGACCCGCAACCTTGCCGATACGGTCCGGTTCTATGAGGACATTCTGGGCCTGGAAAAGGGCGCCCGGCCCAATTTCGCATTTCCGGGGGCGTGGATGTACAGCGAGGGCAAGGCGGTGGTGCACCTCGTCGATATTTCCAAGACCGACGAGCCGCAAAAGCCCGATTCCGGCGTTGTCCATCATGTCGCGTTTGCCAGCTACGGCTTTGACGGCATGAAGCGGCGGCTGGAGCAGAAGGGCATGGCATACGACTCCCGCCAGGTTCCGGGCGGTGACCTCTGGCAGATCTTCGTCAATGACCCCAATGGCGTCATGATCGAACTGAACTACGAGGCGGCCAAGGAGCAGGCGGCTGCCGCCCCGGCGGAGCGGCGGGACGACGTGGGAGCGAGGTAGCCTTTTGCGCTGAACCGCTCTATGGGTCGCATCGGACTGGCATGGCGCCTTGGAACGAGGCTCCGCTTTCGGACTTGCTCCGAAGCGGGTCGGATCGCGTCAAGAAAGCGCGCCAACACAAGAGAGTAAGGCCCGGTTCTCACTCGGAACCGCAAGGGCTTCAGGAGATGCGCGAGTGAGCGTAACGCAGCAACAGGTTCTCGATGTCCTTGGCCGGGTGGCCTCGCCTCGCGGCGTGCCGCTGACCAATGCCAACGTGCTGTCGGTGATCTCGGTTACCGACGGCAAGGTGTTCTTCTCCATCAATGTCGACGCCGCCGAGGCTAGAGCCTGGGAAAGCGTGCGCGCGCAGGCCGAAGCCGCGGTGCGTGCTATTCCCGGTGTGAGCACGGCGATGATCGCGCTCACGGCCGAGCGCAAGCCCGGATCGCCGCAGGCCGCGCCTGTGGCCCATCGGCATTCGCATGGCGTGCAACCCGCTTCCGCCCACCGCCCGCCGCAAGGCGCGGCGTCGCCGATGTCGAAACAGGCAGAGATTCCTGGCGTTGCCGCCGTCATCGCGGTGGCTTCGGGCAAGGGCGGCGTCGGCAAGTCGACCACCGCGCTCAACCTGGCGCTCGGCCTGCGCGACCTCGGCCTGCGTGTCGGCCTGCTCGACGCCGACATTTACGGCCCGTCGGTGCCGCGGCTCACCGGCATCAACTCGAAGCCGCAGCTCAACGACGATCGCAAGATGATTCCGATCAAGCGTTTCGGGCTTTCGATCATGTCGATCGGCTTCCTGGTCGAGGAAGACACCGCGATGATCTGGCGCGGGCCGATGGTGATGTCGGCGATTACCCAGATGCTGCGCGACGTGGCATGGGGCACGCTCGATATTCTCGTCGTCGACATGCCGCCCGGTACGGGGGACGCGCAATTGACGCTGGCACAGAACGTCCCGCTGAAGGGGGCGGTGATCATTTCGACCCCGCAGGACCTCTCCCTGATCGACGCGCGGCGAGGGCTTGCGATGTTCAAGAAGGTCAACGTGCCGGTGCTCGGCATCGTCGAGAACATGAGCTACTTCCAGTGTCCCGAGTGCGGCACGCGCTCCGACATTTTCGGCCATGGCGGCGCGCGTCATGAAGCGGAACGGCTGGGCGTCCCGTTCCTGGGCGAGATCCCGCTGCACATGTCGATCCGGACCACCTCGGATGAAGGCAATCCGGTGGTGGCGAGCGAGCCTGATGGCCCGCATGCCGCGATCTACCGGGCCATCGGGACCAGGGTCCGCGACCAGCTTCAGGGCGCCATTGCCGCGGCCTGAGGTGGCTTTATCCGCGCCCAATAAGACTTTCGTTTAATCAGTGCAGTCATGCCTTTGTCGCGTTTTCGAACGCGAACTTCCGTGTTAAAGCGCCCCCCGCCAGAGCGCCCCGGATGCCGTGGAATTCGCCCCGCCGGAGTAAAACGCTCGAGGGAATTTGGGAAACGACCCGAAGGAGACTTGAATGAAGCGTCGTGATTTTTTGAAGGTTTCAGCGGCCGGTGCCGCCGCGACAGCCGTTGCCTCGCCCGCGATCGCGCAATCATCGCCTGAGATCAAATGGCGCCTGACATCGAGCTTCCCGAAGTCGCTCGACACCATCTATGGCGGTGCCGAGTACCTGGCGAAGCAGGTCGCCGAAATGACCGACAACAAATTCCAGATCCAGGTCTTCCAGGCCGGCGAACTGGTTCCTGGCCTGCAGGCGCTCGACGCGACCTCCAAGAACACCGTCGAGATGTGCCACACCGTTTCGTATTACTACGTCGGCAAGGATCCGACCTTTGCGATCTTCTCGGCGGTGCCGTTCGGCCTCAATGCGCGCCAGATGAATTCGTGGATGAGCCAGGGTGGCGGCAATGAGCTCGCCAACGAGTTCTTCAAGAAATCCGGCGTGATCGGCTTCCCCTGCGGCAACACCGGCACCCAGATGGGCGGCTGGTTCCGCAAGGAGATCAAGACCGTTGCCGATCTCTCGGGCCTCAAGATGCGTATCGGCGGCATTGCCGGCCAGGTCCTGCAGAAGGTTGGCGTGGTCCCGCAGCAGATCGCCGGCGGCGATATCTATCCGGCGCTCGAAAAGGGCACCATCGATGCCGCAGAGTGGGTCGGCCCGTACGACGACGAGAAGCTCGGCTTCGCGAAGGTCGCGAAGTACTACTACTACCCCGGCTTCTGGGAAGGTGGCCCCACGGTTCATGCCTTCGCCAATCTGGAGAAGTGGAATGAACTGCCGAAGGGCTATCAGGCGATCCTCACGAATGCCGCAGCGAACACCAACGCCTGGATGAACGCGCGCTACGATATGCAGAACCCGGCTGCGCTGAAGCGTCTGGTCGCCGGCGGCACGCAGCTTCGTCCGTTCACCAACGAAGTGCTGGAAGCCTGCCTGAAGTCGACCAACGAATTGTGGGCCGAAATCTCCGGCAAGAACGCGGACTTCAAGAAGGCAATCGACGCGATGCAGGCCTATCGGTCCGACCAGTATCTGTGGTGGCAGGTCGCCGAATATACCTATGACAGCTTCATGATCCGGTCGCGCACGCGCGGCTGATCGGAGCCGGATACCTTTCCCAAATTGCTACAACAAAGCCCGACCTTCGCAAGAAGGTCGGGCTTTTTCGCGTTTCCATCCAATTACTTATGGAAATCTCCAGCCGGATGCTCCATGCTGGTTCCAAGCCTCGACACGAAGGCTGACTGACACAACCAAAAGGGATGAATATGAAGCGAAGAGATTTTCTCAAAGTAACCGGCTTGGGTGCGGCAGGTGCTGCAACGATTGCAGCGCCCGCGATTGCGCAGGGATTGCCCGAAATCAAATGGCGCATGCCGACGAGCTGGCCGAAGTCCTTGGATACGCTTTATGGCGGCGCCGAATTGATGGCCAAGATGGTCGGCGAAGCCACCGATAACAAGTTCCAGATTCAGACATTTGCCGGCGGCGAAATCGTCCCCGGTCTGCAGGTTCTCGACGCCGTACAGAACGGCACCGTCGAGATCGGCCATACCGCGTCATATTATTATTTCGGCAAGGATCCAACCTTCACGTTCGGCTCCGCGGTGCCGTTCGGGCCGAACATGCGTCTCAACCAGGCTTGGTACATGCTCGGCGGCGGCAGGGATCTGCTCAACGAATTCTACAAGAAGTACAACGTGACCTCGCTGCTCGCCGGCAATACCGGCGCGCAGATGGGCGGCTGGTACCGCAAGGAGATCAAGACACCCGACGACCTGAAAGGGCTGAAGCTGCGCATCGGCGGGTTTGCCGGTCGTGCGCTGCAGAAGCTTGGCGTCGTCCCGCAGCAGATCGCCGGCGGCGACATCTATCCGGCGCTCGAAAAGGGCACCATCGATGCCGCGGAGTGGGTCGGCCCCTACGACGACGAGAAGCTCGGCTTCGCGAAGGTTGCCCCCAACTACTATTATCCCGGCTGGTGGGAAGGCGGCCCGATGCTGCTGGCCTTCGTCAATCTCGACAAGTGGAACGCCTTGCCGAAATACTACCAGTCGGTTCTCGAGCAGGCCGGCCACTACGCCAACAACTGGATGATGGCGAAATACGATCAGGCCAATCCGCCCGCGCTGCGCAAGCTAATCGCAGCCGGCGCCAAGCTGCGCCCATTTCCGGCGCCGGTGATGGAGGCCTGTTACAAGGCGGCAAAGGAATTGCACAGCGAAGTCGCGGCCACCAACGCCGATTTCAAGAAGGTGTATGAATCGCTGACGTCGTTCTCGAACAACGGCTATTCATGGTTCCAGGTGGCCGAACTCGGATACGACGGCTTCATGGCGCGTCACTCGCAGGGTTGATTTCGTCGAACCTGCCAAGCAAGCAAAAACCCCGGAGCGAAAGCTCCGGGGTTTCTTTTTTGGGGAAGCGGTTGACTTGACCCGGGGCGCTACTGTTTGGGTTGGCCGAAATCAAGTGGCGGCAACTCGATCTGCGGCACTTCGATCTTGATCGAATTCGGATCGATGTTCGATGCCACGCCCTTGTAGTGCATCACCATCGCCGGGAACATGATGACCAGTATTACCATGATGACCTGGATCACCACGAACGGCACCGCGCCCCAATAGATCTGGCCGGTTGTCACGGGGTCCATGCGCTTGCCGGTAATGCGGTCGATATAGGATTCCTTTGGCGCCACCGATCGCAGATAAAACAGCGCGAACCCGAATGGCGGGTGCATGAACGACGTCTGCATGTTGACGCCGAGAATGACGCCGAACCAGATCAGGTCGATGCCCAGTTTTTCCGCCGCGGGTCCGAGCAGCGGAATGATGATGAAGGCCAGTTCGAAGAAGTCGAGGAAGAAGGCCAGGACGAAGACGAGGGCGTTGACGAAAAGGAGGAAGCCGATCTGGCCGCCGGGCAGGGAGGTCAAGAGATGCTCGACCCAGATGTGGCCGTTCACGCCATAGAACGTCAGCGAGAAAACGCGCGCGCCGATCAGGATGAAGATCACGAAGGCTGACAGCTTGGCCGTCGATTCCGTCGCTTGCCGGATCAGATCCCAAGTCAGCCGGCGCTTGGCAGCGCCGAGAATGAGGGCGCCGGCCGCGCCCATCGCGCCGCCTTCCGTCGGCGTGGCAATGCCGACGAAGATCGTGCCGAGCACCAGAAAGATCAGGAACAGCGGCGGCACCATCACGAACGTCGTCTGCTGTGCCATCGCGGAGAGGAAGCGGAAGCCGGTAAACTTGTGAATGAGCCAGTTCGCCACCGCCACGAAGAAGGCGAACAGGATGCCATAGAACATGCTGAGCACGACATAATCGGCGCCGCGCGATTCCGAATGGCGCATCATGAACCAGCCGAAAACGCAACTGGCGATGAAGAGGACGCCGAGCGACCAAAGTCCGCGGCTGCCATCAGGCTCGCGGAAGCCGACCGCCTCCGCTGGCAGACCCGGAGCAGCCTTGGGAAAGATCATGCTTACCAGGAACGCGTAGCCGGCATACAGAGCAGCGAGCACCATTCCCGGGATGAACGCGCCCTCGTACATGTCGCCGACCGACTTGCCGAGCTGGTCGGCCATCACGATCAGGACGAGAGAGGGAGGAATGATCTGCGCCAGCGTACCGGAAGCGGCGATGACGCCGGTCGCCATCCTTCGGTCGTAGCCATAGCGCAACATGATGGGCAGCGAGATAAGGCCCATCGAGATGACGGAAGCGGCAACGACACCTGTGGTCGCCGCGAGCAACGCGCCGACGAAAATGACGGCATAGGCGAGGCCGCCGCGGACCGTGCCGAACAACTGCCCGATGGTGTCGAGCAGATCCTCGGCCATACCGGATCGTTCGAGTACCAGGCCCATGAACGTGAAGAATGGAATGGCAAGCAGCGTGTCGTTGTTCATCACGCCGTAGACGCGCTCAGGCAGCGCTTGCAGGAAGTCCGGGCGGAACTCGCCGAGCTCGATGCCGACAAAGGCGAAGATCAGTCCAACCGCGCCGAGCGAAAATGCCGCCGGATAGCCCAGCAGCAGGATGATCACCAGCGAGGCGAACATGATCGGCGCCATGTTGGCGATGAGAAAAGCAGTCATCTAGTCCCCCTGAGATCGCGCCCGACGATCAGCGTTTTTCGATCGCCTCGACGAGGTGCTCGACCTCGGCCTCGAGGGCATGCATCTGCGATGCGTGTGGATCCGGAATTAGGCCGCGCATGACGGCGATTCGCTTGATCAGTTCGGAAATGCCCTGAGCGAACAGGAGCACGAAGCCGATGATGATGAGCGATTTGGCCGGCCATTGCGGCAGACCACCGGCATTGCCGGACTGCTCGTTGATTTCAACCGAGCGCATGAAGAATGGACCGCCCGTGATGATCATCACGATGCAGAGCGGCAGCAGGAAAAAGACGTGGCCGACGACGTCGATGATATTGCGGCCGCGCCTGGAAAACAGGTTGTTCACGATATCAATGCGGATGTGCTCGTTGTCGAGCAGTGTCCAGGGCGAGCACAGCAGGAACACTATGCCGAACAGCACCCACTGCAACTCCAGCCAGGAATTCGACGAAACGTCGAAAGTCTTGCGCACGATCGCGTTGACGGCCGAGATGAGCACGGCCACCAGGATGAGCCATGCCAGGCGTTTGCCCGTCCACCGTGTGAACGCGTCGATTCCCCGGCTCAATTTCAAGAGCGATTGCAACGATGACCCTCCCAGACTGACCCCTGCCGTCTTGACCACGCTGTTGGGCGCAGCCGGCTTATCCTGCCGAGCTAGCATGAAGCCGACGCACCAAACCAGCGCGCGCTGCCGCCGTCAATCGGAAGTTTGTTGATATTGAAGGGGAATATATCGCCTGCGGAATACCGTTGCGCCTTGGCCCGGGCGGCAGGCCGGGGGCATGATTTCGTCAACGAGTCATTGTTTGCAGGACCAACTTCTACTGCTGCTTGAGTGGACCTAAATCCAGCGTCGGCAACTCGACCTGCGGCACCTCGATTCTGATCTTGCTGAGATCCTCCGCGCTCACCGGCTTGTCCAGCAACGCGGTAACGGTCCAGGGGAAAGCGATCACCAGCACGACCATGATGACCTGCAGGCCGATCCAGGGGATCGCTCCCCAATAGATGTCGGAACTCTTGACCTCCTTGGGCGCCACGCCGCGCAGGTAAAACAGCGCAAATCCGAACGGCGGATGCAGGAACGACGTCTGCATGTTGACGCACAGCATCACGCCGAACCAGATCAGCGCGGCATCCGCGCCGACCACCGGCGCCAACACCTTTTGCGCAATCGGCGCAACCATCGGCAGGATGATGAAGGCGATCTCGAAGAAGTCGAGGAAGAACGCAAGGAAGAAGATGAACAGGTTGATGAAGATCAGGAAGCCCCAGACCCCGCCGGGGACCGAGGTCAGCATGTGCTCCAGCCAGACGCCGCCGGAGACGCCGAGGAACACCACGGAAAAGCAGGTCGAGCCGATCAGGATGAACACCACCATCGAGGTGATCCGCATCGTCGTCTGATAGCCCTGCCGGATAAGCTCGCGGAGGTCGGGAATCCGCACCGCCTCCAGACAAATCCAGATCACCGCCAGATAAGTGATTGCGAACGCGATCTTGAACAGAAAGCCGCCCGTGTAGAGGATTCCGAGGATCGTTCCGACGCCTGCGGCGACGATGCCGATCAGCAGAATCCTGTTGCCGGCCGCGCTGAATTCCTTGTGGTGTATTGCGGCAAGCACGACAGCGCCGACGGCGCCCATCGCGCCGGCTTCGGTCGGCGTCGCCAGGCCCAGCATCATGGTGCCGAGCACGACGAAGATCAGCACCGCCGAGGGGATGATTCCCATCAGGCATTTTCGCCACAGCGGCCAGCCGGTCAGCGTCAACGCCGACTTCGGTACCGGCGGCACGTGGTCCGGCTTGATGATGCCGAGCAGAAAAGTGTAGCCGGCGAACAGCGCGATCTGGAACAGCGACGGTCCCCAGGCGCCGAGATACATGTCGCCGACCGACTTGCCGAGCTGGTCGGCCAAAACGATCAGCACCAGCGACGGCGGCACCAATTGAGTGATGGTGCCCGACGCCGCCAGCACACCGGTGACGTAGCGCATGTTGTAGCCATAGCGGATCATCACCGGCATCGAGATCAGCGCCATGGCGATGACCTGCGCCGCCACCGTGCCGGTAATCGCGCCGAGGATGAAGCCGACGATGATGACGGAGTAGCCCAATCCGCCGCGCACCGGGCCGAACAACTGACCCATCGAATCCAGCATATCCTCGGCCAGGCCGCATCGTTCGAGGACGGCGCCCATGAAGGTGAAGAAGGGGATCGCCAGCAGCAATTCGTTGGCCAGCACGCTGCCGAAGATGCGGCCCGGGATCGCCTGCATGAAGCTGAAGTCGAAGAAGCCGAGATGGATCGCGAGAAAGCCGAACGAGAATCCGACCGCGGCCAGCGTGAATGCGACGGGAAAGCCGATCAGCATCGCCAGGATCAGCCCGCCGAACATCAGCGGCGGCATCATTTCCAGCGTGATCATTGCATCGGTCTTTCGTACCTGGCGTCGATGGTCACGAGATTCTGCAGCGCGGCGATGCGCTTGATAACCTCCGAGACGCCCTGCAGCGCGAGCATCACGAAGCCTGCGGGCACGACGAGCTTGATCGGCCAGCGCAAGAGGCCGCCGGCGTTACTGGATTCTTCGCCGACAGCGTAGGCCTGCAGAAAGAACGGCCAGGACAGCCAGGTCAGCAGCAGGCAGGCCGGGATCAGGAAACATAGCGTTCCGATCAGGTCGAGCCAGAGTTGGCCGCGTTCAGAGAGCATCAAATAGAAGATTTCGACGCGAACATGCTCGTTGCGCTTGAAGGTGTAGGAGGCGCCGAACATCACGAAGATGGCGAACATGTACCACTGCAGTTCGAGCCAGCCGTTGGAGCTGTAGCCGAACGCGTAGCGGATCATCGCATTGCCGGCGCTGACCGTGCACGCTGCGAGGACCAGAAAGTTACAGAGATTGCCGATCTTTTCGTTGAGCAGATCGATGCCGGCACTGAGCGCTAGCAACGGCCGCATCGTACCTGCCCAGGCGATGGCCACGATGCCATCGCCGACGTCGCGATCGATTGCATCGATCGTCCTCCCCCTTTTTGGCTTCCGCCGTCTTGGATCGCATCATGAAGATGCGGCGGCCTGTCCGGCCATGCTGGCGTGAAGTAGCCGCAGCATTCCAGTGCGCCGTGACACGGTCAATCGGAAAATGCGTGGATGGGGGAGACGAGGGCTGTCCGCCGCAGCGGTAGCTAACCGCCGGTCACGCTCATGTGGCGCGAGACGCTCGGGCGATTATGCCGGCGATCGATGATGAAGTCGTGACCCTTCGGCTTCAGCCCGATGGCGCGATCGATCGCTGCCGAGAGCAGGTCGTCGTCGGCGGAAGCCCGCAGCGGCTTGCGCAAATCGGAGGCATCCTCATGGCCGAGGCAGGTGTGCAACGTGCCGGTGCAGGTGATCCGTACCCGGTTGCAGGATTCGCAGAAATTATGCGTCATCGGCGTGATGAAGCCGAGCTTGCCGCCGGTTTCCGCGATGCTGACATAGCGGGCGGGGCCGCCGGTGTCATCGTCGAGATCGGTCAGCGTGTAGTGCTGGGCGAGGCGGGCGCGCAGCAGCGACAGCGGCACATATTGGTCGATCCGCCCTTCGCCGATGTCGCCCATCGGCATGACTTCGATCAGCGTCAACGCCATGCCCTTGCCGTGCGCCCATTCCATCAGCGAGGGGATCTCCTCCTCGTTCATGTTCTTCAGCGCGACCGCATTGATCTTGACCGCAAGCCCCGCGTCCCGCGCCGCCTCGATGCCGGCCAAAACCTTGTCGAGATCGCCCCATCGCGTGATGGCGCGGAACTTTGCGGGATCGAGCGTGTCGAGCGAGACGTTGACGCGGCGGACGCCGCAGTCGCGCAACTCGGCTGCGAACCGCGCCAGTTGCGAACCATTGGTGGTCAGCGTCAGCTCATCGAGCGCGCCGGTGCCAAGATGCCGCGACAGCGAGCGCACCAGCGACATCACGTTGCGCCGGACCAGCGGCTCGCCGCCGGTGAGGCGGATTTTGCGCACGCCCTTGGCGATGAAGGCCGAGCACAGCCGGTCGAGTTCCTCCAGCGTCAGAAGGTCCTTCTTCGGCAGGAACGTCATGTCCTCGGACATGCAGTAAAAGCAGCGCAGGTCGCAGCGATCGGTCACCGACACGCGCAAATACCGGATGGTCCGGCCGAAGGGATCGACCATCGGACGTATCAGCTGATCGGGTGACGGGGAGCCGCTCATTCAAACTGCCTTCAAAGGGGGCCTCTGCCCGCTGGGTTCGCTAGCATAATCTAGGCACCTTGTAAGGCGCCTACAATCCGCAACCTTTCGGAGGCCGTCGGCGGCGAGGCAAAATCGCCGGGATTGCAGATCCACTGCTAGCGTCATAATCGCTGGTGACGAACCATAGGAGCGCCGCGATGGTGCTACAACAGATGCTGGCAGAAACTTAAAGAATGGCAGGCGGCGAGGGCCTGGCGGTTCAATAATAGTTGAAAAATCAAATAGTTAAGTTGGCAAAGCGACCGCGGAGCCCACCCACGGCGGCCGGCAATTCGCGCATATGCCCGATCAGCCGGTCAGGCTTGAGCTGGGCAATCGGAACATCGGTGTAACCGAATTCGACACCGATCACGGGAACGCCGGCCCGCCTGGCGACGCCGACGTCAGGTCCCGCGTCGCCCACCATGATGGTCGCGCCAATGTCCCCGCCGGCGCGCGCTACCGTCTGCTGCAGGATCACGGGGTCGGGCTTGGAGACGCCGAACGTGTCGGCGCCGCAGATCGCGGCGAACCGTCCGCTCAAGCCCAGTTCGTCGAGCAGCCGCTTCGACAGCCATTCCAGCTTGTTGGTGCAGACCGCAAAGCGACAGCCCTGCGCCTCGAGGTCGTCGAGCGCGGCCTCCAGCCCTTCGAAGGGGCGCGATTCCACGGCGATATGGGCGGCGTAATAATCGATAAAATCCCGGGTAAGGCGATCGACGTCGTCGGCGCTCGCGGCACGGCCTTCCAGCTCCAGCCCGCGTTCGATCAGCTTGCGGGCGCCCGCGCCGATCATGTTGCGCGCGGCACGCAGCGGCACCGGCGGCAATCCTTCGCGATCGAGCACGAAATTGAGGGCGGCGATCAAGTCGGGCGCGGTGTCGACCAGCGTGCCGTCGAGGTCGAAGACTACGGTGCGGGGAAGGCTCATCCGGAATTCGCTATCCGCAGGCGCGCCTTCATGCAAGTAGGGAAGGCCGCTCGGCGGCAAATCTCCGAGGATAACGACGCTTATTCGCTGCCGTCTGTGGCATCCGCTCCTATTGTCACGGCAGGTTACGGCCGTCCGCCAATCCCACCCGCGCATTCTCTTCGGGGCTTGCATTCCAATAGCCGAAGCTTTCCGCGGTCGCGAGGGCCTGACGGACTCTCTCGGGCGATATCGAACTGGTGCCCGGTGCGGCCACGCTGGCCGGCACGCTGATCGCTTTCAAAAGGCCCGCGAGCTTCGGCGTCGTCACGATGATCGATACCGCGGGTTCGGAGAAGCGATTGCGAAAGGCGTGCCGTGCGTTGGGAGGCACGTGAAATACATCGCCCGGCCGAATCCTCAGCCATGTGAAATCTCCGGCCGCTTCCGAAAGCCCCTCGAACTCGCCCGAAATTTGCACGAACGTTTCCGGGTCGTCATGGCTGTGAAGCGGGATGAACGCACCCGGCGGGACGGTGCCTCGCATGATGCATGGTGATATCTGCGTTTCCGTCAGGAATTCTATCGTCGGTCCGAGGATCTCGAAGTGTTCGAGGTCCTGCCAATTCACCAGATGTGCGATCGGCCTGTTCTGCGTGTCCTGATTCTGCATGAAATTTCTCCCGGTTATTGTTTCGGATCGGGCGTCATCAACTGGCGACTATCCGCGTCGACCACGAACACGACGAGCAGTTGCACCGGAACCACGGTCCTATTGCCGATGATAGGGAGGGCGCGCGCTTCCGGCTTGGGCAGAAGTGAACAAAGATTTGGGAACGAGTGCACAGCGGCGGGATTTTCTGCGAACGCGCAGCGCCGGCCAGGCGATGAGGTGCATGTGAGTTCCGCTCCGAACCAGATGCGGTTTCGTTTCTCGACACGCGGGCTGACGCCGGCGCAGCGTCTGCCGGCCTGGTACCAGGTGTTTTGCCGATCGGCCTCACGGCGTTATTGCCAGGCGCTCGACGCGAGCTGTCACGCCGACATGCAGATATGGACGTTTGGGCCCGGCGAAGCCGCCCACGCCTCGGATGTGCACGTCCGGGTCCAGTGGACCACGCTCACGCACGGCATCGAAACCCAACGCGCGCGTGAGCTTCTGAGCGATGGCAGCGATGATCTGGTGCTCACGATTCAGCAGGCCAATGGAACCGCGGTCTCCCAATGCGGCAGGGAAGTGATTGCCGGAGCGGGCGCAGGAGTCCTGACGTCGAACGCCGACGTCAGCGCGATGGCGTTTGGCGGACCGGCGAAGTTCGTCAGCATCGCGCTGTCGCGCAGGATGATCATGGCGCTGGCGCCGGGCGCGGAGGATGCGATCGCAAGGCCCATGCATCTGGACTCCGCCGTGCTGCCATTGCTCGTCAACTATCTCGGCATCCACGATGATCAATCCGCGGTGCAATCCCCTGACGTAGCGCGGACGGTATCGCTGCATATCCACGAGCTCTGCGCGCTCGCGATCGGCGCCTCGCGCGATGCGGCCGAGCTCGCGAGAGGACGCGGACTGCGCCAGGCGCGACTGCAGATGCTGAAGGACGATATTGCGAAAAACCTGACACGCGGGCCGGTGAGCGCCGCGGATCTCGCCCGGCGCCATCGCGTGACACCGCGCTACGTGCACAAATTGTTCGAGAGCGAAGGGGTCTCGCTGTCGCACTTCGTCCGGGCTCAGCGGCTGGCGCTGGTGCATCGTAATCTTACCAACCCGAACCTTGCGGGCCGCACCATCGGCACGCTGGCGTTTGAAGCCGGCTATAGCGATCTATCCACCTTCAACCATGATTTCCGCCGTCACTATGGAGTGACCCCGTCCGCCCTGCGCGCGGCCGCCAATGGCGCCGGCAAGGCCGGGCCTTGGTAACCGTGGCCCGTTACCCCCGGAATCGGCATTTTCGGCGGCAAACGGCGCTGTCCCTCGGCCCGAAACGACGCTAGATATGCGCCCGCCGGATCGGCGGTTTTTCAGGTTTGTTCGGGGGGAATGTCAGCACGTGGATATGGATGGACTTAAGCGGCAAGCGGCGGCACAGGCGCTGGAGCATGTCCAGGATGGCATGAAGCTCGGGCTCGGCACTGGCTCGACCGCCAGGCATTTCGTCGAACTGCTTGGCGAGAGGGTTGCCGGCGGGATGAAGGTGATCGGCGTGCCGACCTCGGAAGCGACCCGCGCCCAAGCCGAAGCCTGCAACATTCCGCTGACCACGCTCGATGAAGTCGACCGGCTCGACCTTACCGTCGATGGTGCCGACGAGGTCGATCCCGCCCTCAATCTGATCAAGGGCGGCGGTGGGGCGCTGCTCCGGGAAAAGATCGTGGCGGCGGCGTCCGATCGCATGATCGTGATTGCCGACGATACCAAATGGGTCGATGTTCTCGGCCGGTTCCCCCTACCTGTAGAGGTGATTCCGTTCGGGCTGGCCGCCACCCAGCGGGCCATGGCCGCCGCATTTGCCCAAAGCGGCGTTTCCGGGCAAATGGGTCTCCGCAAGGGCAGGGACGGCCACGTTTTTGTCACCGATGGCGGCCACTGGATTGTCGATGCCCATCTCGGGCGCATCGCCGATGCGCCCCGTCTGGCGGGCCTGTTGAGCCTGATCCCGGGTGTCGTCGAGCACGGGTTGTTCATTGGCCTGGCCAGCACCGCCGTCCTGGCAGGTGCCCAGGGAATTCGCGTAGTTGAGCGGCGGTAACGCCGGTAATCGAGGAGAATTGGAATGAAGAGGCTTTCACGGATTTTGTCGGCTGCCGGCCTTGCGATGGGATTGGCGCTGACCGCCGTACCGGCCGACGCGCAGCAAAAGAACGCGCCGGCAGCACCTGCGGCCACACCACTCAAGCCCGGTTCGCCGGCGGCGATCGCCGCCGCCAAGGAAATCCTGACGATGAAGAACGCGGCAGCGATGTATGCCAACGCCGTTCCCAATCTCGTCGAGCAGACCAAGAACGTGCTATTGCAGAGCAATCTGAACTACCAGAAGGACCTCAACGAGGTCGCCGTGATCGTGGCCAAGAATCTTGCCGGCCGCGAAAAGGAGATCGGCGAAGGCATGGCGCAGGTCTACGCCAACGAGTTCACCGAGCAGGAGTTGAAGGACCTCGTGACCTTCTACAAGTCGCCGCTCGGACAGAAGCTGCTCGCGGCCGAGCCCCGTGCCATCCAGTTCAGCATGTCCTACATGAACCAGTGGGCGCAGGCCTTTGCCGAAACCATCAACGGCCAGTTCCGTGCCGAGATGAAGAAGCGCGGCAAGGATATCTGATCTTCAAGCGAAGCATGCCCTCGGATTTGATCCGAGGGTGGACTTCCAGAAGCGGCTTCGGGCGGGGTTGAGATGGCTGAGTTCGACGTCGATCTGTTCGTCATCGGCGGTGGTTCGGGCGGCGTTCGCGCCGCCCGCATCGCCGCCGGCCATGGCGCAAAGGTCATGGTTGCCGAAGAATACCGGATGGGCGGCACCTGCGTAATCCGCGGCTGCGTGCCGAAAAAGTTGTTCGTGCTCGGCTCGCATGTCCGCCATGAGATCGAGGATGCCGCAGGCTTCGGCTGGACCATTCCCGAAGTCTCCTTCGACTGGACGACGCTGGTCGCCAACAAGGACAAGGAGATCGCCCGCCTCGAAGGCATCTACGCCGCCAACGTCGAGAAATCAGGCGCGCGCATTGCGAAAACCCGCGCGGTGCTGGAAGACGCCCACACGCTGCGCCTGTTGACCGGCGAAACGGTCACCGCAAAATATATCCTGATCGCGACCGGTGGCGCGCCCAACCATGGGCGGGAGATCCCCGGCATCGAACACGTCATTTCCTCCAACGAGGCGTTTCACCTCACCGAACTACCGAAGCGCATCGTGATCCAGGGCGGCGGCTATATCGCGCTGGAATTCGCCGGCATCTTTGCCGGCTTCGGCTCCGACGTGACGGTGATTTATCGCGGCGACAACATCCTGCGCGGTTTTGACGAGGACGTCCGCCAGCACGTGCGCGCCGAGATGGAGAAGCAGGGGATTACGATCATCACCGGCTGCACCATCGATAAAGTGGACAAGCACGGCAATGAGTACACCACGCATCTATCCAGCGGTTCGAGCATTGCCTCGGAGAAGGTGATGTTCGCAATCGGCCGACACCCGAACGTCGCCAATCTCGGGCTCGAGAAGGCCGGCGTCGCCATCAACCCCGCCAACGGCGGCATCGCCGTCGATGAGTGGTCGAAGACCTCGGTCGACAACATCTTTGCGATCGGCGACGTCACCCATCGCCTCAATCTGACGCCGGTCGCGATTCGCGAAGGCCATGCCTTCGCCGACACCGTGTTCGGCAAGCGCCCGGTGCAGGTCGATCATGCGACGATTCCGACCGCGGTGTTCTCGCAGCCTGAAGTCGGCACCGTGGGCCTGACCGAAGCGCAGGCGCGCGCACAAGTAAGCCACGTCGACATCTACAAGGCCGATTTCCGCCCCATCAAGGCGACGATGTCCGGTCGCGACACCCGCGTGCTGATGAAACTCGTGGTCGACGGCACGACGGATCGCGTGCTCGGCTGTCACATCGTCGGCGACACGGCGGCCGAGATCGTCCAGGCGGTCGCGATTGCGGTGAAGATGAAGGCGACCAAGGCCGATTTCGACGCGACGATCGCGCTGCATCCGACGGCCGCGGAAGAACTGGTGACCATGCGGACGCCGACGGCGAGGCATGTAAGGCAGGCCGCGGAGTAGGGACAGACGCAGACAGTCCGAAGGGCGCTTCCACGGACCATGCGGAATTTTCCAGGGCCGGCCCGCTTGAAATCTGACGATATCCCTCCTATGATATCCTTGAATTTGATGATATCACGGAGGCGGTAATGTTGGTGTCCAAATGGGGCAACAGCCTTGCGGTCCGCTTGCCCAAGAAACTGGTCGAGGCATTGAAACTCAGCCCCGGCGACGAACTGGATGTGGTCGCGGCCTCCGAGAGCAGGATCGCAGTCGAGAAAATCGACAAGCGCGCCGAATTCCTACGACAGGCGGAGGCGTTCCGCTTTCCCTTGCCCGAAGGCTACAAGTTCGACCGCGACGAGGCCAATGAGCGGTGAGCGCGTTCTTCGACAGCAATATTCTGATCTACGCCTTCTCGACCGACACTCGCCGCGAACGCGCACTGGCCGTGATTGCCGGCGGCGGCGTCATCAGCGTGCAGGTGCTGAACGAGTTCACCAACGTGTTGCGCAAGAAGCAAAAGCAGGA
Source organism: Bradyrhizobium icense (assembly GCF_001693385.1). NCBI lineage: Bacteria > Pseudomonadati > Pseudomonadota > Alphaproteobacteria > Hyphomicrobiales > Nitrobacteraceae > Bradyrhizobium > Bradyrhizobium icense. The sequence goes on from NZ_CP016428.1 coordinate 3,143,672, forward strand.
TTGGCCTGTGATCGAAGCGGCGCTGCATTCCCTGCGCTTCCGGTTTCCCGACATCGTGCCGTTGACCGCTGACACTCACGCTGCCGCACTAGAGCGTGATGACATTAGGTTTGTTCATATCCGGCGTTGGCGAAGTAATTGGCGCACTCGGCCGGTGAGACAGTATCGAGGATCGGGGCGATAGCATTGTAGACGGTTTCGGTGGTTCGCTGCGCGGCTTTACGCAGGCAGTGTTTGAACTTGGCGAAGAACTGCTCGATCGGGTTCAGATCGGGCGAGTACTTCGGCAGGTAGAAGAGCCGGGCGCCGGCGGCGCGGATGGCATGGCGAACGGCCTTAGCCTTGTGCGAGCCGAGATTGTCCATGATGACGATGTCACCGTGCCGCAGCGTTGGAACCAGCACCTTCTCGATGTAGAGACGGAAGGCTTCGCCATTGATCGGTCCCTCGATGAACCACGGTGCGGTGATACGATCGTGGCGCAAAGCGGCCATGAAGGTCATGGTGTGCCAGCGGCCATGCGGCACCTTGGATTTAATGCGCTGACCGCGTGGCGCCCAGCCCCGCAGCGGCGCCATATTGGTTTTGGTCCAGGTCTCGTCGATGAACACCAAGCGAGTGGGATCGATCCGATCTCGATACTTGGTCCACTGCGCCCGCCGACGTGCGACATCGGGACGGTCCTGCTCGGCGGCAATCAACGTCTTTTTTTGTAACTGAGCTTCTCAGCGTGGACGAACTCCCACATCGTGCGGTAATCGACCTTAAGGCCACGCTCGGCGAGTTCGGTCACCAGCCCGCGCACGGTGAAATCTGTCTCTCGACATCGTTGCACCAGCCATTCGCGGTGCGACCCCTCAATCTTCTTTGGTCTATAGCCGCCGATCTGATCCGGCTTGACGCTGCCAGTCTCTCGGAACCGCCGTACCCAGTTGATCGCCGTGCTGATGCCCACCCCAAATTGGGCTGCCGCCTGATGCCGTGACAGGCCGCCTTTGATGACAGCCCTCACCACTCGCTCGCGAAGATCGTCCGAATAAGGTCGTCCCATCCATGCTGGCCTCCTTCCCAGCCGGCATGTTGAATCAGAACCGACCTGATTTGGGAATCCTCAATCGATTCAAACTAGACCCATCCCGCTCTAGGGTTCGCGCGCGAACATGGCCTGGCATTCTACGATGCGCTCATCGTTGCCGCAGCCACCGAGGCTGGCTGCGACACTCTCTACAGCGAAGATATGCAGCACGGCCGCGCGATTGCCGATCTGACGATCTGCAATCCGTTTGGCGAGAGCGCGTAGCAGCTAAGCCTTGGCGAATTTGGCAAGCTGACCCGATGCCGAAATTTCGGTGCGCAAGGACCTCGAGCGGTATCGACTCTATATTGTGCCCGGCAAGCCGGAAACGGAAGGACGTCTTATAGATCGCCCGGTCCCATTGAGTCCGAGCGTATAGGAGTGCAGTCCGCTATCAAACGAACATAGGCTGATGTGCGGCTAATTGCTTCGGGCTACCGGTGATGGTCGCACTCTGATAACGATATGAGCCAGCATCAAGTAACGGAGTTACCCAGCAATGATTGAGCAAATCGGTATCGTAGGCGCGGGGACCATGGGTAACGGCATCGCCCAGGTTTGCGCCGCAGCCGGCCTCCCCGTGGTCATGACCGACATCTCAGACGCCGCGCTCACACGTGGCATGTTGGTGGTGTCGAACAGCCTGGAGCGCCTCGTCAACAAGCAGAAGATGACCGACGCCGACCGGCAGGCCGCGCTGGCGCGCATCACGACGACTACGGACACGGCGAAGTTTTCCACCTGCGATCTCGTCATTGAGGCGGCGACCGAGAATGAAGAGCTGAAGGTCAAGATACTGAAGGACCTTTGCCCAAAATTGCGGCCGCAGGCGCTGCTCGCCACCAACACGTCCTCGATCTCGATCACAAAACTCGCGGCGGCGACCGACCGGCCGGACCGCTTCATCGGCATGCACTTCTTCAATCCGGTGCCGCTGATGGCGCTGTTGGAACTGATCCGGGGCTTGCAGACCTCCGATGACACGCATGCCAAGGCCGCGGACTTCGCCAAGCGCATCGGCAAGGTGGCGATCACGGCGAAGAACAGCCCGGGCTTTGCGGTCAACCGCATCCTCTGCCCGATGATCAACGAGGCGATCTTTGCTCTGCAGGAAGGTTTGGCGACCGCCGAGGATATCGATGCCGGCATGAAGCTCGGCTGCAATCATCCGATCGGCCCGCTGGCGCTCGCCGACATGATCGGCCTCGACACCATGCTGTCGGTGATGGAAGTGTTCTACCAGGGCTTCAACGACCCGAAATACCGCCCCGCGCCGCTCCTGAAGGAAATGGTCGCCGCCGGCCATCTCGGCCGCAAGACAGGGCAGGGCTTTTATAGCTACGGGAAGTAGTGGAGCGATAGCATGTAGGATGGGGAGAGCGCAGCGAAACCCATCTTTGCGCCGAGACGTGAAGGGTATCGCTTCCGCTCTACCCATCCTACCAAGCTACTTCGGATCGGGCTCGACAAGACCCTTGGCCGGATTCTCCAGCTTTCCCGCACGCGCGAGCTTCACCGCATTACCGAGCGCGCGTGCCGCATTGCGTACCTCGTCGTGGAATTCGTGATCCTCGTCCAAGGCCTGATGCGAGGTGGCGTAGGGCTCCATGTAGCCGATATAGCCCTCGGCTTCGGCGGTGCGGCCGGCCGAGATCAGCGCCATATCGGTCAGCCAGTCCGAAAGTGACCGCCGCAGCGTCTCCGCGCCTCCGCTGTCGCCGTGAATCACAAGCCCGAAATGCCGGCCGGCCAGATGGCGCGGATAGGGCCATCCTTTCAGTTCGAGCGCCTTGGCCTGGCCGGCGTGCTTGCCGTGGGTGGAGGTCGGATCGGGATTGCCGCCATCGGCGCAGACCAGGCGATCCATCATCGCCTTCAGCGGCGTCGGCGCGTGATACCAGTTCACGGGCGCCACGATCAGGATGCCGTGCGCTGCCACCCAGAGCGGATAGATTTCGTTCATCCAGTCGTCGGTCTGGCCGAGCGAATGGTTCGGATAACAACTGCAGGGCCAGTGGCAGAGCGGCATCGCGGTGGCGACGCAGGATTTGCAGGGATAAATCTGCCGGCCATATTCCGACGTCAGCCGCGAGAGATCCAGAATGTCGACCGCAAATCCCATTTCGGCCAGCACCGGCTCGGCGAGCTTGACCAGCCGCCATGTCTTGGACGTCTCGCCGGGGCAGGTATGCTCGCTACGCGCCGAGCCGTTGACGATGAGGATACGCGGCTGCGCAGCGGCATCGTCGTGGCGCCGCTGCGCTTCGAGAATGGCCTCGCGTGCGGCGAGCCAGTCCACCGCGATTTCGTACTCGGGATCGGCGAAGCCCGCTCCCGCCTTGCGCGTCAGCGGGGCTTTGCGGGAATGGCTATAGGCGTCCCATGCCGCCGCGACGATGGCGTCGAGCTCGCGCTGCAGTGGCTGGAAGACCGGATCGACGAAGCGGCCGCGATAGCGCCTCTCGAATTCCTCGCGCGGCAATTTGACGGGCGGCATTTCCTTGCGAACGTCCGGCGCCGCCATGGATCGATCCTTTCGCGCGATGATCGCTGCCGTCTCAACGTTGGAGCCGGAGCGGCGGTTCCGGGCTTGGCCGGCGCATCTATTCCGGACGCCACATGTCGAACAGTTCCGCGGTACTGACCAGCTCGATCTGCTCGTTGAACCGCGTCCGGTACATGGTCATCAGCGCATCATGCCCGGTGTCCGAGGAACTGCAGAGCGCATCCTGCACGATGACGACGCGGAAGCCGAGATCGACCGCGCCGAGCACCGTGGCGAGCACGCAGACATCGGTCTCCGCGCCTGACACCACCACCGTGCCGACATGCCGCTCGACGAGCAGATGACCGAGCCGCGATCCGAAGAATGCCGAATAGGCGGGCTTGTCGACGACCAGGGCCGGCGGCGAATATCGGGACAGCGCCGGCACGATGTCGAGTGCGCCGGGAGCGAGGTCATCGCGCGTCGCGCGCTTCCATTTGGTGAAATAGGCCCGCCACTGGCCGCGGCGGTCTTCCGGCCGCTCGGGTGTGATGAAGCGCGTGAATACCGTCCGCTCCTGATATCGCGCGGCGATCTCCGAGATCACCGGCAATACCTTCTCCATCCATGGCGTTTCCCACACACCGCCTTTGGCGAAGATGTTCTGCATATCGATGCACAGATGCGCGGCGTCGCGAATTCCTTCCATGGCTGGCCTCTTGCCTCATTGAGAAGGCTAATTCGGAAATTGGGAACTGGTTTCATTAGCCGGACGGGGAGCGTCCGGCCTTGCTGGGCATCCGTAAAGTCGCGACCGCGGATCGGCGATGGCCGAGGATGAACGGAACTCCCGCCTTCGTGCCACGTTGCATTCGTGGTTGATGGTGCGTGGACGAAGAGGAGGCCATGGCTTACTTTTCCACAGGACAGGACGCGATCGAGCGGAGCGGCAAGATCCTGGCGGACGTCGTATCCGCCTTGCTTCTGTTGGCCTTTGCAATTGCGTTCTTCGGCTGGCTGGGCGGCACGGTTGCGTTTCTCCTTCTTGAAGGCGGGCTGCTGGCGGTCGAATACGTCTTGCCCGGCGACGACGGCGACGCGGCCGCCGTGGTGAGGTGAGCGCCGGCCGCCAGGCGCATGCGTGGTCTCAATGCCCGATGGCCGTCCCAGCGTATGGGGACTAGTCATGCCCGTGAAGGTCGATGCCGACGATTTGACAGCGACGGTGCGCTACGCGCTGGAGACCACGCGCGCGACGGCAGCATGCCCTTTCCATTGGGATGTGATTGTTCGCGTCGGCGATGACGCCGCCGAGAGCCATGCTTTCGAGCGCGCAAGAAGAATCGTAAGGAGCGACGGCACCCATTGGCCGGTGGAAGCCATCAGGAGCGAATTCGCGCGTCAGCTTGGCGAGGCCGCAGACGGCCAATGCCCCCGCTGCGAGGGCTGATCGCAAGCTACGCCGCCTCAATCCACTCCGCCGCCCCGCGCCACAGCGTGTCGCGATGCTCGGGCCGGAAAAATCCAAGATGCCCGATCTTGCTCACGCCGGTATCCGCAGGCGTCACCGTGATGATCTCCGGCGTGATCGAGGTAAATCCCGAACACAGCAATTCGACCGCCGGCGGCGTCGCCCACGGATCGTCGGACATGCAGAGTGCGCGCAACGCGCCGTGGTATTTCGGGAAATTCTGCACGGCTTCGAGCCTGGCATCGTCGAACAGATAGCGCGGGCTCATCACCCAGCGCACCCATTGCAGGAATGCATCCTTCGGCAGATCCATGCCGAGGCCGGCCTCGCCGGGCATGTAGCCGAGCGCGCGGGTTAACGGAGCGCCCACAAAATTCAGCAGGGCGTAGACGCGGTAGCGCTCCGGCGCCGTCATCAGTTTCCAGTAACCGGCCTGAGCGGCGATCAGGAGTGCGCGCGAAATCTCCGAATTGTTCGGCAATAGGCCGAGCGCCTGGCCGCCGAACGAATGCCCGACATAGGCGAAGGGCAGCGCCTTGTAGCGCTCGCGCATCCAGGCGACCGCCGCGGTGATGTCCTGAGCTGCCCAGTCCGACATCGAGGCCTTGAAGCCGACGAGCGATTTCGGCCTGATGGAGCCGGGCAGCGCCTGCTGCCTGGAGTCGCCGGTGCCGCGGTAGTCGTAGGTCAGAACCGCGCAGCCGCGGTGGGCGAGGTAGCCGGCAAAACCCCGGTAGAGCTTGCGGGGAACGGCGGTCGCCGAATTGACCAGGACCGCACGGCGCTTGGCCCCTCGGGGCAGAAACAGCGTCGCGGCAAGGGGATATCCGTCCGTCGCGGGCACCGTGATGTCGTCGCAAAATACGTCGTCCAGTCCCGGCTCGGCCACCGTGTTCTCCTGCCAGCTTTGCGAGCGGCCATAGCAAATGCGAATTCGGATTTCGCCGCAAGAGCTTGTCAGGACTACCGGAAATCTAACTGGCGGTCGGTCCGCAGCCTGTGTATAACCCGGCCTTCGTAACCTTCGACCCGGCTCCGCCGAGGCTTCGCCTTGGTCCTCTCGACTTTGGTCGCGCCGAAGTTTTAACGAACGCGGATAAGTAGCGGTTTTTGCTCAGGAGTTAACGTCATGTCCGAGCGGTGGACGCCCGACAACTGGCGCACCAGGCCGGTGCTGCAGGTGCCCGATTATCCCGATGCCAAGGCATTGGCCGACGTCGAGGCGCAGCTTGCCACGTTTCCCCCGCTGGTGTTCGCCGGTGAAGCCCGTAACCTGAAAAAGGCGCTGGCCCGCGTCGCGGCCGGCGAGGCCTTCCTGCTGCAGGGCGGCGATTGCGCCGAGAGCTTTGCCGAGCACGGCGCCAACAACATCCGCGACTTCTTCCGTGTGCTGCTGCAGATGGCGGTGGTCCTGACTTATGCCGGCGCGCTGCCGGTGGTGAAGGTCGGCCGCATCGCCGGGCAGTTCGCAAAACCGCGCTCGTCGAACACCGAAAAAGTCAACGGCGTCGAGCTGCCGAGCTATCGCGGCGACATCATCAACGATATTGCCTTCACCCCGGAGGCGCGCATCCCCGATCCGCAGCGCCAGTTGATGGCGTATCGGCAGTCGGCGGCGACGCTGAACCTGCTCCGCGCGTTCGCGACCGGCGGCTTTGCCAATCTCGGCAGCGTTCACCAGTGGATGCTCGGTTTTCTCAAGGATTCGCCGCAGTCCCGCCGGTACAAGGAACTGGCGGATCGTATTTCGGACGCGTTGAATTTCATGCGTGCCTGTGGTCTCGACCTCGAAAGCCATCCCGAACTGCGCGCCACCGATTTCTACACCAGCCACGAGGCGCTGCTGCTCGGCTACGAGCAGGCGCTGACCCGGGTCGATTCCACCACCGGCGACTGGTACGCCACCTCAGGCCACATGATCTGGATCGGTGACCGCACCCGCCAGCTCGACCACGGCCATGTCGAATACTTCCGCGGCATCAAGAACCCGATCGGCCTGAAATGCGGCCCCTCGCTGAAGCCGGACGAGCTGTTGAAGCTGATCGACATCCTCAATCCCGACAACGAGGCGGGACGGCTGACGCTGATCAACCGCTTCGGCTCCGACAAGGTCGGCGATCACCTCGCGCCGCTGATACGCGCCGTGCAGCGGGAAGGGCGGGTTGTGGTCTGGTCGTGCGATCCGATGCACGGCAACACGATTACCTCGACGTCAGGGTACAAGACCCGGCCGTTCGACCGGGTGCTGTCGGAGGTGAAGTCGTTCTTCGCCATCCATGCGGCGGAAGGGACCCATGCCGGCGGCGTGCATCTGGAGATGACCGGCCAGGACGTCACCGAATGCATCGGCGGCGCCCGCGCCATCACCGACGAGGACCTCAACGACCGCTACCACACGGTCTGCGATCCCCGCCTCAACGCCGAGCAATCGATCGATCTGGCTTTCCTGATTGCCGAACTGCTGAAGCAGGAACGCGCCGGTAAGGCTCAGCCGATGCCGGCCGCAGCGGGACTCTGATTTGCTGCGACTTTGGCGGGCCACGATCAACACGCGTAACGGCCTCGCTTTTGCGATCCGTTCGGAGCAGGCCGTCCGCGAGGAACTGATCGCATTGGCGCTGTCGGTGCCGCTGGCCTGGCTGATTGGCGTGACCACCATGCGCCGCGTGGAACTTGTCGCGGCCGTCGCCTTTGTCCTGGTGGTCGAACTGCTCAACACCGCGATCGAGAAGCTCGCCGACCGCCTGACCACCGATCACGATCCGAAGATCGGCCAGGTCAAGGACATGGGCTCGGCTGCGGTTGGCGTCGCGCTGCTGATGGCCGGCCTGTTCTGGCTGTTCGCCCTCGCCGAACGCATGGGCGCAATTTGAAGCAAGCAATTGCAGTTTGCTCTTGTGCAAGGCACCATTGCTCCCATGACCGAACCCACCTTCAAGATCACGCTGGCGCAGTTGAACCCGACGGTCGGCGACGTCCCGGGCAACGCCGCCAAAGCCCGCGCCGCGCGCGACAAGGCTGCGGCCGATGGCGCCGATCTCCTGCTGCTGCCCGAATTGTTCATCTGCGGCTATCCGCCCGAAGATCTGGTGCTGAAGCCGGCGTTCCAGGCCGCCTGCCGCGCCGCGGTCGAGGAACTGGCGCGCGAGACCGCGGGCGGTGGTCCGGCTGTTCTGATCGGCACGCCCTGGGTCGAGGACGGCAAGCTCTATAACGCCTGCGCGCTGCTAGATCAGGGCCGCATCGCCGCGTTGCGCTTCAAGGCCAACCTGCCGAACTACGGCGTGTTCGACGAGAAGCGGCTGTTCGCGCGCGGCCCCGCCGCGGGCCCTGTGACCGTCCGCGGCATCCGGGTCGGCGTGCCGATCTGCGAGGACATCTGGCTCGAGGAATCCGAAGAATACGAAAACGTCGTCGAATGCCTCGCCGAGACCGGCGCGGAAATCCTCGTCGTGCCGAACGGCTCGCCCTACGCGCGCGACAAGAACGATCTCCGGCTGTCGATCGCGGTCGCCCGCGTCACCGAAAGCGGTCTGCCGCTGGTCTACCTCAATCAGATCGGCGGGCAGGACGAGCTGGTGTTCGACGGCGCGTCGTTTGCGCTTAACGCCGACCTTTCGGTCGCGGCGCAACTGCCCGCTTTCGAGGAAAACATCGCCACACTGCGCTGGACCAAGGGCGTCGAGGGCTGGCGCTGCTCGGGCCCCGTAGTGCCGCTGCTCGAGGGCGACAAGGCGGATTACGCCGCCTGCGTGCTGGGCCTGCGCGATTATGTCCGCAAGAACGGCTTTCCGGGCGTCTTGCTTGGCATCTCCGGCGGCATCGATTCCGCGCTGTGCGCGGCGATCGCTGTCGATGCACTTGGCGCCGACCAGGTCCGCGGCGTGATGCTGCCGTTCCGCTTTACCGCACAGGTGTCGCTGGACGACGCCGCAAAGCTCGCGAAGGCGCTAGCCATCCGCTACGAGGTGCTGCCGATTGCCGATGCCGTGAACGGCTTCGAGAAAATCCTGTCCGGTCCGTTCGCTGGCCTGCCGCGCGACATCACCGAAGAGAATTTGCAGGCGCGCACCCGCGGCACGCTGCTGATGGCGATTTCGAACAAGACGGGCGCGATGGTGGTCACCACCGGCAACAAGTCGGAAATGTCGGTCGGCTACGCCACCATCTATGGCGACATGAATGGCGGCTTCAATCCGATCAAGGACATCTACAAGACCGAAGTGTTCCGCTTGTCGAGCCTGCGCAACGAGTGGAAGCCGGATGGCGCCCTCGGGCCGTCGGGAGAGGTGATCCCGGTCAACATCATCACCCGGCCGCCGACGGCGGAACTGCGCGAGAACCAGACCGACCAGGATTCGTTGCCGCCCTACGACATGCTCGATGGCATCCTCGAGCGGCTGGTTGAGCGCGAGGAGCCGCTGGCCACGATCATCGCGGCCGGTTTCCCGGCTGAAATGGTGACGCGGATCGACCGCCTGCTCAACGTCGCCGAATACAAGCGCCGGCAGGCCGCGCCGGGCGTCAAGGTGACGGAAAAGAACTTTGGCCGCGACCGCCGCTATCCCATTACCAACCGCTTCCGCGACAACGGCAAGGCGCTGCCCGCACCCGACGAAAAGCTGGTCGCGCGCGCCGGCCGCGCGTCGGCGGACGTATTTGATGGGTAACTGCGGATATTCCGTCGGAAAAAAACAAGCGGGACGACGATTCGGAGAAACGTCATCCCGCTCCGTTTAAGCCAGCCAGTTGATGGCTTCCCGATAGGCTGCTTCGGGAAGCGCCTTCAGTATACGGGCTACGCCGCTTGCGAGAAGAACAACACCCGTATGAGGTGCGTATACTCGGATTCGAACACCATGATGGCCACAAATACCAACACCAAGACAGGCGGTAGCAGGATAGCATAGGTCAGGGCCAACCGCTCCCAGGCCATATGCATGAAGACGGCGACGATCAGGCCGGCCTTCAACACCATGAACAGCAGGATCAGCGACCATCTGAGATAGCCCTGCAAGCCGAAATAGTCGACGAGATAGGAACAGGCGCTGAGAACGAACAACCATCCCCAAACCACGAGATAGAGCTTGATCGGGTGCTGCTGCCCCTCTGCGTGTGTGGTGACAGCTGACGCCGCCGCATCGGGCGCATGGGCGTGTAGCGGATGTCGTCGACCTTCTATTTGTACTGCTGCCTCTGTCATGCGCCGGCCTCACCATAGGTAAAAGAAGGCAAAGATGAAAACCCACACAAGATCGACGAAGTGCCAGTACAGGCCCATTGTTTCGACGATCTCGTAATTCCCTTTCCTGCTCGTGAAAAAGCCGCGTCGTCCGTGATCAAAATCTCCGCGCCACACCTTTCGGGCGATGGCGATCAGGAAAATCACCCCGAACGTCACGTGAGTGCCGTGGAAGCCGGTGATCATAAAGAAGCTGGATCCGAACTGCGCCGCACCCCAGGGATTTTCCCAAGGCCGAACACCCTCCTGGATCAGCTTGGTCCATTCGAAAGCCTGCATGCCGACGAAGGTTGCGCCAAGTGCCGCCGTAACCAGCATCAGGACTGCAGTTTTGACGCGATCGCGGCGGTAGCCGAAATTGACGGCCATCGCCATCGTCCCGCTGCTGCTGATCAAGACGAAGGTCATGATGGCGATCAGGATGAGGGGAATATGGTGTCCCCCAATCGTGAGCGCGAATACCTCACTCGGGTTGGGCCACGGCACGGTCGTGGACATCCGCGCCGTCATGTAGGAGAGCAGGAAACAACTGAAGATGAAGGTGTCGCTGAGGAGGAAGATCCACATCATGGCCTTGCCCCAGGACACATTCTTGAACGCGCGCTGATCCGAGGACCAGTCGGCGGCGATGCCCTTCAAGCCGGCAGTCCGCGCAGGCGACTGTCCAGGGTTTGTCAGCGCAGTCTCTGCCATCTGGGTCCTCCCTAGCTCAGCAACCGGCGACAGATGTTGATGAAATCGTCCGTCCAGCCCGTCAGCACACCAAGCACGACGAGCCAGACCAACAGCAGAAAATGCCAGTAGATGACACAGAGCTCTACGCTCAGGCGTAGCTGGGGCATCTCAGCGCCACGCCACACCTTGGCGGTTGTTCTCCCCAGGGCCACCAGACCGCCCATCAGATGGAGTCCGTGCGCCGCAGTGATCATATAGAAGAATGAGTTGGCCGGATTGGATGCCACGAAATACCCCGCGGCGCTCAGCTGTTGCCATGCGAGCAACTGCCCGATCAGGAATATGATGGCGGATGCTGCTCCCGCGCAGAGGCCGACGATTACACCGTCCATGTTGTTCCGCTGTGCGGACACATATGCCCATTGCATCGCGACACTGCTCAAAACCAGGACGCCGGTGTTGAACCAGAGCAGTGCCGGGACTGGGAGTGCCCGCCAATCCACCATGTCCATGCGCATGGAGTAGGCGCTGATGAAGAGCGCGAACAACGAGGTGGCAACAGCGAGGAACACTCCCAATCCGAGCTTCGCTGCCGGCAGGGTAATCGCTCCCGTGCCCGGGAAGTCATCGATCGAGCCTTCTTCCAGCCAGGGCTTGGCCGTCAACCGCTGCTGCGACAGCCACCATCCGGCGATGACTGCGATCACCGCCATGACCAGGATGATGGCGCTCACGGTGCAGCTCCCTGGGCGCCCCGTTTCGCCGGCGGCTGGTTCTGCGGAATGAAGTCCTCCGCGGCACCTGGCACGCTGTAGTCATACGCCCAGCGATAGACCACCGGGAGCTCCTTGCCCCAGTTGCCGTGCCCAGGAGGCGTCTCCGGCGTCTGCCACTCCAATGTTGTCGCCCGCCATGGATTGCCGCCGGAAGCCTTGCCCTTGAACAGGCTCCACACAAGGTTGAACAGGAACACCATCTGGGCGAAGCCCACGATCAACGCGACAACGCTGATGAAGGCGTTCAGCGTATGAACCGATGGGGTGATGAACGCCGCTTCGCCAAGGTCGTGATAACGGCGCGGGACTCCCTGCAGCCCGAGATAATGCATGGGGAAGAAGATGAGATAGGCACCGAGGAACGTGACCCAGAAATGAAACTTGCCCATCCAGTCATCCAGCATCCGCCCGGTTACCTTGGGGTACCAATGATAGATCGCCCCCATCACGACCATGATGGGCGCCACGCCCATCACCATGTGGAAATGCGCGACGACGAACATCGTATCCGAAAGCGGGACATCCACGACGACGTTGCCAAGGAAGAGGCCGGTGAGCCCGCCGTTCACGAACGTGATGATGAAGCCGAGGGCGAACAGCATCGGAACGGTGAGATGGATGTCACCGCGCCACAGGGTCAGCACCCAGTTGTAGACCTTGATGGCGGTCGGGATGGCGATGATGAGCGTCGTGGTGGCGAAGAAGAACCCGAAAGTCGGGTGCATGCCGCTCACATACATGTGGTGCGCCCACACGATGAAGCTGAGCGCGCCGATGGCCACAATGGCCCAGACCATCATGCGATAGCCGAAGATGTTCTTCCGCGCATGCGTGCTGATCAGATCGGACACGATGCCGAAGGCCGGCAGGGCGACGATGTAGACTTCGGGATGACCGAAGAACCAGAAAAGGTGCTGGAACAGGATCGGGCTGCCGCCGCCATACTTCAACTGCTGGCCCATTTCGACGAGTGCGGGCATGAAAAAGCTGGTTCCCAGGAGGCGGTCGAACAGCATCATGACGGAGGCAACGAACAGCGCCGGGAAGGCCAGCAGCGCCATGACGGTAGCCGTGAAGATGCCCCATACCGTCAGGGGCATACGCATCAACGTCATGCCGCGCGTGCGCGCCTGCAGCACCGTCACCACGTAGTTCAGCCCGCCCATGGTGAAGCCGATGATGAACAGGATCAGGGAGGTCAGCATGAGAACGATGCCCCAATCCTGCCCGGGTGTGCCGGAGAGAATCGCCTGCGGCGGGTACAGCGTCCAACCGGCGCCGGTGGGGCCGCCAGGCACGAAGAAGGTCGAGGCCAGCACTAGAACTGCGAGCAGATAGACCCAGTAGCTCAGCATGTTCACGTACGGGAAAACCATGTCCCGGGCGCCGACCATCAGCGGGATCAGGTAGTTGCCGAAACCTCCAAGGAACAGGGCAGTGAGCAGGTAGATCACCATGATCATGCCGTGCATGGTGATGAACTGGAGGTATTGGTTCGCATCAATGAAGGAAAATGTGCCGGGAAATCCGAGCTGCAGCCGCATCAGCCACGACAGCACCAGGGCTACCAGCCCGATTGCCGTCGCCGTCAGCGAGTACTGAATGGCGATGATTTTGGCGTCCTGCGAAAAGACATAGTGCGTCCACCAGCTCTTGGGGTGATAGAGCTCAACCTCCGGCACTTCGGCAGGCGGAACGTCTGCGATTCTGTCATACGGGACATCGACCATCGAAGACACCTCCTCGGTCGCTTTCATCAGGGGGCGATGAGTTGTTCTCACGCGCCCAATCTGTATTCGCCGCGGCGTTTCTTACTCGCCGCCGGATTTGTACGTCGCCCTCATAACGGCGCTTCGGCCTGACAATTCCGCAAACGTCTTCTGCTTCTCCAGCCAGGCCCGATAGTCACTCTCTTCTTCGATGATAACCTTGGTCCGCATCTGCGCGTGCGCTGCCCCGCACAGCTCGGCGCAGAGCACATCGAACGTTCCGGTTCGGATCGGGGTCATCCAGAAATAGGTGACCATGCCTGGGACCATGTCCATCTTGGCGCGGAATTCGGGCACATAGAAATCGTGCAGGACATCGAGTGAGCGGAGCAAAACCTTGACGGGCTTGCCGACCGGGAGATGCAACTCGTCACTCGCGATTACAACGTCGTCTTGCCCATGCCGATCGTCGGGGTTCAAGCCCATCGGGTTCTCGGAGCTGACGTAGCGGACGTCGGTAGTGCCCATCCGGCCATCCTTGCCGGGGAGGCGGAAGCTCCAGCTCCATTGCTGACCCATGACCTCGACCTCGGTCGCATCTGCCGGAACCGTGACGAACTGGTGCCAGACAAACAAGCCGGGTGCCAACATGGCTGCGACGCCGACCGCCGTCCCTATGGTGAGCCACCATTCGAGCTTCTTGTTTTCGGGATTGTAGGCCGCCTGTCTGCCTTCCTTGTGATGGAAGCGGAAGACGCAATAGGCCATGAACGCGATGACCGCGAAGAACACCGCCCCGGTGATCCAGAAGGTGATGTTGATGGTGTCGTCTATGTAGCGCCAGTTAGTGGCGATCGGCGTCCACCACCACGGGCTGTAGATGTGAAACAGCACCGAGCCGACCGCGACCAAAAGCAATATGATGGCAACAACCATCCTTCATTCCTCCTTGCCACTAAAGGCAACGGAGACGAAAACAAAGGGCGGAGCTCGCACCTGTCTTGATGGCTGACTTCGCATGCGCCATCGCAGTGCGTCTTGCCTCGCCCACTATGACCGGTCGCGACATCCAAACGTGGCACCGAGCGCACGTTACGACCGCTTGCCATCAGATCTGGGGCGTCAGAAACGAGGATGATACGCGTCGGGGCTGGCGTCAATAGAACACTTCAGCGTCGGGAACGCTGCGCGGATGCCGCAAGCTGAGCAGCGTCAGACGGCCAGATCGTTTGACCCATGATGCAATGCGCCAAATGACCGTGAACGTGCACAGTTCACCGAACCGTGAGCGCTGTCCGGCTCGCATAGCGCTAAGTTCGTCGGGCAGGTCGCGACGAGTTTCGTCCGGCTAAGCTCCTTTTGCTGAACCTGGGTGGTTTGCCGTCGCGTTTCCCGCACATGAGGGCGGATTACGCGTGGCTGGAAAGCGCGTCGTTTCACCGCCGCGACTTTTCAGCACGGGAGGGTGCGTCCATGGCCACTCTGTATTCTGACGGCATCGCAAAAGTAGGACGGCACGTATTTGGCGAGGCCGCCACATATCCCATTCGCAAGATCGAACTTTCCGACCTGAGCGAGGCGCTGCGCCTGGGCTGGGAAGACTTCAAGGCAGTGCCAAGTCACGCGATTGTCCTGTGCGTGATTTATCCCGTCCTCGGTATTGCTCTCTTCAGGATGGTCCTTGGCTACTCGGTACTGCCGCTGCTGTTCCCGCTGGCAGCCGGGTTTGCCTTGATTGGACCCTTTGCCGCGGTTGGTCTCTACGAGCTCAGCCGCCGCCGCGAGCGCGGCGAGGAGGTCGGCGCATGGGATGCGCTTAACGTGCTGCGCGCTCCATCTTTCGGGGCCATGCTCGAGCTCGGCGTGCTCCTGCTTGTTCTGTTCGGGGCCTGGATCGGCGCGGCGAATGCTATCTACGTCTCGATCTTCGGCCACGCACCGGCTGCGAGCATCCCTGATTTCGTAACGCGCGTGCTGACCACGTCGGACGGATGGTCACTCATCATCGTCGGTTGCGGCGTCGGTTTTCTGTTCGCGGTCGTCGCCCTGTGCGTCAGCGTCGTGTCGTTTCCGCTGATGCTTGACCGGCATGCGACTGCGATAGACGCTATCCGCACGTCACTGCGCGTTGTGATGAAAAATCCGGTTCCGATTGCCGGGTGGGGCCTGATTGTCGCGGCGTTGCTGGTGATCGGTTCACTGCCCGTCTTCGTTGGACTCGCAGCCGTTCTGCCGATACTCGGCCATGCCACCTGGCATCTGTATCGGAAGGTGGTCGAGCCCGATCCCAATCCTCCACAGGAACCACCGCCCCGGCGGAAAGGGCACCGCTACGCAGCGGATTTTCCGTCCGCTCTCTTCCCGTGGGGCCGTGAGCGCGAGCCGTAGCCGCGAAAACAGGCGCGGCTGATCGCGTCAGCCGCGCCTCAGCAAGGGCGCTCGAAGGTTGGGCGCCTACTGCTTCGGCGGAATGAAGGTCGGGCCCACGGTGCGGATCGGCTTGTCCTTGTCGTTGGTCGTAGCCGCCGTGTCGGCCGGAGCTGCCGGTGCAGGCGCGGCGGCGGTGGTGCCTGCGGGCGTGGCGCCCTTCTTGGGCGGCGGCGAGCCTTTCGACTGCGCGCGCTGCTGCATCCGCCTCGCACTCTCCTCGGTGACGATGATGTCGCCCTGCTGTTCGACCGCGGCCTTGTCGTCGACCGACTTCAGCGCTTCCGACCAGGTCTGGCCCGCGGGCTTGCAGGAGCAGGATGCGTTGAACTCGGTGCGGAATTTGAACGCGTTGGGCAGCGATGAATAGGGCTGGCCGTTGATCGAGACCGCCTGGTTGATGTCCTCGCCGGGATTGCGGTAGGCGAACAGGGTCGCCTCCGCCGCCGGGCACAGCGCCTTGCAGGTCCGCTCATCATCCTGGAAGCGGGCCTGCACGGTCGCGAATGAGACCGGGAAATAGGCGCCGTCGCAGGTGCGGACGCAGACGGTGCGGAAGGTGCCGGATGGCGCGCCGAGATCGGCACTGGGCGGCGGCAGCGTATTATTGTTGCCGAACAGGCTGTCGATGAAGTTGCCGGGGCCGCGTGCGGCAGCGGCATATTGCGGGCCGCAATTGTTCTGCGCGAGAGCCACCAGCACCGAGCGGCGCTGGTTTTCGCGGTCAGCGCCGCCGATGCCGCCGCTGCGCAGCCGTTCCAGGCTGGTGGTGATCTGGTCGAGATTGGCGCGCATCTGCTGAATCTGGTTGTTCACCGGACCGCATTGGGCGGAGCGGCCGTTGAACAGCGAGAAGAAGCCCGAGCTTTCGCAGCCCATGCGCTTGGCTTGCAGCGTGACCCGGTCGAGCTCGGCCTGCTGCTTGGCCTCGGCGTCCTGATAGCGGCGGATCTGCTCATCCTTGGCGGGGTCGCCGGTGCCGGCGCCGCGGTCGATCGTCGCCAATTGTCCTTCTAGCCGGATGCAGATCGGATTGGCTGGCGCGCCCTGTTGTGGCGGCGCGTCCTGGTTCATCTGCGCCATGGCGTCTTCGTTCGTCTGCGCCAAAGCGGGTGTGCCCGGGGCAGCGATGCCGAGCAGGATGGCGCAGGTCAATATCCGAAGGGGGAGGGAAGCGTTGCGAATTTCCAGCATATCCGGCCATTGAGAGCTGATCCGCGCGGCTCAAAAACCTGATGACGCGGCCAAGGCAGCGTTCTGCGGCCAAGGCCGCATCCAATACCCGCTTCTCAGGGCAGCGTCACGTCGTTTCCGGGGCGCGGGTGTGGCAAACCGGCCCTTGAAACTACGGAATTAATGCCTCTAGCGCTGGCAGGTGATGGCGACGTATTCGCCGCACGCCGGGCCTGCGCAGCGGTCGCCGCCGCCGATCGGAACCGCGCTGGTGATTTCGTCGCGCTCGACGCGACGATAGGCGATGGCCTGGGCAAACTCCCGTGACTGGCAATAGGAGCGGGCGGCGTGGGCGCCACATTTGTCGCCCCTGGCGAGGCACTCATCCACACCATAACCGTCGGCCTGGTTGGCCACGATGAAGACGCGGCTGTCGGCGGAAGCGGCCGAGGCGGCAAACAGGAAGGCACAGGCAATGAGTGCGGAGGAAAGTCGCATGGATGGCACCGGCAGGGAGAGAGAGCGCCTTCAGAAATAGGCCAAAAGTGTTAATAATGATTAACCATGAGGGCCGAGGGCGGCAGTGAGTGGCGGGGTTCGCCGGCCTGATCGGACCCAAATCGGGCATGAGCAAGGCCTTGACGGCGTGCCCCCGATACCGCAATGGTGGAACCATGAACGGTCTCCTCGCCATCTGCGCCATTTGCCGCGAGATTATTAGCTAGCGATTCGCTGGCTGAGGCCGTCTTTTCTCAAAAACTGAGATCACTGGACGCCCGGCCGGCAGCGCACCGGCTCTCGCATTCGCATGGTTTTGCGGCGAATGGGGTTACGAATGGGAGAGCCGGGGCGCTGCAAGAAACTAAAAGTTTAGCGCCGCCTGCGATTTGAAGTTCCTGGTCGATCTCGCTGCTACCTCTGCAGGAACTTCAAATCGCCCTCGGCACTGGGATGGGTTTGTCATGGATTTGCGTCTCTACGATACCTTGACCAAGGAGAAGCGGCCGTTCGTGCCGCTCGATGCCGGCAACGTCCGCATGTATGCCTGCGGACCGACGGTCTACGACTTCGCCCATATCGGCAACGGTCGCGCGGCGATTGTGTTCGACGTGCTGTTTCGCGTGCTCCGCCATCGCTATGGCGCGGATCAGGTGACTTATGTCCGCAACATCACCGACGTCGACGACAAGATCAACGTCCGTGCCGCGCGCGACTATCCCGGCGTGCCGCTGAATGAGGCGATCCGCAAGGTCACCGAAGAGACGTATCAGCAGTACCAGGACGACGTCACCGCGCTCGGCTGCTTGGCCCCGACGGTGCAGCCGCGCGCGACCGAGCACATCCCGGAGATGCGGGCGATCATCGAGAAGCTGGTTGCCGGCGGCTTCGCCTATGTCGCCGAAGACCACGTGCTGTTCTCGCCGCAGGCGATGAACGAAGCCAATTCCGTGATGCCGCGCTATGGCGCGCTGTCGAAACGCTCGCTCGACGAGATGATCGCAGGCGCCCGCGTCGACGTTGCGCCCTACAAGCGCGACAATACCGACTTCGTGCTGTGGAAGCCTTCGAAGCCGGGCGAGCCGTCGTGGCCGTCGCCATCGGGCATCGAGGTCGAAGGCCGCCCTGGCTGGCACATCGAATGCTCGGCGATGGCCTGGAAGCATCTCGGCGAGAAGTTCGATATCCATGGCGGTGGCATCGACCTGGTGTTTCCGCATCATGAGAACGAGCTCGCGCAGACCTGCTGCGCGTTCCATTCCGACCGCATGGCGAATGTCTGGATGCATAACGGCTTCCTGCAGATCGAGAGCGAGAAGATGTCGAAATCGCTCGGCAACTTCTTCACGATCCGAGAACTGCTGGCCGATTGGCCGGGTGAGGTGCTGCGTTTGAGCATGCTCAAGACGCACTACCGCTCGCCGCTGGATTGGACCGCGAAGGGTGTGGAAGAGAGCGCGAAGACGCTCGACGACTGGTACGCGATCGCGGCCGACGCTGTGGCCACCGAGCCGTCGTCCGCCATGATCGAGGCGCTCTATGACGACCTCAACACGGCGCTGGCGATGGCAGTCCTGCACGGCCTGCGCAACGCGGCGGCGTCGGGCGGGGCGCGGGAACGCGGCGAGTTTGCGGCCTCGCTTCGCCTGCTCGGCTTCCTCTCGATGAGTGCTGCGGAGTGGAAGGGGCGGAAGCAGCAGGCGAGCGGCATAGATGCGCAACACGTCGACCGCCTGATTGCCGATCGCGCGGCGGCGCGCGCGCGCAAGGATTTCAAGGAATCCGATCGCATCCGCGATGAGCTCGCCGCGATGGGCGTTGCCATCAAGGACAGCAAGGACAAGGACGGAAAACCCGTCACCACCTGGGAGATCGCGTGATGGACAAACCCGATACCCCGTTTCCCAAACACTGGCGCTACTACATCTTCATCAAATGGGCGCTGATCGTTGCCGCGGTCATACTGGCGCTGCGGCTGTTCGGAGTGATTTGACGCGATGGGACAGGCATTGCCCAAACCTGGCTTGCGGCCGTTTCTGCCGGCGGATGTTCCGATGCTGGCGGCGATCTTCGTTGCCGCCATCGAGGGACTGACCGGCGACGACTACAGCGAGGCGCAGCAGGAGGCCTGGGCTCAGGCAGCCGAGGACGAAGCGGCGTTCGGCAAGAAGCTCGCCGGGCAACTGACGCTGATCGCGACCATCCAGAACGCGCCGGTCGGCTTCGCCTCGCTGAAGGGCGCCGACCATCTCGACATGCTCTACGTCCACCCGAGTGTGGCAGGGCAGGGCGTTGCGTCGATGCTGGTAGACGCGCTGGAGAAACTGGCGGGCGCGCGCGGGGCCAAGGTTCTGACCGTCGATGCCAGCGATACTGCCGAGCCATTGTTCAGAAAGCGCGGCTATGCCGCCAAGCAGCGCAATACGGTTTCGCTCAATGGCGAATGGCTTGCCAACACCACGATGCAGAAGACGCTGGCGACAAGCGCCGCGCCGGGAGCGCCGACATGAGCCGCGAACGCCTATATCTGTTCGATACGACATTACGCGACGGCGCGCAGACCAACGGCGTCGATTTCACCCTGCATGACAAGCAGATCATCGCGCAGATGCTCGATGAACTCGGCATCGACTACGTCGAAGGCGGCTATCCCGGCGCCAATCCGACCGATACCGAATTCTTCGCCGAAAAGCCGAAGCTCGAGCACGCCAAATTCACCGCGTTCGGCATGACGCGCCGTCCGGGCCGTTCGGCCTCGAACGATCCGGGGCTGGCGGCGCTGATCGAGGCCAAGGCCGATGCGATCTGCTTCGTCGCAAAATCCAGCGCTTATCAGGTGCGGGTGGCGCTGGAGACCACCAACGAGGAAAACCTCGCCTCGATCCGCGACAGCGTCAGCGCCGCCAAGGCCGCGGGCCGTGAGGTGATGGTCGACTGCGAGCACTTCTTCGACGGCTACAAGGAGAGTGCCGATTTCGCGCTCGCCTGCGCCAAGGCTGCCTATGATTCCGGCGCGCGCTGGGTCGTGCTGTGCGACACCAATGGCGGCACCATGCCGCACGAGATCGAGACCATCGTCGGCGACGTCGTGAAGCACATCCCGGGCAGCCATGTCGGCATCCACGCCCATAACGACACCGAGCAGGCGGTGGCCAACTCGCTCGCCGCAGTACGCGCCGGCGCCCGCCAGATCCAGGGCACGCTGAACGGACTCGGCGAGCGCTGCGGCAACGCCAATCTCTGCTCGCTGATCCCGACGCTGCGGCTGAAGAACGAATTCTCCGACGCGTTGGAAATCGGCGTCACCGCGGAGAAAATGGCGACGCTGATGAAGATGTCGCGGACGCTCGACGACATGCTCAACCGCGCGCCGAACCGCCATGCGCCCTATGTCGGCGAAAGCGCGTTTGTCACCAAGACCGGCATTCATGCTTCCGCGGTCCTGAAGGATCCGCAGACCTACGAACACGTCATGCCCGAATCCGTCGGCAACCACCGCAAGGTGCTGGTCTCGGACCAGGCCGGCCGCTCCAACGTGATGGCCGAGCTCGACCGCGCCGGCGTTCCTTACGAGAAGAACGATCCGAAACTGGCAAGGCTGGTCGAGGAGCTGAAGGAGCGGGAGGCTGCCGGTTTTGCCTATGAATCCGCCGACGCCTCGTTCGATCTCCTGGCGCGGCGCACGCTCGGCCGGGTGCCGGAATATTTCAAGGTCGAGCAGTTCGACGTCAATGTCGAGCAGCGCTACAACGCCAACGGCCAGCGCGTCACGGTGGCGCTCGCGGTGGTGAAGGTCGACGTCGCCGGCGAGCGGTTGATCTCGGCAGCCGAAGGCAACGGCCCGGTGAATGCGCTCGACGTCGCGCTGCGCAAGGATCTCGGCAAGTACCAGAAGTACATCGAGGGCCTGAAGCTGATCGATTACCGCGTCCGTATCCTCAATGGCGGCACGGAAGCGGTGACGCGGGTCCTGATCGAGAGCGAGGACGAGAATGGCGAGAGCTGGACCACGATCGGCGTCTCGCCCAATATCATCGACGCCTCGTTTCAGGCGCTGATGGATTCGGTGGTCTACAAGCTGGTGAAATCCGGCGCGCCGACGTGAGGTGAGTTCGTCATTCCGGGATGGTCCGAAGGACCAGACCCGGAATCTCGAGATTCCGGGTCCGATGCTTCGCATCGCCCCGGAATGACTGCAGGGGTAGGTGCGAATGATCGACCACATTTCCGTCGGCGTTGCCGACCTCAAGCGTTCCGCGCGCTTCTATGAAGCAACTCTGGCCGCCCTCGGCCTCACACGTCTCGTCACCCGTCCCGCCACCATCGGCTTCGGCAAGGCCTATCCCGAATTCTGGATCAACCTGCGCGCCGGCATGACGCTAGTGCCGCTCGAAAGCGGCACGCACATCTGCCTTCGCGCGAAATCACCCGCCGATGTCGATGCGTTTCACGCGGCTGCGTTGAAGTCCGGCGGACATTCCGACGGCGCACCGGGCCTGCGCCCGCATGATCGCGTCAAATATTACGCGGCCTTCGTCATCGATCCCGATGGCAACCGCATCGAGGCCGTGACGTTTCCGGCGGAGTGAAGGCGCAACGACTACAACTTCCGCGCCAATTCCGGCGCCATCTCCTTGGCGCCTGCCGGAGCACGGGCAGCGGCGGCGCGCAGCCGCGGCACGATGTCCTCGACCTGTTCGGCTTTGAGAATGTCGATCTCGAACGGCGGCCGGATGAATTTGGTTTCGCGCATATGCGCGAGCAGCGCAAACAGCGGTTCCCAGAAGCCGTCGATATTGGCGAGCAGCACCGGCTTGGTGTGACGGCCGAGCTGCTGCCACGTTATCTGCTCGACCAGTTCCTCCAGCGTACCGACGCCGCCGGGCAGCGCCACGAAGGCGTCGGAGTGTTCGAACATCAGCCGTTTGCGTTCGTGCATGTCGGGCGTGACGATCATCTCCTGCACGCGCGCCATCATATGTTCGCGCGACTTTAGAAATTCCGGAATGATGCCGGTGACCAGTCCACCGTGATCCAGCGTGGATTTGGCGATCGCGCCCATCAGCCCAACTGATCCGCCGCCATAGACGAGGCGGATATTGTTCTCGGCAAACGCTTTTCCCAAGGCTTGGGCCGCTTCGACGAAGCGGTGGTTGGAGCCGGGGCCGGAGCCGCAATAGACACAGACGGTTTTGATTAGTTCGGTCTTGATTTGATCCATAACGACCATGTGGCACCGCACCCAGAAAACCTCAAGTCTGGCTGACTTCGCTGATGCAGCAGAAATAGGCCCGAAATCAAACCAAACGGGGGAAAGATTTATCTTTCAAGGCTGTACGGGCGAGTTAAACGCTCTATATGACGGGCGTATGCAGATCATCAGAAACCATCTGACGGCGGCCGGTGCGCCATCCTGCGTTGGGCGCGACAGCGATGGCTGATCCTGATTCGCGCGCCGATGCCGCCCAACTGCCGGCCGACAATGCTCCCGAAAGAGCGACCCTGATCGGGACGCTGGTTCACCTCTGGCCCTATATCTGGCCCGGCGACCGCACCGACCTGAAAATGCGCGTGGTCTGGTCGATGGTGCTGCTGCTGGCCGCGAAGCTCGCGACGCTGACGGTGCCGTTCACCTTCAAATGGGCGATCGATGCGCTCAACGGCATGGGCACGGCGCCGGTCGAAGCCTCGAACTGGATGCTGTGGCTGATCGCCTCGCCATTGCTGATGACCGCGAGCTACGGCGCGGTGCGCGTTTTGATGGCGGTGCTGACGCAGTTTCGCGACGGCATCTTCGCCCGCGTCGCGATGCATGCGGTGCGCAAGCTCGCCTACATCACGTTCGTTCACATGCACGAATTGTCGCTGCGCTTTCATCTGGAGCGCAAGACCGGCGGCCTGACGCGCGTGCTGGAGCGCGGCCGGACCGGCATCGAGGTGATCGTGCGGATGGTGATCCTGCAGCTCATCCCGACCATCGTCGAGGTCTCGCTCCTGATGGCGGTGCTGCTGTGGCAGTTCGACTGGCGTTACGTGCTGGTCACCGCGATCACGGTCGTGATCTACATGTACTACACCTACATCGCGACCGAATGGCGGATCGAGATCCGCCGCAAGATGAACGATTCCGACACCGAAGCGAACACCAAGGCGATCGACTCGCTGCTCAACTACGAGACGGTGAAATATTTCAGCGCCGAGACGCGCGAGGCCGAACGCTACGACCGTTCGATGGAGCGCTACGAGCACAACAGTGTCAAGACCTACACCTCGCTGGCAGTGCTCAACACCGGGCAGGCGGTCATCTTCACCATCGGCCTCACCGCGACCATGCTGATGTGCGCGATCGGCGTGCGCAACGGCACCAACACGGTCGGCGATTTCGTCATGGTCAACGCCATGATGATCCAGCTCTACCAGCCGCTGAACTTCATGGGCATGGTCTATCGCGAGATCAAGCAGGCGATCATCGACATCGAGAAGATGTTCAACGTGCTGTCGCGCAATCCGGAGATCAAGGATATCCCAGGCGCCGCGCCGCTCGTGGTCAGCGCCGGGAGTGTGCGCTTCGACGACGTGCGCTTTGCCTATGATCCGGAGCGGCCGATCCTCAAAGGCCTCAGCTTCGAGGTGCCCGCCGGCAAGACGGTTGCGATCGTCGGTCCCTCCGGCGCCGGCAAGTCGACGATTTCGCGATTGCTCTTCCGCCTCTACGACGTCTCCAGCGGAAAAATCCTGATCGACGGCCAGGACATCAGGAACGTTACGCAGGCGAGCCTGCGCGCCTCGATCGGCATGGTGCCGCAGGATACCGTGCTGTTCAACGACACCATCCGCTACAACATCCGCTACGGTCGCTGGGATGCCGGCGATGGCGAGGTGGAAGAGGCGGCGCAACTGGCGCAGATCGACAGCTTCGTCCGCAACTCGCCCAAGGGCTACGAAACGCAGGTCGGCGAACGCGGGCTGAAACTGTCCGGCGGCGAGAAGCAGCGTGTGGCGATTGCGCGCACGGTCCTGAAGGCGCCGCCGATCCTGGTGCTGGATGAGGCAACCTCTGCGCTCGACAGCCACACCGAGCACGAAATCCAGGAAGCGTTGGAGCGGGTCTCACGCGGCCGCACCTCGCTGGTGATCGCGCACCGGCTCTCCACCATCGTCGGCGCCGACGAAATTATCGTGCTGGATCAAGGCCGCATTGCCGAGCGCGGCACCCACGTCAAGCTTTTGGCGGCGGGTGGGCTTTATGCCAGCATGTGGAACAGGCAGCGCGAAGCCGAGGCGGCACGGGAGAAGCTTGCGCAGATCGACGATGGTAACGAAGCGCCGAACCGCGCCCCGCCGCCGGTCGATGATCCGCTCAACGAGCCGGCCGGCGATCAGCCCAAATCCAAAGATCCCTTGGCAACCGCCGCGGAATAATCCAAATACGGCGCTACTTCCAAAGGCAGCGAAGTCGGCCAGATAACAGCGAGCCCTAATGTCGATTGCGAATTCGATCCGCGCGCAGATCCCACCGATCCACCGGGAGGGCTATCCGTTCATCGGCGGCTTTGCGCTGGTCAGCCTGATCCTGTTCTGGATCTGGACTCCGCTTGGCTGGATCGGCACCGTCCTGACCGTCTGGTGTGCACTGTTCTTCCGCGATCCCGTCCGCGTGACGCCGGTACGCGACGGCATCGTGGTGTCGCCGGCCGATGGCCGCGTCTCGATGGTTGCTCAGGTGCTGCCGCCGGCCGAACTCGGCCTCGGCGACCGGCCCCTGCCGCGCATTTCGATCTTCATGAGCGTGTTCAACTGCCACGTGAACCGCAGCCCGGTGACCGGCCGCATCGACCGCATCGCCTACCGGCCCGGCACCTTCATCAATGCCGAGCTCGACAAGGCGAGTGAAGACAATGAGCGCAACTCGCTGGTGATCTCGACCACGAACGGCCGGATCGGCGTGGTCCAGATTGCCGGGTTGGTAGCGCGGCGGATTGTCTCATTCGTGCGCGAAGGCCAGTCGATCGGCGCCGGCGAGCGGTTCGGCCTGATCCGTTTCGGCTCGCGTCTGGACGTCTATCTGCCCGAAGGCACGAGGTCGCTGGTTTCGGAGGGCCAGACGGCGATTGCCGGCGAGACGATTTTGGCCGATTTCGGCTCGACCGAGCAGGGCCGGACTTTTCGCGCCGATTAACCACCTTCGGCGCCTGAATGGCCAGGCGGCTGCCAATGGCAAACCGGGTCGGCGCTTGCTATATGATGGCTGGCCATGTTGATCCCGGACCCCAAATACCCTGAATTGCGCCGCCGCCGGTTTCGCCCGATCCCGGTGCGGATGCTGGTGCCCAACGTCATCACGCTGCTCGCGATCTGCGCCGGGCTGACGGCGATCCGCCTGTCGATCGAAGGGCGAATGGAGCTCGCCGTCGCCGCGATCGTATTCGCCGCGGTGCTCGACGGGGTCGACGGCCGCGTCGCGCGCATGATCAAGGGCCAGTCGAAATTCGGCGCCGAGCTCGACAGCCTGGCGGATTTCGTCAATTTCGGCGTCGCACCCGGCCTGATGCTGTATTTCTGGCAACTGCAGGAGCTGGGCAATGGCGGCTGGATCGCGGCGATGGTGTTCGCGATCGCGGGCGGCCTGCGGCTGGCGCGCTTCAACGCCAGTATCGACGACCCGAACAAGCCCGCCTTTGCGGCAAATTATTTCACCGGCGTGCCGGCACCGGCTGGCGCGATCCTTGCGATGTTGCCGTTCTATCTGGCATTTCTCGGCGTCTCGAAGCCGCCGGCCATGCTGACCGCGGCCTACACGCTGCTGATCGCTTTCCTGATGGTATCGCGGCTGCCGGTGTTTTCCGGCAAGACGGTGAAGATGCGGGTGCCGCCGGAAATGGTGCTGCCGGTTTTCGTCTCCGTCGTATTCTTCGTCGCGCTTCTGATCGGTTATCCCTGGCACATCCTGTCGATCGGCTCGGTGCTCTACCTCGTGAGCCTGCCCTGGGGCTGGAAATCCTATCGCGACCACGAGCGCAACGCCGCCGTTGCGGAGCAGCCGGCTCCGGCCGCTGAAGCCACGCCGTCATCTCCGGCGACGTTCTCGCCGGCGCCCAGCGACAGCGAGGACGAACGGCCGGCGCGGCTGAACTGAGCGTCCTCGCCACTCTCCGATATAGCTGCCATGAGCTGCTGCCGAGTTGGGTTCTCCTGCAATCTCGGCTATAGGGCTTAGCGACCTACGGCCTCAAAGAGCCGGGCCGAAAAATCAGGAGAGAACGCCGTGAACAAAGCCGTTACCGCCCCGCTGCCTGCTTCCGTCCTCGAGGCGCTGGCGCGCTACGACACCCCGACGATCTGCAATGCGATGGAGATCGTGGCGCCGGAGCGCCGCCTGATCGGCTACACCACCAAGCCGCTGGTCTGTCCGTTCCCCGACCTGCCGCCGATGGTCGGCTACGCCCGTACGGTGACGATCCGCTCGGTACTCAAATCCACGCTTCCCGCCGACGAGCAGTCGAAGCGCCGCATCGCCTATTACGAATATGTCGGCACCGGCTTCGGTCCGCGCATCACCGTGATCCAGGATATCGACGGCGCCGATGTCGGCTACGGCGCGTTCTGGGGCGAGGTGCAGAGCAACGTGCACAAGGCGCTCGGCTGCCTCGGCGTCATCACCGACGGCTCGATCCGCGACATCCCGCAATGGGCGCCGGGCTTCCAGGCCTTGGCCGGTTCGATCGGACCGTCGCATGCCTGGGTCCATGCCGAGAACTGGGGCGGCGAGGTGCGCGTCGCCGGCATGACGGTGCATTCGGACGATCTGATCCACGCCGACCAGCACGGCGCCATCGTGATCCCCGTCGATATCGCCGCGAAAATTCCGGAAGCCGCCGAACTCTGCGGCCGGCGCGAAACGCCGATCCTGGAGATCGCGCGCAGCCCGGACTTCTCGCTCGAGAAGCTGAAAGAGGCGCTGAAGCGCTCGGCGGAGATTCACTGAACGGCCGCTGACGCCGGAAGGATTGGCCGCCTTCCAGAAGGCCAAGATCGCAAAATGGTGGCCTATCATCAAGGCCGCCGGCATCGGCGCCGCGCAGTGACTGCCGGCCGTGTCATGGCGAGCGAAGCGAAGCAATCCAATCCACATCTCCGCTTGCGGGACTATGGATTGCTTCGTCGCTATCGCTCCTCCCAATGACGGGGAGAACGAAAGATCGACCGGCGCATCATGGTTAGCAAATCCTTGAGAACGCAGCGTCGCTGCCCCGCAATTTTACGATCCCTGTTCGAGTTTAACCTTTACGGCTCTTTAATTGCGCGGTCGTAGGGTTCCTCTGCGCTAGCTCCGGATGGAGCGGCGCGACCGGTCAGGATGGCCGGTCGTTCGCGTAGGCGTTGGAGTTCAGAATGGATATCACCACGCTCGTTGGCCTGACAGCCGGTGCAATCGTGCTGGCGACGCTGATCCTGATGGGCGGTGATTTTCGGATGTTCTACGACATCCACGCCGTCATCATCATCTTCGGCGGGTCGTTCGCCGCGACCATGATCCGCTTTCCGCTCAGCGCGATCCTGCACGGCATGCCGTTAGGCGCGAAATTCGCCTTCACCATGAGCCGGCTCTCGGCGCGCGACCTGGTCGACGAACTGGCGCGGATCGCCGAAATCGCCCGCAAGCAGGGCCCGGTCGGACTTGAAAAGGTCGAGACCGACGAGCCGTTTCTCGCCAAGGGCATCCGTTACGTCGCCGACGGCTACGATCTGGAATTCATCCGCGACAATATGGAGCGCGACCGCGACAATTTTCTGATGCACCTGAACGAGGGCTCGAAGATCTATCGTGCGATCGGCGACTGCGCGCCGGCGTTCGGCATGATCGGCACGCTGCTCGGCATGGTGCAGATGTTCTCGAACATGTCGGACCCGTCCAAGCTCGGTCCGTTCATGGCCGTGGCCTTGCTGGCAACGCTTTACGGCGCCGTCGTCGCGAACCTGATCTGCCTGCCGATCGCCGACAAACTGCATGGCAAGCTGATCGACGAGGAAACCAATCGCACGCTGATCATCGACGGCATCCTGATGATCCGCGATTCCAAGAGCCCGGCCTTGGTGCGTGAAATGCTGTTGGCCTATCTGCCCGAAAAGCATCGACACGAGGAAGGCGAGCTGGTTCCGGCTTGATCGGGTGATAGCATCCAGCGCGGACATAAAGCATGGCCAAGAAAAAACGCGAAGAGGCGCATGGCGGTCACGGCTGGTTCGTGACGTTCGCCGACCTGATGGCGTTGTTGCTGTCGTTCTTTGTGATGCTGGTGGCCTTCTCCAGCCAGGACCAGCAGAAGCTCAAGATCGTCGCCGGCTCGATGCGCGAGGCGTTTGGCGTGCAGACCGAGTCCCGGCATTCGGGAATCGTCGAAGCCGACGGCCTGCCGACGCGGCCCAAGCTGAAGAATGTTGCGCATATCTCGCCCGAGGAAGCCTCCAATACCCCGACGCCCGACGAGAAGGACCGTCAGCGCGAAATCGGCGCCCGTCTTAAGGTCGATCGCGAATTCGCGCTCGCCGCGGCCTCGTTGCGCCAGGCGCTGCAGGACATGCCGGAACTGACCGAAATGTCCAAGAACATCATGTTCGAGGAGACCAAAGAGGGCCTCAATCTGGAGATCGTCGACCAGGATGGCCGCTCGATGTTCGCCGACGGCTCCAAGGTCCCGTACGACCGCACCCGCCGGTTGATCCAGAAGCTGGCCGTGCCGCTGAAGGCGACGCCGCTGCGGCTCAACATTGTCGGCCACACCTCTGCCGGCTTCCTGCCGTCACGCGGTGAATATGGCGCCTTCGATCTGTCGGCGGACCGCGCCAACGCCGTCCGCCAGATCCTCGAACGCGAAGGGCTGCCGGCATCCCACATCTACGCGGTTGGCGGCAAGGCCGACAGCCAGCCGCTGTTTCCCGACGATCCGACGCTGCCTGCAAACCGTCGCGTTACCATCACGTTGATGCGCGAAAATCCACCGCTTCCGCCCAACCTGAAGCCGTAATACGTTTCGACTACCATAATACCGGCATGAGCTGTGGCGACTTTGTGCCAGTCGCGGATCGCGCGTGGTGTTATGGTTGCGCGATGATTGACAGGCAACGCGGAAGCGCCGATAGCCGCCCGGATCAATTCAACGACGAGAACGTTCCTTCTCCATCATGGCTGTCAGCGTCACATCTACCGAAGCCCATGAGGGGCAGGCCACCTCCGGTTTTTG
This sequence comes from Bradyrhizobium icense, assembly GCF_001693385.1. Taxonomy (NCBI): domain Bacteria; kingdom Pseudomonadati; phylum Pseudomonadota; class Alphaproteobacteria; order Hyphomicrobiales; family Nitrobacteraceae; genus Bradyrhizobium; species Bradyrhizobium icense. The sequence goes on from NZ_CP016428.1 coordinate 3,173,445, forward strand.
GGCCCTGACGCTGGGCAGTATCGGCGTGGTGTTCGGCGATATCGGCACGTCGCCGCTGTATGCGTTCCGCGAGGCCGCCACACATGCGGCTGAAGGCCAGCCGGTATCGCGCATCATTGTACTCGGCGTGCTCTCGCTGATCCTGTGGTCGCTGTTCATCGTGGTGACAGCCAAATATGTGCTGCTGCTGTTGCGTGCCGACAACAATGGGGAGGGCGGTACGCTGTCCCTGATGGCGTTGGGTCAGCGGGCGCTGGGCCGGCGGAGCTGGCCGCTATTGGCGCTCGGCGTGGTCGGCGCGTCGATGTTCATCGGCGACTCCATGATCACGCCGGCGATTTCGGTTTTATCGGCGGTCGAAGGTCTCAAACTCGTCACGCCCGCGCTCGAACACTATGTAGTGCCGCTGACGATCTTCATTCTCGTCGTGCTGTTCTCGGTTCAGAGCAGCGGCACCGCGCGCGTCGCCTCAGCCTTCGGGCCGGTCACGGCGGTCTGGTTCTTGACGCTGGCGGTGTTGGGCCTCGTCCACATCTCTGACGATCCCACCGTGCTCTACGCGATCAATCCCTGGTATGGAATCCAGTTCATGCTGTCCCATGGCGTCATCGGCCTGGTGACGATGGGCCTGGTGTTTTTGGCGGTAACCGGCGGCGAGGCGCTTTATGCCGACCTCGGGCATTTCGGGCGCAAGCCGATCCGGACCGCATGGCTCTTTTTCGTCTTGCCGTCATTGCTGATCAATTATTTCGGACAGGGCGCGCTGGTATTGTCCGATCCGTCGGCGATCGAAAACTCGTTCTACCGGATGGTCCCGGAGATGCTGTTGATTCCGCTCGTGATACTGGCGACCGCCGCCACCGTGATCGCGAGCCAGGCGGTGATCACGGGCGCCTTTTCGCTGATCCGCCAGGCGGTGCAGCTCGGTTTGTTGCCGCGCTTCGAGGTCCGTTACACCTCCGAAACCCATGCCGGCCAGATCTATCTGCCGCGCGTCAACCGGATGCTGCTGATCGGGGTCGTGCTGCTGGTGCTGTTGTTCCGCAGCTCGAGCGGACTGGCTTCGGCCTACGGCATCGCCGTTTCCACCACCATGGTCGTCGACGGTATCATGGGCTTTGTCGTGATCTGGAAATTGTGGAACTGGCGCGCGGCGACCGCGGCGGCCGTGATCCTGCCTTTCGTCGTCGTCGACATGAGCTTCTTTGCCGCAAACCTGTTGAAGCTGTTCGAAGGCGCCTGGGTGCCGCTGCTGTTCGGCGTTGCGATGGCGGTGATGATCTGGACCTGGCGCCGGGGTGCGGCGATCCTGACCGCCAAGACGCGGCGCATCGAAGTGCCCTTGATGGACCTGATCAAGAGCCTGGAAAAGCGCCCGCCCCACATCGTCAAGGGCACGGCGGTGTTTCTGACTTCCGATCCGAGCTTCGTGCCGACCGCGTTGATGCACAATCTCAAGCACAACAAGGTGCTGCACGAACACAATGTGATCCTGACCATCGAAACCGCACAAACGCCGCGGGTCGACGTTTCAGAGCGCGTCAAGATGGAAACCATTAGCGAGAAGTTTTCTACCGTGCGGCTGCGGTTCGGCTTCATGGAATCGCCGAACGTCCCCAAAGCGCTGGTGATCGCGCGCAAGCTCGGCTGGCAGTTCGACATCATGGCGACGTCATTCTTCGTGTCCCGGCGGTCGCTCAAGCCATCGGCGCAGTCGGGCATGCCGCTATGGCAGGATCATCTGTTCATCGCGATGAGCCGGTCGGCGAATGATGCTACCGACTACTTCCAGATCCCGACAGGACGGGTGGTTGAGGTAGGTACGCAGGTAACCATTTGATTTTCCAGAGCGAATTGTTTGCGGAACCCGCCGCTATCCATGCGGGCGGCGCATACCGGAGGCCTGGATTCCGGCTAACCTGTCCCTTCGCCCCGGGAGTATAGGGCTGCGCTTCGGCATTTGTGCAGTGCGGTAAAGAACCGAGGCCCCCGTCTCATGTCAGTCCAGTTTGCGATCCCCGCGGCGGAAACGCCCGCGGCGAATGGTCATGGCGAAGCGCATTCCACGGCGACCTTCAAGGCGCTGATGCTCGGCAGCATCGGGGTCGTTTATGGCGACATCGGCACCAGCCCCCTGTATGCGCTGCGCGAGGCGGTTGTTGCCGCCAGCGGGGCCTCGACCGCTGCTACGCCGCAGGCCGTACTCGGCGTGCTCTCGCTGATTCTGTGGGCGCTGATCGTCGTGGTGACGCTGAAATACGTCGTCATCCTCTTGCGCGCCGACAACAATGGCGAGGGCGGAACGCTGGCGTTGATGGCGCTGGCGCAGCGCGCGGTCGGCAAGGGCGGGGCGGCGGTCGTGCTGCTCGGCATCGTCTCCGGCGCGCTGTTCTATGGCGACGCGGTGATCACGCCGGCGCTGTCGGTATTGTCGGCGATCGAGGGCATTAAACTCGTCACCGTCACCTTTGAGCATTGTGTCGTGCCGCTGACGGTCATCATTCTGGTGGCACTGTTTGCCGTGCAGTCGCGCGGCACAGCCCGCGTCGCCTCGTTCTTCGGACCGGTGATGTGCGTCTGGTTCGCCGTGCTTGCGATCGCGGCCGTGCCGCAAATTGTTCGGCATCCCGAAGTTTTGCTGGCGCTCAACCCGCTCTATGCCGTTTCCTTCATGCTCCATCACGGCCTGATCGGTTTCGTGACGTTGGGCGCGGTGTTTCTCGCCGTTACCGGCGCGGAGGCGCTCTATGCCGATCTCGGCCATTTCGGCAAACGGCCGATCCAGACCGCCTGGCTCTTCATCGTGCTGCCGTCGCTTGCGATCAACTATCTGGGGCAGGGTGCGCTCCTGATTGCCAATCCCAAAGCTATCGAGAATCCCTTCTTCCTGATGTTCCCCGACTGGGCGCTGATTCCGATGGTCGCGCTGGCGACGGCGGCGACCGTGATCGCGAGCCAGGCCGTCATCACCGGCGCCTATTCGCTGACGCGCCAGGCGATCCAGCTCGGGCTGCTGCCGCGGTTCGAAATTCGTCATACCTCGGAAGCACATTCGGGCCAGATCTTCATCCCGCGCATCAACCTGCTGCTGTTGCTCGCGGTGATTTTGCTGGTGGTGCTTTTCCGCTCGTCGAGCGGGCTGGCGTCGGCCTACGGAATTTCCGTGACTGGCACCATGGTGGTCACGGGCATGATGGGTTTTGTCGTGGTCTGGCGGGTCTGGAAATGGTCGCCGATCGCGGCCGCAGCCCTGATCGCTCCGTTCCTGTTTCTCGACATTACCTTCCTCGCCGCCAATCTGCTGAAGGTGTTCGAGGGCGGCTGGGTGCCGCTCGCGCTTGGCGGCATCGTGATGATCCTGATGTACACGTGGCGCCGCGGCAGCCGGCTGTTGTTCGAGAAGTCGCGCAAGCTGGAATTCCCGCTGGCCGAACTGGTCGCGATGCTGGAGAAGCGGCCGCCGCAGCGGGTCCCCGGCACCGCCGTGTTCCTGACCTCCGACCCCGAATGCGCGCCGACAGCGCTGATGCACAGCCTGAAACACTACAAGGTGCTGCATGAGAAGAACGTCATTCTCACCATCGAGACCGCACCGACGCCGCGGATCGACGATGCCGAACGGGTGCGGATGGAGCAGCTCAGCGAGACCTTCTCCCGGGTCACGTTGAAATTCGGCTTCATGGAATCGCCCAACGTGCCGAAGACGCTGGCGATCGCCCGCAAGCTTGGCTGGCAGTTCGACATCATGTCGACGTCGTTCTTCCTGTCCCGCCGCGCGCTCAAACCCGCCGCGCATTCGGGCATGCCGCGCTGGCAGGATTTGCTGTTCATCCGCCTCAGCCGCTCCGCCAACGACGCCACCGACTATTTCCAGATCCCGACCGGACGCGTGGTCGAAGTCGGAACGCAGGTCACGGTCTAGGGCGAGACCCGTAAGCTATGATCGTCGGCCGATGCCGGCGTTGAAGCTCATTTCGGACTCAAGCGCCCGCCCGGATTGTTCTTGAGACTCCCATTCGGCCGACATTCCATGCCGGCCGAAGATACCCCTACCTTTATTGCTATTCAGTGCTGCTTGCGATATTCGGCCGGCGTGATGTTCATGTGCCGGCGAAAGACCCGGTTGAGATGGCTCTGATCGGCAAAGCCGCTCACCAGGGCGATCTCCTTGAGCGCCAGACGATCTTTACGCAGATGCTGGCATGCACGTTCCACCTTGCGCTTCAAGACAAAGGCATGCGGCCGGGTTCCGTAATGCGCTTGGAATTTGCGCACAAACTGAACCGGCGTGCAGTTGCAGATGTTGGCCAATTCCTCGAGTGTGATGTTCCGGAAGATGTTCTGTTCGATGTAGTCTTCGATCAGCCGCGCATGGGCGGGCCTGAAACGTCCCTGCGAGCAGGGTAACTTGAACTGCACAGAGGCGTATTTTCGCAGGATGTGCACGCTGGCCTGAAGGGCCAGCGCATCGTAACAGAGCCGCCCGCCCGGACCTCCAGCGGTCACCTCCTGAACCATTTGATCGCTGATCCAGGCCAATACCGGATCTTCCGCACGCACCAGGTCGTGGAGTTCAACGCGCTCCGCGTCGCGGTCGAAAGCTTCGCTTGCCGTTTTCATCATGAGCGCGGGCGAGATGTAGAAATGAGACACTTCGATATCGTTTCGCCAAACCCAGTTCGAAGGCTCCGCGCGCGTTAGCAAGGTCGTCACGCCTCGGCCGACGTGATCCTGTTTCCATGGTCCGCTCACGCGACGGTTCATGGATGTCGCGCCTTCCCGATAAATTGACAATCAGGAAATTCTCCGACGCCGGGACGCAGATGTCGGATGGGGCGTAGCGGAACACCCTTAGGCGAAATTCCGGCATGCCCGTCGCAACGCTGTCTAATTTGAGGTCACCACCGGCATATTGCGGAAGCTCCTCCACCGTGATCAACCGGCCCATCGCGCATCTCCCCCGCGTCTGGAATTCTTGGGGCGGTTGACCGCTCTATTCTTTAGCCAGACGGCGACCGGCGAGCATAAGGCTGTTTTGCAATTTGCCAAGGCCTGTGCGGACGGCGCTCCACGCCGGACATTTCGTCCAAAAGAATGCGCAATTCATCCAAGCCGCGAATGCCGGATGGCGATTAGCCTCCTGATCCGTCACCGGCCAGTCGGAAATTTAGAAGAGACGCCGGCCCGAGCGTCCAGCCCGCTGTCTGCCGTGAACGATACCAGACGACGTGTGCGCCGCCCGTCTCGCGACGGGCGAACGAAGCTGCACGCCGTTCAGCAACAAATGCCAATGGAGGGAAGCATGACCCAAGCAGCAACAGAGTCACGGAGAGGTAACGGCGCGCAGAAGACAGCGACCTTCGATGCCGTGATCGTCGGAGCCGGTGTCGCCGGGCTTTACCAATTGTACCGTCTGCGCGAGCAGGGATTAAACGTGAGAGTGATCGAGTCCGCGTCCGGCGTCGGTGGCACGTGGTACTGGAATCGCTACCCTGGCGCGCGTTTCGATTCTGAAGCTTACATTTATCAGTATCTCTTCTCCGAACAGCTCTACAAGGGATGGAGTTGGAGCGAGAAATTCCCCGGTCAGCCCGAAATCGAACGTTGGCTGAATTACGTCGCGGATCGGCTCGATCTCCGCAAGGATATTCAGTTCGACACGACCGTCGAGCGCGCGCATTTCGACGAGGCGACGCAGCGTTGGACGGTTTTGACCAACAAGGGCGATGCGATCGACACGCAATTCCTTATCACCTGCGCCGGCATGCTCTCGGCGCCGCTGACATCGAGGTTTCCGGGGCAAGAGACGTTCAAGGGTCAGCTATTCCATACGGCGCGCTGGCCCAGGGAGGGCGTCAATCTTGCCGGCAAGCGCGTCGGCGTGGTCGGCAACGGGGCGACCGGCATCCAGGTCATCCAGACCATCGCCGGCGACGCGGCCCATCTGAAGGTTTTCATCCGCACGCCGCAATACATCATCCCGATGAAAAATCCCAAATACAGCGCCGCGGACGTCGATGCTTACAAGGGCAAATTCCAGTTTTTCACCAAGCAACTGCCGAGTACGTTCACCGGCTTCGAGTATGACTTTGAGCATGCCTGGGCCGATCTCACGCCCGAGCAGCGCCACGAGGTACTGGAGAACTGCTGGAACGATGGGTCCCTGAAGCTGTGGCTCGCCTCCTTCGGCGAAATGTTCTTCGACGAGGAGGTCAACCGGCAAATATCAGAATTCGTGCGCGAGAAGATGCGCGTGCGGCTCCAGGATCCGAAGCTGTGCGAACTGCTCATCCCCTCCCAGTCCGACTACGGGTTCGGAACGCACCGCGTGCCGCTGGAACAGAACTTCCTGGAGACTTTCCATCGCCCCAACGTTGAGATCGTCAGCGTCAGGACCAATCCAATCGAGCGCGTGACCGCTAGCGGGCTGCAGACCGCGGACGGGACGGTCCACGAGCTCGACGTCATCATTCTGGCAACCGGGTTCGACGCCGGAACAGGCGCGTTGACGCGCATCGACATCCGCGGTCGGGGTGGAAGGGCATTGAAGGACGATTGGAGTACGGATATCCGCACCACCATGGGCCTGCAGATTCACGGCTACCCGAATCTGTTCACGACTGCCGTGCCGCTCGCTCCGTCGGCCGCCCTGTGCAACATGACAACTTGCCTCCAGAAGCAGGTCGAGTGGATCGATAACTGTATTAAGTATCTGCGCAGCAGGAATCTGAAAGTCATCGAGCCGACAAAGGATGCGGAAGACCAATGGGTGGCGCATCACGATGAGACCGCCAACGCGACCCTCATTGCCAAGACCAACTCCTGGTATCTCGGCTCGAACGTCGAGGGCAAGCCGCGGCGGGTGCTGTCCTACACTGGCGGTGTAGGCACCTATCACCGGAAATGCGACGAGGTCGCCGCGAGCGGCTACATCGGCTTCGCCATGCAATGAGCGCGGCGCCGCCAGGCATCGCGACAAGGGATTTGTCACGCGCGACCGCTGCGGTCGCGTGCGGCCGAACGCGGGCTCCAAGCGGCGCTGTGTATCGATCGAAAGCATTCACTTGAAAAAGGAGGAAGACGATGAGCACCAATTTCAATGCGTCGGCAAATGCCGTCCTCGATGGGGTCGTTGCGTCAAACCCGGGCGTCCCCGGCGTGGTCGCGATGGTCACGGACCGTCATCGTAATATCTACGAAGGCGCGGCCGGCAAGCGTCGGCTCGATCAGGCGGCCGAAATGACGACGGACAGCGTTTTCGCCATCTTTTCGACGACCAAAGCGATCACCGGGACGGCGATCCTGCAGCTCGTCGAACAGGGCAAGCTCGACCTCGATGCACCTGCCAAGATCTACGCGCCCGACATCGGCAAGCTTCAGGTGATCGAGGGCTTCGATGCCGCGGGCGAACCGAGGTTACGCCGCCCGAAGCGCGATGTGACCACGCGCATGCTGATGGTTCACACCGCCGGCTTTGGTTACGACTTCTTCAGTCAAACCTATAATCGCTTGGCGCAGGAGAAAGGTCAGCCCAGCGTCATCACGTCTTCCAAGGCGTCGCTGATGACTCCGCTTCTGTTTGATCCGGGCGACAAGTGGGAATACGGAACCAATCTCGACTGGTGCGGTCAAATCGTCGAGGCCATCGCTGGAAAGCGGCTCGGCGACGTGTTCAAGACGCGCATTTTTGAACCTCTCGGAATGAATGAAACTACCTTCGACCTCACCGAGGCGATGCGCGGAAAGCTGGCCGGGATGCATGCACGAGGCGCCGATGGCTCGCTCACGCCAATGGACTTCGAGCTTCCCGCCAATCCGGAAGTTCACATGGGCGGCCATGGCCTCTACGCCACCGTCGGCGATTACATGCGCTTCATTCGCATGTGGCTTAACGATGGTGCGGGTGAGAATGGCCGCGTGCTAAAGCCTGAGACCGTACGCACGGCGGCGCAGAACCACTTGGGCGACAAGAAGGTGACGGCCCTTCCGGGAGTCATCCCCTCGCTGTCCAATGACGCGGAGTTCTTCCCAGGTCAGTCGAAGTCCTGGGCGCTGACGTTCATGATCAACGACGAGCAGGCGCCTACGGGACGTCCAGCCGGTGCTCTCGGTTGGGCCGGCCTCGCCAATCTCTTCTACTGGATCGACCGGGCGAATGGGTTCGGCGGATTCTGGGCCACCCAAATTCTGCCCTTCGGCGACCCGGCTTCGTTCGTCGGTTATCTCAACTTCGAAACGGCGTTCTACGACAGCCTGAAGCAGCGAAAGGCAGGCTAGACTTCGAGAGGTCCACTCAAAATTTTCACTCAGTGGTGCGGCCTCCCGATTCCCGATCGAGTGGGATGTTGCGACCTCGATCGTCAGGGATACCGCACCCACGTCAGAAGTCAGGCGCTTCATCAGGCGCGGTTCGCGCCTGATGGCGCATGTGCTGCCAGACAGCCAGGGCGACCGAGAGCGCCGCACAGAGCAGCAACCCGCCGGAAATCGGCCGGGTGAAGAACAGCAGCGGGTTGTCGTCCGTCATAATCGCCCGAATGAGGTTGATCTCGATCTGATCGCCGAGGATGAGGCCGAGGATCAGCGGAGCCAGCGGAAATCCCCCCTTCACCAGCGCATAGCCGAACACACCAAAGATGAGCAGGACGTACACGCTCTGCATCGTGTTGTTGAGCGCGTAGGCACCGATCACGCAAAGCACCAGCACGACGGGCGCAAGCACCGCGAGCCTCACACGGGTGATCTGAAGCATGAACAGCGCGCCCACGGCCAGGATCAGCACCATCAGCAGGTGCGCCAAAATATACGCGGCGTAGATGCCGTAGGCGAGGGCGGGTTGCTGGGAGACGAACAACGGCCCCGACTGGATGCCATGGATCGTCATGGCGCCCAGCATGACGGCGGTCACGGCGTCGCCCGGGATGCCGAACGCCATGATGGTTACCAGCGAGCCGCCGACATTGGCATTGTTGGAGGACTCAGAGGCGATGATGCCCTCGGGGATGCCTGTGCCGAAACGCTCGGGGTGGCGCGAGAACTTCTTCGCCTGGTCGTAGGCCAGCATATTGGCGGCGCTGCCGCCGATCGCGGGCAGCACGCCGATCAGGATGCCGACGATCGTCGACCACAAGAGCAGGAACGGACGGCCAAGGATTTCACCGATTACCTTGACGTGGGAAACCTTGAGACTCGGCTGCGCCGCCAGAACGGCCTCGGGCGTCTTTGGCACTCCTAGCTTCTCGATATCGGACATGATCTGGGCGAAGGCAAAGATCCCGATCAGCACCGGCAGGAACGGGAAGCCGCCGCTGATGAACTCGGACCCGAAGGTGAAGCGCGGCACGCTGCCGATCGGGTCGGTGCCGATGACCGTGATCAGGAGGCCGATGGCGGTCGACAGCAGGCCCTTGATGAACGAGGACTCGGCCAGGCCCGCCACCATCGCCATGGCCAGCACGAACAGCGAGAAATACTCCCACGGTCCGAACTCAAGTGCGATGGCCGCGAGCGGCCCGGTCACCAGGATCAGGAACAGTCCGCCGAGCAGCCCGCCGAAGAACGACGACCACGCGCCGAGCCAGATCGCCCGGCCCGGCGCGCCACCCCGCGCCATCGGAAAGCCGTCGAAGGTCGTCGCGATCGCCGAGGGCGTGCCCGGAATTCCCAGCAGACAAGCGATGACCAGGCCGCCAGCGGAGCCGCCGACATAGACGCCGGTCATCGCGGCCAGTCCCTGCAGCGGATCGAGACCATAGGTGAACGGCAGGATGACGATGATCGTCATCGTGATGGTGACGCCCGGCAGCGCGCCGCCGATGACGCCAATGAGCGTGCCGGCGAACAGTGGAACGAGATAATTCCACTGCAGCACCGTCAGCAGCCCATGTCCCAAAAGCTCGAACATGGCCTACCAGTTTGTCCAGCTACCGCGGGGGAGCAGCACCGAGAGATACCGCTCGAAGACCAGATACGTCACCGCCGACGTGCCAATCGCTATTGCCGCGAGGACCGCCCATTGGCGCCAGGTCGTCGGCTTTTCGAGGATAGCTTGCAGCGCGGCGACGAACAGGACGGTGGCGATGCGATAGCCGAGCAGAGGCAGAAGTACCAGGTAGAGCGCGACAATGACGAAGGCGAGCGCGACCAGGCCATAGGCCCGTTGCGGCTGCGCCGGAGCAGGGACGTCGGCCGGCTCGGCGCGCCGGGCGAGCAGGTCCTGCACGATCAGTGTCGCGCTGGTCACAGCCATGAAGATCAGAACGATGCGCGGATAGAAGCCGGGACCGACCGGCACCAGCGGCAGTTGCGGCAGTCCAAACGATTGCACGAGCAGAGCCAGACTGACCGCGAGGAAAATCAGCCCGGCAAAGCTATCGCGGCCAAGTCTCATTTCTTGGCGAGACCGAGTTCGGTCATGATCACCTTGCTCTCTCGGTCGAGCTTGTCGAGGAATGGACCGTACTCGGCGGCGCTGAGATAAGAGACGCGCGTGCCCTGCTTCTTCATCGCGTCCGCGAACTCCGGCTCCTTGGCGGCTTTTCCGCAGGCCTCGTCCAGCTTGGCGCGCACTGCGGCGGGCGTCCCCTTCGGCACCACCAGGCCGCGCAAAACCGCGTAGACGATGTCCATGCCGAGCTCCTTCAGCGTCGGCACGTCAGGGGCTTCGGGATCGCGCTTCTCGGCGGCAATGGCCAGAAACTTGAGCTGCCCTGCATCGACCTTGCCCTTCTGCGTCAGGTTGGAATCCGTCAAATCGACATGGCCGCCGAGAATGGCGTTCATGCGCGGCGCAAGGCCTTCATAGGAGACGTACTTGAACTTGACGCCGGCCGCCTTTTCGATGAGCGCCGGGAAGATGTGGCTGGTCGATCCGAGGGTCGCTCCCACGGTGATCTGGCCCGGACGCTTCTTGGCGTCCTCGGCGAGCTCTGCCCAGGTCTTCCAGGGCGTCTTGGGACTCGCTGTCAGGACCGATGGCGTCGCAGAGAGCAGGCAGATTGGCTCGAAGTCGCTGTATTTGACCTCCGTGACGCCGGCATAGTGCACAAGGTGGATGTAGTCGTGCACCGCATAAAGCGTGTAGCCGTCCGGCGGCGAGCCTTTGGCTTCGCGCGCCCCGACGGTGCCGGAGGCGCCGACGACGTTGGCGATCACGATTGGCTGGCCGATGTGCTTTTGCAGAAGCGGCGCAAATGGACGGAAAATGTTGTCCGTATCGCCGCCCGCCGCCCACGGCACGATCATCTTGATCGGACGCTCAGGATAGTTTTGAGCCGCGGCCGGCACGGCCATCGCGGCCAACGCTGCTGTCGCCGCCAAAATACGGAGCACGGTCGTCATGACGCTTCTCCCTGTTGCTGTTGATTGATTTTTTTCAATCATAGCAAGATGCCAGAACTTCGCAAACAATGATGCGACAAGGACGGTCCGGCGGCGTGTGCGGCGCACTGTTCGGCTGAGTCCACTGGCGCCCTTTGAGGCATTTCGCAGAAGCACCCTAAGCGTCTGTTTGGTCCATACCGACGGCGACGACGAGTTCGGGGGATGTCCGCTTGGGCCAGAAGCCACATCAAAGCTAACCTGCAAGCACCGTCCAACTCGGCGCTCCGCAAATGCTAGCTCGACCCGTGATCGGGGAGAGATGTCGACCAACGCTAGAGCCGTCATCCCCAAGTCAGGGACAACAGTATCAAAACAATTCCCAGCGTAGCGACGTTCCAAACCAGCGAGCGCAACAAAAATATTCCTGCTGCGTAGAGGGCAACATAAGCAACACGCGCCCCAAAATAGAGCTGCGCCCCCCATTCGGTCATCCAACCGTGCCTTCCGGAAATATGGGCAATGAGCACGGCTGCTGCGAAGAGCGGAAATGTCTCGATGAAGTTTCGCAGCGCTCTATCCAGCCGACCAGCCAGCCCCGTTAAAGCCGGAACGGCTTCATCGCGCGCACTCGCAGTCCACATGTATCCGCGTTGCAGGCTCGCCGCGTGAGAGGCCAAGACAATTTGGACAAGCCCCAGCAAGATACTGAGCCCAAGCATTTTGAATTCAAGGGTCATCGATGGTGTGTCCATGTTAGACTGAGAGGCACGGCACCATAACGCGCAATGCCCCAGCCCCGACAGTGGCGGACCATCAAAGCATGCTCTTCATTCGTAGACCTGCAGTTATTCCTCGCAGCAGGGTTCGAAGCCGCTATAATGGGGCGGTTGCGACATGAACTGGCGAACGGGCCATGGTGGCAACGAACGATCAGACCGTCACCGTGTTCGGCGGAACCGGTTTTCTGGGCCGCCGCATCGTTCAACAACTGCGCTCGCGCGGCTTTTCCGTTCGGATCGCGTCAAGACATCCGGATCACGGGTACACCTTGCCTGGTGCTGATGATCCGCACCTTCAATCCGTAGAGGCCAACATTCACGACGAGCGGTCGGTCGCGGATGCGCTTGCCGGCGCTTACGGCGTCGTGAATGCGGTCAGTCTTTACATCGAGCGCGGAGCGGAGACGTTTCATTCCGTTCACGTCGAGGCCGCGCGGCGGGTGGCCGTTCATGCGCACGGGGCCGGTGTCAAAAGACTCGTCCACATTTCAGGAATCGGCTCCGATGCCGCCTCACAATCGCGCTATATCCGAAAGCGGGGCGAGGGCGAGCGGGTGGTCCGGGCTGCGTTCGCCGGGGCAACGCTCATCCGTCCGGCGGTGATGTTCGGACCGGACGACGCGTTTCTCGTCGCCATCCTCAAGCTGCTGCGCCAGCTTCCCCTCTATCCGATGTTCGGCCGCGGCGAGACCAGATTGCAGCCGGCCTATGTGGATGACGTTGCGGACGCGATTGGCCGGATCATGCAGCGCACCGAGACGCCGGGGATATTCGAGTTCGGCGGTCCTCGTGTCTACTCCTACGAGGAGTTGCTTAGAGCCGTGGCGCGTCAAGCCGGACTCGCGCCTCGACTGCTTCCAGTCCCGTTTGCCGCCTGGCATGCACTGGCGTGGGCGTCCGAAATGCTTCGGCTTCCATTCCTGACGCGCAATCAAGTGGAGCTGATGCAGATCGACACCGTGTCATCGCCGGATATGCCCGGATTTGCCGAGCTTGGGATATCGCCGCACTCGGTCGAGGTAATACTCCAGAAGATGCTGCCAAATTCCGGAGGATGAGCTCCTCGATCAAGCCGCGGCAACGGACGGCGGATTGTCGATGTTGCGCGCAAGAATGAGGAACCAACCGTTGCGAGACACCGTTATTCACTCAATGCGAAGGGGGCGACCATAGATGAAGGCGGATACCATGGCTACATGCGAAACCTGCGGCAATGACTATGACAAGTCCTTTCAGGTCACAATGGACGGCAAGGCGCATACCTTCGACAGTTTCGAGTGCGCCATTCATGCGCTCGCGCCGACCTGCGATCATTGCGGCATCCGTATCGTCGGGCACGGATTGGAGAAGTCCGGTACGTTTTTCTGCTGCGAGCATTGCGCCGAAGGGGAAGGCGTCAAAGGGCTACGTGATCGAATCTAGGCCCGGGAATTGATGCGGGTTGGGTCCCTCCATCTCGAAGGACAATGTTTCGCTTTGCAACAAGCGCCTCGTAAGGCCGACAGGCGCTTCGCGCTCGCTGGGCAAAACTGCCGGTCGCAATGGGGCGCTTTAGGACAGCATGGCTGCCGGATAACGTTACTTGCGCCATTGGAAATTTGAGCATTGAATTCGGCGAAGATGCGCCACTACCGTAAGTAGTTTTCACGTGTGTCTGTACCCTCACAGAATGAAGCGATGAAGGAACTGGCCTGGGCGCGAGGCGAGTGGGATGGCCTCATGCGTGGCTGAACGGGAGGTCCGCCCATTTCGTTCGCCTGACTGATCGGGAGTGGCCAACGCGCAAGCCTGACGCGCGCTCCGACCGGCGCCGTCGTGGCCCAACCAAACGGGGAGAAGAACAATGAGCACCTGGCTTAGCGAGCGAGAGCAGCGTCTTGTCGCAGGCGCGGAGGCGGCATCGGCGGCAACGCCGATTCCCACTCAGATTGTTTCCAACGGCGAGTATTTGCCGCCCCCGCAGAGCGCCGTGCAAAAGAAGGTCGAGGCGCGGATCAACGAACTCGCCGACGTGAACGGCAAGCACCTCGGCCTGAGCCGCCGGCAGTTCCTGCACACGGGCTGCGGCATGGCGGCGGCATTCCTTGCCATGAACGACGTCTATGGCAATGTTTTCCAGGTGGCGCCGGCGGAGGCGCGAGAGCCCGAATTGATGCTGGCGCGCGCGCAAGGCCTCGCCGGCCAGTTCATCTTCGACGTTCAGACCCATTTCGTGCGCGACGACTTCGATCACAAGGAGCTGCTGGGGCTGGCGGACTTTGCGAGCCAGCACTGGAATCCGAAGATGAAGGAGGAGGGCGTCTCCTCGCTCGCCCGCTACAAGTTCCAGAATTATGTGAAAGAGATCTACTACGACAGCGACACCAACATGGCGCTCTTGAGCGGCGCGCCGTTCGACGACCCGAGCTGGTGGCTTCTTTCCAACGAGCAGATCGTCAAGGCACGCGAACTCATCAACGACTTCGCCGGCTCGCGCCGCCTCCTGGCCCACAGCGTCATCACCCCAAAGCAACCCGGCTGGATGGAGGAAGTCGACAAGGCGATCGAGGTCTACAAGCCGGATTCCTGGAAGTCCTACACGATCGGCGATCCGCTGGCGCCCTCCAAGTTCCCATGGCGGCTCGACGACGAGCAGGTGATGTATCCGTTTTACGAAAAAGCCGTGAAGTCCGGCATCAACACGCTGTGTATCCACAAGGGGCTGCTACCGCCCGATTACGAGACGTCGTTCGCCGGCGTGTGGGAATACGCAACCGCATGGGACATCGGAAAGGCTGCCAAGGATTGGCCGCAGATGAACTTCGTGATCTATCACTCGGCGCTACGGCCGTTCACCGAACTGCCCGACAAGGCGTGGGCCGAGTTCGAGCAGACCGGCCGCATCCAGTGGGCCACGGATCTCGCGGAAATCCCCCAGAAGTTCGGCGTCACCAATGTCTATGCCGAGCTCGGTACATGCTTTGCCAACTCGGCGGTGGCGCATCCGAAATTCTGTGCCGCGCTGGTCGGTACGTTGATCAAGGGCATGGGGGTAGACCACGTGATGTGGGGCACCGACTCGGTCTGGTACGGCTCACCGCAGTGGCAGATCGAGGCGATGCGCCGGCTCGAAATCCCGGAGGACATGCAGAAGAAATACGGCTTTGCGCCGCTCGGCGACGCCAACAGCGCCGCCAAGCAACTGATCTTCGCCGGCAATGCCACGAGGTTCTACAAGATCAAGCTAAGGGCGGCTGACAACACCAGGATGCCGGCCTATTCCGAGGACCGCCTCGCTTCGCTCAAGAATGAGTATACGCAGGCGGCCAAGGCGCCCTCGAACCTGCGCTACGGCTACGTTCGCGCCGCGTAACGTCCAACGGCCGCGCCGGCGGAGGGGCAAGCTTCGCGGGCGCGGTCGAGGCGCGGCTGCAGTGAAGGGTGTAGATCGAAAGAGGCAACTTTGTTTTGGATGAAAACCAAACGCTTTGTGCGATATCTGCTTTTTGGCTCCAATAGCCCACATCCCGGGACGTCCGTTGTGCCCCCACAACCGGCATAGGATGATTGCGCCGCAACATGCGCCAACACAATTGGCCGCATCCGGGACTGCCAAACCGGGCTTGTAGGACTTTCGATCAATTGTATTCTCAAGGGGAGCATGCGGAACTCGCATGGCTGTTGCCTGAAGGGCGCAGATCACCATAAGCAGGCGCGAACCAACGTGCCGGTTTTTGGCTGGAGACCGACATGGCCGATGGCGGATCGTTTGACACGTTCCCCAAGTTGCTACTGCGAAACGCCGCGAAATTTGGCAGCCGTCCAGCGTTTCGCCATAAGGATCTTGGCATCTGGCAGACATGGACTTGGACCGAGGTCGCCGGGATCGTTCGTGCTTATGCCGCGGGTTTGCGGCGGATTGGATTGCAGCCGGGCGACACAATCGCCATCGTCGGCTCCAACCGGCCGAAGCTCTATTGGACCATAATGGCAGCGCAGGCGCTGCGTGCGATTCCGGTTCCGGTCTATTCGGATGCGGTGGCCGACGAGCTTGCCTACGTTCTTGCCCACGCCGACGTGAAGCTTGTTGCAGCGCAGGATCAGGAGCAGGTCGACAAGGTTTTGTCCGTGTCCGACCGGGTGCCGCATCTCAGCAAGATTGTTTATGATGAACCGCGTGGACTCGGCGACTACGATCACAGCCGGTTGGTCGCAATGCACGATGTCATCGATGACGGCCGGGCTGCGCTTGCAAGCAACGCTGCGCTAGGCGAGCAGATCGATGAAATCATCCGTCAGGGCGAAGGTTCTGACATCTCGATCATCCTCTATACGTCGGGAACAACCGGCGCGTCGAAGGGCGTCGTGCTGTCAGCGCGACGGTGCATCGACGCTGTTACGGATACTGTCAGGTTCGACAGGTTGACCGAGAACGACGTGGCGCTAGCTTATCTGCCGCTCGCCTGGGTGGGAGATCATTACCTCAACTATGCGCAGGGCCTTGCCGCCGGTTTCTGCATGGCGTGTCCCGAGAGCGGTGAGACGGTCGAGCAGGATCTGCGCGAGATCGGACCAACCTTCTATTTCGCTCCACCGCGCGTTTTCGAAAACATGCTGACGCGGGTGACGATCCGCATGGAGGATGCTGCGCCAATCAAGCGGCGTATGTTCGACTACTTTCTCCGCATTGCGCGACGGCATGGCGAATCGATTTTGACCGGAAAGCCGGTGCCGGTGTCAGGCCGGCTGCTTTATGCGCTCGGACGCTTGATACTGTACGAGCCCCTTAAAAACGTCCTCGGCCTGTCTCGCGTGCGCGTTGCCTATACTGCAGGTGAGGCCATTGGCCCGGATCTTTTCGCGTTTTACCGCTCGATCGGATTGAACCTGAAGCAGCTCTACGGTCAGACTGAGGCGTTCCTCTACGTCACGTGTCAGCCCGACGGGGAGATCTACTCCGATACTGTTGGGCCGGCAGCGCCGAACGTCGACATTCGCATTGCGGAATCAGGCGAGGTGCAATTCCGTTCACCCGGCATGTTTGTCCGATATTTCAAGGATCAGGCGAAAACTGCGGAGACCCTGACGCTTGACGGTTACGTCAAGACCGGTGATGCCGGTTTCTTCGACGAGAAGACGGGACATCTGAAGATCATCGATCGCGCAAAGGATGTGGGCCGGCTGGCCGACGGAACGATATTTGCGCCGAAGTATCTTGAGAACAAGTTGAAGTTCTTTCCAAGTATCAAGGAAGCGGTCGCCTTCGGCGATTCCAGGGAGTTCGCTTGCGCCATTCTCAATATCGACCTGACTGCGGTGGGAAGCTGGGCCGAACGTAACAACATTGCCTACGGATCCTATCAGGAACTGGCGGGCCATCTACTGGTCTACGACCTGGTGGCGAAAAGCGTTGAAGAAGCGAACCGCTCCCTCGCGGAGGAAAAGGTGATGGCTGGCGCACAGATTCGCCGCTTTCTCATTCTGCATAAGGAGCTCGACGCCGACGATGGCGAATTGACACGCACCCAGAAAGTTCGCCGCGGATTCATCGCCGAGCGCTATGCGCCATTGGTCACAGCCCTCTATGACGGCTCGCATGAAGCCGACATTTCCACCGAAGTCATTTTTGAGGATGGCCGCAAAGGCGTGATCGCGGCGCGGGTAAAGATCCGCGACGTGCCGGCAATTGGCGCGACGGAACCCTTGGGGAGGGCCGCATGAGGATGCCGGACACGAGCGAAATCCTGCTTCAGGTCGAGGGGGTGTCGCTGGCGTTTGGCGGCGTGAAAGCGCTGAGGGATGTTTCGCTTGACATCAGGAAAGGTGAAATTCGCGCCATCATCGGACCGAATGGCGCCGGAAAGACTTCGATGCTCAACGTCATCAACGGCTTCTATCATCCCAATCGCGGTGCCATCACCTTCAAGGGACGAACCCGCGCCCAGATGCAGCCGTTCGAAGCGTCCCGTGGCGGCATCGCGCGCACCTTTCAAAACGTCGCGTTGTTCAAGGGAATGAGCGCGCTCGACAATATCATGGCTGGCCGCACATTGAAGATGCGGCGGGGCCTTCTGTGGCAGATGCTGCGCTACGGCCCTGCGCTGGCGGAGGAGATCGAGCACCGGCATCGGGTCGAGGAGATTATCGATTTTCTGGAGATCGAACCGATCCGCAAGGTGCCGGTCGCGCGCTTGCCATACGGCCTGCAGAAGCGCGTCGAACTCGGCCGCGCGCTTGCGATGGAGCCAGATCTCCTTCTGCTTGACGAGCCGATGGCGGGCATGAACCTCGAGGAGAAGAAGGACATGTCGCGCTTCATCATCGACGTGAACGATCATTACGGCACGACCATCGCGCTGATCGAGCACGACATGGCTGTGGTGATGGATCTCTCCCATCGCGTGGTGGTGCTCGATCATGGCGTGAAGATCGCCGACGGCACGCCGGATGAGGTCAAGAACAATCAGGCAGTCATCGAAGCCTATCTCGGCGTCGCGCACTAGGGAGCATGGTGTGATCGCATTGGGTCAATTTCTCGAAGTGCTGATCGGCGGATTGATGTCCGGCGTACTGTACTCACTGGTCGCGCTCGGCTTCGTGTTGATCTTCAAGGCATCCGGCGTCTTTAATTTTGCGCAAGGCGCAATGGTGTTGCTCGCAGGGCTGGCGCTGGTTCGTTCGCTCGATCTCCTCGTGGCGAACGGCTTCCCGCTTTGGGTTGCGATCGTCCTCGGCATTGGCTTCGCTGCCGTGATCATGGCGATAACGGCCTGGCTGATCGAGCGGTTCGTGATCGGACCTCTTGTCAATCAGGACGGCCTTACGCTGTTCATGTCCACCATCGGCGTGACATTCATCCTCGAGGGTGCGGCGCAGATGATCTTCGGTTCCGGTTCTTACCCTTTGCGCCTGTTTCCGACGGATGCCTGGTTCCTGTTTGAAAATCTCTTTCCCGGTGGAATTCTGGTCAACAAGCTGGATGTCTGGGGCGGCTTTATCGCCGGCGTTCTGGTCGCGGGTCTCGCGATCTTCTTCCAGCGTACCAAGACCGGTCGCGCACTCAGGGCGGTTGCCGACGACCACATGGCAGCGCAGTCGGTCGGGATTCCGATCGGCTGGATCTGGTTTGTGGTCTGGCTCGTTGCCGGTCTCGTTGCGCTCGTTGCGGCGACTGTGTGGGGTACCAAGCTGGGTGTGCAGTTCTCGATCACGTTTCTCGCGCTGAAGGCCCTGCCGGTTCTGATCATTGGGGGCCTTACTTCGGTCCCAGGAGCGATCGTCGGCGGGCTTATTGTAGGTGCGGGCGAGAAGCTCGCCGAGGTGTTCCTGGGGTCGCATATTGGCGGCGGTATCGAATACTGGTTCGCCTATGTGCTGGCGTTGGCGGTGCTGCTTGTGCGGCCGCAGGGGCTGTTCGGCGAGCGGATCATCGAACGTATCTGAGACGAGGAGTCGTTGTGCTTTATCGTGAGGCTGGCCAATTCAAGACGACCTACGCGGAGGATATGGCGATCTTCCCGATACGCCAGGACCGTATGGCGCTCGCGATCTTGCTTGGTATCGCCTTCATTGGCGTACCGCTGCTGGCAGACTTCGACATTTGGCCGTTCGGCAGCGACTATCTGCTTCGCGCCATTCTGCTGCCCTTCCTGATCCTCGCGCTCGCCGCCATCGGCGTAAACATCCTTGTCGGCTATTGCGGCCAGATCTCGCTCGGCAGCGGCGCGTTCATGGCCATCGGCGCCTACTCCGCCTACAAGTTGGGGACCGGCGTTCATATTCCGCTCGCCTGGCTTGGCTTCGCGATTTCGATCCCGCCGTTGCCCGTGCTGCTATCCATTTTGCTCGGCGGGCTCGCGGCGGCGGTTGTCGGCATCCTCTTCGGTGTTCCCAGTCTGCGGATCAAAGGCCTCTATCTGGCGGTTGCAACACTCGCAGCGCAGTTCTTCTTTGACTGGGTGTTCCTGCGGGTGTCGTGGTTCACCAATTATGCGCCGTCGGGATCGGTCAGTGCACCGACACTGGATTTCTTCGGTCTGAACGTAGGCACGCCGATCGAGCGCTATATGCTGTGCCTGATCTTTGTAACCGTGTTCGCGTTTCTGGCGAAGAATCTCGTTCGCGGCAATCTCGGCAGACAGTGGATGGCGATCCGCGACATGGACATCGCCGCCGAGTTGATCGGTATCCGGCCGCTCTATGCAAAGCTCACGGCTTTCGCGGTCTCTTCATTTATCATCGGCGTGGCGGGCGCACTCTGGGCGTTCGTCTATCTGGGCTCGTGGGAGCCGCTGGCGTTCTCGATCGACCGTTCGCTGCAGCTTCTGTTCATGGTGATCATCGGCGGGCTGGGATCGATCATGGGTGCGTTCGTAGGTGCGGCCTTTATCCTCATTCTGCCGATCCTGCTGAACCGGATTCCGTCCGAGCTCGGCGTGCCGCTGTCGACCGAAACGATCACGCACCTGGAATTCATCATATTTGGATCTCTGATCTGCTATCTTCTCATCAAGGAGCCACATGGGTTTGCCCGGCTGATATCGATTGGCAAGGAGAAGCTCAGACTTTGGCCGTTTCCCTACTGAAGGGCGGTCAGTGTGAACGAAGCCGAAGATCGCAATGCGGAGCGACGGTCGTTGGCAAGAGGAGAAAGGAAGCCCGCGATAACAAGACCCGTACAGCAAAGAACGGGCTGAAACGAGGAGGAGACTCACTATGGTACGCAACAAACTGATATTGGCCGCAGCCATACTTTCAGGCGGGGCGTTTGCCTCTCCTGCTGCAGCTCAGAACGAGCAATTCATCCCGATACTGTCCTACCGGACGGGCGCGTACGCCGTGAATGGCGTGCCGTACGCAAACGGCGTGGCCGACTATTACAACCTTGTCAATGAGCGCGACGGCGGCATCAACGGCGTCAAGCTCTTGGTCGAGGAATGCGAGACCGGTTACGCCACCGACAAGGGCGTTGAGTGTTACGAGCGTCTCAAAGGCAAGGGCCCGACCGGTGCAGCCTTCATCAATCCGCTGTCGACCGGCATTACATTCGCCCTCACCGAAAAGACCGCGACCGACAAGATCCCGATTATCACGATGGGCTATGGCCGCGCCGATTCCAAGAACGGCGCTGTGTTCGCCTACAATTTCCCGCTGCTCGGCACATACTGGTCCGCAGCCGATATCGCGGTCCAGCACATCGCCAAGGAGGTGGGCGGCTTCGACAAGCTGAAAGGCAAGAAGATTTCGCTGCTCTATCACGACAGCCCATACGGCAAGGAGCCGATCCCGATGCTGCAGGTGCTGGCCAAGAAGTACGGCTTTGAGTTCACGCCGATTCCGGTCACGCATCCCGGTGTCGAACAGAAGTCGCAATGGCTGTCGATCCGCCAAAACCGGCCGGACTATGTCCTGGTCTGGGGCTGGGGCGTCATGAACGGGACGGCAGTCAAGGAAGCTGCGGCCGTTGCCTATCCGCGCGACAAGATGATCGGTGTTTGGTGGTCGGGCGCAGAGCCGGATGTGGAGCCCGCAGGCGATCAAGCCGTCGGCTACAAGGCGCTGATGCTTCAGCATGGTGCGGGCAAATTCCCCGTGCATGCCGACATCGAGAAGCACGTCTATGCAAAGGGCAAGGGCGCGTCGGAGCCTGGCAAGATCGGCGAGGTTCTCTACAACCGCGGCATGGTGAACGCCATGCTCGGGGTGGAAGCGATCCGCAAGGCGCAGGAAAAGTTCGGCAAGAAGCCGCTGACGGGCGAGCAGGTCCGCTGGGGGCTTGAGAATCTGAACCTCACCGATGCACGCATCAAGGAACTCGGCTTCGAGGGCATGTTGAAGCCGATCAAGATTTCCTGCTCCGACCACGAGGGCGCGCGGGACGGGCGCGTACAGCAGTGGGACGGCAAGGGCTGGAAGGTCATCTCCGACTGGTACACGGCCAACCAGTCCGAGACCGAACCGCTCGTTGAAGAGGTTTCCGCGAAGTATGCCGCGGACAAGAAGATTCAGCCGCGCGACTGCTCGAAAGAGAGCTGAAACATCTCGGCGATCCGGGAGGGGCGTTCGCTTGCTCCCGGATATTCCGAAAGCCGCAACAGTTTGGAGGGAGCAGCGTGTCAATCCCCGAGGCCGCCA
The DNA here is from genome assembly GCF_001693385.1 of Bradyrhizobium icense. Taxonomy (NCBI): domain Bacteria; kingdom Pseudomonadati; phylum Pseudomonadota; class Alphaproteobacteria; order Hyphomicrobiales; family Nitrobacteraceae; genus Bradyrhizobium; species Bradyrhizobium icense. Next base: position 3,195,659 of record NZ_CP016428.1, read on the forward strand.
AGGCGACAGAAACGGCAACGCCATTTCTGTCGGTCAACAATATCGAGGTTGTCTACGATCACGTCATCCTCGTGTTGAAGGGCGTATCGCTGGATGTGCCGCGGGGCGGAATCGTCGCACTTCTCGGCGCCAATGGTGCGGGCAAGACAACGACTCTGAAGGCGGTTTCCAATCTGCTGCATTCAGAGCGCGGCGAGGTCACCAAGGGCTCTATCTTGTTCGACAGTGTCGAAGTGCAGTCGCTGTCGCCAAACGAGCTGGTGCGGCGCGGCTGCATTCAGGTGATGGAGGGGCGGCGCTGCTTCGCCCACCTCACTGTCGAAGAAAATCTCCTGACCGGCGCATTCACGCGCGTGGACGGCAAGTCCGCGATCGCGGAGGATCTCGAGCGGGTCTATGGCTATTTTCCGCGTCTCAGGGAGCGACGCGGTTCCACCGCGGGCTATACGTCGGGTGGCGAACAGCAGATGTGCGCAATCGGACGTGCGCTGATGTCGCGCCCGAAGATGATCCTGCTCGACGAGCCATCGATGGGCCTCGCTCCGCAGATCGTCGAAGAGATCTTCGAGATCGTCAAGGATCTCAATGTCCGGGAAAATGTTACGTTCCTGCTCGCCGAGCAGAACACCAATATGGCGCTCAAATACGCCAGACACGGATACATCCTCGAAAATGGCCGCGTAGTGATGGACGGCGAGGCGCGGGCGCTCGCCGCAAATGAGGATGTCAAGGAATTCTATCTTGGCATCGCCGGGGACAAGCGCAAATCATTCCGCGATGTAAAGCACTACAAGCGACGCAAGCGCTGGCTCGCTTAGGCCATGGGGAAAAAAAGCCATACTGCTGCGCCCACGGCAGCTCTTGCTCTCGGAATCTTCTTCACAGTGTCGGCCTCCATTGCAACCAATGCGAACGTCGGCACGGTCGCGTCGCTCGTGGCGGCCGCCATCGGCAATCTCAGCTTCATTTCGCCCGCAATGGGCGAGCCGGCCGCACTCACCAAAAAACAGTCGGATGCGCTCAATACATACAGTAACGCACGAAGCAACTTTGAGTCGATCCTAGGCCAGCGGCGCGCGCAGATCAATTCGAACCAGCGGCTGCCGAACTTGCCGGGACAAGCCCTCTACCTTGCGCGCAACAGCATGATGAGCGCGTACAAGGATCTCACCGACGCTCTTCCGTCCAGGATCGGCAGGCCCAACAAATACGGAATCCCTCCGGCGTACTTTAGCGCCGACAATGAGCCGCTGCTCGACGAGTACAGGAGACTTTTTGACCTGATGCAAGCGCCGCCCGCCAGCGCGCAAAACTCGGATACTCCATTCAAGGACGTTGTCGACCTGGGCACTGCCATTGCGCGAGCCAAGGGCCTCGATGCGGCCAATGCCGAAGCAGCAGGCCGGATCAGCCTGGGCCTGTTCTTTGCCGAGACAAATGGCAATCAGAACATCGGGAATGCGCGCTCGAACAAATACAAGGGCAGCTTGCAAACAGGCGTATCCGAAGATCAAAATGGGCGAAAGAAATGGGCCGCAATAAAGAAGTCGATCGCAGCCTTTGATTCCACACTGAACGCCCGCGATGACAAGGAGGAGGCACGGGCCGGCAATCTGGACCATCGGTACAACCACTGGACCGCCGTGCGCGATGGCCTCATGAACGCACACGCGGATATTTTCCCGCAAATACCGGCGATCGTGAAAAGACTGCCGGATCCGATCGATCAAATGAAGCTGTTCGAGTTGATCCAGATCATCCCGAGCCCGACCAGGTCTGCACTCGGCTCGCGCAACCTGGTCGACTACAGAATTTCCGACCCGAAGATCATGGCCTATCTGCGAAACAACAGCGTTTTCACCTTCGGACAGGCTGACCGGGCCAAAACATCCGCGACCTACCGCGAAATTCTCGATGCGATGTGGTTGTTCAACGAAAAATTTGAACGAGCGCTTTCCAAATTCGACGAAATCAAGAAGCCGTCAAAGGGTTGAAGCCGGCAGGCGGGGTTCGGATGCGACGCTAACGCCCGTCAGAGCGGACCGAGCATGGCCCATCTGGGCTCGCAAAATGCCTTCACCGCCGCCGTGACACCGCTGCTGATAATGTCCCGCCGCTCAGGCGAACTCATCCTGAGCTCTTCGTCCCGGTTGATGATCGAGCCCGCTTCCAGCAGGACGGCAGCCATCCGGGTTTTTCTCAGCACGATGAGCTCATCGTAGCGATAGACGCCGGTCTCCTTGTTCAGCAGCTCGCGCTGGTACCGGCCCATGATGGGCTGGGAATATTGCCTGGCATAGTCGAGGCCCTGGGCCTTCATTTCCTTGGCGATCAGTTCGGCGAAGGCGAAACTCGTCTTGAAGTCCGGGTTGCTGCGGGAGACGAAGACGGAATATCCGCTGAAGCGGTCGCTGAAATGGCTTTTCTTTCCCTCGAACTCCCAGTCCTCGAGGAATTTGTTGGGCACGGAGTCATGGTGGATCGACAGGAAGAGATCCGCGCGCAGATCATTGGCGGCGGCGACGCGTTTGAAGAGGCTGTGCTTGGCCTTGCCCTCGGTTAGCAGCAACTTGGTCTCGGCAAAGCCTTCGGCCTTCAACTTCTCCTCGATCCGCTTCGCAAGGTGCAGATTGAAGACGAACTCGGGGACGTTGCGGGCGCTGATCGCGCCTTCTGATTCGACGGTGTGCCCCACATCCAGAACAACCCGGAGCTTGGAGGGATCGCACAGGGGGGCGGCCGGCTTGAAAGCGGCAGATGGCAAGCCGACCGGCCCCAGGGCCGCAAGCCTTATGGTGCGGCGCTTTGGCGAGGCGGCTGGCTTCGTCAAGGCGGCTCGCTTGCGCGAAGTGACATGCTTTGACGGCTTGCCTTGTTTTGGCGCTTTGGCTTCTTTTGGCGAGCCCTTGAAGACGTCCGACAGCCAGCCCGCGTCGCTGACCTCGATCGGCAGAAGCACCATTGCGGCCATCGCGAAAATCATGATGCGGCCACGGCGCCGCAATCGTGAAGCGATGCCGCCGAGAACAGAAATGAATGCGCGGCGCTTCATGTTCGCCCAGAGGCCGAACAAAAAGGCGCGCTAATGCGAATGAGGTTTGCTTTGAAGTCGACGAACGAAGTCCCGGCACAGCCGATGGAAAACATATCGTACCCCACCTACCGAATTCGACACGCAAGGGTCGCAATCCAATGAGGGCGGATACAAGTCGGAGAGAGCGATTACGGCATCCAATCGCGCGATTTTATGTCAGTGTTGTCATTGAGCCACATCTGGGTTTCCGGAGCCGCGCACAGCTATGCACTGAAACAGGCTTTCGGCCATTTCCTGGAAACCGTCAAAAGCGATTGTTGGTCTCGCTCTGGCGGCGCTGCTTTTTCGGCTTTGGTGCCGCCGGCGCCCGTGCATTGGCATCGAGCGATGTCGATGCCACTGGCGTCTCACCACCCTTGGCCCCTTCGCGTTCGATTTCGCGTCGCGGCCAGGCAAAATCGTCGGCTCGACCGGCTGGCGCCGACAAGGGCTCTCCTGTGATCAAGACCCGCGCCGCTTGCGCATCCATCGTCACAGGCCGCGTTCCCGGATCGCCGAGCAATTGATTCGTGCCGACAGAGGAGGCCGTCAAGGGAACGATCGGCCCGGCCAGCGGACGCGGCGCCGGTTCATCCGGCCGCGCGCTGGCGTCGGGCGTGGCCGGCTCAGTGGGCATCACAATCGGCGCGGAACGCGAAGCCAACAGCCGGTTGATTTCGCGCTCGGCATAATGCGCGAGCTTGAGCGCGCCGGCCTTGGTGAAGTACACGCCATCGGAAGAGCGCAGCCGGCGGATCTGCCCTTCGAAATCGGGGCCGTGCTGCAAAAAGCGGCCGGATTCATCGACAAATCCGTCCCAGACATCGACATAGGTGATGCCGGCCTTGCCGGCCGCATCGCGATAGAGCGTATTCAGAAACGCCGTGTCGGCGGTCGATTTTGGGCCACGTACCACCGGCAGACCCACCCACAGCACTGGCACGCCCTTGGACTTGAGTACGCCGATCATCTCCTCGATCTTTTCCATGTAGAGTTCGACCCAGCGCTTCTCGCGAAACTCATGGATACCGCTCGGCGAGCGCGCGCTCTTCTCCGGTCCAGTGACGGCCCGCGCACCACTGTTTTCGGCGTCGTCTGGCGGCAATTCGGGGTCCGTCACCTTGGTTGCGCCATCGGGCTTCGCATCGGGTTTTGCGCTCGAAGCCTTGCCATCAGGTTTGGCCTTGGCGTCCTTCTTGTCGCCAGCTTTATTGTCGGATTTATCGACCGCCGGCTCGCGGATTGCGGCGCGATCATGAAGCCCGAGCAAGACGACAATGGCGTCCGCTTTTTCGGTGGCGAGAATACCTTTGGCGGCGGCGGCCCAATCGGCTGGATCGCCCTTCGGCGGATACTTGATCAGGCCGGAGACTGTCTTGTGTTTGCGGATCACACCCATCTCAGGCTGATCGGCATAGACGTTCTCAAGCCCATAGGCGAGCCAGTCCGCCATGGCGTCACCGAGCACAAGAATGTGGCGCTCCGGTACACCGTTGCGTTTCTCGGGCGGCGGCGCCTTTGAAAAATCCTCGCGCGGCGCCGGAGGCGCTTGCCGCCCATTCCAACGGGGCTGCGGCGCGTGCTCCTGGTAAGGCGCAAACGTGTCGTTACCATACCAGCCGCCACCGCGTTCGTTACCAAACCAGCCGCCGCCGCGTTGCGGTTGTGGCCGCTGCTGATATCCGCCGAAATTAAAAAACTGTGCTGAGGTGGGTCCGGCCATGCCGAGCAACATTCCCACGACGAGGGCCAGCGCAATCAGCCAACCACGCTCGGTAAAGGTGCATTGCCTTTTTGGTTCCCTTGGCATGCTTCTTGACCGCAGACACGCAGAACCTGCCTCCGCCAGACTAGCACAATGGCCCTGTGGCGGGTCTCAGTTTACCGTGAAGCACGTCATCTCGGTGCGGAATATGCGAGCAACGGCCCATGTGAGTGGTGCGCGCGCGGAACGTCCCATAACAATACACCCAATCCGATGCCGCGCCTCACCGCGGCGTTCGCAGCTCAATGCCGTAGCGAGCGTAGATCCGCGCGATGGTGCCATCGGCCAAGAGGGCCTCGATCGCCGCATCGACACGCTGTTGCAGCTTGTCGTCGGGGCGGAGCAGCCCAGCCGCAATGTTCCAGTTCAAATCAGAATCATTGTCGAACGCCGGAATCAGGCGCAACGGCTTGTCGGCATGCTGCAGGTTGAACCAGCCAACCGTCATCGGTGTGACGGCGGCCGCCTCGATCTCGCGATTGGCCAATGCTGCGACGATATCGTCCTCGTATACGAACGGGGAGGTGGCGGCGCCGCCCTTGGCGAGCGTCATGGAGACCAGCGAGCCGACCGGTACGCCGACCCGCTGATCGGAACCGAGATTTGCCAGCGACGATGCCGGCGAATCGCTGCGCACCGCGAGCACGACGCCGCTGCGATGGTAAGGACGCGAAACCCGCACACCGCCCGGCGGCTCCGTATCCTTGCGCGCGATGACGTCGAGCACGAGGTCGCAATCGGCGCGCCGATGCTGGATCGCACTGACCACCCACTCTCTCGTGAGCTTGACACCGAGTTGCTCGGCAATCTTCTCGCCGAGTTCGATCTGAAATCCCGGTACCGGTCCGAACTTGCTTGCAAACGGCAGCGCGTTGGGGCTGGCGCAGAGCGTCAACGCGCCGCGCTCGATCACCGATTCCAGCGAGCGGGCGTGCGCCGATGCGTTCCAGAGCATCAGCAGCGACAGGCTTGCCGCGTAGCAGGCGAGGCGACATCGCGGTTTCCGCGCCGCTGAAAACGCTCTAGTCATCCAGCCCTCGGATGTAGGCCAGGAGCGCGCCAATCTGGGCATTATTGAATACCTCACCATACGCGGGCATGGCTCCGGTCTTGCCCTTCTTGATACGTTCGATGATGTATTCGTCGCTGCGCTCGGACTTCGACAGTTTTGGGCCGCGGCCGGCATGGCGGCCGCCATCCTGGTGACAAAAGCCGCAGTTGCTTGTGAACATTTTCCGGCCATCGACGTCGTTTGGCGAGGCTTCGGCTTGCGCCGGCGGACTCGCAGTGTCCGCTGAGTCGGACTGTTGGGCAAACGTGGCGCTCGACAGCCATGGCCAGAGGATGGCCAGCGAAGCAGCAGCTACAAACAGTATTCGCATTCCAGCATCCGTATTAGCCGCATGGGCGGCAGGGAGAGATCACTCCCTGCCGCCCTTGCCATCGTCATTGTCTGAGCGCGAAGACCACCAGGGCTCCGGTGTTCTTCGACATGCTCTTGAAGGGCTCGCCGTAGAGCGCGACAAATTCGTCGGCGACCAGGCTGCCCCAGCCCGCCGGTACGGCGATGTACTGCTTGCCACCGGCCATGTAGCTGATGATGCCGGCGTTATGTCCCATGCCGTTATTGCGCGACCAGAGCTCTTCGCCGGTGTCCGCATTGTAGGCGTGCACGACGCCTTCGGCGTCCGGCACGAATACCAGATTGCCTGCGGTAGCGAGAACGCTGGCAAGCGGCGGATACTTGTAATTGACCTCCCACTTCTTGGCGCCGGTGACTGGATCGCGGGCGCTAAGATGACCGCGGGCCGGTCCGTCCGGTGGCGCCACAGCCTTGAACGTGGCGCCGATGTTGAGCTGAGCCATCGGCTCCAGGACCGGCGTGGTCTTCTCGACGGTCAACTCCATGCACCACTCCTGCCCGATCCGGTAGAAGAGCCCGTTCTTGGGGCTGTACGCGCCAGAGTTCCAGCTGATGCCGCCCATGATCGCCGGGCACAACGGCGGGTCCACTTTGCCTTCCGCGAAGTCGCGGCGACCGATCAGTTCGCCGGTCTTCGGATCGATGCTCTTGACGAAGTTGATGTTCTTTACCAATGGCCAGACATTCTCGACCTTGGCGTTGGAACGATCATAGACGAAGATGTATCCGCCCTTGTTGGCGTGCACCACGAGCTTCTTGCCGCCCCGGTCGATCATGACGAATTCGCCCACGGCAGAGTCGAAGTCCCAGGCATCGTGCGGCAGCTCCTGATGGTAGAATTTGAGCTTGCCGGTATCGGGATCGAGCGCGATGACCGATGTCGTATAAAGATTTTCGCCCGGCCGCGGTCCGCTCTTCTTCCAGTCTGCGCCCGCCCAGTCGTAGAGCGGTGACGGGTTGCCGGTGCCCCACCACACCGTATTGGTTTCCGCATCATAGGTTCCGGGCATCCAGCCGCCGCCGCCGCCGGTCCGCCAGGAGTCACCACCCCAGGTTTTCATGGCCTCTTCGGTCCCGGCAACCGTGAAGAACTCCCATTTCTTCGCTCCGGTCTTGCCTTCCACGCCGAAGATCGGTCCGCGATAGAGCCATTCGCCGCCCTGGGCGCCGATGATCACCTTGTCCTTCACGACCAGCGGCGCGCCGGTGAAGCCGACTGTCATCTTCTTGGAATCCAGGAGCTTCGTGTCCCATACCGGCTTGCCGGTCTTCAGATCGAGCGCGATCAGGCGCCCATCGACCGTGCCGACGTAGAGATTGCCGTGTCCGATGGCGATGCCGCGATTGTAGGGCGAGTGCGTCTGCTTGGAGACCAGGTCCTCGTCGAGCTCCGGTGTGTAGGACCAGATTGTCTTGCCGGTCGCGCCGTCCAGCGCCCAGATACGGCTGTAGGAGCCCGAATAGTACAGCACGCCGTCAAGGACCAGCGGCGTTGACTGAATGCCGCGGGTGGCGCGCTCCGGAAAATGCATCCAGGCAACTTCAAGATTCTTGACGTTGCCGGTATTGATCTGGTCGAGGCCGCTGTAATGGTAGGACTTGTAGGTGCCGTGATAGGTCGGCCAGTCGTTCTGGGCCGCCTCGGCATTCAGGGCCGCTTCTTGAGGCTGCGTCGGCGCTTGAGCGTGCGTCGGCGAGACAGTGACCAGGGCAGCCACCGCCACCGCGGCGCAGCCGACGACATATCGTTCATGGAAAGTCATCTGTGTCCTCCCTTTGTAGTTTGTTTGTTGGGCCGAATTTTCTCGCGACCCTTGCAAGGGATGTTCTGGTGTCAGAGCCTCATGGGGTCGGGAGTTGGAGATAGATGGCGTGGAGCGGTTGAACTAGCGTCGAGAGAAGACGGCAGCACGTCTTGTCGCCTGCGCGAGAAGTTGTTTTGGGGGAGGGCGCCATTCAGTGCAGGGCGGCACAGGCCGTCATTGTCAGGATTTGCCTGCCCCGTATTGCGCCCGGCGATGTCGGTGCGGTGCACCATGACACGTTCCTCGATGCACACCCATTAGTTGACCGGATTGTTGTTTTTTTGTGGAGCGCCACTCGGCGGTGGCAACGTTGAGCTGAAGTCCCGATCACTCGGTCACCACGTCCCGGGGGCGCCGGCAGCTCCGCTATCCGCGGATCGCCGCATTGGCCTTCTCGGCGGCGTTGGTCATCGCAATCTTCGCCGGTTTCGCTCCGGTCACCACTTCATTCACGCCGATCATGAAAGCGTCCAGGATCGGTCTCGAGAACGGATGGAAAAGGATCGCCTTGGCGCGGCCAACATCGGCATTCTGCAAGTTGGTCAACGCCGCCTCGGCGGCCTGTACGCCGAACGCCTTCTTGAAGTCCTCGCTCGACCAGGCCGACACCCGTGTCGTCGCCAGCCCCGCTGCGGCGGTCCGCAGCGAGGTCGGCTTGCTTGTCGCCCACAGCAGAAACAAGAACGCCGCCCGCTTGTGTCGTGACTGGGAATTGATGCACGCCTGCCAGTGCGACATGAAGGGCACGGACGTGCGACCGGCGGCATGTGGAAAGGCGGCAAACACGGCCCGTCCGGCAACGTGGCTTTTGGCCGGATTGGAGATGTCGGTAGCGAAGTTACTGCTGTCGATCGCCATTGCCGTCTTGCGCTGCAGGAAATCGTCCAGCACGTGGTACCATTCATAGCCGCTCACACCGCGAGACCCGGCTTGACGGAGCAGTTGACCGTACATCTCGAGGGCCGCGATGGCTTCGGGGCTCGCGAAAGCGGCCTTGTTGTCCTTGACCATGTCCCCACCGTAGGAGAACACGAAGCTCATGGCCGGCGGGGACGAATTGCCGCCGGCCTGCGCCCGCATGGCGATCCCGGACATCTCATTGGTCTTGATCGCGTTGGCGGTGACAAGCAGCTCTTCGAAAGTCCGGGGAACCGACAGGTTCTTGGCTGCCAGCGCGTCGCCGTTGATGAACAAGGTCACCGCCTCGGAAGTTATCGGGCAGGCGTAGCGTTCGCCGTTCCGCCACACCGGAAATGTGCGGGCTGTCTCGATAAGGTCGGCCTCGTCATACCAGCGGAGATCAGTAAGCGACTTATCGGAATAGTATGCGTTCAGCGGCTCGAGCCATCCTGCCGAGACGCCCTGGCCATAGGCCGTGAACATGAATACGTCGGGTGTGCTGCCGCCGCGGTTGAGCTGGATCGCCAGTGCACCCAGGTACGTGGTCTCCAATCGGAAGTCGGTAATGACACTGATACCGGTGAGCTTGGTGAAGTCCCACAAAAGCGGAGTGATCGCGTTCGACCAGGGATGGATCGCGCCCGCGAGCGTGATCGTCTCGCCCGCAAATTGTTTCCAATTTATCGCGGCGTTGGCATAGCTGGCGGCGACATCCTCTGCGACACCCCACTGCGGCAGCATGGCGAGGGCCGGCAAGGCCACCCCCGCGGCGCCCAATCCCTTGACGAAGCTGCGCCGGCTGGCCGGTCCTCGACCGTGCGGCGACTTTCCACCCCGAGCCATGCGGATCGCTCCTGCCTGAGGGCAGTCCTTCACAATACGCGCCCGTGACGTTCTGGCCCTTGCGAGAGAACTGACGGGCTCCCCCAGCCGGTGTAATCTACGCGGCTGAGCATGCCGGTTCCCACTTCATCTGCGCGGGTCTGGCTGTGTCTGCATTATACTAGCAATGCTTTGCGTCGGCATCAGAAAACAGCCGCTCTCGCAAGCATCCAAGGCCGAGGCCATGTCAGTCCTTCTGAGCCAGTCCTCTCGGCGGTTTGCTCGTCCGCTGACGCTCGTGGTCGCGGTGCTTCTGGCTGTGGTTGCCGCGACCGGGCTTCTCGCCATCCAATATCGTCAGGAGCGACAAGCGGCAGATTTAGCGCACGAGCGCAGCCGTCAGGTGCTGGAGACTCTGGATCGGCTGCGGGCGGTCATCGCCGACGTGGAGGCCCAAAGGCGCGGGTATCTGCTGACTCTCGACCCCTCATATCTCAAGGCCTACGGAATCTCCGACGAAAGCGTACGACGAGACGCGCAGGCGCTCCAGGCTCTGGTCGCGAACGATCCATTGCAGAACCATCGTGCCGGACATCTGGCGCTGACAGTTGCAGCAAAGCTGCGTGAGATCGACGACATCGTCAAGACGGCCGGCACCTCCGGGTTGGCGGCGCTGGCGATGATCCGCAGCCTGGACGAGATAAGGTCGCAAATCGACCAGATGGTGGACCACGAGCGTTTCCTGCTCGTGGATCAGGAGAAGCGCGCCAAGGTACTCGAACAGCGCAAGGCCTGGCTGATCGCGACCGCCATCGTCATTGTCGCGGTCCTGGCAGTGGTGGCGTTGGCGCTTGCACGGCTCGAAGCGACGAGGCGGCGCAAGGCGATCGCGGAGAACATCGCGCTCCACGGCGATCTCCTGGCGCGCGACAAGAAGATCCGGCGCCTGGTCGACGCCAACATCGTCGGCATCGTCATTTGGAATCTCGAAGGTCGCATTCTCGAGGCCAATGACGCGTTTCTCCATATGTTGGGTTATGACCGAGAGGATCTTACTTCGGGTCGGCTGAACTGGACCGACCTGACGCCAGCGAAATGGCGCGACCGCGACGCACGCGCCGCGGAAGAGTTGAGACGGACGGGGACCGTCCAACCGTCCGAGAAAGAATATTTTCGGAAAGACGGTAGCCGCGTGCCGGTGCTGCTCGGCGGGGTGATGTTCGAACAGGGCCCAAATCAAGGCGTCAGTTTTGTGCTCGATCTGACGGAGCGCAAGCGGGCGGAAGAGGCGCTGCGGCAGAGCGAGGAGCGCTTTCGCACGCTCGTGCAGTTCTCTTTCGACGTGTACTGGGAGACCGATGCGCAGCATCGCTTTATTCACCAGGAGTTCGCGGATAACCTTGCCGACGCGCCGAGGTCGGGCTCCGAGATTGGCAAGACACGTTGGGAAGTGCCTTACCTGGAGCCTGATGAAGAGGCCTGGCGCAAGCACCGGGAGACGCTCGATGCCCACTTGCCGTTCCGTGATTTTGAGCTCGCACGGCTTGCGCCCGACGGGAGCAAGCGTTACGTGTCGGTCTCTGGGCTGCCGATGTTTGATGATACAGGGCGATTCGTCGGCTACCGCGGCGTCGGGCGGCACATCACCGAACGTAGGCGCGCTGAGGAAACCTTGCGTGCGATGCAGGCGGAGCTCGCGCACGCCAATCGCGTCACCACGATGGGTCAATTGACGGCCTCGATTGCCCATGAGGTCAACCAGCCGATCGCCGCGACGGTTACCAATGCCGAGGCTGCCCTGCGCTGGCTCAGCGCTCGACCGCCCAATCTCGGCGAGGTTCGCGATTCTCTTCGTCGTATCGTCGAGGACGGCAAGCGCGCCGGCAACGTCATCAACGGGATCAGGGCCCTCATCAACAAGGTGCCGCCGCGGAACGATCGGTTCGACCTCAATGAAGCCATCCTCGAAATGGTCGCGCTGACCCGGAGCGAAATGCTCAAGCATGGCATCCTGCTGCAGACCGACCTCGCGCCGGGCTTGCCTATGGTGAAAGGCGATCGCACTCAGTTGCAGCAGGTGATTCTGAACCTGATCCTCAATGCCGTTGAAGCCATGGAAGGCATCGAGGAGCGGGCAGGCGCACTGCGGATCAACAGCGAGAGGGAGGCCGCCGGCGGCGTACTCGTCACGGTTCGCGATTCCGGCCCGGGCCTGGATCCGGCGGATGTCGAGCGCGTATTCGAGGCCTTCTATACGACGAAGGCCAAGGGCATGGGCATGGGCCTCGCGATCTGCCGGTCGATGGTCGAGGCTCACGGGGGACGGATGTGGGCTGGCGCGAACGAACCTCGGGGCGCCGTGTTTCAATTTTCGCTGCCGCTGGAACAAGACGAGAGCGTTCAAGCCCGGCTGATCCGGTCCAATCCAGCCGCGTGAACCGTCGGGCTAGGCTCAAATATTTGAGATGGGTCACAGGTGAGACCGGTGGTTAATCTTGTCAGCAAACGCCCTGTACGTGGGTGGAGTTGTTGCGGGAGCCGCCGCCGAGTTGCCTCATTAAATCGGAGAATTTGCACAGGCACCGATTTAAGTCGGAGGAGCATCTTGCTGAGAATGGTGTTGTTGGGCCTCCTCATCCCACTGGGTGTAGGAGTGCTGGCGGCAATGGAACTCAGAACTCCACCACGTAGTGCAGGAGCGGTCGTCCCGCCCCTTGCCGAGATGACCGCAGGCATTTCCGATTCACATGGTGCGCTGGCGAAGGCTGATCGACTTGAAGTTGCCGCTGCGAGCAGCGAGACGCCAGCGCAGCCTGCTCCAGTCGATGAACGCATTTCTCCGCCGGAAGCCATCAGTGCCGGCTCTTTGGAGTCCCCGAGGGTGATCAACCTCCATCGGCACAATCCAAAATCAAAGAAGGTCACTGCCGCTGCCCTTCCTAAGCCGAAGCCAAAGACACCCGTTGTCAAGCGAACGATCATTTCCGAGCGTTCAAAGGCCGGCAGCGACACCGGGCCGTGTCGGCTAAGCGCGTTCGGTTGCTCGCGCAGGGCTTCGAATTCAGTCGACTGCGAAATCTGATTCAGCGAGCTATAATTTGGAACGGCTTCGGTCGCTCTAACCCAATGTTATCTCCAGAACTTGGTGAGCAAAACCCGGCCTCAGGCCTAATTTCCACCCGACATCGCTCGGACTTATGGGCGCTTCTGCTTTGCTCCGAAGGCGGACATCATCCGGCCCGCTCGGCAGGTCCGTTGAGGGGGCCAAGACCAGAAGTCGCGGCCGCAGAGCGGTTGCCCGGTCTATAGGAACGTCAACAAGGCCGGCGCGTTGATTGGAGGCGCTGATGCCGAAAATCAGCGATGCACTTCCCTGCCCGCGAGATCATTGTCAAACTCGTTGAGGGCTGAGCTGCTGCTGTTCGGTGCCGACCTGACGACGCAGGACTGCGAGGCCATCATGGCCAGGCCTTGTCGGGCACCGGTGCAAAGAGCAACACGGAGGGGACATGAGAAACATCGTGAACGAAGCGGGCGAGATCGTCGCCAAGGCAACGCGTGACGGCACGTTGGTCGGCGGACACCACCGCATCGCGTTGGAGGCTAGCCTCGGTCAAAAGCTGCTCTGGGAAGACACCGGCGAACCTGTCAATCTTGAGGCCTTCTTCAGGCATCCGGCAAGTTCTCTGCGACATACAGCTTGATGCGCTCGCCGAACGTCACGCTTGAGACCTGTGAGGTTATAATGGCCAAGGTCCTCGAACGCTCCGGCACCGCGGCGCATTCCAGGAACGAGCAAGCCCATGAAAGTTAAAGACCTGATAGATGAGCTACAGAAGCTCGATCCGGAGATGCCGGTCGTAGCTTCCAGCCCTGACGGCTTCGATCTCTATGAACCGACACTTGACTGCGAATGGATCACGATAGACCAGTTCGGTAATCCGCAGCGCGCCCTGTCAGGCGAGGCCGGCGCCGTGCAAGCCATCCGCCTATAGCTCGGCGGCTCACGCCAGCGACGACCTCAATGCCGCGGTGACGGTTCGATGTAAGGAATGCTCGCGACTTTAAGGGCGATCGTACAAGCCCGGCCATTTGGTCGCGCTGCGACCGACGAAGATTTCCGCAATCGATCCGCCGTCAACATGGCGGGCGGGAGAGCGCGGCTAAGACAGTCGGCACTTCGCTACACCCGGCTTTCACGCGGCGACCGGGCTACTTCAGCTTGTCACCCGGCAACGGGCATTGCTCAGGGCGCTCCGCAGGTCGGCTTTGGGCCCGATAGGCGACGTCCGAGACGTTGCTCTCGATCTCAAGTAGCTGCAGAATAGCGCGTCAGAACAGGTCTACGGGAGGGATATCATGATCTCACGTCGTCTTGTCATCCGACTGCTTGGGGCCGCAGTAATAGCTTTCGCGCTCAGCCCCACCCCGGTGGCGCTGGCTTTTTCGCCCGAGGCGCGCAACGCCAAGCTCGATGAAACCCTTCGGGGATTGGTGGAAGGCCGCAGCACTCCGGGTATCGTGGTGCTGATCCTCCAGGACGGCCGCCCGGCCTACAGCCGCAGTGTCGGCGTTCGCGAGGTCGGGAGTACCGCGCCGATCGGCGCAAACGACATGTTCCGAGTTGCTTCGATGACGAAGGCTGTCACCTCAGTGGCGGCGATGATCCTTGTCGAGCAGGGCAAGATTGGCCTGGATGATCCGGTCAGCCGCTTCCTCCCCGAGTTCAGCAAGCTGCGGGTGCGCGGGCCCGACGGCGCCGAGGGGCCGGCGAACAGGCCCCCGACAGTCCGCGAACTGCTGACCCATACCGCCGGGCTCTCCTATAACTTCATCAATAATGCTCGGCTTGTGGATGCATATCGCGACGCGCGCGTGACCGACGGGCTAGATCAGCCCGAATTGACCACCGCTGAAGCAATGCAGCGTCTCGCCTCCGTTCCGCTTGGCTATCAGCCCGGTACGGGCTGGGAATACTCGCTTGCGACGGATGTGCTCGGGGCCGTGATCGAGAAAGTGACGGGAAACAGCCTGGAATCTTTTGTCAACGAGCGTATAGCAAAGCCCTTGCGCATCGAGAGTTTTGTGTTCAACGCACCTGAGGCCGCTCGCTCGCGCTTCGTGCAGGTGACGCGACCCGCAGAGGTCACGGGCGCACTCGGCACTGGCTACGTTCCCGTGAGGGGACCTGAGGCAGTGCCGTTCCCGCCCACCAAGGGCACTGCCAGCCTCGACCCGAACCGCGCCTTCTCTCCGACTGCCTACAATTCCGGCGGCGCCGGCATGAGTGCCACGATCGGTGACTACGCGCGGTTCTTGCAGATGCTGCTGAACGAGGGCGAGCTTGATGGCGTGCGGGTGCTCCGCGCCGAGACGGTCCGGCAGATGACGCAGAACGCGACCGGCAACATGCGGACGATCCGCGGGCCGGGTTGGGGCTTCACGCTGGGCTTTGGGATTCTGACCGATCCCGCCGCAGCCAAGAGCCGTCTTCCGGCCGGTAGCTATGGATGGGGCGGCATCTATGGCACGCAGTTTTGGATCGATCCGACAAACCGCGTCATCGGCGTAGTCATGACCCAGACGGCGATCATCGGCTCCGGTCCAATTTCGAATCCCGTGCGCGAGGCGTTCTATGCGGCCGATTGAAGGCCCGGTGCCGGGTTAGGGATCGGTCTGCTCCCGCGAGGCTGGTGCCGTCCGACAATTCGATTGGCAGCCCGACAGTGCCGCAAATGCTTATCGCAGATCATCCCGTCGGGCTTTGGCAGACTTGTCGCTGCCAGGAGCGGGAGTATATTTTGCCCGATGGCTGTCAGCTCCCCCGATCTGAAAGCGTTCTTGCTCGCCACACCTTTCTTCGGTGGCCTTTCAGATGCAAGCCTCGATCTCTTGATCTCGATGCTGGTCGAGCGCCGCTTCAACGCCGGTGCCACGGTCGTCGCGGAAGGAGAACCGGGACGCTCACTGTTCATTGTTCACTCTGGCCAGCTCGTGGTGAGCAAGCGGGCGGATGCCGGACGCGTCATTCGCATGGCGGGTCTCGAGCCCGGTGATTTCTTCGGCGAAATGACGCTGATCGAAATGCAGAACCGATCGGCTACCGTCGTTGCGGAGAGCCCAACCGTGCTGTACGAGCTCACGGCGCAAAAACTCTACACGTGCTACAAGACCGACATCCATGCGTATGTGATGGTGATGCAGAACATCAACCGCGAGCTTTGTCGGCGGCTCAGACGCGCCGACGATCGCATCGCCAGGCTGCAGATGCTTCGCGCCAGTCAATGACGCGGATTTCGCGCAAGGCTTGTGGGGTGACGAAAACCAGCGAACTGGAGCACAATTGCGCCACACGCTGCGTAGCCCGCTACGCACTCCGGCCCGGCGGCAGGACGACCACGATCGCGCCCAGCTTCACCCGATTCACGAGATCGATGACGTCTTCGTTGGTCATGCGGATGCAGCCGGAGGAGATGGCCTGGCCGATATATTCCGGCTGGTTGGTGCCGTGGATGCGATAGAGGGTGTCCTTGTTGCCCTCGTAAAGATATAGCGCCCGCGCACCCAGCGGGTTGGCCGGACCTCCGGCAACGCGCTTCGGGTAGGGGCCGAGCCGCGCCTGGATCTCCGCCGTCGGGATCCAGTCCGGCCATTCAGCCATGCGGCCAACGGTTGCAACGCCGTACCAGGCCAGCGCTTCCTCTCCCACCGTCACGCCATACCGGATCGCCTTGCCTCCCGGCAGGACGTAATAGAGATAACGTGCGTTGGTATCGACCAGAATCGTGCCCGGCTGCTCCTTGCGCGTATAGTCGACGATATGCCGGCGATAAGTCTCGGGAATGCTGGCCTGCGCATAAGGCGTGTGGGCAAGCAACTGCCGGTCCCTCGGGGTCAAACTGGCATTCGAAGACGGTGCAAGCGTCGCTTGCATGCAGCCGCCGAGCAGCCCTACGAGCAACAATGCGAGCCCGCGCCTTATCATCGCGTGTCCTCCAAGAGTCCACATGGACGTAATTTGTTTGCTCAAAAAGTGCAGAAATCAAGGCGTGGCTCCCGGACCGGGTCACGCTGGAGGCATCGCGACCTGGGCCAGGTGATGTCGGTGCTGCGGCAAGCCGCAGCACCGCCCCGGTTACCGAGCGCCTAGAGATGGCGCCGAACACGGACCTACCGCGTCGACCTCACGTAGTAATTTGCCACGAGATGGTCGGCGATCTTGCGACCCATCGATTCGCCGACCTCCAACGAATTGCGGAAATGAATGCCGCCCCAGATGCGCACCTCTTTGTGCTCCTGGGCCATCTGCGAAAAGCTGCCGAATTGGCGCGAAAGGCGCGCGTCGGAAGTGTCGGTCACGGTGAAGCTCTCCGTCCCGCTGCCGAAAACAGCTTCAAGAACGCCTTGCACTGCACCCGCGTTGATCGCCGCCTGCGACGGGTATTCCGGATGCATCGGTGTGGTGTTCAGAGGCTGCCAGCTTGCGTCGCGTTCAGTCGCATCGTTGCCGTCCTGGTCGCCGTTGCGGATCGCAGTGATCGGCCGCCAGAAATTGTATTGGAATTTGGCGTCCCAATCGACGACGAAGCAATTGGCGAAAGCCATGGACATCAGTGCGAACACTCGCGCGCTTTCTGCCACCGGGAGGCCATGACGAGCGGAAGTCTGCCGGGTAGCCTGGAACCATGCGGACCCAAGGTTGGCCTGGGTCCAGAAACGCACGGCGTCGGACTGCGCGTCGGTCCGCTTCGTGCTTTTGACTCCCCCGATTTCCTTGGTTTCGTTGTAGTCGCGCGCGTAAAGAGCACTGTTGAGGGCCGGGGGCGGAGCCGGCCGGAACTGACTCGCGCTCTCCATGCCCCACGGCTTGGCCGTTGCGTATTGAGGGAAGAGCGGCAGCGTGGTCGGCACCCATATGCCAGCCGTGGTGTGCGGGCGGTATGTGTCGGGCGTGTTTGTCGCGTCGCTCTGACGTTCGGCGAAAACGGCGGCCGCAACTTTTTCGCCTAAAGAAATACCGGCGACCCGCGCGGGGTTGTCCGGAATGGTTTTCATCGTCTCCGCGAAGGCTGCATCGATCCGCTCCTTCTGGCCGGGATACTGTCGCATGAGAATTTCGCGGGCCGCCGCCGCTGCCGCCGCTTCGGCTGACGCGTTCGGGTCAATTGGAAGCTCCGGTATGTAACGCGAATATCGGCTCTGCACCGAGTTGACGGCGTCAGACATGGACACGTTCACCAGGGCCATACTGCGCGTCCACGGGTTACCGCCCACATTGGCGGCCTTCATCACGCCCATTGCGGTGTTGTTCCAGTCGGCGATGACGTCCGCGCGGACCGCTGTATTGGCTGAAATTAGGGTCAGGCCGACGATTGCAACTTTCAACACGTTCATCGTTGCCTCCTTCGAAAAGTTGGATTTCGAACGACTGCCAATGTGGTGTGAATGTACCTCTGCCATGATCGTGTCGTGCGCGCAGCCGCATTCGCGCCTGTCACGCGGAAGCGTCGCCCAACTCCCAAGGGTTCATTGCAATTTTCGCCAAGGAGTCCGATTGCGGCGGTACTTGGCGAACGTCGAGCCTATCGCTCAGGCGTGTCCGTGGTCGAAGAAGACATCGCGGACCAGCGCTCGTCAAAACTCGCAGTCGGGAGCTCATTCGCGTCAACCGCGAGGCCTTTCGTAGTCGTGCCGGCAGAGACGACAGTGCTATCGTTCCAAGGCAGATGCGACCTCATGGTGACGGCGGTTGCGGCGACAGCGAGCAGGGCGACGGCCACGAAACCAGTAATCGTTCGATGCCTTGTCATCAGAACCTCCTGTGGTCCCTAAAGCCCCCTGGCGTGGGTCACGCGAACTTCGCGAAGGTTCAACAGCAATGGGAGAAAGCATGGATTGCGAATTCATGGATCGGGCAACGAAGCTGTCGCGGATTCCAATGCTTTTTTAATAGCGAGAGTTGTGTTTCCCGAATGGGAGCACAGTTTCCTTCGACAAGGTCGGCTACAGTGATTTGCGGACCTTCGATGACGGATTTCATCGGAAGACTCCTTTTTGCTGCCCATGCGATGGGCGTGGGCATTTTATTCCTCGTCATTTCTTCCTGGTGTGAGCTACCTCACCCGTGGACGCGATCACCCTTGCAAAATGCCGTGAACGTCCGCCGTGCGTTGGCATTGGCAACCTCGTTGGAAGCAAAAGCGGCGTGCGGTAGCAGGCAAGCGTCGCTAAGCGCGAAGGGCTTGTTTTTCGCCCTGTTCCAGCAACATCACTTTCAACGTCGCCCATCTGCCAGTTCTTCCAAACTTGTGCTAACGGCAGCTTTTTCGTTGCAGAAGAAGTGACGATGAGCGCCATTCACCGTCGGGCGATGTTCAATGACGCGGACTGTCTCTGCGACATTCGACGACGGTCGATCCTCGAGCTTGCGCCGCCAAAAATGTCCGTTGCCGAAGCGCAGGCGTGGGCTGCGAAGCTCACGCGCGCCGGAATGGAGCAAAAGCTGCGTGAGCTGGAAGTATGGGTGGCCGAGCTCGACGGCTTCGTAGCCGGGTGGGGGGCCATTCGCGGCGACCGGCTGGAGGGGCTTTATACCGACCCGGAATTTGCCGGCCGGGGTGTCGGCGCGGGGTTACTGGAGATGTTCGAGCGGCTGATGTGCGAGCGAGGCATTCGGGCGGTGCGGGCCGAAGCCAGTTCGAACGCGATGGCATTCTACCTTCGTCGAGGCTACCGGGCGAATGGTCCTCAATCGCCGAACGGGGCCTGGCCGATTGCGAAGGGGCTTCGATAGGCGCCGCCGAAGCTGAGGCCGGAGGTTCGAACGGCGCTTTAAACCGTTCGCGGCGCTTGATTTTCGCCGCGCGAGGGGCGACTTTGGCGCCCGCTTGGCCGGGCCTGTCGGAGCCCGTGCGGCGGGTTGTCAGGAGGATATTGCGTGGCGGACCATCAGGTGCACGATTTGACGCCGGAAGACGTTTCCAGGGGGATGGCGGAAGGGCGCTATCTTCTGGTCGATGTCCGCGAGCCCAATGAGGTGGCGGTGGAGGCCTATCCGGATGGGGTGGTTGTTCCGCTCCAGAGCTTCGATCCGGCGGCCATTCCGGAACCGCAGGGAAAGCAGGTGGTTTTCGCCTGCCGCTCGGGCAAGCGCTCGGTGACGGCGTCGCTGGCGGCGCAGGCGGCGGGGCTGCCTTACGACAAGCATCTGGCAGGGGGCATCATCGGCTGGAAGGCTGCGGGATTGCCGACCAAGACCGGCGGCTGATCTGCCAATGACCTCCATGAACAAGGTCTTTGCCGACCTTCCCGTCACCGTGTTCGAGGCGATGTCGCAGGCCGCGCGCGACAATAACGCCATCAATCTCGGCCAGGGCTTTCCCGACGATCCCGGACCGGAAGACATCCGCCGCGCGGCAGCCGATGCCACGGTGAACGGCTATAACCAGTACCCGTCGATGATGGGCATTCCGGAGCTGCGGCAGGCCATCGCCGCCCATTACGGCCGCTGGCACAAATTGTCCCTCGATCCGATGACCGAGGTGATGGTGACCTCGGGCGGCACCGAGGCGCTGACCGCGTCCATTCTCGCCGTGGTCGAGCCCGGCGACGAGGTCGTCGTGTTCCAGCCGGTCTATGACAGCTATCTGCCGATCATTCGCCAGGCCGGCGGCATTCCGCGCCTGCTGCGGCTGGAGCCGCCGGGCTGGCGGCTGACGGAAGAGATGCTGGCGAGCGTCTTCAACCCGAAGACCAAGGCGGTGCTGTTCAACAACCCGCTCAATCCAGCGGCGGTCGTCTACCCCCGCGAAGACCTCGAACTGCTGGCGCGCTTCTGCCAGCAGTTCGACACCATCGCGATCTGCGACGAGGTCTGGGAGCACGTGATTTTCGACGGTCGCGAGCATATCCCGCTGATCACGATCCCGGGCATGCGCGACCGCACCATCAAGGTCGGTAGCGCCGGCAAGATTTTTTCGCTGACGGGATGGAAGGTCGGCTTCGTCTGCGCCGCGCCGCCGCTGCTCAGGGTGGCGGCCAAGGTGCACCAGTTCCTGACCTTCACCACCGCGCCGAACCTACAGGCGGCCGTTGCCTACGGCCTTGGCAAGCCCGATCAATATTTCTACGACATGCGCAAGGAGCTGGCGCGGAGCCGGGACCGCCTGACCAAGGGCCTGGAGAGCATCGGTTTCCCCGTGCTGAAATCGCAGGGCACGTACTTTCTCACCGTTGACCTGTCGCCGCTCGGGCTGAACGAAACCGATGTCGAGTTCTGCAAGCGCATCGTGAGCGACTACAAGGTCGCCGCGATCCCGGTGTCGGCGTTCTACGAGCAGGACGCGGTGACCTCTGTGGTGCGTTTCTGCTTTTCCAAGAAGGATGAAACGCTGGATACCGCGCTGGAACGGCTGTCGGACGCGGTGCACGGCCGCCGCAAGAGGTAGAAGATGCGCGCTCCAATCCGAGGCCCGCTTCGTCTGATCGGTGTGATGACGGTCGCGCTGTCGCTCTCGCCCGCGTGGGCGCAAGAGCGCACGGTGAACTTCTACAACTGGTCGAACTATATGGCGCCGGGGGTGCTGGAGGATTTTACCAAGGAAACCGGCATCAAGGTGGTTTACGACACGTTCGACGCCAACGAGACGTTGGAGACGCGCCTTCTGGCGGGGAAGTCGGGCTACGACGTCGTGGTGCCCACCGGCTATTTCCTGCAGCGTCAGATCACCGCAAAGGTCTTTCTCAAGCTCGACAAGTCAAAACTGCCCCATCTCGCCAACGCCTGGCCTGTGGTGACCAGCCAGCTCGCGACCTATGATCCCGGCAACAATTACGCCGCCAACTACATGTGGGGCACCACGGGGATCGGCTACAACGTCAAGCTGGCGCAGAAAATCCTCGGTCCCGACGCCAGGATCGACAGTTGGGATATCGTCTTCAAGCCGGAGAACCTCGCGAAGTTCAAGGATTGCGGCATCCACATGCTGGATTCCGCCGACGACATTCTGCCGGCGGCGCTCAGCTATCTCGGCATCGATCCGAACTCGACCAAGCAGGCCGATCTGGAAAAGGCCGCCGACCTCGTCGGCAAGATCAGGCCCAATGTCCGCAAGTTTCATTCCTCGGAATATCTGGGCGCGCTCGCCTCCGGCGAAATCTGCTTCGTGGTGGGCTGGTCAGGCGATGTGATGCAGGCGCGCAGCCGCGCGGCGGAAGCAAAAAACGGCGTCGAGATCGGCTACACCATCCCGAAAGAGGGCGCGCAGATGTTCTTCGACAATCTCGCGATTCCGGCGGATGCCAAGAACGTCGCGGAAGCCTATGAGCTGATCAACTATCTCTACCGCCCCGAGGTCGCCGCGAAGAATTCGGACTTTTTGTCCTACGCCAACGGCAACCTCGCAAGCCAGAAGCTGATCGACCCGAAGATTTTGAACGACAAGAACATCTATCCGGACGAGGCGATGCAGAAGAAGCTGTTCGTGATCCGGGCCCGCGACCCCGCTACCCAGCGGGTAATCAACCGGCTGTGGACGAGGGTGAAGACGGGGAGGTGACCGGCGATCCATCCCACAAACTTCTATTGCCGAAACCCAGGCCAGAATCTATAGCTTTCGCCGGGAGCATCACATGACCAACATCCTGACCTTCTTCTCAACACGCACGCTGCTGCAGATCATCTTCGTCCTGGCATCGACGGTTGCGATGAAGGCGTGGAGCCTCGGCCTGTTGTTCGGCGGATAGGCCACCCCGTAGCCCGGATCAGCGCAGCGACATCCGGGGCCGTTCTCACCTCTGATACCGGGTGTCGCTGCGCTCATCCGGGCTACGAAAGCAGACCTACCGCCATCTCCGGTGCAGCCACAGCCACTGGTCCGGATATTCGCGCACCCAACCTTCGACCACGTCAGTCACCGCCTGCATCGTGCCCTGGATGTCGATTTGCCCTGCGGTGTCGCGCACCGGCTTGACCTCTTCGGACAATTCGGCGCGGAAGCGGTGGTTGGGCAGGCGGATGATGCGCACGCCGTGCACGGGGCATTCGACCTGCCGCAGCAGGCGCGCCAGCGTCGGGTTGGCCTTGGTCTTGCGGCCGAAGAATGTCACCTCGACGCCGTTGCCGAGGTACTGATCGACCAGCATCGCGACGTGCTGGCCCCGTTGCAGCGCCTCGGCGAGTTTGAGCGGTGCCTCGCGGCCGGCCGGCACCAGCGTGCCCATCTTGACGGCGCGGATCCGTTCGATGGCGCGGTCGGCGGCCTCGATGTTCGGCCGGCGGAACAGGATCGCGCAATCGAGCCCGTGCGCGACGGCACCGAGCGCCGGGATTTCCCAATTGCCGAGATGGCTTGCGAAGATGATCGCAGGCCTCCCGTCGTCGCGCAACGAATCGAAGATTTCCTTGGTCCGCGGGGGAAACTCGATGCGGCTCGGCTTCTCCGGATGGTCGAGGTCGTAATCCCAGATGTGATCGAGATGGGCGAACTCGGCGCCGATGCGGCCGAGATTGTCCCAGACGCCGGCCAAAATGGTTTCGATCTCTTCGGTCGATTTCTCAGGGAAGGCGGCCTTGAGATTCTCGCGACCGATACGGTTCTCGCGCAGCCTGCTGCCGATGAAGCGGGTGACGCGGCCGAAGAAATCGGCGGTCTTGTCCGGATCGAAATAGCGCGTGGTGCGCAACAGCGCGATCGTCAGCGCGCCGACGGCCAATTCCGCCACCGGCTTGGCGGCGTCGCGCAGGCGCGCCCTGGTGCGTAGGAGCAGGCGGTTCATCTTTTGGAAACAGCTAGCCCTACGCCGGTTCGCGCGTCAGGATCAGCGAGGCGTTTTGCCCGCCGAAACCGAACGAGTTCGACATCACGGCGGTAACCTTGGCGTCGCGCGCCTTGTTGCCGACCACGTCGAACAGAATGGTCGGATCCGGAATCTCGTAATTGATGGTCGGCGGAATCCGTTGATGCTCCAGCGTCAGCAGCGAGAACACGGCTTCCACCGCGCCGGCCGCCGAAATCGTGTGCCCGACCATCGATTTGTTCGAGGACACCGGAATCTTCGGCAGATGATCGCCGAACACGACCGCGGTCGTGTTGTATTCCATCTTGTCGTTTTCCGGCGTCGCGGTGCCGTGCGCGTTGATGTGGTCGATCTGTTCCGGCTCGAGGCCGGCGTCCGCAAGCGTCTTGCGCATGCAGCCGATGATCGGCTTGCCGTCGGGGCTGGAGCGGGTGCGGTGGAATGAGTCGGTCAGTTCGCCGCAGCCGGCGACGACGCCGAGAATTTTGGCGCCGCGCGCGATCGCGGATTGATAGCTCTCCAGCACCATCGCGCCGGCGCCTTCCGCCATCACAAAGCCGTCGCGGTTCTTCGAGAACGGCTTTGAAGCGGCTTGCGGCGGATCGTTCTGCGTCGACAGCGCCGACAACAGCGAGAAGCGCACCATGGCTTCCGGGTTCACCGAGCCGTCGGTGCCGACGCACAGCGCCGCGTCGGCTTCGCCGCGTCGGATCGCCTCGACGCCGAGCTGGATCGCGGTGGCGCCGGAGGCGCAGGCGGTGGAGAGCGAGATCGGCGATCCCTTGGTGCCGAACGTTTCGGCCAGGTGGCTCGCGATCGAACCGAACATGAAGCGGTGATGGTAGGCTGTGAACCGACCGCCGCCGCTGACGCGCAGCATGTCCTCGTAAGCGAATTCGGTCCTGCCGACCGCGCGTCCGAGCTCGAGCCGCTGCGGCCATTCAACCTCGACCGGCGCAACTGCCAGAAACAGCGGTCCGGGAAAGTCGGCCTTGGCGCCGATCGCCGCCTGTTCAAGCGCTTCCTCGGTCGCCATCTCGGCGAGACGTTCGCTGAGACCGGTCGACGAGAACGGATCGACGGTGACGAAATCCACGGTGCCAGCCATGGTCGTTTTCAGGCCGTCGATCGGAAAGCGCGTCACGGTGCGAATGCCGGATTCGCCCGCGGTCAGCCGGGTCCAATTGTCCGTCTTGCCGGCGCCGAGCGAGGTCACCACGCCCATGCCGGTAACGACGACGATCGGCCTGCCGAGTTTATCGCGTGGTGCTGACATGGTTCCCCCCGTCGATGCTGCGCCGTAACTGAAAGCGCTGTCGCGCTCATTTCATGGTCTGGTCGTGATCCCCGTGGAAAAGCAATGACGCCGTCCCGGATCACGCGCTACTTGATGGCCTCGACCAGGGCCATGCCTTCGCCCTGCCAGTGACCGGCCCCCACGATGACAATCTGGTCCGGGTTGCCTGCCTTTTCAACCTCGAGGCCGGTCGGATCGTTGGGCGGGAACAGCGCGCCACGGGAGATCGAGAGTGCGGCAAGCGCCAGCCCCAGCGGAAACTGCGTCTCCAGCGTGTGGCCGAACATCGTGCCGGTGGCGCGCACCGCAAAGCCGGGATGCTGGCGCAAAAACGCCTTTTCATCCGACGTCACCGGCTCGGCGCCGGTTGCGCCCGTGATCAGGGTGCCGCTGTCGCCGACGCCGAGCTTCGGCCACAGCGCCTCCAAAGATTTGGTCACCGCGCCCGGCTGCTTGCGCTGCGCAAGGTCGGCGACGACCTTGGTCAGTTTGGCGTATGGCTTGGCGCCGCGGGCTTCGGCGTGCTCGCGGGCTTCCAGCACCAGGAAGCAGCCGGCGGAGCCGAGCGCGAACCCGCTTTTGTCCTCGCGTTGCCACACGGGGCTGAACTTGTCGGTCAGGTTGAAGTCGCCGAATTCATAGAGGACCAGCAGGTCGGACCGTTCGCCGTTATGGGCTGCGCCGACCAGCGCGATGTCGCTTTGGCCGGCTTCAATCCGCGCCAGCGCAATCCGTGCCGCATCGATGCTGGCAGCTTCCTCGCCCATGAAGGTGCGCGACGTGCCGCAGACGCCATGCACGATGGCGATGTTGCCGGCGAGCAGGTTGGAGAGCTGGGCCAGAAACAGCGTCGGCCGCAGATCGTTCATCAGCCGTTCGTTGAGAAAGCCGGGGCTGGAATTGCCCTTGGCGTCGGCGCACAGGATTGCCGCATCGACTGCGATGTCGCGCTCGCCGCCGCCGGCGGCGACGATCATGTCCATGCGGCCGAGGATTTCCTTGTTGCCTTTGACGCCGGCCGAATCCAGCGCCAGCCCGGCGGCATAGGTGCCGATGCGCTGCCATGCTTCCATCTGGCGCTGGTCGCCCTTTTTCGGGATCTGCGCGTCGAAGCTAACAGGCGCCAGCGGATGCACGATGTAGGGCGCAAACCGTTTTTCGTCGACGTTGATCTTCTTCTCGTTCAGCGCATCCCAATGCGCCTCCAGCCCCTCGCCGAGCGAGGAGACGATGCCGATGCCGGTGATCCAAACTTCCTTGGCGCCTGCGGATTTTGGCTCAGTCATTGCGTGATTGCCTGCAGTGGGAAGCCGATCTCGTGGGCCTTCGCGTCCATGTGCACGCGCAAGGCAGGGTCGGGAAAGGGGGCAAGGCCGAAGGTGAGTTCAGCGCTGCACTTCAACTCCTTGCCGACGCGTATTTTTGCCTTCGTGACGGCAAAGCCGGAGCCTTCGTGCTCGAGTTTCGCATCGATCGTCAGCAACTGGCCGGGACTGACGTAACCCCGCATCTTGGCTTCCTTCACGATGGCGAGGAACGGCATCCGCTCGAACTTCAACAGGCCGAGCAGCAGCCAGCCGGAGCTCTGCGCCATCGCCTCGGTCAGCAGCACGCCGGGCATGATCGGAAAGCCCGGGAAATGCCCCTCGAAGATGGTGTGCGCGGCCGGCACCTGCGCCTCGACCGTGATTTTCTTCTCGTCGAGGTCGAGGTCGACGATGCGGTCGATGAGCTGGAAATAATCGAGTTGCATGGCGGGCGATTAGGCGCCCGTGGCTGCATTCTTGGCGGCGACCAGTTCGTCGATGCGATCGGCGAGATTTTGCAGCACGAAATACTGCTCGGTCGTGGCCTTGCCGTCGTTGACCTCCTGGGTCCATTTTTCGAGCGGCATCTTGATGCCGAACGCCTTGTCGATGGCAAAGGCGATGTCGAGGAAGTCTAGGCTGTCGATGCCCAGATCGTCGATGGCGTGGCTCTCCGGCTTGATCGTGTCGCGCGGGATGTCGCAGGTCTCCGCGATAATGTTGGCGATCTGATCGAATGTGGAAGACATCATTAAGCCTTTGATATACTGGAGAAAATCCGGAACGGCTTGGAGGAGGCGGGTGCACGGCCCCGGAAGGCCCATTCCCTCGGCCGGAGTCGAGTGCCCGTATATCGGAGCGGGACGCCGAGTTCAATGGAGGGGGGCGAGGGGATCGGCGACCGATTTATGGGCAGGGATGGCCGGTTTGGTTCCGGAAGAGCAGTGGCCTGGATGTAGAAAGCAGGCGTAGCCCGGGTGAGCGAAGCGACCCCGGGGACAGTGTCTCCCGCATATCGCCGCGCTCATGCGGGCTACGGTTCGCCCACTCTTAGCATGAACCCATCAAAATATGCCGCAAGCTCGGCATGGCCGTCGAGCGGGAGAATATGCGCGACGTACTGGTCCGGGCGCACCACGACCATGCAGCCTTTGTCCCGATCGATGCCGCGCATCGAAAAGATGTCGTGGCCGGCCTTGAGATCTGGGCAGAACATTTTTTCGTAGTCGATCAGCCCGTAGAGTCCTTTGCGCGGGAGCAGGAGTGGGGGCATCGTCTCGATGGCGAGCTCGGTGTGCGCCTGCTGGAACACGGCGCGGACGTCGATCACGGAGTCGATATCTGCGCCAGCAGGCGCGTGTCTTCGGACCGGAGATTTGGGGCTCTCGCTCAGGAAGTCGCATAGGGAGCGGAGCGGGGCGTTGGCGGCCGTGGGATCGCCCGCGCCGGCAAAGACGAAAAGCCGGAAGCGTCCGTCGGCCTTCGTGACGTGGCCGAGATGAACCGGCTTGGCGTCCGAGAGCCGGACGACCGGTGCCGAGTGAAAGCGCGTACCGATCACGAATCCCTTCGCTAGCTGCTGGTGGTCGGATTCGGCAGTAATGACGGACGGGCGGTAGTGCGTCGCCGTTCCCGCGGTATAGCGGCCGTGACGGACGAAGTAGTCCTGCATTTGCGCCGCGTCGGCGCCCTTGTTGTCGCCTTTGGCGGACGCAAGAATCGCGGCCCATTCGCGGTCGAAGTCGATCAACTCTTTCGCTACCGCCTGCCGTTCCGCCGAATAGCTGTGCAAGAGATGCGGCGAGCTGCGCCTTCGCAGCACGGAGGCGAGCTTCCATCCGAGATTGAAGGCGTCCTGCATCGAGACGTTCATGCCCTGGCCGGCCTTGGGGCTGTGGGTGTGGCAGGCATCGCCCGCAATGAACACGCGGGGCAGGCGCGTTTCGGTCTCGTCCGCCGGCACGTCGTCGAACTTGTCGGTAAGCCGCTGGCCGATCTCATAGACCGACCACCAGGCGATCTCCTTCACGTCGAGCGTATGCGGATTGAGAATCCGCCGCGCCTTCGCGATCAGATCGTCCGGCGTGATGTTGCGGCTGGCGACCCGCTCGCCGGCGTCGAGATTGGCGAGTTCGACATAGAGCCGGACCAGGTAGCCGCCTTCGCGCGGGATCACGATGATGCTGCCGTCTCGGGCCGACTGGATCAGCACCTTGAAGCGGATGTCGGGGAAGTCGGTGACGGCAAGGACGTCCATGACGCCCCAGGCATGGTTGGCGGAATCGCCGCGCAGCTCGCGCCCGATCGACTTGCGCACCGTGCTGCGCGCGCCGTCGCAGCCGACGACATAGCGCGCCTTGATGGTCTCGACCTCGCCCTCGTGCCCGGCATCGAGCCGTTCGAGGCGCACGGTCACGGCGTGATCTTCGAACTGTGCCGCCGGCGCGATCGAAAGATCCAGCAATCGCCGTGAATAATAGGGCTCGAGCTTCGCCGGCGATTTGCGCATGACATCGAGGTAGCAATCATGCACGCGCGCCTGGTTCAGGATCAGGTGCGGCATCTCCGACAGCCCGTCCTCGACGTCCTGAACACGGCCGCTGCGCACGATGTTTTCGGGCTTGCGATCGTCCGGCTTCCAGAACATCGTTTCGGTGATCCAGCAGGCTTCCTTCAGCACGCGCTCGCCGAAACCGAAGGCCTGAAACATTTCCATGGTGCGGCAGGCGACGCCGTCGGCCTGGCCGCGCAAGAGCCGGCTCGGCTTCTGCTCGACGATGCAGGTCTTGATGTCGGCAAACGCTGAAAGCTGCGCCGCCAGCGTCAGGCCCGCCGGCCCGCAGCCGACGATCAGGACATCGACTTCCGCCGGAACAGGGCCGGACATGCCGGAAGGTGCAACCCGCTCGGCGGGATCGGCGATCTCAGGGTCGCCCGGCTCGAATCCATTCAGATGAAACTGCATGAGACCTGATCCTCCCGTCCCTGGCCGACCGGAGTTGATTTTGACCGATCGAATTACCCTTCATCTATGGCGTCGGTCACTTGACTGCCCGGCAGATGCCGCCGATATTGATCAGCATGCTGATTATCAGTATGCTTGTCAATTCGAAACCTGCCTTTGAGTTTGCCTTGGAGAATTTGGTGAGAGACAACAACGAGATGCCTGGCCATCTGGCGCGCCGCTTCCAGCAGATTGCGGTCGCCGTGTTCCTCGCCGAGGTCGAGCAGGCGGGCTTCGACCTCACGCCCGTTCAATACGCGGCGCTCGCGGCCATCAAGATGAATCCAGGGATCGATCAGGTGACGCTCGCCGGTCTCATCGCCTATGACCGCACCACCATCACCGGCGTGGTCGACCGCCTGGTGCAGAAGGGCTTGCTGGTGCGTCACGCGAGCCCTCGCGATCGCCGCGCCCGCGAATTGCAAATCACGGAAGCGGGAAAGCGCACGCTGCGTGCCATCACGCCGGCCGTCGAGGCGGCCCAGCGCCTCATGCTGCGCGGCCTTAACGAAAAGGAGGGCGCGGAGCTGATGCGGCTGATGCGCAAGGCGATCGCCGCCGGCAACGAACTAAGTCGCGCGCCGTTGCGGGAGGCGGAGCTGAGGTGAGGACCCAACCCCGTAGGGCAGCTTTCCGCGCTGACGATAAAAGTTGCCAGTGATCGTAGTGATGCGCTGATGCCTGCCGATCCACGCCGTCGCCGCGAGGCTTTGCAATGGCTGTTCGCGGCGTTCAATTCGGTCGAATGGTAACGGCAATTGCGCCGACCGTGCATCTAATTCTCACCCGACGCGGGTGACGGATGGGCGATGGGTGATCGATCGGGGCCAAAGGGTGCTGTGCGAATGCGCGAATTTCAGTAATAATTTCAAGTTGATTTGCCCGGCAGTCACGCGCGGAAAAATAAAGCGCTTCTCAGCAAACCCAAATCACCCTTACAACTCCGGCCATCCCGTCCCGAGAAGAGGGGCGTTGGCCATCGTCACGAACGTTGGGGCGGGTTGCGGTGGACGCGGCAGCGTCGGGGCGCGAGAGCCGTTCGCAGGGCGGTTTTACCGTGAGCGAACACAGCGCGCAGGACGTACGGCGCTTAAACGCCTCCGCCAGAATTTTGGCCGGCACGCACTTGGCTGGTCGGAATCTCTGGCGAAGGAAGCTGCGTACGGCAAAACCGTGTGGTCCTGGCGCCCGTGGCTGGCGTCTTCGCTGGGACGATCCCGCTTCGCTACCCCTGCGGCGCCACCGAAATCCCAGCGCAATCCCGCCGGCCCATCAACACGCAGTCCTGGGTCTTGCGGAGATCGGCGATGCTTACCGCAAGCCAAATGCCGATCGCGGTCAGAGCCACGGTGAAGGCGAGCGCAGCGACATTGGCGAGCATGCGATGACGGAAGTCGTCACCCTCGTCGCGCGATTGCTCGTAGCGGGACAGATCCTTCGCCGCTTGATGCTGTTTAGTTTGCTCGGGCGCATCCCGCCCGCCCGGCGGGCGTGCCGAGGTACGCGGCCGGAACTTGAGCACGACGTGCTCATCGTCCGTGGTAATGGGCCGCTGGGTTTTCACTGCGCTCGTCCGACGAAAAGTCCTGCCGCCTTTTTAGCACGGCGGCAGCGCTTCCAACATGAAATCTTGCCAACCGCAGGACAGCCACCCGTCTCCGCAACGTCCGATGGAACCGCAACGAAGCCGGGCTCAGCCCTGCTTCGGCAGCCGCCCCATCATGTAGAACTCGTCGTTCGGGCGCATCGCCGTGATGTTGGCCAGCCGGTTCGACAGCGCGAAGAAGGCCGAAATTGCCGCGATATCCCAGATGTCGTCCTCGGAAAAGCCGTGGCTTGCGATCTCGGCAAAATCGGCTTCCGAAACCTCGTTCGCCGCCCGGCTCACCTTCATGGCGAAGTCAAGCATGGCGCGCTGGCGCTGCGTGATGTCGGCCTTGCGGTAATTGACCGCGATCTGGTCGGCGATCACAGGGTTTTTCGCCCGGATGCGCAGGATCGCGCCGTGGGCGATCACGCAGTAATGGCACTGGTTGGCGGCGGACGTCGCCACCACGATCATCTCGCGCTCGGCCTTGGTCAGCCCGCTGTCCTTCTCCATCAACGCGTCGTGATAGGCAAAGAAGGCGCGAAATTCGTCGGGCCGGTAGGCCAGCGTCAGGAACACGTTCGGCACGAAGCCGGACTTCTCCTGCACCGCGAGAATTCGCGAGCGGATATCCTCCGGCAGCTTGTCGATGGCGGGCGGCTGAAATCGCTGGGCAGGCTTGGACATGAAAGGGTTCCGGATCAAGGCCGCGGGATGCGGCGTTGCCGAAACCATATCGCGCTTTGCGGTGAAGTGGATACCACCCCGGGCGGAGAATTTGCGCGAAGCTGTCGCGCCTCAGCGCAGCGGCTTTTTCAAGAGCGAGAACCGGTCGGGATCGAGCCCCATCGAAGGCTGCAACATCGGCGCTTCCACCGGCGTCATGATGCGGGCGGCGGGCCGGTCGCTGATCGAGGGATCGTTCGGCGCGTCGCGGTTGGAGGTGGCGCCGCGCCAGCGGTCCAGCACCGCGGAGACGAAGTGCATGTCATGGCCGGCGGCGACCGACGGCACGGACGCGATAGTGGCTTCGCTGCGCGGCAGTTGGTGGACCGGAACCTCCTTGAAGCGCAAGCGCGTCGGCAGGGCCACGCCTTCGCCGAAGGCCAGCACTTCGCGGGTGCCGAGCGAGGGCACGAACGACAACAGGTTGGCGGCGGCGTCCGAGACTGCCGAGCGCAGCAGCGCCTGGTCGCGGTCGTTGGCAAGGCGCATCGCAAACAGCGTGTTGCACTGGGATATGATGGTGGCGTCGAGTTCTGCCGGACGCTGGGTGACGAGGCCGAGAAAGACGCCGTATTTGCGCCCCTCCTTGGCGATACGCGAGACCGCCTTGCGCGTCGGCCCGAAGCCGATGTTGCGGTCGGCAGAGGCGTAACGGTGCGCCTCTTCGCAGACGAACAGCAGCGGCGAGACGCCGTCGCTCCACAGGCCGAAGTCGAACGCCATGCGGCACAAGACCGACACCACGGAATCGACGACTTCGGCGGGGAAGCCGGCGAGCTGCATGATCGTCATCGGCCGGCCGTTGGCGGGCAGGCGGAACAGATGGCTGATCACTTCCGCCATGGTGTCGCCGCCGACATTGGCGTTGTCGAACATGAAGGCGTAGCGCGGATCGTTGCGCACGGTCTCGATGCGCGAAATCAGCTTGTGATAGATGATGCGCGAGGAGCGGTTCTCCAGCTTGCCCATCCGTTCGTCGATCAGCGAGATCAGGTCGACGAGGCGATACGGCACCGGCGTATCGACCGTGTAGCCGACCGACTTGGGATCGATGCGCTTGAGGCCAAGCCGGTCGGAGTTCTGATATTGCGTATAGATGCCCTTCGCCATCGGAATGACTTCGGCGAGGACGTCGAGCTCTTCCGGCACGCCCGGGCGGCCGCCGAACAGCACGTCGACGATCTCTTCGAAATTGAACAGCCAGAACGGCAGTTTCAAATTGCGCGGGTTGAGCACCAGCGCGCGGTCGCCGAAGCAGCGGCCGTATTCGTTGTGCACGTCGAGCAGGAAAACCCGCAGGTTCGGCCGCGCCTTCAGAATCTCGTTGAGCAGCAGCGACACGCTGGTCGATTTGCCGACGCCGGTGGAGCCGAGGACCGCGAAATGCTTGGAGAGCATCTCTTCGACGTCGACATAGGCGATCACCGAGCGGTCTTGCTGCAGGGTGCCGACATTGATCTGGTCCGACCCGCTCGGCGCGTACACGGTGCGAAGGTCCTCGGCGGTGACGAGCTCGACGGCGTCCCCGATGGTCGGATAGTTGGTGACGCCACGCTGGAATTTGGGGCGTTCGCCGCCGGAGATTTCGCCGAGCAGGTCGACCGAGGCACTCGCGATATAGTTGTCGGAGGTCGGCGTATCCTCGCAGGACACCTCGGTGATCATCGCGATGATGGTGGAACCGGCGCAGCGGATGCTGATGAAGCGGCCGACCGTGGCGCGCACCTCGGAGACGGGCATCGGGCCCGCCGCCAGAAGTCCAACCCGGGCGAGGGAGCCGCGCACGGAAATCACACGTCCGAAGGATGTCACGGTGTTGAACCTGGATCTCATGAATTGGAGTCTGGCCTCCATTATGGTCGGCCCCGACTAGCGAAACGGTTAAGCCGCAGAGGTTTCGCATCAGCTAAATCTGCGGCATCTCGGTCAGGATCCGTTTTTGCAGCGGAGCCCGGTCCGACGCTCCGAGTGCGAGTTAGGCTTGGAAAATCAGGGCTTTCTCGCATTTGTTGGCACGCGCGAGCCGGGCTGCGAATTAATCTCTCGTTTACCATTTCGAAGGAGAGGACCAGCCGAGGGTCACCTCACGATAACCTGTTATTGGCGAAGGGCGATCGGAACCAGCCCGCGTATTGACGTAACCGATTGCTAACCGCAAGTTGTAACGCGCCTTCCATTTGTCCTTCGTACCAATATCGCTGGGCGGGAAACTGGATTCCGGCTTGCGCCTGCATGACCGATCGCCGACCGCCTGCAGATTGGCGATTTCGCGTGGAGAAGCATCTCGGGTGGGCATCGAAAGCGACCAGAAATTGCATGGCGGTCCCGCCGACAAGGCCGGGCTATTTACGCTGCTTGCTGTCTGTGCCGTCCTGCTCGCGACGGCCGTACTCGCGCAATTTGCGGTCTCGACATGGAGCCTTCGCGAACGCGTCCTGCTGGGGCTCGCCGCCGTTCTTGCCGTCGCCGCCGGACTGTTGCTGCGCCGCGACCGGTTGACAGATCAGCGGCTGGCGGCGGAGCGGCGCCAGCTCTCGATCGCCGTGAACAATATCCCGCAAGGTCTTGTTCTGTATGATGCAGCCGCGCGGATCATCATCTGCAACCAGCCTTATCTCGACATGTTCGGATTGTCGCCCGACGTGGCGAAGCCCGGCTGCACCATGCAGCGGCTGATCGCCCATCGGAAGGAAACCGGGTCTTTCGATGGCGACGTCGATGCATTCTGCAACGCGATCATCCAGAAAGTATCGCTCGGCAAAGCCACGCGCCAACTTACCAAAGCGCCGGGCGGCCGGGCGATCGAGATCATCAACCGGCCGCTGAAGGGCGGCGGGTGGGTCGCTACGATCGAAGACATCACCGAGCGCAAGCGCGCGGAAGAGAGGATCGCGCATCTGGCGCACTACGACGGTCTGACAGACCTGCCGAACCGGATCCTGTTCCGCGAGCGGCTGGAATATTCGCTCAAGGCGTTGCGGGCGGGCGAGCAACTGGCGGCGCTCTATATCGACATCGACGAGTTCAAGAGCGTCAACGACGCGCTCGGTCATGCGATCGGCGATGAGCTGCTCAAAGGCGTCGCCGATCGCCTGCGCGGCTGCTTGAGGGAAACCGACGTGGGGGCCCGGCTCGGCGGCGATGAGTTTGCCGTCATTCAAATGCCTATCAAGAATCGCTCGGAAACCACTCGGCTCGTTGACGAAATCCATTCTGCGATCAGGCAGCCCTTTGAATGCATGGGGCACCTGATCACCACCGATGCCAGCATCGGAATAGCGCTTGCTCCCGGCGACGGGGTGGACCTCGACCAGTTGTTGAGGAATGCAGACCTTGCGCTCTACGGCGCCAAGGGCGACGGACGGCGAACCTACCGCTTCTTCGAGACCGGCATGGATCAGCGAGCCAAAACGCGACGAAGCCTGGAGCTCGAGCTACGGCAGGCGATCAGCGACGGCAGCCTCGAGACCTACTACCAGCCGGTGGTCAATATCGAGGACGGCAAGATCTCATCCTGCGAGGCGCTGTTGCGGTGGCGGCACCCCGAGCGCGGCATGATCTCGCCGGCGGAGTTCATCCCGATCGCGGAAGATTCTGGCCTCATCAATGAGCTAGGCCAATGGGTACTCAATGCGGCCTGTGCCGAGGCCGTCAACTGGCCGGATCATGTCCGTGTCGCGGTCAACGTTTCGCCGGTCCAGTTCAGGAGCCAATCGCTGGCGTTGAACGTAGCGGCGGCGCTGGCCGCCTCCGGCCTGCCTGCCAGCAGGCTCGAGCTCGAAATCACGGAGGCTGTACTCATTCGTGACGACGCGGCGCTGGACGCGCTGCATCAGTTGCGCAAGCTGGGCGTCCGGATCGCGCTGGACGATTTCGGCACCGGCTATTCCTCGCTCAGCTACCTGCAGCGCTTCCCGTTCGACAAGATCAAGATCGATCGCTCCTTCATCAGGGATATCGCAGGCCCCGGCGCATCCTCGTCCATCGTCCAGGCCGTGGTGAATATCGCAGCCGCCAGCGACATGACGACGACGGCGGAAGGTGTCGAAACCGCACAGCAGAGGAACTTGCTGTACATCCTCGGTTGCACCGAGATGCAGGGCTATTTGTTCAGCCCCGCGATATCGGCCGTCGAGGTGAGGCGACTGTTGCTAACGCATAGCGGCATGGCGATGTCGGCTGCTTGAAACGCCGGGTACCACTTGCTATCGACGGAGAAGGAAAAAACAAGAAAGCAGGGCAGGGTGGACCGCGATGAGTCGCGATAGCGCATCTTGAGCGAGCCCGCGCGATCGTCCGCGCTCGCACCATTCCGCGTCAGGAACTACCGATTTCAGTGGCCGGCCGATCTGCTCACCTCCTGGGCGTTCGAGATGGAACTGATCATTCTCGGCTGGTATGTGCTGGTCGAGACCGGATCGGTCCTGCTGCTCACGCTGTTCGCCTCGCTCGGCTATGTCGGTACGCTGGTCGCGCCGATGTTCGGTGTCGTCGGCGACCGCATCGGCCATCGCGATCTGCTGGCGATAATGCGGGCGACCTACGCGATGCTGGCGGCGGTGCTGATGGCGCTGGCGCTGTCCGGCCACCTCGCGCCGGTTTATGTGTTCATTGTCGCGGCCGTGATGGGCATCGTCCGCCCATCGGATCTTGGCGTGCGCGGCGCCCTGGTCGCGACCATCATGCCGCATGGCCAGTTGATCGGCGCGATCAGCATTTCGCGCACGACAATGGATACCGCGCGCATCGCCGGCGCGCTGAGCGGCGCCGGATTGTTTGCCTCGCTCGGCATGGGTCCGGCCTATGTGGCGATCGTCTGCCTCTATCTTACCGCCACCGCGCTGACGCTGTGCATCATGGCGCCGGCAAGACCGGATGCGGCGGGCGAGGCTGCCGGCGAGGCGTTGCAGCGCTCGCCCCTGCGCGACCTCAAGGAAGGTGTTGCCTATGTCTGGACCACACCGCGGATGCAGGCCGCGCTCTGGGTGGCTTTCCTGGCCAATTTGACGGCCTATCCGCTCTCCAACGGGTTGCTGCCCTATATCGCCAAAGCGATCTACGGCACCAACCAGACCGGCCTTGGCTATCTGTCGGCGAGTTTTGCGATCGGCTCGCTGGCCGGTTCGATCGTATTGAGCCTGATCCGCGATATCCGGGTGGCGCGACTGATGATCGCCGCGACCGTCGTCTGGTATGCGACCTTGCTGGTGTTTGCGCAGATGCAGACGGTGCCGACCGCGATCGTGTGCCTGGTGGTGGCGGGTTTTTCGCAAAGCCTCGCCATGATCTCGATCGCCGTCATCCTGATGCGGACCGCGAGCGAGAATTTCCGCGGCCGGGTGATGGGCGTGCGCATGATGGTGATCTACGGCCTGCCGATCGGGCTGCTGGCTGCCGGCAGCCTGATCGACGAGATCGGATTTGCCGCGACCGGCACACTCTACGCGGCGGCCGGTCTCGCGCTAATGCTCGCGATCGTGCTGCACTGGCGCGCCGATCTCTGGCACGTGCACGCGCCGGCGAATGCGCGGTGATATGACCGCGCCCGCCGGCCAGCGAAAGCAGGGCGGCGGCGATGGCGATTGTTCCAGGTGAAATCCAGATGTTTGTTGACCGGACCTGATATTTTGTACAGATGTACAAATCTCGAGGGCGGAAAGCAAATGCCATGACGCGAAACCCCAACATGCGGGAAGCCATCCTGAGCGCGGCCGAGCTGTTGTTCTCGACACGCGGTTTCAATGCCGTCTCGATCCGCGACATTGCGCTGGAGGCGGGCGCCAACCCCGGCAGTATCACCTATCATTTCAAGAGCAAGGACGGCTTGCTGCTCGAAATCTACAAGCGTCATTGCGGGCCGATGAACAGACGCCGCATCGAGCTGCTGGTGGCGGCAAGGCGCGTGCGCGACATTCAGGACCGGCTGGAAGCGATCGTGCGCGCCTATATGCAGCCGGCGTTTTCATCGAGCAGCGACCTTGCCGGCGGCGGCGCGCGCTTCACGCGGCTGCGCGCGGTGATGTCGGCCGAAGGCAACGCGGTAGTGGGCCGCATCATCGCGGAGATCTTCGACGATACCACCAACGCATTCATCGATGCCATCGCGGAAAGCCTGCCGCATCTGCCGCGGACGACGATCGTGTGGCGGTCGCAGTTCCTGCTCGGCGCACTCTATTACACCCTCGTCAATCCGGAGCGGGTGACGCGGCTCTCCCGCGGCGAAGCCGACGGCGGCGATATGGCTGAGGCGATCGAGCAGATCGTCTCGGCGACGGTCGCCTCGTTGCAGGCATCCGACATCAATCACATCGACAGTGCGTCACGTCGGATTAAGCCTGTTCAGCAGCGCGCTTTGGCTACCGCTCGAAAGCGGAAAGAGAATCCACCCGACTAGGTACCCGAACCGAGCACTGCAGAAGGCACCATGAACAAGCCCAGAATTCCCGGACCCGATCCCAACACGCGAACGCCGAAATTCAAGCTCCCACCGCTGGCGTGTGATGCGCATACCCACATCTTTGGCCCCGGCGACAAATACCCTTACGCACCTGGACGGCCCTACACGCCGCCCGATGCGTCGCTCGAGGATTTCCGGGCGCTGCACAGGAAGCTCGGGATCGGCCGCGCTGTCATCGTCAATGCCAGCGTGCACGGTACCGACAACCGCGTGGCGCTCGATGCCATTGCTGTCAGCAACGGGACCTTTCGCGCCGTCGCCAATATCGACGACACCATCACCGAGCGCGGCCTTTGCGAATTGCATGACGGAGGCTTCCGCGGCTGCCGCTTCAACTTCGTCCGTCATCTCGGCGGGGTACCCGACATAGCAGCGTTCCACCGTATTGTTGCGATGGTCGCGCCGCTCGGCTGGCACATCGATCTGCATTTCGACGCGATCGACTTGCCTGAGTATGCGGAGATGCTGGCAAAATTGCCGGTGCGCTACACCATCGATCACATGGGGCGCGTCAAAGCATCCGACGGTCTCGACCAGCTTCCGTTCCGGACGCTGATCGATCTGATGAAGCGCGATGAGAAATGCTGGGTCAAGGTGTGCGGGTGCGAGCGGGTATCGTCCGGCGGACCGCCGTTCCACGACGCGGTACCGTTCGCACGGCGCATCGTCGAGACGGCGCCGGACCGCGTGATCTGGGGAACCGACTGGCCGCATCCCAACGTGAAGGTGATGCCCAACGATGGTGATCTGGTCGATCTCATTCCACTGTTTGCACCGGAACCGGAACTGCAGCAGAAGATTCTGGTCGATAATCCGGCGCGGCTGTTCGAGTTTTGAAGGAGCGCGTGCGATGGCGGACAAACGGAAGCAGTATGGCTTGAGCCGGCGCCGCGCGCTGCTCGCCGGCATGGCCGCGCTGGCGGCAGCGTTGTTGCTGCCGCAAGTCGCCTGCGCGCAAAGTTATCCGAACCGACCGGTGCGGCTGATCCTGCCGTTCGGCGCAGGCGGCGTCGCCGACGTCACGGCGCGGCTCGTTACCGAAAAACTCGGCGAAAAGCTCGGCCAACGCTTTGTTATCGAGAACATGCCGGGCGCCGGGGGCATCAATGCGGCGCGCGCCGTGCTGTCAGCCCCTGCTGACGGTCATACGCTGGCGCTGTTCAGCAACGGCACCGCGATTTCCGTATCGCTGTTCAAGAACCTGACGTTCAACCCGATAACCGATTTCGTGCCGGTTTCGAGCATGGGCTATTTCGACTTCATCTTTGTCACCCAGGCCGGTTCGCCTTATTCGACGCTGGCGGAATTCATCAAGGGGGCAAAGCAAAAGCCCGGCGCGCTCAATGTCGGCACCATCAATGTCGGCTCGACCCAGAACCTCGCCGCGCAATTGTTCAAATCGACCGCCGGCGTCGATGTAACCATCGTGCCGTTCCGCAGTTCGCCCGAGGTGCTGATCGCGCTGTTGCGCGGCGACGTCCAGATGGCGATCGAAAATTACAGCGCGGTGCAGTCGCATATTGCCGACAAGGCCGCCATTGCCGTGTCATCGTCCGGCTCGGTACGCACCACGTTCCTGCCCGACGTGCCGACGGTGAAGGAAGCCGGCGGCGGGGATTTCGAGGCGCGATCCTGGAACGCGATCTTTGCGCCGAAGGGCACGCCGCCGGAGGTGATCAGGACGCTCAACGCCGCGCTGCACGAGGTGCTCGAGTTGCCCGACTTGAAGAAGCGCGCGCTCGATCTCGGCATCGAGGCCAAGGCCGGTTCGCCCGAAGAAATCCTCGATAGGCTGAAGGGTGATATCGATAAGTGGGCGGCAGTGATCGAGCGGGCAGGAATTGCCAAACAATAGTCGCGCGGCCGGTGTGGCGGCCGGCCACGTGCAACGAGCGAAGGAGGAAATCCCGATCATGAGCAATGCTGGCAAAACAGGCCTTGTGGTTACCGCGCATCCCGGCGATTTCGTCTGGCGCGCAGGCGGCGCGATCGCGCTGCATGCCAAGAAGGGCTACCGCATCAAGATCGCGTGTCTCTCGTTCGGCGAGCGCGGCGAGAGCCAGTTCGCCTGGAAGGAGGCGGACGCGACCATGGAGAAGGTCAAGGCCGGAAGGCGCGACGAGGCGCAGCGCGCGGCGGAGATGCTGGGCGCGGAAATTGAGTTCTTCGACGCCGGCGACTATCCGCTGCGGCTGACGGAAGCGCATTTCGATCGCATGGTGGGTATCTACCGCGAGCTCAATCCGTCCTTCGTACTGACCCATGCGCTGGAGGATCCCTATAATTTCGATCATCCGAACGCGGCGCACTTTGCCCAGGAAACCCGCGTGGTCGCGCAGGCGATGGGCCACAAGCCCGGCGCCAAATATACCTATTCAGCGCCGCCGGTATTTTTGTTCGAGCCGCACCAGCCGGAGATGTGCAATTTCAAGCCGCAGGTGATCCTCAACATCGACGAGGTCTGGGGGATCAAGCGCAAGACGTTCGAGATTCTCGCGGCCCAGAAGCATCTGTGGGCCTATTACGAGCGTGTCGCGCTGCAGCGGGGCGTGCAGGGTGGCCGCAATACGGGCAAGCCGATGACCTATGGCGAGGCCTATCAGCGGCTGTTCCCGATGGCGATGGAGGAACTGGCATGAAGACGGTCGTCGTCCGCAATATCAAGCGCACCGAGCCTGATATCGTAAGGCGGCTGGGCGCGCTCGGCGTCGCCACCGCGCACGAGGCCTATGGCCGCTTCGGGCTGATGAAACCGTATCTGCGCCCGGTGTGGAGCGGGGCGGAGACGTCAGGCACTGCCGTGACCGTGCTGGCGCAGCCCGGCGACAACTGGATGATCCATGTCGCGGTGGAGCAATGCCAGCCCGGCGACATCCTGGTTGTCGGCTGCACGGCTGACAATACGGATGGCATGTTCGGCGATCTGCTGGCGACTTCGCTGATGGCGCGCGGCGTCAAGGGCCTCGTCATCGACGCCGGCGTTCGCGACGCCAAATCGCTTCGCGAAATGGGCTTTCCGGTGTGGTCGAAGGCGATCTCGGCCAAAGGCACGGTCAAGGCGACGCTGGGCGCGGTCAACGTGCCCGTGGTCTGCGCCGGCATCAACGTGGTGCCGGGCGATGCGGTCGTTGCCGATGATGACGGCGTCGTGGTGATCGGGCGCAGGGACGCGGCCGATGTCGTCGCCAAGGGCGAGAAGCGCGTCGCCGACGAAGACGGCAAGCGCAAGCAGTTGGCGGCGGGCGTGCTCGGGCTCGACATGTACAAGATGCGCGATCCGCTGGCGAAGGCCGGGCTCGTCTATGTCGACGAGTTGGAGGAGGACTGAGGTGGCGATGCGCCTGCGCACCTTGCTCGGCGACCATCTTGGCACGACCGCGCTGAAGAACGGCTCGATCAGATCGGATATGGTCGCGTTCGATTTTGCGCAGTATTCGCCGACCAACAAAGGCTTCAAGCCGATGGTCCGCGAAGCGGCGTTCGACGTCTCGGAAATGGCGATCGTCACCTATTTGATGGCGAGGTCGTTCGGCAAGCCGATGGTGCTGCTGCCGGATGTCGTGCTGGCCCGGTTTCAGCACGGGCATGCGCTGTACAATGCGAAGGCGGGCAAGCTTGCGCCACGCGATCTCAAGGGTAAACGCGTCGGTATTCGGTCCTTCACCACGACGACCGGGGCATGGCTGCGCGGCATCCTCGCCAATGACTATGGCGTCGATCTCGATTCGATCGAATGGATGACGTTCGAGGACGCCCATGTCGCGGAATTCGTGGATACGACCAAACGGGCACCCGCAGGCAAGCAGATCGTGCAGATGCTGATCGACGGCGAACTCGATGCGGTGCTCGGCGAAAAATCTGACCATCCGGATTTGAAGCCGCTGTTTTCCGATGTCGCTGCGGAAGAGAAAGCCTGGTTCGACAGGCACAAGGTGGTGCCGATCAACCACATGGTGGTGGTGAGCCAGGCGATGTCCGAGAAGCATCCCGACGCGGTGCGCGAGGTCCATCGTCTGCTCGCCGAATCCGCCACCGCCTCGCCCGCCGCGCCGCGTTTCAGCCGGGACGAAATGCAGCGTTCGCTGCAACTGATCATCGATTACTCCGCGCAGCAAAAGCTCATCCCGCGTGCGTTCGGTGTGGATGAACTGTTCGACAATGCGACACGGGCGCTCTGGTAACCCCGCTCACCGATGTCATCATCCGCGGGGGATGACGGACTGAGAGAAATCAACGGTCAGGAGAACCAACATGACCCCCGAGCCGATTTTCGATCTCGCCCATCTCGGCCATATGGAATTGCTGACGCCGAAGCCGGACGAGAGCCTGAAATTCTTCGTCGACGTCATGGGCATGACCGTCAGCGGCCGGAAGGGCGAGTCGGTCTACCTGCGCGGCTGGGACGATTACGAACGCTATTCGCTCAAGCTGACGGCCTCGAAAACTTCCGGAATGGAGCACATGGCGTTACGCGCGCGCAGCCCGCAGGCGCTGGAGCGTCGCGTCGCCGCGCTGAAAGGCTCGGGATTCGACATCGGCTGGATCGACGGCGACATGGGGCAGGGGCCTGCGTTCCGCTGCCGCGACCCCGATGGCCATATCGTCGAGCTCTATTACGAGACCGAATGGTTTCAGGCGCCGCCCGAACTCAAGCCGGCGTTGAAGAACCAGGCGCAGCGCTTTCCGGCGCGCGGCGTCAATGTTCGCCGGCTCGATCACCTCAATTGCCTGGCCGTCGACATCAAGGCAAACCGGCTCTTCTTCGAAAACTATCTGGGCTTGCGCACCACCGAGCAGATCGTGCTGAACGACGGCACGGAGGCCGCGATGTGGATGACGATGTCGAACAAGAGCTACGACTTCGCCTATACCCGCGATCACTACGGCAAGGCCGGTCGCTTCCACCACGTCACTTACGCCCTCGACAGCCGCGAGGAGATTTTGCGTGCCGCCGATATCTTTCTCGAAAACGGCGTTCACATCGAGACCGGTCCGCACAAGCACGCGATCCAGCAGACCTTCTTTCTCTATGTCTACGAGCCCGGCGGCAACCGCGTCGAAGTCGCCAATGCCGGCGCCCGCCTCATTCTCGCGCCCGACTGGAAGCCGATTATCTGGACAGAAGACGAGCGCAAGAAGGGCCAGGCCTGGGGCCTGAAGACGATCGAGTCATTCCATACCCACGGCACGCCGCCGGTGTGAGGCGACGTTTGCCGGCCCTCGGTCAGCGGACGTCTAAAAAATGGGGAAGATGACCAGCCTTGCGGCCGCGATGTGACGCACCATGTTGATGCGAACGTGCGAATGACGTGGTGGTTGGTCGATGGCAGAGCTAGTGGATTTCTCCAGCGAGTCTTTTCTTCGTGATCCCCAGAAGGGCGTGGCCCTGTTGCGGTCATCCGGACCCGTCGTCGCGACGAAGTTTCCCATTCTAGGCCGGCTCTGGGTCACCACGACCTATGAGGCGGCGGCGCGCGTGCTAAAGGACAGCACGACATTCACGCTGCGCAAGGAGGGCGGCTCGCTCGTCGGCTTGCCCTGGTGGATGCCGAAGCTGATCAGGGCCCTCGCCAACAACATGCTCACAATGGACGAACCGGATCACACGCGGCTGCGCGACATCGTCGACGAAGCGTTCCGTCGCCGAGCCGTGATGGACATGGAAACACACATCCGCGCCATCGCCGATCGCCTCGCCGATGAATTGTTTGCGGCGGGAAGCCCGGCCGATCTGGTGCAGCGCTATGCGCGGATGTTGCCGCTTGCGGTGATCTGCGAACTACTCGGCCTGCCGTCGGCCGACCGGCCGAAGTTCATCGCCTGGGCCAATTCAATCGCGAATCTCACCAGCGCGTTCGGCTTTCTGCGGTTGATGGGCGGAATGATGAAGATGCGGCGCTATCTGAAAGGGCGTCTGCAGGTCGCCCGGGAACAGGGCGGCGAAGGATTGATTGCCGAGCTTGTGCGGGTCGAGAAGGAAGGCGGGCGCATCACGCCGGACGAAATGGTCTCGATGGTGTTTCTCTTGCTGGGAGCGGGCTCCGAAACCACCACCCATCTGATCAGCGGATCAGTGTTGGAATTGCTGAAAGATCCTGCGCGGCGCGATTGGCTGGCAGCGGACTGGAGCCGCGCTGGCCTTGCGGTGGAAGAATTTTTGCGCTTCGTCTCGCCGGTGCAATTTTCAAAACCGCGCTACGTGCGCCATGACGTCGATATCGAGGGCGTGAAATTGAAGAAGGGTGACAGGGTCATGGCGATGATCGTCGCCGCCAACCTTGACCCGGGGTCAAACGAGTGCCCCGAACGGCTCGACCTCGAGCGGCGGCCGAATCGACACCTGTCGTTCGGGACCGGAATTCATTTCTGCCTCGGCCACCAGCTCGCGCGGATCGAAGGAATCTGCGCCCTGCAGGCGCTGTTCACCCGCTGGCCGGGACTGAAGCTGGCGGTCGACCCATCGCAAATTCATTGGCGGAGGCGGCCCGGCATTCGGATGATCGCGGAGCTGCCGGTTGTGGCAGGCGCTTGAACGGCGGGGCTAAAGAAAAAGGCTGGCTGGGGAACCTGGATT
The DNA here is from genome assembly GCF_001693385.1 of Bradyrhizobium icense. Lineage (NCBI taxonomy): Bacteria > Pseudomonadati > Pseudomonadota > Alphaproteobacteria > Hyphomicrobiales > Nitrobacteraceae > Bradyrhizobium > Bradyrhizobium icense. The sequence continues at coordinate 3,240,197 of NZ_CP016428.1, forward strand.
CGAACCAAGACAAACAGAGTCAGAGTCTGTTGTGCTACCGTTACACCATTCCCCATCGAAACTACTGAAATATCAGAGCTTTTCTCGAAAGTTTTCCAGTATGAGCCGGGAGTTTTCCAAACCCGGCGATTTGCAGGGCTCATATAGCCGGGTCGACGTTCGTGGTCTAGTCCTTCTTGTCGCCGCCGCTTACGAGGCGGAGCCGCTTCTGGCCATCGGCGCCAACTTGCATCTGATCCTTGAAGCGCATGTAGTGCTCGACGTTCTGGCGAGACATACCAATGTCATTGGCGATCTGATCAACCTCATACCCTTGTTCGGCGCGGGCGAGTATGCCGGTGCCGCGCAAGCCGTGGATCGTGGGGTGGTCTGCATCTTCCGGGTCGATGTCCCACTCGTACTTCTTGGCTTGTGCGGCGACCCACAGTTTCCAGCGGCGGCAGAGCTCGCGACCCTCCACAGTATCAGCCAGCCAGCGTCCCCACCGCGCTCGGAGCCCGTCTGCGGTGTATGGCGCGCCCTTCGGGGAGTAGAGGTAAAGGTCCTCGCGGAAGCGATCGATCGGCTTCAGCCAGCGCGAGTTAGTGTAGGTCACAGGCGTTTCCGCCCAGCGGTCGATTTCGAGCGCATCGGCCGTGGCAAGGGGGATATGGAAAGCACGGCGCCGCTTCCGAGTCTTCTTCGGTCGGCACCACAAGCCGTTTCGGTCGCGGTGCTCCGGTCCCATCCTGATAAGGTCGCTGCCGCGCTGGCAGGTTATGGTGCCAAGCCGCACCATCCGAACGAGATCCGTCCAGGCGTGCAGACGAACGTAGCCGACGGCCCAAGTAGGCCACGGCACATGGCCGCGATCTGGAATGTCGAAATCCTTCACTTTGTCGAACGGGTTGGTCTTAGCGAGATCGAGCGGGATGGCCCAATCCCAGATCGTGCGCCCCACCGATAGCATCTGGTTTGCCATCACCAGCGTTTCTTTCATGCCGTCGCGCGCGGTCTGCACGATCAGCGGCGTCAAGTCCTTGACAGCCACCATGCCCCACGTCTCGTGCGCCTCGAAGCGGCGCATGGTCACTTCGTAATTTAATTGGGTGCCTTCGGACAAGCGCTTGAATTCGTCGCTGTCACGATATCGAACAATGAGATCACCTACGGAGCCAGCTGGATATGCCGTCGGCGTTGTCTTCTGGCGCCGTTCGACCTCCCTCCAAAATGCTGCGGGCTTCGCATCGGCATTGGGCAGAAGAACGCGCTCTCCCTCTCGTTCGGTGCCTCGCCCAGGGTTCCAATAATAGTAGGTGTAGACCTTGCCGCTCTTCTTGCGGATGGTCTTTTTCTCGACGCCCTCAGGCAACACCACGCCGGTTTCCCTTCTTCTTGCCAAAGTTGAGCGCTCCCCTGATGGCGAGGTCGGTGGTGTCTGATGCCGTTTGCCCGGATAGTTTACGGTCCACGTCTTCCCAGCGCCAGCGGGGGGTGCCGGCCGGGAATGTATCCCACGGAGGGGGCAGGCGACCTTCCTTCACCCATTGGTCCCAAGTATCGGGTGATATTTGCAATTCGGCCGCGCCGGTCTCCCGGTCGACATAGGCGGGGGTTCGATCACCGCGAAGCAGATTCTCAGACTTTCGTACCGTCATTGTCGCCGCACCCGTAATGCTCAACGTCGCATCTGATTTCGGAAACCGGGATTAGGATCCTCGCACCCGGAAAATTCAGCGGAGTCGTTGCTAGCTTTCATGCCGCGTTCCCGGATCTTTGGATGTCGCAGACCGCGGCGAGGATGGTCGTTGCCGTGGGCGGGAAGTAGCGGCGTCTCGACGGCTCCCGCGGGACAGGCAGCCCATTCTGACGACATCCCACGCGGCGTTCAGACCGATCGCCTCAGCTCGTCCTTGACAGAATTGCCGACACAGCGGCGCTGGTTTTCCCCGCCACGTACAAATTTCGCCGCTCCACCTGAACCTGACCTGCGCACTCCTTGGTTCATTCAATCACGGCGTCAATTGGTAACTCCACTGAAACGAGGGAAAGCTTGGGTCGTGTTATGGGATAGTTGGAATGGCGAGCGACCCCTTTCGAGCAATAAGATCGAAAGAGATGATAAAGATCATTTTTTGTTGACTGAACACTTGCGTCCTGCCGAACATAAAGCTTCCGGAGAGATGCCACCGGTCGACGTCAATTTGACGGTTGGTACCGGCGGACGGTGATCGCAACACTGGCAATAGTGCGGCGGACGCTAACTTCACGCCGATCTAGCAGCTGCCCTTCATCGCTCGTTTCAGCGGCAACGATCGCCGTTATCACAACGGCATAGCATCTTCGAGGGCGAAGGTCCGCTACACCACTACGCTCGGTGCGGCCAACACGCTCGCTGTTGGCACCAAGGCAGGGCGGAAGGCCGGATATTGATAGAATCGCCGAGTGCTCGGATCGCGGCCCCCTGGTGGTTAATGCTGCATTGTCGTCGCTGAGGACCGTGCAAAGAAACTTCTTTCTTTTGCGTCGGTGGTGATCACGATTGTGCTTCTGCTCCACGCGACACACCATGGTGCGCATGCAAACTCTCCGACGCATTGCGGCTTTTGGACCGACATAGAGGCTGGGTTGTCGTGTCGCTAGGTCACTCCCCAATTCACCGCAGGCGTGCCCCTGAAACTAAGGCCGCCAGAGGGGAACGCGGTTACGGAACGATCACGGCGGCCAATGAACCGCTGGCCCAATTATATAGCGGTTCATCACGCGGAAGAGCGCGCGGATGGCTTCTTGGTTTGTAGTGATGGAGTACAGATTGCACATAGGATCACTACATGCATGGATTAAGATACGAACAGACGTACACCAGCCCTCCATAAGCTCCGATTAAAATTGCCGGAAGGCATGGAATAAATCGAAACACCCCGAAGCCCTCGTCATATAAGCCGCAGCCAAGAAATGCGAGCCAGCCGCAAAAAACTACGGCACTGAACAGAAACGTCGCCTCGCCTGCGACATGCAATGGCCAGTGCATGCGCGCGACCGAGAATACAATCGAAGGTCCAAGCAACCCGACCGCACCAATTATAAGTGAAATTTTCAGGTAGTCTCTCACAGCCCGTACCCATAGCCCTAGCAATCCGTTCCTTGCCCCAAACTCTAGTAAAGTTGCTCAACCCGGCCAAGCTCGCTGTAATGGCCAGCCATGAGCACCAAGAAACGCGAAGTGATCTGGGGCGGGCGGATCATGGGCGCGGATATGCGCGCCCAAACGGCCCGCCAAAACGCTAAGAAGGCCGCCCGCGCCGCTGATCGAGCCGATGCAGAAGCAATGGTCAGTCCGAATGGAAGGCTATGGCGGCCCGGCCCAGCCGTCCCCAACGATCGGCCAATGCCTGAATGGAGGTTACGGCTGGCTGGAGATCGAGTGCTGCCGATGCAAAACAAGGGCAAGCCTGCCACTCGATGCTATCCGCAGGCCGCGTGATACGCCGATCTGGAAGCTAGAACCGTCCTTCCGGTGCCGATCATGCGGCACGCGTCGTTACAAGCTGCCGGTTCGGATGATCAAGTTGACTGAGCAGCGGGGAGATTACGCCGTACAAGTGGGTGCATCCTGACGAGGAACGATGACTTAAGCGAGCCGAAGCGGGGGTCGCGATGGCTCTCTCAAATGCCACTACGGCAGAGCCGTCTTTGCCAGCGCAATGCAACTTTTAAAAGTCCGGCAGATGCCCATTATGCAGACCGAGGTTTCGAACCAATTCAAGTTGCGAAGTGCGCGCCGCCCCACCCGTAGAAATACGGTAAGAGCGATCTTGCGTGCGCTAGCCTGTTCATAAGCCTTTGGTAGTGTCCCACGACTCATCAATGCGCGGGTATACCTATGAACACCACTTCAGGACGAAGATTCGGCACAATACATCTTTCGTCATTCTTTTTGTCATTTTGCCGCCGAGGGATCGATGCAGATCATCCACCTGACTGACTTGCACTATACGAGAAATTCCCCTTTTCAAGCCCAGCTCATCAAAGCGCTAACCGATGATTTAAAAAAGATTTTGGACGATGGAGCCTCGCCCGATTTTTTGGTTTTCTCTGGCGATCTTGTCAACGATCCAGACGAACCTGACATCTATTCCGAGCTTGACGAAAAATTCTTAACCCCGCTCAGGGAACTTCTGCGCCTCCGTCCGAGCGGTGTTGTTTTCTGTCCGGGAAATCATGATGTTAGTCGCAAGGCTATTTCTGATTGGGCGGACGAACGCAAAAAACTTGTTGCGGCGATGGAGACGAGCCAACAAGCGATCAACGACCATCTCAAGTTAGCGCCTACAGTCGCATACACCCGCGCAATCGGTTCGGGTTTCTTCGAATTAGCGAAAGCATATGGTCATGAATGGGCCAACCCTTACACTAAGACCTACAATTTTCCCGATAAGGCTACCAGTTTTGTTGCCTTAAATACGGGGTATGCATGCGGCCTTGAGGGGTCAAAACATGATCGTGGAAAAATCGCACTCTCTGCGGGCGTAGTGCTCTCGGCGTTTCAAGAAGTGACTAGCGGGCACAAAGCCTATTCCTTGATGCACCACACAGCGGCCGACCTGAATGAACACACAAGCCGACTGTTTCTGCCGCTCCTGTTCAAGAACTCAGCGCTCCACATGTTCGGGCACGTTCACCAGCCGAATCCAATTGTCCAAATGTCGCCGAGCGCGACCTGCTTCACCGTGCAAGGTGGAGCGCTTTATGAACGGGATGGTCAATATAACGGCTACTCCATCATCTCGCTTGCCGAGGCTGAAAACTATGCGTCTACAGCTTACAGAACTTACTGGGTAGACCGCCACGAGTTTGACATTGGTACCAACGTCACCTCTGGAGGCATATTCTACAGCACGCCGGCTGCTCAATCTTATTGGGCTAATCTCGTCCCTTCTGCCTCGAACGACGACGTCAGCTATTGGCTGCTCGAAACGTTGCCCAGCGTGGCCAAAGAACTCGACAAGACGATGACCGCCAAGCAACTGAGGGACGTCTTTGTTGAACCGATCATAAAGAAATCACGTCTAGAGGATGATGGAGGAAATCGGGACCAACGTTTGTCAGTGGCCGATATTATAAAATCCCCCAACCATACGGTGATATCGGCAGCCAGCGAATATGGCTGTACCTCTCTCCTTGCCTTTATCACTATGGCCTATCACGAGGAGTGCGTGAACCTACCCAAGGCCATGGTACCAGCATTCATAGATGCGCGACGCATCAAGGGGTCTTACGAAGCAGCCGTGAACAAGGTGATCCGCGATGCCCTTCCAGAGAGCGAGGACCGCAGGTTGAAATTAGGTGCTCTGCACGACAGTGGCCGCCTTGTTATCATCGTTGACGACGTCAATCCCGAAAAGCCTGCTCACGTTAGCTTCATCAAGGCTGTGCGCAACCTCTATCCACAAGCTCGGCTTATCGTCGCCATAAAACTGAACCTCCTTGACACGGAGCGTTTGCGCCCGATCATCGGTATAGACAATTACGATCTCCTTCAAATCGTTGCGTTGTCCCGGGGCAAAGTCCGCACATTCGTTGAAAAGTGGCACTTGCCTCCCCGCTATCAGACAGACACGGTCGTTGACGAGATACATTCTCGTTTTCAGGCTCTTGGCATTCCTCAAACAGCCGCGTATGTCGCGATCTACTTAGCTGTGCTGGAGGAAAGCGAGGGCTACGATCCTTTGAACTCCTCAACCGTGATCGAGAATTTCGTCGAAAGTTCGCTGCAGAAGCATAAGCCTCAATTCCTATTTCGTAGCTCATTCGACTATCGGAACCAGATCGACTATCTCGGCGCAATTGCCGAAAGCATGTGTCGGGAGAACCGTTTCATCGTAGCCTATGAAGATTTATACAAATGGACCAAGGAACATTTTGAAGGAATTGGACAAGAACACGATCACAGCAAGCTCATCCGCCACTTTATAGACGCCAAGGTCTTCGCCGATGAAGGCAACTCGATCTATTTTCGATACAACATATTTCTTTCTTTCTTTATCGCGCACCGGATGCAGCAATCCGTGTCATTCCGAAATTGGATGCTTCAGGACAATCGGTACGTAAATTACATATCCGAATTTGACATCTATTGCGGCCTCTCCCGTCAAGACGAGGAAACGCTCGAATTTTTCGGCAATGAGTTCGCCACCTTTGAGGCCAAGCTGGAGGCTCTCCTAACTCCCCTTTCTTGGACAGATCGGCTTGAAACGTTGTCGGTTCCGGCTGTGAAGAAAACCGACGTTGAGGCTTTCACAAAAAGTATAGAAACCCAGCTCACCAAAGCGGCATCGCCTGAGGAACGGGACGAAGAAATATCAAAACAAGTTGCCGACACAGAGGATGTTAAGCCCCAAGCCCAGCGTCCTGAGGTAATTGGGACGCTGCCAAATTGGGTCCTGAGCCTGCGGGCGTATACCGTCGCCTTGAAAAATCTAGAAAACATACCGCGTGAAAAAAAGGAGAGACACCTTTCGAAGATTCTGGCTGGTTGGTCGAAGCTAATTTTATACGCCTGTATCGTTTTCAAGAACGTGATCGAAAAGAGGCGGCTCCAGATTGGGGATATAAATTTTGAAATAGAACTGCCTCCTAAGTTGGACGCGCGGTTCTTGCGCATGTTCTTTCTGACAATTCCGGTCTACATATCGGAGGTCATGCGACGCGACCTAGGGTCACAAAAGCTCTCGCTGCAGTTGAAGAACGACAGCTTGGCGAAGTCGTTATCCGATTCATTCTTACAGACAGCTACCTACGCGGACCTTAAGCTGCCCGAGTACATTAACAGACTGAGGGCTTTTCAAAGAAAGTCGAAAGACTCGCACATCTTTCTGGAGATACTTCTGCTCAAGATGCGTGGTATCTTTTTGCGTCTTGGGCTTCAGGAGAACGAACAACTACCATTCCTCGCAGTTGCTGCGGAAATTAGTGCTGACATCAAGGGACTGGAAGGCGATGAACGCACGAAGGAGATTGATCGCTACACTAACGAACTTCGTCGCCTTGGCCAGGTAAACAAGCTGCGGGACAATATGCAATAGTTCTGCGTATCCAGTTCTCACCTTCTTGGCCGCGGGATCATCTGGCGTCATTAACAAGGGCAAAAGGGCAGGGCCCCGCGCCAACATAGGTTTTACGTCACTGACACCAAAAAACTCGGCGGAAACCTGTCGGGGGGAACGTAGGAGCGCTCCCCCGCGACCACTTTTCCACTCCTTTGACCTGGTTCGGATAAGCCTTCTGACCTGCCACTGAATTTTCATCCAGCAGCGGTTAGAGTCTCGGGGTTTTGTACGCCAAGTGGCGCGGGTGGAGCAACGGACGATCGGCGGAGCTGGTCGGGGTTGCGCAGCCGATCGTCCGTTGCGGTGAGGTGGGCGGCATAGACCGCGGGGGTCAGGTATTTCAGCGACGAGTGAGGCCGCCGGATATTGTAGTCGGCGACCCAGTTGGCGATCTTGGCGCGGGCGTCATCCAGATCGAAGAACAGGGTCTCGTTGAGCAGTTCATCGCGCATCCGGCCATTAAAACTCTCGATGAAGCCGTTCTGCATCGGCTTTCCCGGCGCGATAAAGTGCCAATCGATGACCGTCTCCTTGCTCCAGGCGAGCATGGCGTTGCAGGTGAACTCGGTGCCATGGTCGGACACGATCATTTCTGGCTTGCCGCGTCGCTCGACGATTGCCGTCAGTTCGCGGGCGACGCGCCGTCCTGAGATCGACGTCTCCGGAATGGCGCCCAGGCATTCCTTAGTGACGTCGTCGACGATGTTGAGAATGCGGAAGCGCCGGCCGTTGGCGAACTGGTCGTGGACGAAGTCCAGCGACCAGCGCGCGTTGGGCCTCGCCTCGATCAGGATCGGGGCACGGGTCCCCACAGCTTTGCGCCGAGCCCGCCGCTTGCGGACGGTGAGCCCTTCCTCGCGATAAATCCGGTAGATCCGATTGATCCCCGAGGGCTCTCCCTCCCGTCGCAGCAGGACGAATAGCCGGCGGTAGCCGAACCGCCGCCGCTCGTTGGCGAGATCGCGCAACCGGCCGCGCAGAGCCGCGTCCGCAGGGCGGCTGGAGCGATAACGGATCAACTTCCGATCCGCGCCCACGATCGAGCAGGCCCGCCGTTCCGACAGGCTCATGACGGCCTGCAGATGCGCGACCGCAGCGCGCTTGGCGGCGGGCCCTACCATTTTTTTGAAAGCAGCTCGCGAAGGGCGGCCGCGTCGAGCATCTGCTCGGCCAGAAGCTTCTTCAGCTTCGCGTTCTCCTCTTCCAAGGCCCTCAGCCGTTTCGCCTCGGAAACGTCCATGCCGCCGAATTTGGCCTTCCAATTGTAGATCGTTGCTTCGGAGATCCCATGCTTGCGAGCCAGGTCAGCTGTCTTCGCCCCAGCCTCATGCTCCTTCAATACCGCGATAATCTGCTCTTCCGTGAACCTTGCTCGCTTCATCTGTCCGTCCTTCTTCGGGCCGGACTCTAACTCCTTCTGGAGGAAATACTCAGTGGCAGGTCAGGGCGTTCTGGTGAGCTGCCCCAAGGCGCCGAGAAATAAAATCTGCTAAGTGATTGATTTCATGACGGGCCCGGCACCACTCGAACCTGCAACCAGACCGTTATGAGCGACGGGATAAAGGTTGGGTTCGTGGATTTTTCTGCATTTTCGATCGGGTGCGATCGCGTTCGTTGCGTCGTTTCTGGTGTGAAACTGGTGCGTACCTCTGGAGGCCAAATGACCGATTGGGATTGGGTGGCGCTCGAATGGCACGACCTTGGCGCCCAGCGGGCAGCTGCAACTGGATATCGCCAGCGCTAGAGTCCGTTGCGAGCGCAGTCCGAAGCTCGGCAATCACGGGAGCAATGCGCACCATGGCGATCGAAGTGCGATGGGGCATGTTTGCCATTCAAATTGATGAGCCCATTGCCCGGCGCTGGGGTGAAATGCTCGGCCGCAATGACAAGCACACCGATGACTCTCTGGACTGGTCGCGACCGCTGCTGTTAGGGGGGTTATCGTGTGACCCGCAACGAGGCTGATTTCAGGGAAGAACGTGACTATTCTGAACCCTTTTAAGAGGTCATCAAAGGTAGTTTCGCCAACGTAGTTACGACGTTACGATCCTTTCAGCGTCACAGGCATGGTCGTCTCGTCCAGTTCATGCCGTGCGACGGCATCCTTCCTGGCGCTAACCGCAAGGTGGTATGCCGCTCGCCTTCGCATTTTCCAAGGACGTCTCTCCCACCTTGAAGCCTCCGCTCCAGATGCTCACCATCGAGTCGTCGGCTCCCCCGGTGTAGCAATAGCTCGCGGGCGACATCTCCATCGTGAGATCTGGTGTATCGATCACTTTCCGCAGATTCAATGCCGAGGCGCAGTGAAGCAAGATGGCGGTGAGATCGTCGTTCTTAAGTGAGGCGACGTCGAGCTTTTCAATCAGATTGACGAGATTTCTTGCCTCTGGCGGCATATTCGGATCTATTGCCGTCGAAGCGGCGCTTGACGCTTCCACGTTGGTCGGAGCCATCTTCGGAACGCTCGCGATCTCCTCCTTCTTGCTTTTCCTCTTGCTCGATTTTGTCTTGGATTTGGCTTTAGCCTTCTTGCGTGAAGCGTTCAATTTTGCCTCCTGTTACGGCAAGATGCGCGAACCGCGAAGTCCGGCCTTCAGCTGTTCGTTGATGTGGAATGATTCGGCCAAAGGCGTGAGCTTCCGCCCGCCATCTGCCAATGGACCAAACGTGAAGACGACCTGATGCTTTCGCTCACGCCCTGTACTGAAGAGATTTCCGGAGGGATTGACGGAGCCCGTTGTGAATTTCCAGGTCGGCGTAATGTCGCCCGACACAGTCTCCTTGATCGATACCGTTTGGGTAAGAACGTTCTTTTCATTCACGAGTAGATCTGACTCATCGGGATCGGTCGCGAAACCGAGCTGCACGATTTGAATACGGGATTGGAGTAACGGAAGTATCCGAAGGTCGATATCAACCAGAGGGGAGCCTTCCCTGTTGCCGCGTGGATCGCGGCACGGACGCTCTTGACTGCCCAGGTGGAACAGGTCTGGCTTGTAGAGCGCCGCTATGGGATAAAACACATTATAAGTGTTATCGTTCGTCGAGACTGCGGCGCCGCTGATGCCACCGGATAGTGTGAAAATCGACGACGCAGGCGAGACGGGTGCCCAAATGCCGGAGGGACTAATCGTCGAATTCTCGGTAACCGTGAGATCGGTCGCGACCTCGACGCCCCAACTGGCAAGAAAGCGGCTATACGCCCGGCGATTCCGCCTGTCCCTTGCTTGCGCGAGATCGCTCTTGATCGCCAGGGTGACGGCATAGCTCAGTTCGCATACGATACTGCGAACAAGGGTTGCGTTCATGTCGGCGACTTCGCGTGCGGTGTCGTTAGGCCAGTCTCTTTGACTGGGAATGTAGGTTCCACATGCCCCAAGTGACAGGCAGCAGGACGTTACCAAGAACAGCTGAACCGACCTCATGAACGCAACGCCTCTTTCAAAAAAACGGCAGCTCGGAACGCTGAAGCCGAGCGTAAGCATGCGCCTTTCGTGGCGCTCAGAAAAAGAACGTAAAAATCGGACGGCCGCCCAGCGCGACTGATCGGCGAAATGCAATCGCCAGCTGAATACTATGGCCGGTCTCGCCGCGAGTCTGTAACCAAGCTGCAACACTTTTGCAATTTTGCGTTGCTTTGTCCAAGGAACGCTCTCGCGCCCCTCTCGTACGCTTCCTCTCCGTTTGGCTCGATATTCCTCGACGCGACACGTTGAATAAGGGCGACTCAGCGAATTGTGAACCGGTCCCACGTGCGATCGCTATTGCCAATCGCATCCGCAAGCGAGGATTCGCGTGGCGGCGATCGCTTCCGCGCCTATGGCCGTGTCATCCATATTTCTTCCGTAGTGTTGATCGGCAATAGCTCATTCTCGGCCGGGTGATTATTCATGACATCCGCCTGCTTGAGGCTCTTGTCGAAGCGGACGATCGTTGCACCCTCGATTTTGCTCAGCGACGCCTACTCGTGGTAAAGCCCTTCGGTGTAAACTCGCCCCGAGAACTTGTTGGATGTCAATGTGGCTTTTTGCTCACTGCAATTCACTGAGGAACGGTGGCGCCTCATCCGGCAGCGCGAGAAGCAGCGAACTCGACTTGCAGTATTGTTCGATCGCGGAAACAAGCTCGGGCCTGAGCACCGGCGCGGTGTCCGCGGCCGCCTCGCGCTTCCAGTCGCCAAACTTGATGCTGTTGGGATTGGCCGCCACCTCGACGAGATCGGCCAGGCTGAAGCTTGCGAGCATCTTCAAGACGGCTTGCGAGGAAACGAACCGCTGGTTGATCTTGGCGGCCGACAGCTGGTGTGATGGTAGGCGATTTAGAAAAGCCTTCAACATCGCGGCGGAGTAGTTGATCCTCAATTCGATCACGTTACCAATCACGAACCGGTCCATTCTTATCTTGTCCTCGGCCCTCACTTCGTACGTTGGAGCTCTCACCTGGTGTCGCTCGTCGGCCCAGCGGTTCCGCGTCGCGCTGCAGGATTTATCGACCGGACTGTCGACATAGTATGCAACGAACGGTTCGACCTCGACCGCGCCGACGGCCGTTCGCGCCCTCAGCTGCACTCGGACGATCTCCGTGAACTGATGGATAAAGCAGGCATTCCAAGTCGCTCTGAACGTCGCATAACTCGACCCTCCCGGAGGCGGAATCATGGCGCTCTCCGGACGCAGCATTTGATCCGCCGTCAGGTGGCTGCCGGCACCGCATGCCGCCTCTTGAGGGGTCGCATTCTTTTCCTCAGTCGGCTCCCCGTCGGCGTAGAGCAAGGTCTTCCACGGCGGTTTCTCAAGCGGCGGCCGCGCGCTGTTCGGTAAGATGTCCGATCCGTTACCCTTGGTTGCCACAACCGGCATTGCCGACGGCGCCAGTGCCCAGCCTCCGACCCCTAGCTCAGGACCATCTCCGATCGCGACAAACACCGGCGCAATGCGCGACGCCAGAACGTCGAGCGCCTCGGCGATGGTCTTGTCGCCGCGCTCCCCCGAATTGCGATCCCAATAGCGTACGCCTTGGCTGAAATTGACGGCGGAAATGCCGAAGCGGCCTGAAACCTGGTAAAGATAAACCCGATACAGCTCCATCAAGCGGTGGAATGTATGGTCGGCGGAACGCAAGGCGAGAAGCTCGACATCCTGAACGCCCGCATCCTTTTCCAGAGACATAGCACTATCTCTTGCGATGCGGACGACCAGCCGATTGATGAAATGCAGATCGGCACCGCCACGGGCCTTGTCAAGGATGCGCTTGCGCGCCTCGCGATCCGCGTACTTCACCGAAAGTATGACATAGGGATCTTCCTTCAGCGCAAGACGGTCCCAGAAGTCTGGACTGGTTTCGGCTTGCGCCGATCCTCGCCCGACCGCGGCTACCAAGAGAGTCAGCAGTATGCCGAGCACCCGACTCATGGAAGCCTTACGAGTATGGTCGTATTGGCGCGCGCAACGCCGCTCGCATCAAACCAGCCGCCTCCAAAGTTGGCCCGCATTTCAACGTCGAAGCCAAGTCGCGTGCCAGCACTTTTTGCGACTGATTTGGCCAGCGCGATGATCACGGCAACGTCAGTTTCCCCCACGGGGAATTCGGCGCCGACAGCGTCAAACTTCCAGATGATCCGAGATTGATCGTAAACCACCGCGACTTGCTGGTAGAGCGGGCTCCACTTCCAATTGAGATTTGCCTCGCCGCTCACACCCAAGCTCGCCTTGGCGGGTCCTTGATCGGGCGTGGTGAGCTTAAGATCGCTGGACAGAACAAGCTTCCCGTCACCCGAGAACGAGCCGGCCTTCAGGTTTGTTGCGGGAAACACATTGAGCACAAACGCTTGTGTGGCGTCGGCGCCGGCCGCCTTTAGCGTGGCCCCAAGCTGCATCGATTTGCAGGTCTTTCCGTCAAAGCCAATGACGCCAAACTTCAGGGGCACGAAATAGAAATCGAAATAGTTCGAATGTTGCTTGACAGCAGCGATCGACGAGTCCGACGAGCTTATCTTGCTGGCAAGTGCAATCTCCTGGATTGAGACCTGTCCGAATTTCTCGACGGTCGCCGCCTGACGATCGGCAGCGCTCCCGTCCAAAAGGGCGCTGGGAGGCGCGAGCGGCAAGGTTTTCATCGCCTGCGCCGAGACTCCAACGGGAGCAAAGCAGATAAGCGCTACGACGACTTCCCCCGCTCTCACAGAGGCCGCCTTGTTTTTTCGCATGTACAGGGCTTTCGGAAGAATGCTAATCGGTAAGGATACAGTTGACTAAGCGAGCAAGCTGGAAGACAGCTTGCTTTTTGAAGTTGTTCTCTGAAGATCAGCTCATTCGCGGCGGCGTTGATCATCACAGCGCCTTGGGCATATCTCAGACCATCCACAAAACATGGCTCTGCTCCGGTAATGAAACCTCGACGATATCATCGTAAGGTTGCTTTTGGAAGTAGCGACTTTGCGCAGCCTGTCACAGCCGGTGCGCTCGCCGTGATCCGCTATGCCAAGATCCATGGCACGGGGTATCGGCCCTGGCTCACGGGGCTGCTGGCCCGTCGGCCGACCAAATTTGCTGCGATCGCGCTCGCCAACAAGATTGCAGGCATGGTGTGGGCGATGATGGCCAGAGGTGAGCGCTACAGGGAGCCCATCTCACTCGCGGCGTAAAGGATCGCGCTGGATACCCCGCGTGACGTAACGGTTGGGAGGCGAACAGCACGTAATGCAGCGCCGGTCGATCCGGCGATCAGGACAACCCACCAGGCCACGGCATCTTCGAATGCTTGCTTTTGACCGGGGCCTGATCCGCGGATGGCATAATGGCCAGCGGTCATGTGAACCGCTCAGACAGCCTGAACACATAGCTGCTCCGACCAATGTTGTAGCGTGTAGAAAACCTTGCCAACCCGGACCGTCCACAAACTACATCCCAGAACTCGAACTGATGAGGACCGTCATGGATGACCATGCGAAACAGATGGGTGAGGCGCTGTCGAGAATCCTAAGCGCGATCGATGATCGAAAAGACAAACCGAAGCAAACCATGCACGGTCCTGTCACTCTTGGTGAGTTCTGTAAGCCTCTCTGTCGTGTCGGCTACGCTGAGGATCTCGGGCGCGGTAGCCCGGCTGCGGCGGTCATCCCCAGAGGAGTTGTCCCTGGAGAGAGTTTTGTGGGTGCCAGACAGAGGAATAGCGACCAACATCGCCAAAGCAGTGCAGTGCGAATTGGTCGCCAACAGGACGTCTGGTGGCTGGCTGGCCACCGCGGCAGAGGCAGTCGCGGTAGCGAACTGATCGCGGTTAGGATATATCCGGGTGCAACGTTAGCTTGGCACGATCAGTTGATTGGTCGCTAGCGCAGATCAGCGGCTTAGCTCATCTCTTTCAATATCGACAGGAAGACAGTGGTCGCTAGTAGCACGGCAGCAAATGCTCCTCTCTCGTATTCGACGACTCGCCATAGGACTGCCCTTAGGCCGAGAAACAGCCATCTCACGTAGAACATGCGAGCCTGCAGAAGTGTGCTAACTGCTTGGAAAACTACCCATGAATTGGAAAATGCCGGCCAAACGGGCAGAAGGCAGATCATTTTCAATAGGTTGGAAGACTGATTGTCCTCCGAGATAGGGATGTCGAGAACGAAATGGCCGAAGAAATAGGGATGTCGAGAACGAAACGGCCGAAGAACATGAGTGCGACAGCAGGAGGAGCTGTGAATAAGAGCATGAGAAAAGACGCTGCAGTAGAGCGAAGGAGAATCACAAGCCAGTTGTTATTCTGTCCGACGATTGCGGGGCCGGCCATCGCCAGCAAATTCCCAGGAAGAGGAAGGAGAATATTATACTGCCGATTTTAATGTAGTAGCCAATAGGTCCATCTTGCGGATGCTCCACCGGGCTTCCACTCTCCGTTGAGCAAGAGGAGCTCGATGACCGTGCCGCTCCCTTCAGGGGAGCGTCGCCAAGTCGCTTAAGGCGCCGAATTTTGATTCCGGTGATCGCAGGTTCGAATCCTGCCGCGCTTACCAACTCCATAATCTCTCCTGATTTCGTTCATCAATGCCGAGCTTTACAAGCGGACATTCGTGCAGCCGGAAGGCATGTCGCGATCGTGTTGAAATCAGACCTTGCGGCAGGCCGCTTCTGGCGGCGCAAAGAAGTCGTTGACGTTCAGACGTTAGGTCTCGCTGCTGACTGGATCTAGCTCAAACTTCCTTACGATGGAGCGAGAATTCAAGTTTAATCGGCGTGTGCAAGACGTGTGCACCGGGACATCCAGAAAAATCCATCGAGCGTAAGTTGGGCGTTGTTGGAGTGGTGAGACGTCCGTAGAAGCCTAGGCGGCCTAGGGCGCTCGGTGTCGCAGAATTGCGCGTAACAGTTTCCGCCACCGTGAACGATCCCGGATCTGGCATCTTATCTATGCGGAGGTCCGTTATGTTGCCAAAGAAGCTACGTGAATTCCCAGAGTCACAGCACCAGGATCGGAAAGGCGAACCGAAACGCACCGATGTTGAGGACCGCGATCTGGCCGGCGGGGAAGGGGGCGATCGAGACGCCTCCGCTCCCAAGCGATATTTCACGAGACGATTAGATTGGATACGTGCGTCCGCGATCAAATTCGCATATGTACGCAGCCCGAGGCGTAGCTCTCGCATCGGAGCGGGCCTGTTCGAAGCAACACTCGCCCATCAGCTCCAGTTGGTGGCGAATCAACGACGGGTTCAAGGTGGGCCATTCTAGCAAAGCGCGTGTTGCCAGCAGGGCAACGAAGCGAAAGAATTCTTCATCGCGGACTGCGATCTCTTCTTCTTCGCCCGTAGGCATGGTGGCCCTCCATCTGCTCGCACAGTGGAAGAAGTCGAGCCGCAAAGGCGTCGTCTTTCTTGCTGAAAACGAGAATAGGGCCGAGCGGCTGGGTGCCGTCATTCATGCCCTCGCCCCTTCGTGCGATGTGCTTGTTTTTCCAAGACTGAATACGCTGCCGTTCGATCAGCTGGAGCCGTCGCATGAAATCGCGGGTAGACGAAGCTCGGTCCTGAGGCGCCTTGCCAAGCCTGAGAAGCCGATCCTGCTCGTATCCACGGCAGAGGCCCTGATGGAGCGCCTTCCCACTGTGGCGAGTTGGTCCCGGGTCATCCTCCGTTTGAAAGTCGGTGCCGCGTTCTCTAAACAAGATCTCCGGGCGCGGCTTGAGGCCCTCGGATACGACCTCGATGACGAGGCGGACTACCCCGGCGGCGCGCTGTTTCACGGCAAGACATTCGAGATTTTTCCCGCCGGCGCCCTCGGTCCGTTCAGAGTAGAGCATTCCGGCGGGGTGATACGTCGGATCGTGGCGTTCGACCCGATAGAACATGACATCGTTTTTGAGACGAAAGAGCTTCTCATCGACCCGATGTCTGAGCGGCTGGCGTTCGGGAATCAGCGCGGAAAGCGCTCGACTATGTTCGACTATTGTGGTCGGGCCAAGTGGATCGCGGATACCGGGGTTTCAGCGCACGCCGATGGCTGGCTTAGCACGATCGAGGAGGCGGCCGGTCGCGCTGACAGAGAGCGCGAATACCTTGGCAGGCGCGAATGGAAGCAGGCGACCAAGCGTATGAACGTGTTGTCGCAAAAGGCATCTTTCGTTCCCACACCGGACTTTTCGCAGGTTGCACCGCCCAGGAAGGCGCTCCGTGCGTTCGTCGACGATACGCGGCGCGCCGGTTCGCGACTGGTTTTCGTCGCAGCGCATGAGGACGACCTGCGCGTGCTGGAACGGATGAGCGGAGTCAAGGCGGAGCGCTTTGTGGATTGGAACGAGGCGACGGCCGGACGCAACCGTGAGGCGGCGCTTCTGGCCGACTTCGACAGGGGTTTTGTCGTGCCTGGTCGGAAACCTCTTGTCGTTGTGACGGCTTCCGATGTGCTCGGCAGCAGGGCTCATCATCCGCAGCCCCTGGTGAGAGCTTGGAGTGCGGCTTTCGACCACGCAGATGTGCCGGAGCAAGGGACAGCGGTTGTTCATTTGCAGCGAGGGCTGGCCTTGCTCGACGGCTTGCAGACCGTGGCAATGGGGGGCGGGTCGTCGCGCGAAATGATCAGGCTCGGATTTGCAGGAGACGATGCCGTTCTCGTTCCGCCCGCCGACCTAGCCTTGATCTGGCCATATGCGTCGGAGCGCGGCGAACTCACCCTCGACAAAGCGGATGGAAGTACATGGTGGAGCCGGCGTACCGAGGCGGAGCACGAAATTCAGATCGCCGGCAAGCAGCTCGCCAAACACATCAGCCAGCGGCGCCGCCGGCGGGCTCCGAAACTTGTACCTCCCGGTCCCATCTATGAGAGGTTTGTCGCGCGTTTTCCGTATTTCACGACAATCGACCAAGCGAAAGCCATACGGGACGTTTTGGATGATCTTGCGTCAGGCCACCCCATGGACAGGATCATTTGCGGCGACGTCGGATTCGGCAAAACCGAGGTGGCGTTGCGAGCCACGGCCGCCGTCGTATTGTCAGGGAAGCAGGTGGCGATCGCGGTGCCGACGACCGTCCTGGCAAGACAGCATGTCGCGACTTTCCGCAAACGCTTCGCTCCGTTTGGCATCGAAGTGGGGAGTTTGTCGCGAACCGGTTCGGGCGCAGAGACAAGAGAGGTGAAGGAGGGGCTGAAGAGTGGCAAATTGAAGATTGTAGTCGGAACGCAGGCCCTCGCCGCGAAGGACGTGAAGTTCGCCGGCCTCGGCCTTGTCGTCATCGATGAGGAACAGCATTTTGGGGCGACGGAGAAGGCGAGACTTTCCGGGTTGGCCAAGAGTATTCATGCCCTTTGGATGAGCGCCACGCCGATTCCGCGGACTCTCGCGGGCGGTCTTGCCGGCTTCAGGGATATCAGCGTCATTGCCTCTCCGCCCATTCATCGACTCCCGGTCGTCACAAAGGTCGCTCCTCTTTCGGATGCTGCTATTGCCTCCGCATTGCTGCGCGAGCAAAGGCGGCACGGGCAAAGCTTCTTGATCTGTCCGCGAATTCAGGATCTCGATCCGATGCTGGCGCGCGTTCAATCGGTGGCCCCGGATCTCCGCATCGTCTGTCTGCATGGCAAGTTGCCCGCCGACGACATAGACGATCGAATGATGAGCTTCGTCGAAGGCGCGACGGACGTGCTGCTGGCGACCAACATCGTGGAGAGCGGTCTCGATATCCCACGTGCAAACACGATCGTGGTCTGTTGGCCCGAAAAGTTCGGTCTTGCGCAACTTCATCAGCTCAGAGGAAGGGTGGGGCGCAGCGGGATACGGGCGTTTGCGCATTTGCTGACCGATTCGGACTCAGAGCGATCTGAGAAGCGATTGGCCGTACTGGAGGAGTTCAACAGACCCGGCGCGGGTTTCGCGATCAGTGCGCGGGATCTGGACCTCAGGGGAGCGGGGGATGTGCTTTCAGAGCGGCAGTCGGGCCATGTGCAGGTGTTCGGGCCGGTGCTCTACAGCCACCTTCTGAAATTGGCCTCGGAGAAAGCCGACGACAGAACAGCCGACCTGTGGGTGCCTGACCTGAATCTGCCGGTCGGGGACATGTTGCCCGCAGGCTACGTGCAATCGGAGGCGGTTCGGCTGGAAATCTACGGCCGCGTCGCCAGATGCCGAAGCGAAGATGAGCTGGACGATCTCGAGGAAGAGACGTCTCGTCGCTTCGGCAGATTGCCTCCGGCGGCCCGCGATTTCTTTGCCGCAGCAAGGCTCAGAATCGAGTGCAGGCGAAGAGGAATCATAAGACTTGATGTCGGCCTCGACGCCGTGGCCGCGACATTCCTGCCGGGACGACTTCGGAAATCCAAGGCGCGGTCCCTGCAACGCGATGGCGACCGGGTTGTCTACATCAGCAACGGACGCGAGGGACCGCTTAGGACGGTCGAAGAGTTCCTCGACCTTCTGGATGTGTAATCGCGGCGCTGCTATTCAACTAACATGAGAGACAACCAATCCTCGTCTTCCAGCTTCGGGCCCGTTGAATCCAGAAACGGGGATTCCGAGCAGCCGTATCGCCTTCTTTGCCGGCATCAGGTGCTTCAACAGGTCAAGAGCCAGGCTCGAAAGATCGCTCGCAGTGTCGATGATGGCGACCGACCTGCTGCGGTGTTTAATTCGAAATCGGAGAACTTTCGGGAGCGCTCTTTTGGCTTCTCGCTATCGCGTTCTTTCTCGCTCAGCTGGTGCTGATCCGCGCGCCATCGGCGCTCAATGTCTTTCATCTCGGTTGCGCGTTTGTGATGCAAGTATGTGACGGGCTTTGCGGTTCAGCACTGGATCCCTCACCAGGGCCGCTACCCGAAAGTCGCTTACAGACGGCCTTCGCAGTTAATCTCGTGATTCAGGTCGGTGCATGGTTGTGGATTCGTCATCCGCGCCGCCCCGATCGCAGAGGAGAGCGGATTGCGCTGCGAGTTAGCGCTTTGACGCGGACGTTGTCGCACAAGATCTTCATGCGGAGCTAACAGCGCATTGTCTTTCTTCCAGCCGTCACATTCGCTTTAAATGCACCTACCGATCGCCAGACGCCGTTTTGATCTTTTGCGAGAACCGAATTATATCGCCGCTAGGAGGATGTGCGATGTTCGGAAAGAAGAAGAAAATGCTGCGGAAGCATAAGACCCAGGAGGTTCAAGCCCGATTCGAGCGGAACGAGCGGGCAGGGAAGGACATTTACGCCCGAATCGCTGATTTGAAGAACGTGCCGCGCGACAACCTGCCTGATGCGGTCTTTATGCTCTTCGTTGAGGCAAAACACCAAAGCGAGCTGATTCGGCAATCGGTCAAGGACCGTACCCGCTATGACTTCAATTTCGTCGGGTTCGTCGACGGCGATCTTGCGACCTACCTCGCGGAGGAAGCGGCGCATGCGATCCGAGATCACGTTACTAACCCGCAGACATTCTTGGAGGCGATGTCTGAGCAATTTCCGGATGTGCACTTCACGATCCAACAGCAGGACGCCGTTTCAATGGTTGCTTCGATGATCCGTGTGCAGCGGCTGGAAGGCATTCTGGAAGGTCTGCGGATTACTGGCCTACTGAACAAAGCGCCGAACCGCCGTCGCACCAGCCCGCAGAACGACGGGATGCTCTAGCAGGTCCACTTCAAGGCGCTTCTGGTACCATAGCGACACCCTCGACAAATCCGATCACGTTCGCACTTTTCTTAGTCGTCCGTGAAGAACTGTCCAAGCCCTTGAGCGGGTCTTTTGGAGCGGAGCGCGGTTTGAAATTGCAAGCTTTTTGGGTTTGAAGGCCGGAAAGCTTGCAATTTCATTTCAGTCCCAATCGATCTTGCCACCGAGCTGCACCAGCTCGTGTTACAGGTTGATGATCTGGTCGAGCCTGGCGCGAAACAGATCGCCTTGCCTGTCGTCTTCGGCTTCGTCGGTCGCATCGTCCCCTCCGCTGCGACCACAGAATCACGACCGGCGCGAGGGAATCTTCAAAACCAAATTTGCAAGCTTCCGAGGCCTCAAGTCGCAAAAACTTGCAATCTCAAAACGGCCTTCGCTAGAAAATTGAATCCTCGGTCAAGACCTAAGGGGGGCCTTCACGGGCGACTCCTCTAAGCGCGCTCCCGGGGTGCGGATCGCCGCTGCCGCGGATTGCGCCGGCTTCTTGCAGCACCGAGATCGCCCAGCCCTGCAGCGTTCGGATCGCCGGGCGGACGCTGCTTAAACGTCCGCATCCATATGACTCCAATCCTATGCGCGTCCCGCGTTCCGCGCTCCTAACACCAGGCAAGTATTCCGAACTGCCATAGGTCTGCGTTTCCACGGTGTTCCGTTCCCAAGCGGGACTTAGGGATGCGTGAAAGATGGACGTCCCTTATTCGCGGAAGCCCAGATCGGCCTTCGACGAACTCCACAACGGAGAGAGGCGGCTTGCGATTCGAAAACCCGCTTGGCACTTGGTCCAGGAAGATCGACGCGAGTTGGCTGAAATCACATTGCAAGTCCGACGGCTTGTAACAGTCCGCGTCTTCCGAGTTTCCGAGCCGCAACCGCACAGCTCATCGTCATCGCACTCGATCCACCAGTAGGAGGCTTGTATCCGAGGATCGGCGCCGGCAGGAGCATATTGCTTTCCCGGCCATTGGCCAAAAACTTCAAGGTACAGGTGGCGCAGCGTCCAGACGCTGTAGATATCCAGCAGCGTCCTGAGATCGCCGCCGTCGAACCATACCCCGTCGGCCGGTGAGAGGCGCAGATCGAATCGTCTTCGAAATTGGTGTGCCGCGGTCCGATCCATCTAGATGGACCAGCTGTAGCCCAGAAGCCCCATGCGCGCGGGCCCACTCCTGACCTGTATGGAAGCGTGACGAAAAACGTGGTTTCCCGCGCCAAGCCCGGAATGATCGAACTTCTCGCAAGGAGCCACATTCCATCGTCGTCTGGGAAAGTCCGAAGCGAAGGATACGCTTCGGCAAGGCATTTTACCTGGTCGGAGGCGACTTGCTCCGCACCGCCTTCACGTCAGCCTCAGCACTCATATGGGCGAACAGCTTATGCCCCGCACGTCCACGTGCAATCGGGTGCGAGGGCGCGGCGGTTCGGTGATAGCTTGGCAGGCCCGGCAGACGAACTTCTCGCGCACGTGCTGGATCACTTTCGATCTCAGGACTGGATAAACTTGGGGCAAGGCTCGCCAACAATCGGCTCGCCAACATTTTTATTGTCGGTGATTGAATTCGAGATGTTGGTATTTGTGTTGGTATTGGCCGGGAGAAGGATAAAGAAACTCCTGCGAGTTCAGGTGGTTAGGTGTCAAAATCGATTACCTTGGACGTAATGGAATGGGCGAAATTCGCATGATAGGTTTTCCACCATGAACGCACATGCTGCCACGGCGCGAGCCGAACCAACGAAAGCCCCTCATATCGGCGATCACCTGCGCGAATGGCGCCAACGGCGCCATCTGAGCCAGCTCGATCTGGCGAGCGATGCCGAAATATCCGCGCGTCACCTCAGTTTTGTCGAAACCGGCCGCGCCGCGCCGTCGCGGGAAATGGTGCTCAAGCTTGCCGAGCGATTGGAGGTCCCCTTGCGTGAACGCAACGTGCTCCTGGTCGCGGCGGGTTTTGCCCCCGCCTTTCCGCAACGCTCGCTGGATGATCCGGCGCTAAAGTCAGCCCGGCAGGCGATCGAGCTGGTGCTGAAGGCGCACGAGCCCAATCCGGCGCTGGCCTATGACCGGCACTGGAATCTGGTGACGGCCAACCGCATGGTGGCGCCGTTGCTCGAAGGCATCCCGCCGCATCTGCTCGGGCAGCCCTTAAACATTCTGCGACTCGCCTTTCATCCCGAAGGGCTCGCGCCGCGCACGGTCAATCTTGCCGAATGGAGCGCGCATCTCCTTGAGCGGCTGCACCGGCAATGCGAGGCGACGGCCGATCCCGAACTGCTGAAGCTGTATCAGGAGCTGAAAGCCTATCGTATGCCGGCGCGCTCGGGGCCGATCTCGGCCGACAATGTCGCTATCCCGTTCAAGCTGCGCCACAAGGGCGACGTGTTGAGTTT
Organism: Bradyrhizobium icense; assembly: GCF_001693385.1. Classification (NCBI taxonomy): domain Bacteria; kingdom Pseudomonadati; phylum Pseudomonadota; class Alphaproteobacteria; order Hyphomicrobiales; family Nitrobacteraceae; genus Bradyrhizobium; species Bradyrhizobium icense. The sequence continues at coordinate 3,262,802 of NZ_CP016428.1, forward strand.
CATCTCCACCACCATGGTATTCGGCACGCCCGTCGACATCACGCTGCAGGAGCTGGCGCTGGAAACCTTCTTCCCGGCAGATGATCTGACCGCCGATCGGATGCAGCAGATAGCGGCAGGGTTGACCTAATTTGTCGCGCTGCCCTGCAGCATATCGGGCGACCACCGCCCGCTGGCTTGTTCGGTGGCGCGAAACAGGGGCCTTCCGGCCTGAAAATGGCGGTCGTTGCAGGGGCTCTGCGGTTCAAGATCGATTCACGGAGCTGGCCGTTCGCCACAATACCCGCGGAGGTGAAGTGATACGAGACATGCGGCTATCGCCCTTGTCTCCTCGCCGGATCGGACTACCTTCCGGGCTTCATTCAGCGAAGGACGACCCCGATGAGCACCCTCAAACCTCTCAAGATCGACATCGTCTCCGACGTGGTCTGCCCCTGGTGCTACATTGGCAAACGCCGGATCGAGAACGCCTTGGCGCTGGTGCCGGATGTTCCCGTCGAAGTGCGCTGGCGGCCGTTCTTCCTCAATTCCTGGGTGCCGCGCGAGGGCATCAGCCGCGACGAATATCTCACCGCAAAATTCGGTTCGGTCGAGGCCTATAAGGGCATCGCCGGCCGCGTCGTCGCGGCTGCGGGCGAGGAGGGGCTGACGTACCGGCCCGAACTCGTGAAGCGTCAGCCCAATACCATCGATTGCCACCGGCTGATCCATTGGGCGGAAGCGCAGGGCAAGGCTGCTGAGATGAAGCAGCGCCTGATGGAATTGTACTTTCGCGATGGCGGCGATCTGACCGATGTCAATGTGCTGGTGCAGGCCGCGGCCGATGTCGGCCTCAATGCCGACGATGTGCGCAGGCGTCTTGCCACCGATGAGGACGTCGCACTGATCTCCGGCCAGGCGCAGGAAGCGTCCGACAAGGGAATCTCCGGCGTCCCAACTTTCGTGTTCGCACAGAAATATGCAGTGTCCGGCGCCCAGCCGGCCGAGCAACTCGCCCGCGCGATCCGTCAGGTATCGGGGGAGATCAACGCACAGGCGCAGTAGTCGAGGGTTCTTTCTCCCTCGCCCCGCTCTTGCGGGGAGAGGGTCGGGTGAGGGGCCTCTCTCCGCACAGCGCAGTGTAGCGTTTGACAGGAGTGCTGCCCCAAAACAACAAACAGCAAAAAACTTGGGGAGGCATCATGATCTACGAACTGCGCACCTACACCGTAAAGCCCGGCACGCTCGGCGACATGATCAAGGCCGCGAGCACCGTGTCGCGCGAGATCCGCAAGGACGACTACGGCAAGCTCGAAGGCTACTGGTCGACCGAGATCGGCCCGCTCAACCAGGTCCTGCACATGTGGAGCTACAATAGCTTTGACGAGCGCGCGCGCATGCGGGCGGAGCTCGCCGGGAATTCGCGCTGGACCGGCGAGTACGTGCCGCTGATCCGCCCCTTGCTCGTGCGTCAGGAAGTCCGCCTGCTTAGCGCGGTGCGAGCGCCGGTGGCGCCGATGACCACGGGCAACGTTTATGAGCTGCGCAATTACCGCGCCAAGCCGGCCGGCGGTCTCAAGCAATGGCTCGATGCGTTCACCGCCGTGCTGCCGGAGCGCGAAAAATATTCAAAGATCGTCGGCCTCTGGACGACCGAAGCGGGCCAGCCGAACGAAGCCTGCCACATCTGGGCCTATCCCAGCCTGAACGCACGCGCCGAAGCGCGCGGCAACGCGATGAAGGATCCGGCCTGGCAGGAATTTCTCGGGAAGGGTCCCGGATTTCTCGACGAGATGCACTCGACCATCATGCTGCCGGCGCCGCATTCGCCGCTGCAGTGAGACGATGAAGTAGCCCGGATGGAACCAACGGGTCGCGCGAATGCGCGCCCGATGACAGGCTCCGCGCAATCCGGGGACCGGCACCCAGGAGTCCCGGGTTACGCTTCCGCTTCAACCGGGCTATGGGCGCGTCACACCCCCTTCAAATAGTAGTTCGCCCGTTTGCCAAGTGCGATCCGCCGCAGCACGCGCCGCATTGCCATCGAGGCGCGCAGCGGTTTGATCGCGGTCGTCACGGTGCGATAGAACGCCAGCTTCAGCGCGTCGAGCACCGGCTGTTTGCCCGGCGGCTGCTGAGGCAGGCCGATGCCGCGCAGCATCGAATTGAAAAAGTGCAGATCGTTCATCCGCCGTACTTCGCGCGTCTTCCAGGTGATCGCCATTGAGATCGAGAACGAACCTGCGGTGCGTACCCAGTGCGGCCATTGATACGGCACGTAGCATCCTTCGCCAGCGAACAGGTGGAATTCTGTGCCCCGCGGCGCGATGCCCTCGTCGTATTTCAGGTTGCGATGCTTGGTCATCGAGCGCTCGATCTCGTCGTCGGAGACGATCGAACGGTCGGTATTGTCGAAGATCGTGAAGAATTTTTCGCCGTGAATGTGCACGAAGAAGTTGTCTTCGCTGTCGAGATGAAATGGCGTGGTCGAATTCGGCGAGGACACGAACAGGAAGCCTTCGACCTGCTCGAAGCCGGCGTCGAGGAGGCTGTTGAAGCCGCGGGCACGGGCGACGGACAGCAGCGTATCCTCCAGCAACGCCCGGTATTCCGGCGAATTCTCGATGCGCTTGAGCACCATCCAGGCGCCGGCCGTCTCAATGCTTTTCACGACTTCGACAGGGTCGAGCCCCACGGTGGGAATCGCGTCCGGATCCTGGCTGATCGCGACCTTGCCGGAATTATATTCGATCAGGTCTCGCGGCAATTCGGAAGCCAATTGCGCGATGCGTAGCAGCGTTAGCAGCGGATGGCCGGCGAGCTTGTGGCGGATCGCAAACGGTTTTAGCGGAAAGTCGTGGCGAAGCGCGTCATGATCGGCCGTAATGACGGGGGCTATAGCGGTGAGCGTATTCATTTTAGGATTTCTCCCGACTCTTTCTGACGAAATGGATGAGACGTCGCGCCGGCTCGCGGATTGCGGACCGCAACGGGAGCGCGGCGCGAATCAACGCCACCACCGGATCGTTCCGCCGCAGCGGAATCAACACGTCGCCGATCGCAAGGCGTCCGCGCCAGATCGGGTTGATCATGGGATGGTCGGGATTTGCGGTGGAATCCACCATGGCAATGGCGGGGTCGGCGCAAAGATGCTGCGTCAGCTCCAGCGTCAGTTGCACGCCCGGCGAAAACTTCGCGAAGCGCTCGTCGACGCCGAGCTTGAAGTAGAAGGCGCGGTCCTGATGGCGTAGCACGATCGCTGCCGCCACCGGCGTCTCGCCGGCCCGCAAGGTCACGATCTCGCATTGACCGATCTCGGCCAGCGCCGAAGTGGCGCGGCGAACGAAGGCCGCATCGCCCTCGTGCTGGCCGAGGGCCGTGCCACGCTGGCCCTTCCAGCCGCTGGCCTCCAGCACCAGGAATGTTTCGACGGCGGCGGCGATCTCGCCGGGCGTCCGCGCCACATCGAAATGGACAGCGCCGTGTTCGGCAAGGCGATTGCGCTGGCGGCGCAGTTCTTTCAGTTTCTTTGCGCCGAGCGCGTCGCGTAGCACCGTATTGGCGTCGGCCGTGGCATCGAGGCAGGCGCGGACATGCGACTGCAGCACCAGCGGCTGCATGCCGCCGCGATGCAGCGCGTCGGTAAACGCCTTCATCGCCGCGCCATCGAGCGAGGCGGCTCGAAAAATCAGCGCATGCGCGCCGGCGCGCCGGGCCCGGCGCAGGATGCCGGTGACGGCTTCCTCCGCCATGTCGCGATCGAGCAGCGGCGTGCAAAGCGTGCCGTAGGGATCGGCGCTGACCAGAGCGGGCAGCGGAACCTTGTAGGCGCGCCACATCGAGATCACGGGCACCAGGCCGATCAAGGTGGATGAATCGCGCCACGCGCCGAGCGCGGCGGCGTTCTGGCGACCTCGCGCCGAAGCGTTCACCGCCAACTCCCATTCGGGCAAGTAATAGCCGTTCGGCTCGGCGACGCGTTCGGTAAGCGCGCGCCATTGGGGCGCGGAGATGCCGGTAAGCGGCGTCAGCGCATCGCCGATGGCTGGCGCACTCGCGTCCTTGCTCGATGCTCGGCGCACCGTCGATATATCGGTAATATCGGCCACTTCCCCGAATCCCCGTTCGCGATTTTTGTGCCGGCGACACCTTGAGCGCCGGCTCATCGCGTTCATGGGGCGACGCTAGTGGAAAGAGGTGGAAAATAGCGTTGCTACGACGCTCGGATTTAAGGTGTCGCGTTAACCGATCGTTCAGCCTGATCAGCCGCTCGGCCGTCACGCCACCTCGGCGGCAGCGGCCGCGGTCAGGAATTTGACTTCGAACTCGCTCGCCGGCATCGGCTTGCCGAAGCAATAGCCCTGTCCTTCTTCGCAGCCCATCCTGACCAGGAAGTCAGCCGTGGCGCGGTCCTCGATGCCTTCGGCGATAACCGACAGGCCCAATTGCTTGCTTAGTCCGATGGTCGAACTGACGATCGCCGCGTCGTCGGGATTGGTGAGCAGGCCCAACACGAAAGAGCGGTCGATCTTGAGCCCGTCGAGCGGGAATTTTTTCAGATAGCTCAAGCTGGCAAAGCCGGTGCCGAAATCGTCGAAGGACAGGCGAACCCCAAGCTCCTGAATCTCAAGGAACGTATTCAGCGCGGCCTGCTCATCGTGGAGCAGGATGTCTTCGGTGACCTCGAGCTCGAGGCTGGTTGGACTCAAGCCGGTGCTGGCCAGCACCTGCGCAACCGAGATTGCGAGGTCGCCAGACTCCAACTGGGACGGCGAAAGGTTGACGCCGACGCGGAGCTTGTGTCCCGCGTGTTCCCAGGCGGCACCCTGGGTGCAGGCAGTTTGCAGAACCCATTCGGCGATCCGCTCGGAAATCGGAGAGGTGTTGACGACCGGCATGAATTCGCCCGGCGAAACCAGGCCCCGCACGGGATGGCGCCAGCGGATCAGGGCTTCGGCGCCGATCAGTCGGCCGTCGGCCAGATGAAATTGCGGTTGGTAGAACAATTCGAACTCATTGCGTTCCGCCGCCAGCGCGAGCTCTGCTTCCAGAGTCAGGCGCGTCTCCAACTCGCGGCGGATCGAATCTTCGAACAGCACGTGGCCGCCGCGGTTGGTCGCCTTGGCGCGGCTCAGCGCCAGATGGGCGTTGCTGAGGAGTTCGTCCGCCGTTCGTCCATCGGCCGGGCAAACGGCGGCTCCAATGCTGACCTTGACCCGCAGGTGGCGGTTGCCGGCCAGCAGCGGCGCGTCGAAGCCGTCGCCGATCTGCTCGGCGAAGCGGCTGAGGTTTTCTCCGATGTCGCTGGTCGGAACGGCGATGGCGAATTCGTCTCCGCTCAAGCGAGCGACCAGACCCGCCGGCGGAACAGCCGCCGTCAGTCGCTGCGAAATGGCGCGAAGCACGAGGTCACCACAGGTGTGGCCAAGCATGTCGTTGATCTGCTGGAAGCCGTCGATGCCGATCACCAGCAGTGCCACCTTGCGGCCGTCCGTCTCGGTCGAGGAAATTTTGGCCTTGAGCTGCACGTGAAGCGCATCGCGATTGATGAGCCCCGTCAGCGTGTCGTGTTCCGCAAGATATCTGACTCTCTCGGCTTCGTGCTTGCGCACCGAGATGTCGCGCAGGATCGCGCCAATCTGAAGCCCGTCGGTGCCTTGCCAGCCGGAGAAGGAAGCCTCGACCGGAAACACCTCGCCATTGCTGCGGCGTCCGTCAAACTCGACCACCGATCCAGCGGCGAGCTGCGCTGCGTTCTTGATTGAAAAGGTGGATGCGGCGAGGCCGTCGTCACGTGCGCAAATCTCGTCGAACGGCCGACCGATCATCTGTTCGGGCAGATAGCCGAAGATTGCGGTAGCGCCCGGATTCCACACCGTGATCAAATAGTTTGAATCGGTGCAGATCAGGCCATCGCCGAGCGACATGGCCACGCGCTGAAAGCGGCTCTCGGCGACCCGGCCGAGCAGATCCTTGATGTCGATTTCGTCGAGCGCGATGGCCGCGACGTAGATGATGATGGCGAAGTGAAGCAGCGACGTATCCAGAATGAGCGGGAACGCCGCCTGCAGGGCAAATGCGCCTGCCTCGAGCGTGAACGCCGTTGCGCCGAGCAGCGCTACGCGCTTGCCGGCAGTGAGGCGACGCCACGAGAACAGCATCAGTAGGCCAAGCAACGCCAGGCCGGCCGTCGTGACGACGTGCGAGGTCCATTGCAGCGCGCGGTTCTGCAGCAGCGACTCCGCAGCTAGCGTCTGCAGCACGGGGCCGGATACGATCACACCGTTCGGCACGCTGAAGCGATCCCCAAGTTCGAGCGCCGTGCCGCCAATGACGACCTTCTTGCCCCTGAGTTTTTGCAGTGTCGCCGGGTCGCCGCTCAGAACATCGGCAAAGGACACTTTGGGGATTCCGGCCGTTCGGATGCTGAAGTCGATCAGAAAGGGCGTGCGCTTTTCGGCGTACTGGCCGGCGAGCACGGCAGCCATCGACGGCACGAATTTGCCGTCCAGCTTCTCGCCGAACGGATAACTCCGGACGAGGCCGTCGCGGCCGACCTCGACGTTGACGACCGCCGGCCAGGAATGTTCGGCGAATTGCTGCAGCGGGCGATTGATGTGAAGCGTCGTCCTGTCGGTGCGGGGCTGCTGGAAGGAGGGAAGCACCACCGATCCGCCGGCGCTCTGAAGCGCTTCGGCAAAGTTTCGGTCCGACGACGCATCCGAAGGTGTCGAGAAGTCGACGTCGAGTGCGATGTCCTGGACGTTCGCCTTCTGAAGCTGGCGGATCAACTCGCCGTGGAGCAGGCGCGGCCACGGCCAGACGCCGATCCTGTCGATCGACGATGCGTCGATCGCGATCACCACGATGTCGCCGCTGACCTGTCGCGACTGCCAGGCGAACCGCAGGTCGGCCAGGACGTTGCGAAGCGAGCTGTGCCAGCCAGCCGCCAGGACAATAGCCAACGCGATCATCACAAAAATATGCGGCCGATATCGTCTCACTTGGTCGTCACCGTTCTGGTGTTTCGGGTTTGAATGGTCGTTCGGTTCTTGCAGTCGATTCTTCGGCTAGCGGCCTCTTCCATGTCCGCTGTTGCCACGGCCACTGCCGTTGGCTCCATTGCCGCTCCCGTTGGCGGCATTTTCGCTGCCGCCATTGCCATTGCCGTTGCCATTACCACTGCTGCCATTGCCGCCGTTGCCGCTATTGGCATTACCCCCGGCGGCAGCCGCTACCGCGCTTGCATTTGCCCGACCGGCGGCACCGGCGGCGGCTCCGTTGCCATTATCTCCGTGACCATTGTTGGCGGCGGCCATGTCCGTGCCGAGAGGTGATGAATTCCAGGCCGTATTGGACTCGGAGGCGCCCCGTGCCGCGCCGACCGGAGCCGAGCCACCATGGGCGAGACCGTTAGTAACGCGATGGAAGTTCACCCGAACTTCGCCGATCGACGAGGAGATGCGAGTGACGCCATGTTTGGCGGGATGGGCGCTCGCATGCTTGTTCTGTCCGTTGGCCGCATGGCGCGGCGCGGAGAGACCGTTGCGCGGCACCGGCACGCGCTCGATGGAAGGTGCGCGCGGCTTGCCGTGCTCGATCGGCGCGAGGACGCCGGCTCCGCCCAGCGAGAGCCCGGTCTTGCCGCTGGCGAAGGCCGTCGCATGCTGCCCGGCCATCACTTGCGCGATCTGGCCTGACTTGAAGTCGGCGACTTCGACCTGACCGCGGATCACATCGACGGTGGTCTTGCCGGCGTTGACGGTGACGCGAAATTGCGTGCCCTTCACCACGGCGGCGAGGTAGGGCGTTTCGACCTCGAAATGCTTGACGTTGCGCTTTTCGACGTCGAGCAGGATCGAACCGGCCTGCTGCACGATCGTGGTCGATAGCCCTTCCTTCTTCTGGGCGGGGACGCCGACCACGGAATTCGGTGCGACCATGATCATTTCCTCGCCGCGCTTCAACAGGACGCGACCGGTGCGGCCGGTGCGAACCGTATCGCCCGGCTTCAACACGTCTTCCTGTTTGATCGATGCCTGCTGCACGCCGCTGCCGGTGAGCCAGACCTCGCCGGAGGATTTGCTGACCGTCCACTCGCCGCCATCGGCGGCGTTGGCGGCGGAAGCCGTCGCCAGGAAGAACATCGCCGCGAGTGTTCTCGAGACGTGAGGGATCGCACGCATGAAACTCTCTCTGATTGCCACTTTGTCCCGCAGGCTATGGGAAATGTTTCAAGATTGAGTGAGCGAAAGCCGTTCTCTGCGAGGCACCCATTAACCATTCGTTGACCATAATTTTCTATTAAAAATCAGATGGCTAGCGGTTCAGCTCACGATTCCGGTTCCTTGTCCGTACAATTACGGAAGTGGAGCTGTTCAGCTTTGTCCCGTGTGGTACTCGGGCTGTGGACTTCGCTCGCCTGCTTTCCGGCGCTCGCGCAGCAAGCGCATCAGCCCGGTTATGATCCGCGGCAGACCGAAAAGCGTTTCGAGGACCAGCAATCCAGCCAAGACGTGAACGGAAGGCCCCGATTGCCGTCGCCGCAATTCGCCGGACCGGAGGGGCAGGGAAACACCAAGCTGCTGTTCGTGCTTCGGCGCGTCTCGATCAGCGGCGCCGTTGCGATACCGCAGGACCGGCTGGTGACGGCCTATCAACCTTATATCGGGAAAAATGTGTCGCAGGCTGACCTGGCGGCGATGGCCAGCGCGGTCAGCGAAGTCTATCGCGCCGCCGGCTTTCACTTGAGCCGGGCAATCATCCCGCCACAGGATATCCAGAGTGGCAAGCTTCGCATTCAGGTCGTCGAAGGCAGCATCACGAAGCTGACACTGAGGGGGGACGGCGCCGACGAATTCGGCGTCCGGCCCATGCTCGAGCCCGTGCTGGCCGAACGGCCCTCGCGGCTTGCAACGCTGGAGCGGCAATTGCTGCTGATCAACGGCCGGCCGGGCGTGCGCATCGTTGATACTGCGATCGAGGAGATCGGCACGACAACCGGCCATTTCCGCCTGATCCTCTCCGTGAAAACCTGGCACGTCTTCACGTCGTTCGGTATCGACAATCTCGGATCCTCGTCGGTCGGACCGTGGCAAAGCTACGGAACGACGGCGTTCAACTCCTATCTCGCGCCCGGCGATTCGCTGATGTTCAACCTTTCGACCACGCCCGGCGATCCGAGGCAGCTCGCGTTCGGCCGTCTTTCCTACGAAGTGCCCGTCGGCACCGACGGCGCCCGCATCGGCGCGTCCGGCTATTACAGCGAAGTCTGGCCCGGCGATTACCGCCGTCTCTACAGCGACAACATCAAGACCCATTCGTTCGAAATTCGCGGCAGCGCAGTGCCGTTGCAATCTCAGAGGTCCAGCCTGACGCTGACCGCGGCGGCCGGATTCACCAACGCCACCGAAAACGACGTGTTCGGCCTGATCTATGCCGATGGCATCCGCACAGCGAGCCTCACGTCGGACTACCGCCTGCAGGACCATTTCGGCGGCATCAATTATCTGACGGTGAATTATCGCCAGGGCCTCGACATTCTCGACGCCTCGAACCGCGACGACGATTATCTGTCGCGCGTCGGCGCGTCCGGCACTTTCTCCGCGCTCAATTTCTGGTTCACGCGCTATCAGACGCTGACGGATGCATGGTCGGTGAAGCTCGCTGCCGCCGGCCAGGCGGCGTCCGGCCGGCTCTTCACCTCGCAGCAATTCTATCTCGGCGGCATTGCGTTCGGACGCGGCTATGGCAGTGCCGAGATCAGCGGCGACAACGGCCTCGCAGGCACCGTCGAGCTGCGCTTCAACCAGAAGACGAACCTGCAATATCTGAGCGGCTACCAGTTCTATGCCTTCGTCGACAGCGGCGTGGCCTGGAATGACGGCTATCGGCTCAGCGACGGTCTTTCGCTGACCTCGGCCGGCGGCGGCGTTCGCTTCTTCCTCACGGAAGGCCTGCAAGCCGACATCGGCGCCGCCGCGCCGCTCAGCTATCGCGCGCCTGATAATCCCACCCGTGGCGCGCGCGTGCTGTTCGCGCTGACCAGCGCGCTGAAGCTTTGCCCGGTCCGGGCGACGACGCGGTGTCTGTAGGGCTAGACCAGTTCGTAGCTCTCGGTCGCACAGGTATCCTCGCCTTCGACCTTTTGGCGATCGGCGATCGCGCCGTCGGAAATTTCGATCCGATAGGTCTGCGTGCCAAGCGGCTGGCCGGTCACCGAAACCACTTCGGCCTTGACGCAGGCGGTCCAGCCCGGGCCGCGGAGGTTGGGACGCGGCTCGGAAACGCGGACCTCGGTCGGTTGCGAGGCCGCCACGAACACCGAATCCAGTTTCTGCCTCAGCAGCAGTTTGACGTCGGGCGGCGTCCCCATCGCGGGCGGGTCGGGTGCCTTGGCGCGCATGAATTCGGGCACCGGCGCGCGGACGTCGGCAAAACCGCAACCCCCAAGCGCCAGCGCTGCGCCCGCTACCAGCGCTATGTGAACCACGATCCGCCGCATCGGAGGTTGTTCTACCGCGGAGACGTCGCTCCGGACAGGGGTAATGCGGTCCAGGCAACATAACGATTCCGAGACTGTGATTCAGATCACTGCGCGGGAGTCCGGGCCTGCGACAAGATCGCCGTTGAATGGGGCCGCCGTCACGCCTCACATGGCGCGGCCGGCTTGAACCTTTGGCTTCGAGGCCGTGACCAATCCGAAGCCTGCATTGCCGGGAGGTGGCATCATGTTCCGTCACGCGCTGCTCAAGCTGATGATTCCCGCGGCGGTTCTGCTGGGAGCCCATTCGGCCTCTGCCGAAAGTCGCCTCGCACTGGTGATCGGCCAATCCGCCTATCGCTCGGTGCCCGCGCTGCCCAATCCGGCCAATGACGCCAGGGCGGTCACGCAATTGCTGACCGATTCCGGCTTCGAGGTTTCGACCGCGGCCGATCTTTCGCAGAATCAAATGCGGGAGGCGGTCAGCGAATTCGCCGGCAAGGTGGCTGCGCGGGGCGCCGATACGGTCGCCCTGGTCTTCTACGCCGGCCATGGGCTGCAGATCGACGGCGAGAATTTTCTGGTTCCGGTCGACATCGATCCCAAGCGGGAAGCCGACATTCCGATCCAGGCGGTGCGCCTCAACGACATCCTGAACACCCTGACATCGGTGCCGAGCAGGATGCGCATCCTGATGCTCGACGCCTGCCGCAACAATCCGTTCCCCGATCTGAAAACAGCCGGCAGCGGCCTTGCGCTGGTTGATGCCAAGGTCGGCTCGCCCGGCACGTTCCTGTCGTTCTCGACCTCGCCCGGCGCAGTCGCGGAAGACGGCTCCGGCTCCAACAGCCCGTATACCACCGCGCTGCTCGCGGCCGGCAAGGAGCAGGGGATTCCGATCGAGGAGACCTTCAAGCGGGTGCGGCTTGCGGTGAACAAGGTCACCGAGGGGCGGCAGACTCCGTGGGACAGCTCTTCGCTGACCGAGGATTTCCGCTTTTCCGGCGCCTCGGTCGCAGGACCCAAGCCCGCCGCGCAGCCCAAGAAGACGGTTGCAGAATGGACGCGCGATCTGAAGGGCAAGCCGGTCGAGGCGGCGAACGAATTGATCGTGGCCGACGGCACCGACGAAGCCTATGGGGCTTTTGCCGGCCTTTACCCGCAGACCTCGCTCGGGCGGCTGGCGCGCGACTGGCTGGTCCGGCACCGGCGCATGGTAGCGTGGAATAACGCCGTGCTGATCAATACCGCGTCCGGGTATCGCTCGTTCCTGACGCGATTCCCCGACAGCGATCTGGCCGCGACCGCGCGCAAGCTCGAGGAGCGGCTGCGCAACCGTCCCGACTTCGCGCCGCCTGCTGTCGCCGCCGGTGCCCTGCCGCAAAACGTTGCGCTCGCCGCGCCGATGTGTCCCTGCAACGTGCAGCCGCCGCAGCAGCAGCCGATCAAGGTCAATGCCCCGGTCCGGCGTGTCGAGCCCGTTCCGCCGAAGCGGGTCGATCGCAAGCCGCCGCGGCGCGTGCGTGAGGTAGATGACGATGTCGTGGTCGTTCGCCGTCCGCCCCCGCGCGTGGTCTACGAGCAGCCGCCTCCGCCGCCCCCGGTTAGCATCGGCATCGGAATCGGCCTCGGCGGATTCGGTGGCGGCCGCGGTGGCAACTATGGTGACCATGGCCGCAGGGGTGGATACTGAGGTGGCAATAAGGTAATCGATCCCGCAAGCGTTGTGCTGCGCTTGCGGGGGTGGGATGCGACATCCGGTTCGTCTGTTCACGTTCTTCGTTGCCATCTTCTATGCAGGTAATCCGCTTCCGGCGTCCGCCTGGGAGCATTGGGGCGGCGATCGCGGCGGATCGCGGTTTTCGCCGCTCAAGCAGATCACCCCCGACAACGTCGGCAATCTCGTCCGCGCCTGGGAATTTCGCACCGGCGATCTCGATCGCCGGCCGGTCGAGGCGATGAAGCGGACCAAGTTTCAGGCCACCCCGCTGCTTGTCGAGGACAGCCTGATCTTCTGCTCGCCCTTCAACGAGGTCATCGCGCTCGACCCCGGCAGCGGCGCGCCGAAGTGGCGGTACGATCCCAAAATCTCGACCGCGCAACGCCCGGCCAACCGCTACACTTGCCGTGGCGTCGCCTATTGGGTCGACGAGCGCGCCGCCGAGACTGCCGCCTGTCGCGCACGGATATTCATGGGCACCAACGACGTGCGCGTGATCGCGCTCGATGCCAGGACCGGCGTTCCCTGCGCCGATTTCGGCAATAATGGCGAGGTCAAGTTCGCACTCGGTCCATTGGAGTGGCCCGGCGAATTCCAGATCACGTCGGCGCCCGTCATTGCCCGCGACACCATCATCGTCGGCTCTGCAATTGCGGATAATCGCCGCGTCGACGCGCCGCCGGGTACGGTGCGCGCTTTCGATGCGCGAACCGGGAGGCCGCGCTGGAGCTTCGATCCGCTGGTGCATGACGGCTTCATCGCCGGTCACGCCAATGTCTGGGCACCGATGTCCGTCGACGAGGTGCGCGGGCTGGTGTTCCTGCCGACGTCCTCGCCGAGTCCGGATTTCTGGGGCGGCAAGCGGCCCGGCAACAACGATCACGCCAATTCGGTTGTGGCGCTGCGCGCCGAGACCGGCGAGCGGGTCTGGTCGTTTCAGACCGTGCATCACGATGTCTGGGATTACGACCTGCCGGCGCAGCCGACTTTGGCGCGCATCGATACCGGCGAAGGCGAGCGCGACGTTGTGATCCAGCCTACCAAACAAGGCTTTGTGTTCGTGCTCGACCGCGACACCGGCAAGCCAATATGGCCGGTGGAGGAGCGCGCGGTGCCGCAAGGCGGCGCCGAAGGCGAGCAGCTCTCGCCGACACAGCCGTTCCCGACCCATGTCCCGGCGCTGCTGCAGCAACAAATCTCGGCCGACGACGTGTTCGGGCTGATTCCGTTCTGGGACAGCGGAGCCTGCCGCGCGAAGGTCGCATCGGCCCGCAATGAAGGCCTTTACACGCCGCCGTCCACGCAAGGCACCCTGGTGTTTCCGATGACCGGCGGCGGCGTGAACTGGGGCGGCGCTGCATTCGATCCGGTCAACCAGATCCTCTACGCCAATACGACGCGGGCGATTCACATTGTCAAACTGCTTCCACGTGCCGCTGTGGCCGATGGCTTCAACCCGCCGCCCGGTCACGATTTCGGACGGCAACAGGGCACGCCGTTTGCGATGACGCGCGCCGTCGCGCTGTCGCCGCTGGGGCTGTTGTGCAACAAGCCGCCCTGGGGCGAGATGGTCGCCGTCGATCTGAAGGCCGGGAAGATTCTCTGGCGATCCAGGGTCGGCACTACGGAAGATCGTGCGCCGCTCGGCATCGCTTTTGCCTTCGGCACGCCGCTCGTCAGCGGCGTCGCGATCACCGCCGGCGGTCTCGTCTTCACCGGCGCAATGGACGCCTATTTGCGTGCCTTCGATGCGCGATCGGGGCAGGAGCTGTGGCAGGGCCGGCTGCCGGTGCCGGGTGTTGCCAATCCCATGACGTACATGTGGAAGGACGAGCAATATGTCGCGATCGGTGCCGGCGGTCATTCCGAGTCCGGCACTACGATCGGCGAGAGCGTAGTGGCGTTCCGCCTGGCGCGGCCGGGCGAGGCACCCTCGCTGTGGTCGCGCACCATCGACCGCCCCGGCGGACGATTTATGAGCGGGGCGATTGCGGTCGGGTTCGTGGTGCTGCTGATGGGGATTTTGCTGTGGCGCTGGCGACGGAGCCGGGTGGGAAGGGTGTGAATGGGTGCAATCGATATCAATGATAGCCGTCGTCCCTGCGAACGCAGAACCCATAGCCACCGCTCTCGCTTGCCGACGGGATAGCGGCCCCAGCTTCGTGTCACAATCAACATTTGTGGTTATGGGGTCCCTGCGTTCGCAAGGACGACATGACATCGCGATCTCGCGACGCATGGCGCCCGAGGTTTGCCATCAACTTCCCGCCCTCTTGGCTAGAGGGCGCAGGGAAGACCGGATGCGCGCCGCACCCGCGGTCTCGTGTGCAATTGCGCATAGGAAGAACGCACACGAGCATACAGGTACAGCGGGAGCATCCCGGCCTTCCCTGCGCAATGGCCTTACGGCTTACTTCGTGCTCTTCCCGGAGAACGGCTCTTTTGCCTCCGTCGCCACGCGGAAAACCTCCACGCGACTTAACGCCAGCACCGCGGCGCCCGAACCACACGACTTCGCCGTACGCTTCCGGCGCCACCGTCCTTGCGCCTTCGTCCACCGCATCTCACCGCACGTTCGTGACGATCGCGAGCGCCCCTCAATGGGTGAGACGGGCGGAGTTATGCGGCTGATTTGGGTGAGAACGAAAGCGGAATATTTTTGATTCTCTTTGTTTCTCGGGCTTGACACTATTTCTGAAAATCAGAAGTGATTTGCCCGTCGTGCCAATTGGTCGCAGTCGCGCGTTGAATCTTCACTTGTGCGCGCGGCAAATCAGTCGGCCATCTCGTCGAACACGCGCCCGATGATAGATGGTGGGCGCAAGAGCGCCTTTGCCAACCTACAATTCCTACAGCATCGCGAATGCGCTCGAGACCATCGCCACCGGCTTGTTGTCGGTGGCGGAAAGCAGCGTGACGCGGCCAAAGCTCATGGTGCGCCCGAGGCGGACCACGCGCGCATCGGCGAGCACGTCGGAGGCAGAGACCGCGCGCATGAAATGCGTGGTCTGGTCGACCGTCGTCATTGCGCGGTAGCCGCGGTTGGCGGCGAGGTTGGCGATCACCATCGCGGTGTCGGCGAAGGCCATCAGCGCCTGGCCTGAGACCGTTCCGCCATTGCGGCACAGCCGCTCCGAGAAAGGCAGTCGCAGGATCGCGCCCGGCTGCCAGTCGGCGGCGTCACCGGGAGCGACAGAGTCAAAGCGCTCGATCGACAGGTTCAGATCCATCACCCATGGCGCGAATACCTCGCCGAGCACCTGCCTGGCGTCGGCGATGCCGAATTCCCCCGCTTGTGGCTGTTGTTGCATGAACGTCCGTTTCCTCGTCCGATCTCGTTGTCGGCGCATTGTAGTGGTCATTGCGGCGAAGGGAACAGCGGCGGAGGGTGTCAATACTCCGCGATCCGCAAACCGATTGGACGCAAGCGCCGAAATCCTGCAGGCGTCTCGAACCAAAGGCGAGGTCCGCGCGTGCTTGGCTTGGCGGTGACGCCAGTGGTATCTTTATCGGAAACGCTGAAAGCATCCCAAAGGAGAGCGTCATGAGAATGCTGAGCGCGGCCGCGGTGGTGGTGTTGTTGACGGTGCCGGCCCACGCGCAGACCCCCAATATCAACCTGATGCCGGAATTCCAGTCCAAATCGCCGGAGGAAAAAGAGCAGGATGCGATCAGGGAGAAAGCCTACAAGGACTCTTTAAGGAAGATTCCCGACGCCAAGGCCTCTTCCGATCCCTGGGGCACCGTGCGCAGCACCGAGGCGCCCAAGGCCGCGGCGCCCGCCAAGAAGAGCAAGACCGGCAGCAGCAGCCAGTAATCCCTGCAAAAACGGCGAGTAGGATTCGCTCCCCGCAACCGCTATATTCGACCTGTCGTCATCGTGTCTGGAGTTGCGACATGGTCTTTCGTCCGCGCGATCTCGCGAGCCGGATGGCCGGCCGGCGCAAGCCGGACGACGGCTATCTGCGCGAGACCTTTACGCTGCCGCGCGACAAGGCGAGGGCGAGGGCGCGCGACTTCCTCAACCGCTATCCCAAGGCGGCCTATATGAGCTCGGTCGAAAGCTGGCGCGAGCTGCCCAGTGGCGACATCGAATTCACCATGCGCCGCCTTGCCAGCGCCGATTAGGCGACGCGGTTCCACCTCGCGCCGAATTAACATCGACTCTCCAGTTTTGCCGAATTCCGATAACCCGGTATTCAGGTGTTCCGCCTAGTATTTCTACGTACAGGAGAGATCATGGCGAGAGACCGCAAAGACCTTGGTGCCCGCAAGTTCGTTCGGGTCGACTTGCGCAAGCCGGGATTCCTGATTCCGGCGCCCGATGCGCCATGGATCGAGTGCTACATCCTCGACATTTCCGAGAACGGCGCCTGTCTGGATGTGGGCGACCTCGCGGTTCCCAGGGTGTTCGGCCTTTCTCTCACCGCAGGCGGCGAGGTGCGGCGGATATGCACGCTGATCTGGCGCAGGGGCGAGCTGGTCGGCGTCCGATTCGTCTCAGCCCGGGAGCTGCGCAACGGGGTGGCACCGCCAGGTGAACCCGATACCGCTTCCCGGAAAGCCTACGCCGACTAAACTACCGTTCGTCTTGACCGGTTTCCTGCAGCGTCTCGGCAACCAGCCGAATCCGGAATACCGGCTTTTTGGATTCGTCCAGCAATTCCATCTGCCACTCGGCGTTTTCGGGCAGCTTGCGGGAAACATCCGCGATCATGTCACCGCAGACCCCGGTCATTTCCTTCCAGGCCGCGTTATGATCGGCAAATTCTGCACCGTCATTGCTGACGGATGCATCCTCGCCATGTCGAACGCTGAAGAAAAAGATCGGCATGGCAAGCTGACCAAATGCAAAAGGGGCCGCTTTTGGCCCCGAGATCCCCACCTGCCGAGAGTGGATTCCTCACGTATTGAAAGATCAACCCCGGGTTTTTACGGGCCAAAGCACGTTGCGGTGCATATAGGCCGGATTATCGCTCAGCCCTAAGCTGATGTAGTTGCTGAGAACTTCCGCCATAAAGGTCCGCGGAAGAAGCCGGCGAGCGGGTCATTCCCGTTCGGCTTTTTTCAGCTCCCGGTCAATCCGAAGCTGGACTCGCCGGATGGCAAGCAGATTGAGCCTGGCTTCGGTCTTGCCCGTGACGACCTTGTCGCCGATGCGGAATTGCCATTTCCAGATGCCCGGAGCGACCGCCGTCACTGTGTATTCAACGCCCTTGTGGATCATATAATAATCCCGCTGCGGCTCCCGAGCGCTTCAAATCCCTACCTTTTACTTAAAATTGCTATTGTTAATCAATGCAACTATATGAGAGTCGATCGGACAACCGCTGAAGTGGAGTGCCCGCCGACTCCATTACGCCTTTGCGATTCATGGAAACTTCCCGCATTCTGGTGCATAAACGGAGGCGGAACCGCAAAGTTCCGTGGTTCCGGCTGCTGATGCTGCTGATAATGGCTTTGCCGCGACTGGCACGGACGAAATCCGCTCCCGGCCAATGGGAATTTCAACCCTGTGCGCGTGGCCGAATTCCCTTGTCGACCCCCATTCGCGCCCGCGTGCAAAAAGCGCTGCGCCGCGCAAGCGGAGTATGGTCGCTTGGCGGCGCAGGCCTATTCCCCGAGTGATGCAATATCCCAGGCAAGAATTTGGTCGCGGCGACGTGAAAAAGGTTCAACGCGCCCGAGACGGATTTGCCGGGCGATTTGCACGTTGAAACGGGGGCTGGCAGGGGACGTATCTGTTCAAGAGGACGGGGGTGGTCCTCCAGATTTTCCCCGTCGTCGGTGACCTCGCTGCATAGGCCCATGCGGCGGGTTCGTTTGGCTGGGCGTCGCCGAGCGCACACTTGGCGGGCCTGCGAGGCGCGACAGCCTTCGGAATACCGGCGCGCCGGCTATTCATGTCGCGATGGATAAGGCTGCCGTGGCGGAATGTGGGGTCTCGACGGCGCGTCCGGCCGGACGGGCTGCGGCACCCTTGACGGTTCCGGCGCACGCCCGAGGTTCAACAACCAAGTGAGGAGATGAGCGCTATACCGTTGACGCAGCGGCAGGATGGGTTCGCAGGCAAGGGCGGTCACTGGGGCGGTCATTCGTATCTGCATGCCGCCAAGCATAGCGTGCAGCGCCTTGACGGACGGTTCAGATGGAACTGCAAGCACGGCTAAAATTGTAAGCGACGTCACCCGCGTCCGACTTGCCGATCGACCGATAACGATGAGGCCGCCTGTTCGGCGGCCTCATCGCGAGAGCTAGTCTTTCGGCTGCTCTACATCAGGCGCCCGGGGGCTGGCGTCCGGCGCCTCTTCGCTCCTGGCCTGAAGGTCGGCGGCCTTGTCGAGAAAGCCCGCGGCGACGTCCGGATCCGTGGTGGCCATTGCGAACTTGAGAAAGGTTGCTGCCTGTTCTGTGAGATACTTCTTCCCCGTCACAATCTAGTTCCCCGTCACTACCCGTTACTTGCCCGTCGCACGCGCTGCTATTACGCACTGCGGCGAAATCCGTTCCGGGAAAAGTACAAAAGTATACTTAAGTCGGATCGTGGTTCGGCCTTGTCTTGGCGATGTCCCGAAGGCTGCCAGCCCGCAAGCCAAGGCGGGAGTGTCAGTCCTCGCCCAAAAGCTTTCCGGTTTCCTTATGGATAAAGTGAAGCCGGGTGCAGGCGAGACAGACGACGGACACATACGAATTGGGCTCGTCCTCCGGCGTGATCGCCGGAAGCCAATGCTGCACCTTCGTGCCCAGCCGTGGGCATGTGAAAAGGATATGTCGGCCCGTCATGGGCCAGAGATATGCAGAGGCTGGCTGTCCGGTCACCTCCGTATGTTTGCGTAGTTGGGAGCGGGTCGGCAAGGCGAGGAGCGCCTCGTCAGGACGAACCTGGCAAGATCAGACAAGCCCCCGAAGTTCCGGTAGCGGAACACCGTGATGTTACGGACTCCAAAAGTGCCTATGGATGACTCTATGCTCGATATTGCCGGGGCTGCTTTTCATCCCGAACCAATTTGTACCGGCTGAGGGTCGCCGAAAGGCGGCCCTTTCAATTTGCGGGTGGGGTCTCCTGGGGAAGAGGCCGCCAACAGAGGCGGCCTCTTGAGGCTAACGGTAACCTTTACATTTGGTCTCTTCTTTGTACTCGCCGTTGCGCTCCCACTTGCGTTCGATCTTGCAGGGCCCTCTGTAAAATTCCTGCTTGTACTCGCGTGCCTCGTTGTAGCTGCGGCCATAGTAGCCGCCGCGATCATAGCCCCAGCGGCCCTTGCCGCTTTCGTCTTTCCACGGGTCGGCCAATGCCGGACTGGCGAGCATCGTTCCGCCGACAACCACTAAGGCCCATTTCATCGCCGTTCCTCCTCCGGGCGTCCGGCAATGTAACCAGGCGGGGATAAATTGGTTCGTACAAAAGGGGCCACCTTCGAATCCGCACACTTATTTGAAGCTGATCGCAGTGGTGAGGTGGACGAAACTATGCTGGAAGCGCTGGAAGATTATGTGAAGCGCCAAAAGAAGCGATTGGAGAGGGGTACGAAAGAGGCCGCCAACTGATGCGGCCTCTACACACCTATGCAACAAACATCATCCGCACCCTTTCGGGTGAGCACCACGCAGGTATTGCCTCTTAGGTTCGGCCGAGCGGCAGCCAACTCCGCCGCCAGTCGCTTAGCAGCCTGGAAAGCCTCCGTGTCGTTTTCAAATGCGAGGCCGCCTGAGTCGTGGGCGTTCTGTGCGCCATGGAGGTCGAAATAGTATCGCCCCATGTCACTCTCCCGAGTTAGACTACAACCATGCAGTGCATTTACGGGCCAACATACAACCGTGTTCCGGCCAGAACAGCGAAAGAACGCGGTTTTGGTTATCCAGTAGTTATACGGGGAAGTAGCGTATGTCGTGCATCAGACACAAAGAACAAAGCCGGCCACTACTAAATTCAGCTTAGGCCACTGGGGGTTAAAACAGGACCTTACCCACGCGAAAAGAACATATTGCGAACATAGAACAAAGGTGGTACAAGGGTTTCTAGACGAAATCGAATCCTAAAAGCCGCTCACCGCCGTTTGTCCCGCTCGCGAATCCCCGCCATAAGGAGCACGTATTATGTCCGCTACTGCCCTGCGTATCGTTGAAGGATCCTCCATGGATAAGACCAAGGCCCTGTCTGCCGCGCTCTCCCAGATCGAGCGCCAGTTCGGCAAGGGCTCGGTGATGAAGCTGGGCAAGAACGACCGCTCGATGGATGTCGAGACGGTGTCCTCGGGCTCGCTTGGCCTCGACATTGCGCTCGGCGTCGGCGGGCTGCCGAAGGGGCGAGTGGTCGAAATCTACGGGCCGGAATCGTCGGGCAAGACCACGCTGGCGCTGCACACGGTGGCGGAAGGGCAGAAGAAGGGCGGCATCTGTGCCTTCATCGACGCCGAACACGCGCTTGACCCGGTCTATGCCCGCAAGCTCGGCGTCAACATCGACGAACTCCTGATCTCGCAGCCCGACACCGGTGAGCAGGCGCTGGAAATCTGCGACACGCTGGTGCGCTCCGGCGCGATCGACGTGCTGGTGGTCGATTCGGTGGCGGCCTTGGTGCCGAAGGCCGAACTCGAGGGCGAGATGGGCGATGCGCTGCCCGGTCTGCAGGCGCGGCTGATGAGCCAGGCGCTGCGCAAGCTCACCGCCTCGATCAACAAGTCCAACACCATGGTAATCTTCATCAACCAGATCCGCATGAAGATCGGCGTGATGTACGGCTCGCCGGAAACGACGACCGGCGGCAACGCGCTGAAATTTTACGCCTCCGTCCGCCTCGACATCCGCCGCATCGGCGCGATCAAGGAGCGCGACGAAGTCGTCGGCAACACCACCCGCGTCAAGGTGGTGAAGAACAAGCTGGCACCGCCCTTCAAGCAGGTCGAGTTCGACATCATGTATGGCGAGGGCGTCTCCAAGATGGGCGAGATCCTCGACCTCGGCGTCAAGGCCGGAATCGTCGAAAAATCCGGCGCCTGGTTCTCCTATGACAGCCAGCGGCTGGGTCAGGGCCGCGAGAACGCCAAAGCATTCCTCAAGGCTAACCCCGACATGGTCGCCAAGATCGAGATGGCGATCCGCCAGAACTCCGGCCTGATCGCCGAGCAGATTTTGGCTGGTCCCGCCGAGCGCGACGCTGACGGCGAAGAGCCGGCGGACGACGAATAAGTTTTAAGAAACGCTTCAGGGGTTAAGGCCTGAAACGTGACGGACGGGTGCTGCGGACGTTGAGTTGCCGACGTCCTCAGTGCCCGTTTTGTTTTGTATGTATTGTCGGAGAGAGCAATGAAGCCTCTGATTCTGACCGGTTGGCCGATGCCGGACTTTGACTTCGCTGATCTCGCACTGGATTTAGCATTTTTCGACTTCATCTGGGGACAGCAGCCCTCGCCGGATGAACTCGCAGCCCACCTCGGTCCCCGCACTGCAAGCCACAGCCACGACAGAGCCACACACTGGTCGGACTGGGGCGGTAGCCAGTGGAAACACAGCAAAAGCAGGAAGCACCGGGATCTCAGCCTGGCCGAATTCTGCCAGCACTATGAAACCGTCGAACTATGGTTTGACGTGCGGCCGAAAGCGCAGATGAAACTGATCTGGCTGCTCGATTATTTCCGCTCTTATCCGCAAACCGTTGGCAGGTTGAAGCTGCGTCTTGTCGATCTGGACATGAGAGCGCTTGACAAATTTGGCCGGTGGGATCCGCCGGCCGTTGACGTCACGGAAAAGGAATTGGCGACGGCGAGCACGGCCTGGCAGGCTTGGCGATCGCCCACACCGGAAGCTTGCTTCGATCTGCTCGGCAAGGATTTGAGCGCTCTTCCGCTTCTCAGACCCGTCCTGATTGATCTGCTCGAAGAACTGCCGTCAAGTTCGACAGGGCTTGGCGCCTCGGAAATGCGGATGCTCGAGCTGATCGCGCGGGGATACTCGCTGACGAATGCGCTCTTCCATCTCTACCAACTGCGGCAAACGCGCATTTTCAGCGAGTGGGAATACGGATATTTGCTGGATGGGCTTGCGCATGGCCCGCGACCGGCCGTGGCAGGTCTCGACGAAGAACTGCGCACGCTCGACCGTGAAAATTTGCGGGACCGCCACGCGGCTTACCTGCGCAGCCGGCTATCGCTCACCGAGTTCGGCAGGGCTGTTGTCGCCCATGGGGAAGACTTCAGCCGACACAATCCGATCGATCGCTGGTGGGGTGGCACGCACCTGACCAACGATAATTTGTGGCGTTGGAATCAGATCCTGCTCGCGCCGTAGCGGCGCATCCGTGAACGGTAGGATGGGTAGAGCCACCGGGTCCGGCCTTTGGCCGGCCCGATGACTCCACCCATCCTACGAAGCTACTCCGCGGCTTGCGCGTAGTCCGCCACCGGCGGGCACGAGCACACCAGATTGCGGTCGCCATAGACATTGTCGACCCGTCCCACCGGGCTCCAATATTTGTCCGTGCGCGAGACGCCATCGGGGAAACAACCGGTGGCGCGGCTATAGGGGCGGCTCCATGCATCATCGACAATGTCGTGCACGGTGTGCGGGGCGTGGCGCAAGGGCGAGGCTTCGACCTTCCAGCGGCCGATCTCGATCTCCGTGATCTCGCTCCGGATCGCGATCATGGCGTCGCAGAACCGATCGAGCTCCGCCTTCGATTCCGATTCGGTCGGCTCGATCATCAGCGTGCCCGGCACCGGAAAACTCATGGTCGGGGCGTGGAAGCCGTAGTCGATCAGCCGTTTTGCAATGTCATCGACGGTGACGCCGCTGGTCGTCTTCAGCGGGCGGGGATCGACGATGCATTCATGCGCGACGCGGCCCTTGGCATTCCTGTACAACACCGGGAAATGCGGATCGAGCCGGCTGCCGATGTAGTTGGCATTGAGGATCGCCATTTCAGTGGCGCGCGTCAGGCCTTCGCCACCCATCATCAGGATGTAGATGTAGGAAATGGTCAGGATCGACGCCGAGCCTGATGGAGCCGCCGACACCGGGCCGATGGCATGCGGCACGGCGCCGTCGGTTGCGGGATGGCCGGGCAGGTAGGGGGCGAGATGCGCCTTGACGCCGATCGGGCCCATGCCCGGGCCGCCGCCGCCGTGCGGGATGCAGAAGGTCTTGTGCAAATTGAGATGCGAGACGTCCGCGCCGTAATCGCCGGGGCGTGAGAGACCGACCTGCGCGTTCATGTTGGCGCCGTCGAGATAGACCTGGCCGCCATGGCTGTGCACGATGTCGCAGATCTCCGTGATGTGTTCCTCGAACACGCCATGGGTCGAGGGATAGGTGATCATGACGGCGGCGAGACTTTTCGAATGCTTCTCCGCCTTGGCGCGGAGGTCGTCGACATCGACGTCGCCGCGCGCGTCGCAGGCGGTCACCACCACTTCCATGCCGGCCATGTGGGCCGAGGCCGGATTGGTGCCGTGTGCGGAGGAGGGGATCAGGCACACCTTGCGATGCGGCTCGCCGCGCGCGGCGTGATAGGCGCGGATCGCCAGCAGCCCGGCATATTCGCCCTGCGCGCCGGAATTCGGCTGCAGCGAGATCGCGTCATAGCCGGTGATGTCGCACAGCCATTTTTCAAGGCGCGCAAACAGCGCGTGATAGCCGGCGGCTTGTTCGCGCGGGGCGAACGGATGGAGCGAGCCGAATTCGGGCCAGGTCAGCGGGATCATCTCCGTGGTCGCGTTCAGCTTCATGGTGCAGGAGCCGAGCGGGATCATGGCGCGGTCGAGCGCGAGGTCGCGATCGCTGAGCTTGCGCATGTAGCGCAGCAGCTCGGTCTCGGAACGGTGCGTGTGGAACACGGGATGAATGAGGAAGGCGCTGTCGCGCTTCAGCGTGACAGGCAACGTCTCGCGCGCGTTCAACTCGACGTCCGCATAGGACAGCTTATCGCCGAAGGCGCGCCACACCGCCTCGACGATCGCAGGCGTCGTGGTCTCGTCGACGGCGATGCCGAGCGTGCCATCACCGATCCGCAGATTGATCTTCTCGGCGAGCGCGCGTGCAACGATTTCGCTCTGCTTCGCGCCCGCGGCTACCGTGATCGTATCGAAGAACGCTTGCGACGTCGGCGCATAGCCGAGTTTTGTCAGTCCCGCCGCCAGCACCGCTGCGCGCCGGTGGATGGTGCGCGCGATATGCGTCAGCCCCTCCGGCCCGTGATAGACCGCGTACATCGAGGCGATCACCGCCAGCAGCACCTGCGCGGTGCAGATGTTGGAGGTGGCCTTCTCGCGGCGGATATGCTGCTCGCGGGTCTGCAGCGCCAGCCGATAGGCCGGCTGCCCCCGCGAATCCACCGACAGGCCGACGATGCGGCCGGGCAGCGAGCGCTTTAGCGCGTCACGCACCGACATGTAGGCCGCATGCGGGCCGCCATAACCCATCGGCACGCCAAAACGCTGCGCCGAGCCGATGGCGATGTCGGCGCCAAGCTCACCGGGGGAAGCGATCAGCGTCAGCGCCAGCAGATCGGCGGCAACCACTGCAAGCGCGCCCTTGGCACGCAGCGCCGAGATCGCCGGCCGCAGGTCGCGCACCGCGCCCGTCGTTCCCGGATACTGCAGCAGGCCGCCGAACACATCCGCGCCTTCGAGATCGGCAAGGGGATCGCCGACGACGAGATTCCAGCCCAGCGGCTCGGCGCGGGTGCGCAGCACCGCGAGCGTCTGCGGATGCACCTCCGCATCGACGAAGAACGATTTTGTCTTCACCTGCGAGGCGCGCTCGGCCAGCGCCATCGCTTCCGCTGCGGCGGTGCCTTCATCGAGCAGCGAGGCATTGGCGACGTCGAGCCCGGTGAGGTCGCAGATCATGGTCTGGAAGTTGAACAGCGCCTCCAGCCGGCCCTGGCTGATCTCCGGCTGATACGGCGTATAGGCCGTGTACCAGGCCGGGTTCTCCAGAATGTTGCGCTGGATCACCGCGGGCAGGATCGTGCCGGAATAGCCTTGGCCGATCAGCGAGGTGAACACCTGGTTCTGCGCGGCGAGCTCGCGCATATGCGAAAGCGCTTCGGTCTCGCTCAACGCTGGACCCAGATCGAGCGGCGCCTTCTGCCGGATCGAGGACGGTAGCGTCTGGCTCATCAGCTCGGCGAGGCTGTTCGCGCCGACGCTCTCCAGCATCGCACTGACGTCGCGGGTCGAGGGGCCGATGTGTCGGCGCACGAAATCGGTGGCGGCTTCGGCGGTGGTTTTGAGCGGCGCGTTCATGGGTCTTTCCTCGTTATTCGTCGTCGTGCCCCGCGAAGGCGGGGCATCCAGTACGCCGTGACGTCAGCGATTGAATCGAGAATTCCCGGCGTACTGGGTCGCCCGGTCCCAGTGCGCAATTGCGCACAAGGCCGGGCGATGACAGTGAGTGTGTGGTGGCGGAGTGCCTCATCATCACGCCGTGTGGGCCTTGTAGGCGGCCTCATCCATCAGGCCGCCGAGTTCGCTCTTGTCCGCGATCTTCAGCTTGAAGAACCAGGCCTTGCCGCCGGCGTCGGAGTTGACCAGTGCGGGTTCGGCGGCGAGCGCTTCGTTGACCTCGATGACCTCGCCGGAGATCGGCGCGTAGACGTCGGAAGCTGCCTTCACCGATTCAACGACGGCGGCGGCTTCGGCCTTCTTCAGCGCGCGGCCGACCTTGGGTAGTTCGACGAACACGACGTCGCCGAGCTGCGATTGCGCATAATCGGTGACGCCGATGGTGGCGACATCGCCCTCGATGCGGAGCCACTCATGGTCGGATGTGAACAACGTTGTCATGAAAACTTCCCTCAGCGTTTGCAAGTTCAGCGTTTGTAGGTGTTGGGAACGAAGGGCATAGCTGCGACCTGCAGCGGCAGGCGCTGGCCGCGCACTTCGGCGAATACCTGCGCGCCGTTTGCGGCGAGCGCTGTCGGCAGATAGCCCATCGCAACCGGCGCATTGAGGCTCGGGCCGAAGCCGCCCGAGGTGACGTTGCCGACCGGCTCGCTTGAAGCGCTATCTGCGAATAGCACCGCGCCTTCGCGCACCGGCGCGCGGCCTTGCGCGCGCAAGCCGACGCGGCGGCGCGATGCGCCTTTCTCAAATTGTGAGAGGATTTTTTCCGCGCCCGGAAAGCCACCGGCGCGGGCGCCGCCGCTGCGGCGGCTTTTTTGCACCGACCATTCCAGCGCGCCCTCGACTGGCGTCGTCGTGGTGTCGAGGTCGTGGCCGTAGAGGCAGAGCCCGGCTTCCAGCCGCAGGCTGTCGCGCGCCCCTAAGCCAATCGGCAGCACGTCCGGATTATCCAGCAGTAGCGACACCAGCGCCTCGGCCTGTTCGGCCGGCACCGAAATCTCAAAACCGTCCTCGCCGGTATAGCCGGAGCGCGAGACGAAACAGTCGAAGGCGCCGATTTTGCGCGGTCCGGTATCCATGAACCGCATGGCGGCAACGTCTGCGCCAAGCTTCGCCAGCACCGATTCCGCTTTCGGCCCCTGCAGCGCGATCAGCCCGCGCTGGCTAAGCGAATCGATGATGCAGGTATCCGAGAGATGAGCGCGTAAGTGCGCTTCGTCCTCGGCCTTGCAGGCGGCGTTGACGACCAGAAACAGATGGTCGCCGAAGTTCGCCACCATCAGATCGTCGAGAATGCCGCCGTCATTATTGGTGAACTGGGCGTAGCGCTGCCGTCCCGGCGCAACGGCCAAGATGTCCTGCGGCACCAGCCGCTCCAGCGCCAGCGCCGCATCCTCGACCTTGCCGGTTTTCGCCCGCAGCGTGAGTTGGCCCATATGCGAGACGTCGAACAGGCCGGCGGCGCTTCGCGTATGCAGATGTTCCCTGAGCACGCCGGCCGGGAATTGCACCGGCATCTCGTAGCCCGCAAAGGCAACCATTTTGCCGCCGCGCGCGACATGGAGCGCGTGGAACGGGGTGCGTTTTAGGGGAGTTGCGTCGCGTGCCAGCATCGTTAAGGCCCTCATGGGTTCCGGAGACCAGCCTCCGAAAACCCAAAGAAAGCCCCATCTGTCGCTGTGCCTGAGAGTATTATCCCGTCGGCGGACGCCCTGGGCCAATGCAGCCCGGCGTCACTTTCCAGATGCTATTTCGTCACGCGGTCCGTTTGCCTGAGAGTTTCCGGGGCGGTTGCTCCTTCGGCGCCGGCGCTGAAGCCGATCTCTCCCGACGTGACGTCTTATAGATAAGAGGGAAACACAGCCCTGCCAAGCCTGTCAACGCAGCCGCAGCATTATCAACGGGACTTGCGCGCCCATCTTGTGTGCTGCGGCAAGCCTATGATCCGCCTGCACAGTTTCTGGACACCGCAGGCCGCCTTGTCTAAAAGCGTTCCGCCGGAAGGTTTAAAGGCTGGTTGTAGCCTGACCCGGCCCTTTTTTTCCGATTGGATGAACATGAGCGGCGTCAACGAGATCAGGTCTAAATTCTTGGATTTCTTTGCGGAGAACGGTCACGAGATCGTGGCCTCGTCGCCGCTCGTGCCGCGCAACGACCCGACCCTGATGTTCACCAACGCCGGCATGGTGCAGTTCAAGAACGTCTTCACCGGCGTCGAGAAGCGGCCCTACCAGCGCGCTACCACCTCGCAGAAATGCGTGCGCGCCGGCGGCAAGCACAACGACCTCGACAATGTCGGCTACACCGCGCGGCATCTCACCTTCTTCGAGATGCTCGGCAATTTCTCGTTCGGCGATTACTTCAAGGAGCGTGCGATCGAGCTCGCCTGGAACCTGATCACCAAGGAGTTCGGGCTGAAAAAGGACAAGCTGCTCGTCACCATCTACCACGATGACGAGGAGGCGGCGCGCCACTGGAAGAACATCGCGGGCTTTTCGGACGACCGCATCATCCGGATCGCGACCTCGGACAATTTCTGGGCCATGGGAGATACCGGCCCGTGCGGACCGTGCTCTGAAATATTCATCGACCGCGGCGAGCACATCTGGGGCGGGCCTCCGGGCAGCCCGGAAGAGGACGGCGATCGCTTCCTTGAATTCTGGAACCTGGTCTTCATGCAATTCGAGCAGGTGACGAAGGACGAGCGCGTCGCGCTGCCGCGCCCGTCGATCGATACCGGCATGGGGCTGGAGCGCATGGCCTGCATCCTGCAGGGGGTGGACAGCGTCTTCGAGACCGATCTTTTCCGTCATCTGATCGATGCCGCGGCGTCCGCCCTAGGGCACGGGCCGGAGGAGCAGACCGTCGCGTCGTTCCGGGTCATCGCGGACCACCTACGCTCTTCAGCCTTCCTCGTCGCCGACGGCGTGCTGCCGTCGAATGAAGGCCGCGGCTATGTGCTGCGCCGGATCATGCGCCGCGCGATGCGCCACGCGCAGTTGCTCGGCGCGCGCGAGCCGCTGATGCATCGTCTGGTCTGGGCCCTGGTGCGCGAGATGGGCCAGGCCTATCCGGACCTGGTGCGCGCCGAAACGCTGATCGAGGAAACGCTGCGGCTCGAAGAGACCCGGTTCCGCAAGACGCTGGAGCGGGGCCTTGCGATCCTCGACGAAAAGAGCGCCGGGCTGAAGAAGGGCGACATGTTCGACGGCGATACCGCCTTCACGCTGTACGACACCTACGGCTTCCCGCTGGATCTCACACAGGACGCGCTGAAGTCGCGCGGCATCAGCGTCGATCAGGCGGCGTTTTCGGACGCGATGGAGCGGCAGCGCGTGAAGGCGCGCGCGTCGTGGGCCGGCTCGGGCGAAGCGGCGAGCGAGAACGTCTGGTTCCCGTTGCGCGAAAAACTCGGCGCCACCGAATTCCTCGGCTACGACACCGAGAGCGCCGAGGGCGTGGTGACGGCGCTGGTGAAGGACGGCAGGGATGCCGACAGCCTGAAAACGGGCGAGAGCGGCGCGATCGTTTTGAACCAGACGCCGTTCTATGCGGAGTCCGGCGGCCAGGTCGGCGACATCGGTCTGCTGACGGGCGAGGGCGTCAAGTTCCGCGTCACCGACACGCAGAAGAAGGCGGGCGATCTGTTCGTGCATCTAGGCACAGTGGAGCAGGGCACGCTGAAGACAGGCACCGCGCTGCAGCTCGAGGTCGATCATGCGCGCCGGTCGTCGATCCGCGCCCATCACTCGGCGACGCACCTGCTGCATGAGGCGCTGCGCCAGGTGTTAGGGGATCACATCGCCCAGCGCGGCTCGCTGGTGGCGCCCGATCGTCTGCGCTTCGACTTCGTGCATCCAAAGCCGATCACGGCGGAAGAGCTCGCCCGCGTCGAGGACATCGCCAACGAAGTCGTGCTCGAAAACGACGAGGTCACGACACGGCTGATGGCGGTCGACGATGCTCGCGAGGCCGGCGCGCGCGCCTTGTTCGGCGAGAAATACGGCGACGAGGTCCGCGTGGTCTCGATGGGCAAGCAGGCCCGCGCCCACGGCCAGAACGCGCTCGGCTGGTCGGTCGAACTGTGCGGCGGCACCCATGTGCGCCGCACCGGGGATATTGGCTTGATCTCGGTGACCGGCGAAAGCGCGGTGGCCTCAGGCGTCCGCCGCATCGAGGCGCTGACCGGACGTCACGCGCGCAAGCATGCCAACGACACGATGGCGATTGCGAAGACGGCGGCGTTCGAGCTGCGCACCAGCGTCGACGACATGCCGGCGCGCATCGCAGCGCTGATGGAAGAGCGCAAGAAGCTGGAGCGCGATTTGTCGGATGCGCGTAAGAAGCTCGCGATGGGCGGCGGCGCCGGCAACGGCGCAGCGGCCGGCGGCGTGCGCGAAGCGGGCGGCGTCAAGCTGCTGGCCCGCGCGGTCGAGGGCGTCGAGACCAAGGATCTGAAGAGCCTCGTCGACGACGGCAAGAAGCAGATCGGCTCCGGCGTGGTCGCGATCGTCGGCGTCACCGAGGACGGCAAGGCCGGCATCGTCGTCGGCGTCACCGCCGATCTCACGGCGCGATTCAACGCCGTCGAACTGGTGCGCAAGGGCTCCGAGGCGCTCGGCGGCAAGGGCGGCGGCGGCCGGCCCGACATGGCGCAGGCCGGCGGCCCCGACGGGGCCAAGGCGAACGCAGCGCTGTCGGCGATCGAACAAGCGATGGCTGACGCCTGAGGGCGATTGTGCCGACGGCCGCTACATTCACCCTGAGCCCGCGCTGAACGGCGAGTTGGGCCTAGAATGCGGTAAGCAAGCGCCAACTATTGCAACGCTCGCACTCAAGTTTATCGGCGGCATTAAGATTTCGCCGTCGCCGATTACGATGACGCCATCCAACCTAATCGCAGTGTCCGTAGAGCGGCCAGAAAGAATCTGAAGGCGTCTCGCTGTCGCGCCTCACGCAGGACATTCCCCAATCGATCGAACCATAGTCCTGCGCCGGATACCGCCATTCTCCCGCGCTCAGATGATCCTGTTACCGCGCGATGCTGTGCCGCTTCTTCGTTCTTGCGCCGCTGGAACTTAGAGGGCCGGGAAAAGTTTGCAACTCGCCAATTGAGCCTCGGTCCTGGAAGGTGACGATGATCCGCCCGATATGCGCCGCCTTGGCGCTCACCTGTCTATCTGCGCCGGCATTCGCCGAAACCTGTATTGCTTCTCGCTATGGCTACAGCGGTGGCCGAACCGCATCGGGGGAGCGGATGAATCCAAATGTGATGACCGCGGCGCATCGTGCAAGACCATTCGGTTCTCACGTCACAGTCACCTCACATTCCACCGGGCGAAGTGTCACAGTCCGGATAAATGATCGTGGTCCGTTCGTGAAGGGACGGTGCATAGACCTATCCACAGGGGCTGCCCGTGTACTTGGCTTCACCGGGATTGCGAAGGTCTCTCTCCGCTGAAGTAGATGACGCCAAGTGGGAAGCTGTCGTGCTTTGATCGTCGTCGTTTTGTAGCGCACGACGAACGACCCAATGCGGACGCTAAGTCGTGATGTGCGGTGCACCGTTCTATGGCTCGGCCCGTCGCTGGCAATTCGGCCCCGGTGCGAGCATAGTTGCGGGCGTCACAATTCCGGATAGGTTCATCGGCGTTGATGATGTGGACTCTCCCGGTCAACGCCGCCGATCCCCGGTTCGGACAACCGGAGTCCCGCCATGTCTGTCACGGCTTCCAGCGAAACACACCGCCAACACACCTTCAATTCTGCTGAAATGGGCGCCATCGCACATCTCTACCGAGGCGAGGTCTACCGCTCGACGATCTGGAGAACGCGCCTCGACAACACGACGAACTGGGCGATCGTCACAATGGGCATCGCCCTGTCGACGACCTTTTCGAGCCCGGAAGCTTCACCGCTGCCACTCCTGCTCGTAGGCTTGCTCATTGCCGTGTTTCTCGGCATGGAGGCGCGACGTTATCGCTACTTCAATGTCTGGCGCGCCCGAGCCCGGTGGATGGAAACGAATTTCTACGCGCCGATATTCACCGGTGAAGCCCGCGACGATAGCTGGCAGGTGATACTCGGGCGCGACTACACCGCGCCTCGCCACCACATTTCGTTTGTCCGCGCAGCGGGGCGGCGGCTGCGTCGCAACTACGTCTGGATTCTCGCCGTCCAGGTGATTGCCTATTACGGCAAGATCGCAATCCATCCGGCGCCTGCGTCAACCTTGGCGGAATTTGTCGATCGAGCCGCAGTCGGACCGATACCCGGCTGGGTCGTTCTGATAGTAGGATTTGCCTACAATCTCGGCTGGCTGGCGTTCGCGTTCGGCACCATGTGGCTCGACGAACGCGAGCACCGGGGCGACAGGGTGGCGATGGGTTAGCGGCAGCCCTGGCTCATTTGAAGCTCGTCATAGCCGGTAAACCGCGCGATGCGCGTCTTCGCGTCAGGTGTTCCGGCCATGACGGAGAAGGCGTTCAGCTCTTGCGCAGGAATACGTAGTCCGCGGAGTAGGGCACGTTGCGATAGTTCCCCGCCTTATCGCAGGCGCCTTCGAGTTTTCCGCCCGACGTGTTGATCCGCTGCACCGTAGTGACGCCGGAGAGGATGCCGGTGCCGCGGCCGGACGTCACTTCCAGCTTCAGCCATGGAATATCGTTCGGCGTTGCGCCGGGCGCATTGCCGACGGCCTTGCCGACGACGGCGCTAGAGTCGATGTGCTCCCAGTTCGGCCCGGTGTAGTGCCGACCGACGGTCTTGCCGTCGAGCAGCAGCGTCGCGATCGGCTCGCGGAATGTCCAGGCCAGCTTGCCGTCGTTGCCGGCCCTGCATTCGTAGACCTGCGCGCCTTCGGCGTGGAGGGTGAGCACGGTTTTTTCTCCCGGCGCCGCGATGGCATCGGGAAGCGGCGTCTGGGTGGAGGCGGTTGAAAGCGACGCCAACAACGAGAGAATCGTAACTGCAGTACTTCTAAGCAGCGACATTGCGGCGCTCCGTCGTTAGTCTCCGTCATTGCGAGCGCAGCGAAGCAATCCTTGGTGCCGCAGGCTAAGAAATGGATTGCTTCGCTTTGCTCCTCGCAATGACGTGGATAGGACTTCGCGGAATACGAAGGCGGCCTATGCCGCCATCGCCTTCTCGAGATTGGCCGCGACCTTGTCGAGGAAGCCGGTCGTGGACAGCCAGCGCTGATCGGCACCGACCAAAAGCGCGAGGTCCTTGGTCATGTAGCCTTCCTCGACGGTCGCAACGCAGACCTTTTCCAGCGTGTCGGCGAATTTCGCGAGCTGCGGGTTGTTGTCGAGCTTGGCGCGGTGGGCGAGGCCGCGGGTCCAGGCGAAGATCGACGCGATCGAGTTGGTCGAGGTCTCCTTGCCCTTCTGGTGCTCACGGTAGTGCCGGGTCACCGTGCCGTGCGCGGCTTCAGCTTCCACCGTCTTGCCGTCCGGTGTCAGCAGCACCGAAGTCATCAGGCCGAGCGAGCCGTAGCCCTGCGCCACCGTATCCGACTGCACGTCGCCGTCGTAGTTCTTGCAGGCCCAGACGTAGCCGCCGGACCATTTCAGCGCGGAAGCCACCATGTCGTCGATCAGGCGGTGTTCGTAGGTGAGCCGCTTGGCCTCGAATTCCTTCTTGAACTCGCGGTCGTAGACGTCCTGGAAGATGTCCTTGAAGCGGCCGTCATAGACCTTGAGAATCGTGTTCTTGGTCGAGAGGTAGACGGGGTAGCCGCGCAGCAGGCCGTAATTGAAGGAGGCGCGGGCGAAGTCGATGATGGAATCGTCGAGGTTGTACATCCCCATCGCGACGCCCGCATCGGGCGCCTTGAAGACTTCCTTCTCGATGATGGTGCCGTCCTCGCCGACGAACTTCATCGTCAGCGCGCCCTTGCCGGGGAACTTGAAGTCGGTGGCGCGGTACTGGTCGCCAAAGGCGTGGCGGCCGATGATGATCGGCTTGGTCCAGCCGGGAACCAGGCGCGGCACGTTCTTGCAGATGATCGGCTCGCGGAAGATGACGCCGCCGAGGATGTTGCGGATGGTGCCGTTCGGCGACTTCCACATCTCCTTCAAGCCGAATTCCTTCACCCGGGCTTCATCAGGGGTGATGGTGGCGCATTTGACGCCGACGCCGACCTTCTTGATGGCGTTGGCGGCGTCGATCGTGACCTGGTCGTTGGTCTGGTCGCGGTATTCCATTCCGAGGTCAAAATACAACAGCTCGACATCCAGGAACGGGTTGATCAGCTTGTCCTTGATGTACTGCCAGATGATCCGGGTCATCTCGTCGCCATCGAGTTCGACGACGGGGTTGGTCACCTTGATTTTTGCCATGACGGAGGGGGCCTTTTCTCGGAAAACCGCGCGTTTGGGGCGGGGTGGGTGATTATGGGCGGGCTATAGCACCGCAAATCGGTCGGCGGAAGCTGGGGCAGGTCCGACTTTTAGCCCATCTTTCAGGCGCGGAATGCATGGGGGCAGTGCGGTTGAAGCCGCGTTCCCCGGATGCTGAGCAGCTCGAAGTGATGCGCTGCTGAGTCGGGGCGCACACGTGGCGGCGGTGGGTCCCGGCTCTGCGGTGCTGCTCCAAGCGCTGCACCGCGTCCGGGACACGGTGTCTGGCCGCACAGCGTTGGATCAAACCGCCGCCCAATGCCGACATTCGGGAAAGTGAGGAGGCATGCGCTAACTTGGCAGATCGAGCCTTCTTCACCGCAAAGAGCCGCATTTGGAGGCTTTGACCGAACGTCAAACCACGATACTAACCTCATTATTTTGCTTGAGAATTCTGGCCGCTTTGGTGAAAAGCGGCCAACCATGAGGCTTTGGATCAGGCGCTTGGCAAGCCGATTCAAGATCTTTGGAAGTTGAATCAGAAAGTGAAGTCGAGACATGTCCGGCACCGATAAAACCAAGACTGGTTTGGACTTGGCCGGGCCAATTGTGATCCTCGTCGAGCCGCAGCTCGGCGAGAATATCGGCATGGCCGCGCGCGCGATGGGCAATTTCGCGCTGTCGCGTCTGCGGATCGTCAATCCGCGCGACGGCTGGCCGAACATCGCGGCGCAGCGGGCGGCGGCCGGCGCCGACCAGATTCTGGAGCAGGTGCAGTTGTTCGACACGGTGGAACAGGCGGTGGCTGATCTGACGCTGCTATTCGCCACCACCGCGCGCGCCCACGACCAGGCCAAGCCGGTGGTTGGGCCTGAGAAGGCCGCACGCGAGATCGTGGCACATGTCGGAGCCGGCGGCGGGGCCGGTATCCTGTTCGGCCGCGAGCGCTACGGACTGCAAAACGAGGAGGTGGCGCTCGCCAACCGGATCATCACCTTTCCGGTCAATCCGGGATTCGCGTCGCTCAATCTGGCGCAGGCGGTGCTGTTGATCGGCTACGAGTGGTTCAAGCTGTCGACCGGCGGCACGTTGCCATTCGCGATGCCAGAGCGGTCGGAACCGGCGTCGCAACATCAGATGCAGGCCTTCTTCGACAATCTGGTTCGGGAACTCGACAAGGCCGAATTCCTCCGCCCGCGCGAGAAGCGCGAGACCATGCTGGTGAACCTGCGCAACATCTTCACCCGGATGGACCCGACCAAGCAGGACATGCACACCCTGCACGGGGTGGTGATGGCGATCGCCGAGGGACGCAAGGGTCCGGCCAAGGGCGGCGTGCTCGACGGCGAACAGGCGACGCGGCTGCGGGCGCTGTTGGCCGAGCACGGGCAGGGGCCGGCGGTGCCTGGCGACAGCTCGACCGTGCGAGGGCTCGCCCGGTTGCTCCGGCGCAACCCGACCGATGCCGAGCGGATATTGTGGCAGGCACTGACCCGCGACCGCCGTTTCGCCGGCCAGTTCAAGCGCCAGACCCCGGTCGGGCGCCATATCCCCGACTTCGTGTCCTTCGTGCATCGCCTCGCTATCGAACTGGTCAATCCGAACGAGACCGAGGCGATTGTGGCCGACCGCGCTGGGCGGCAGGCGTGGCTGGAGGCGAGGGATTACCGCGTAATCGAGATGCGGGTCGCTGATGTGGAGCGGGATCTGGCAACTGAGTTGGGACGACTCGAGGCGAGCCTGCGCGACCGCGGCTAGCATCCGGCCGGCGGGCACATTATCGCGAGGTGGCCGTCGGCGCTGCTGTCCCCGCGCGCACAAAGGAGGTAAGCTCGCATCGCTGGGACAGCACGTCGCTAGACGCCACTTGCCATGGTGCCTTGATCGCGACCCGGCCGCACCGATCGTGCATTCGACGCCGGCAAGCAAAGTCAAGCGGCTGCAGTCCGATCGACAACGCAAATCGGAGGTGTGCAATGGCGACATCTGACTGGCGTCTCGAAGGCGAATGGATCAAGAACTGCAATTGCGCGTTTGGCTGTCCGTGCGATTTCAACGCGCGGCCGAGCCAGGGCTATTGCAAGGGCCTGGTCGGCATGCGGATCACCAAAGGACATTTCGAGAGCACCAGCCTCGACGGCCTAGTTTTCGCGGTTACGGTTGATTTTCCCGGAGCGCTGCATGAAGGCAATGGCCAGATGCAGCCGATCATCGACGAGCGCGCCACGGCTGAGCAGCGCGAAGGCCTTTTCAACATCATGTCGGGCAAGCATTCCGCTGAAGGCACGCTGTTTCATATCTTCAGCCTGATCGTGACGAAAATCCATGAACCGGTGTTTGTGCCGTTCGAGTTTTCGTTCGACAAGGACGGACGCGTCGCGCGTGTCGTGGCCAAGGGCGTGCTGGAGACCGAAGTCGAGCCGATCAAGAATCCGGTGACCGGGCAGCCGCATCGCATTCAGGTCGTGATGCCCGAGGGCTTCGAACACCGCGTTGCCGAGATTGCCTCGGCCAACATCCGCTCGACGGGCGCGATCAAGTTCGACACCAAGGGGTCGCACAGTTCGCTGGCGAACGTCGTCCAGACGCCGGAGGGCGTCGCGGCCTGACGCTGCATTCGACGTGGCGTTACCGTGGCGGAGGTTAAGTCCATGTCCGGGACCTCTGCGCTTGAACAGACCTTGCGCCACGATCGCCTGATCGTGGCATTCAGCATGGCTACCGTGGTTGCCTTCGCCTGGGGCTATCTGGTCGCCGGCGCCGGCATCGACATGAGCATGGCCGATATGCCCATGGACCCGGAGCCGTGGTCGCCCTCGCAGGCCGCGCTGATGTTCGCGATGTGGTGGGTGATGATGGTCGCGATGATGGTGCCGAGCGCGGCGCCGATGGTGCTGCTGTTCACGGCAATCAAGCGGAGGCAGGCAACGGAGAATCCTGTCATCTCAAGCTGGCTCTTTCTCGCCGGCTATCTCCTGATATGGTCCGGCTTCAGCCTGGCCGCGGTCGCGGTGCAGTGGGCACTCGACCAGGCCGGGTTGCTGTCCGGCATGATGGCGAGCACCAGCAGCATGCTCGCCGGCATCATCCTGCTTGCCGCCGGGCTCTATCAGCTCACGCCGATCAAGCGCGCCTGCCTGCGGTACTGCCAGAATCCGGTGTTGTTCCTGAGTCGCCACTGGCAACCGGGTGCCATCGGAGCTCTGCGAATGGGTTTCCGGCACGGCAGCTACTGTGTCGGCTGTTGCTGGTTTCTCATGGCGCTGCTGTTCGTTGCCGGCGTGATGAACCTGCTGTGGATCGCAGCGGTCGCGATCTATGTCGCCTTCGAGAAACTGCTGCCCCGCAGCCTATGGCTCAGCCGCGCCGCCGGCGTGGGCCTGATCCTGGCTGGTGGGGTTGTGTTGGCGCGCAGCCTTGTGACGACGGCTTCCGCATCGCTGTAGTTTACTCAGACGGCGACAAGCTCCGCAGGGTTACCCGCGCGCTTCGTCTTCTTCACCCTCGAAGGCCCGAACAGATTGCCGGCGGCAAGACCTGCGGTGTCGGCGACGCCGGGATCGCGCGAAACCATGGCGGCGACGATGGCGCCATCGATCAGAAGCGCGAGCTGATGGGCCAGCACCTGCGGCTCAGACGCGCCCATCTCGGCGGCGAGCTTTTCGATGTGCGCCAGCACCACTTTCTTGTGGCGCAGCGCGATGTTGCGGAACTGCTTGGCGTCCTTGTCGTGCTCGGCGACCGCATTGATGAAGGGGCAGCCATAGAAGCGCTCCTCGCCGAACCAGCGCTTCAGCGCCGGAAAAATCCGCGTCAGCTTCGCCTGCGCGTCGCCGCCGCCATCCTCCATCGCGCCGATGAACCATTCGCGCCAGGCCTTGCCTTCGCTTTCCAGCACGGCGTTGACGAGGTTGGTCTTCGATCCGAACAATTTGTAGAGCGTGGTCTTCGCCGTTCCGGCTTCGTCGATGATGGCATCGATCCCGGTGGCGTTGATGCCGTTCTTGCAGAACAGGTGCGTCGCCGCGCTGAGCAGGCGACCGCGCGCGGATTCCTCGTCGCCTGCAGCCGACGCCGCGACAGCTTTCTTCCTGGAAACTGATTTGCCCATGCGCCGCAGTTAATCGGAGCGCGGCGCAATCATCAAGCCGCATCTTTGCGCCGAAAATAATCGCACGCACGCGGGCAATTGCTTCGCGCCTGTGCAGCGCGGCGCTGACCAGTTTCCGGGCAGGCATCGCTAAGCGACGAGAGACGTTCGGCTTTTGATTTCGACCTGATCTGGCACGCTTCATGCAGGAAACAGAACGTTCGGTATCCTACCCTAGGGAGAGAAAAGATGACTGCGGTCGCTCAGAAAACGGTGCTCACGGGCTGCCTGGCCCCGATCGACAAAAATGGGCTCGAACAGCTCATCGCCAACGGCAAGGCCAATCCGAAGGTCATCAAGACCTTGAAGTGCAAGACGGTGGCGGAGGGCAAGTTCCGTCACGCCAACTACATCCGCAACCTCGCGCCCTACATCGTCGACGAGCCGCCGGGCCTTTTGGGCGACGACACCGCACCCAATCCTTCGGAAGCCTCGCTCGCCGCGCTCGGCTCCTGCCTTGCGGTCGGTCTGCACGCCAATGCCGTGCACCGCGGCTGGATCGTCAACAAGCTCGAGCTCGAGCTGGAAGGCGACCTCAACATCACCGCGGTGTGGGGCACCGGCGACGTCAGCGAGAAGCCGGTCGGCTTCACAGATGTCCGCGTCAAGGTCGACATGGAATGCGAGGGCATTCCGAAGAGCGAGATCGATGCGCTGGTCGCCCACGTCAAGAAATGGTCGCCGGTCGCCAACACGTTTACGCGCCCGGTCAATCTCGACGTCAGCGCATAAGCAGTCGCAACAAGGTTTGGGGTGCGGAGGGTCTCATGGGTTCATTGGCGGTATCGCGGCTCGCAGTTGACGACGATCTCCCGGCGGCATCGACCGTGGATCAAGTCGCGGCGATTGCGCGGAGTGAACTCGCACCCCAGGCCATCGCGATCGATGAAGGCACGGTGTACCCGGATGCGTTGCTGCGGCGTCTTGGCGGCGCCGGCGCATGGGGCAGTCATCAGCCTCTCAATGGCGCAGCCGATCTGCGCTGCGCCATTCAATCGATCGCGGCACTTGGAGAGGTCTGCGGCGCTACCGCCTTTATGGCGTGGTGCCAGAACACGCTGGTCTGGTACGCCGCGAATTCAGACAATCCAGGGCTCGTCGCCAAGTTCGCCGGCAAGTTTGCAAGCGGCGAGATTCTTGGCGGCACCGGGCTGTCCAACCCGATGAAGAGTTTCTTCGGCATCGAGCGGCTGAAACTAAGGGGACGCAAGGTCGAGGGCGGCTACATCGTCAAGGGCGCGCTGCCCTGGGTGTCGAATCTCGGTCCCGATCATTTCTTCGGCACCATCTTCGAGCGCGAGGACGAGGGTGGCGGCATCGTCATGTTCCTCGCCGACTGTTCGAATCCCGCGATCACCCTGCAACCCTGCAAGCCGTTCCTCGCGATGGATGGCACCGGCACCTATGCCGTGCAGTTCCGCGATGTCTTCGTGCCGGATGAGCTGATCCTGGCCGAACCGGCGGGGCCGTTCGTGAAGAATATCCGGGCTGGCTTCATCCTGCTGCAGGCCGGCATGGCACTCGGTCTGATCAAGGATTGCATCCAGATCATGGATGAGGTCGGACCGCCGCTCGGCCACGTCAACCGCTATCTGCCGCAGCAGCCGGTTCAGTTCCGCGAACTCCATGCCGAGTTCGAGAAGGAGACCATGGCGCTGGCGTGCGATCCCTATAATTCCGACGACGGCTACTGGCGCCGTGTGATCGCGCTTCGGCTGCGTGCCGGCGACGCCAGCGTCGCGGCCGCGCATGCGGCGATGCTCCATTGCGGCGCGCGCGGCTATCTGAAGAGCCACCGCGCTCAGCGGCGGCTGCGCGAGGCCTATTTCGTCGCCATCGTCACCCCCGCCACCAAGCAGCTTCGCAAGATGCTGGCCGGCGACGAGCACTAAAGGGATTTCCGACCGACCCGAACCAGCAACCACGAAACAGGAGAGGCCTGCCATGACGGACGTTCTGATTACTGCCGGCGAACTCGCGGAATTCCTCAAGCAAGAGCCGTGTGTCGTCATCGACACCCGCAATCCCGAGGCTTACGGCGCGGGGCATCTCCCGAACGCCGTCAACGTCCATGAAATCTTCACTTATCTCGCGACCTCGACGCCGGAGGGCATTCACGAACTGAAGACGAAATTCGCCGACGCGTTCGGCGCCGCCGGGCTTTCGGGCAAGGAAACGGCGGTCATCTACGAACAGTCGATGAATTCCGGCTTCGGCCAATCTTGCCGCGGCTACTATCTGCTCACCATGCTCGGCTATCCCAAGGTCAAGGTGCTGCATGGCGGTTACGATGCCTGGGCGGCAGCGGGGCTGCCGGTGGCCACGGACGTGCCGTCGCCGGTGAAGGCGTCGTTCGCGGTTCTGCCCGAAGCCGGCGATATCCTGATCGATGCGAAGACCATGCTCGCCGCCGTCGGCAAGCCCGGCGTCGCCTTGCTCGACGTGCGCGACATCGACGAGTGGATCGGCGAAAGCTCTTCACCGTATGGCAAGGATTTCTGTCCGCGCAAGGGACGCATCCCCGGCGCCGTCTGGCTCGAGTGGTACCGCATGATGAAGCCGACCGCGGAAGGGCCGCGCTTCAAGTCCAAGAACGAGATTTTGGCGGAATGCGCCACCGTCGGTATCACGGAGAATACGCCGGTCTATCTCTATTGCTTCAAGGGGGCGCGCGCCTCGAACACGTTCCTCGCATTGAAGAATGCCGGCGTGAAGGACGTGCGGATGTATTTCGGCTCCTGGAACGAATGGTCACGCGATCCGTCGCTGCCGATCGAGGAGGGGCTGCCGATGGAGGCCAAGCTTACGACCAAGGCGGCGTAGAGCCGTTTGTTGCCAACGGCCCGGCTGGCAACGGCCGGGCCGTGAACGGGTGGACCGGATCACGGCAGGAGAATGGCTGCCGCTGTGGCGATACGACAGGGGCGCAACATGACATTCGATGATCCTTTCGATTCCGACCGCAAGCTCTCGCGCACAGGCTGCGTGTGCGGCCAGCATGGCTCCGCGGCCGAGCACAACCAGGCGACACTAGCGTTGCGCTGCGAGCCGGTTCGCAGCGAGGAGCAGCGGTATGAGGGCGTCGTCGCCTCCGCCGTGGTGCGGGCGATGTTTCCAAAGGATGCCGCGCGCCGCGCCTTCCTGAAATCGGTGGGGGCTTCGACCGCACTCGCCGCGATATCGCAGTTCTTCCCGCTGCAGACGGCGACCGAGGCTTTTGCCTCAGCCGGCGCGCCGGAGAAGAAGGACCTCAAGGTCGGCTTCATTCCGATTACCTGCGCGACGCCAATCATCATGGCGGCGCCGCTGGGTTTCTACTCCAGGCATGGCCTCAACGTCGAGGTCGTGAAGACAGCGGGCTGGGCGGTCGTTCGCGACAAGACCATCAACAAGGAATACGACGCTGCCCACATGCTGGCGCCGATGCCGCTCGCGATTTCGCTGGGTCTCGGCTCGAATGCGATACCGTTTGCGGTGCCGGCGATCGAGAACATCAACGGGCAGGGCATTACGCTGGCCCTGAAGCACAAGGACAAGCGGGATCCGAAGGACTGGAAGGGCATGAAGTTCGCGATTCCGTTCGACTATTCCATGCACAATTATCTCTTGCGCTATTATCTCGCCGAGCACGGCCTCGATCCCGATACCGATGTGCAACTCCGTTCGGTGCCCCCGCCGGAGATGGTCGCCAATCTCCGCGCCGACAACATCGACGGCTTCCTCGCGCCCGACAACATCTGCCAGCGGGCGATCTACGACGGTGTCGGCTTCCTGCACATCCTGTCGAAGGAAATCTGGGACGGCCATCCCTGCTGCAGCCTCG
This sequence comes from Bradyrhizobium icense, assembly GCF_001693385.1. Classification (NCBI taxonomy): domain Bacteria; kingdom Pseudomonadati; phylum Pseudomonadota; class Alphaproteobacteria; order Hyphomicrobiales; family Nitrobacteraceae; genus Bradyrhizobium; species Bradyrhizobium icense. The sequence continues at coordinate 3,304,642 of NZ_CP016428.1, forward strand.
CGGTGAGCCGGGAATTCATCACCCAGTCGCCGAACAGCTTCGCGGCGCTGACGCGCGCGATCGTCGATGCCACGGCCTATGCCTCGAAGGCCGAGAACCGCAAGCAGATTGCCGAGGCTATCGCGCCGGCGAACTACATCAACGCGCCGGTGACCGTGCTCGAGCAGGTGCTGACTGGCACCTATGCGGATGGACTGGGAGGTGTGAAGACTGACGCGAAGCGCGTCGATTTCGATCCGTTCCCCTGGCAATCCTTCGCGGTCTGGATGCTGACCCAAATGAAGCGCTGGGGACAGATCAAGGGCGATGTAGATTACATGCAGGTCGCCGAGCAGGTTTATCTCGCAACCGGAACGCACAAGGTGATGGCCGAGATGGGACTGACGCCGCCTGCGACGTCGTACAAATCCTTCTCGGTGATGGGCAAGACGTTCGACCCGGCGAAGCCCGAGGATTATCTCGCGAGCTTCAGGATTCGAAAGTCGTCCTGATATCGCGCAGCGAATGCGCCCTGATGCTTCCGCCCGTTCGCGGAGGAACCGGCGCGCCGGGCCGAGGAGATATGCTGCGCGAGTTGATCCAACCCGAACAGCCCCTCTGGCGCTTCAGATGTCCCGAGCGTATAATTCGACGACATGTTGGTGGTCGCTCGGATGTCCGGTTCCTCACGTAGATTAGCTTTCGCCATAGCATTGGTCGTGGTTTGTTTCGGCGGGCGAACGGCCCATGCCCAAGCGAGCCCCGTAAATTACTGGATCCCAGGCTGGCCTATGGGGTTCAGCGGGGAAGCGGGCGAGAGCCCGAGCGCTTACGGCAATTTTCCGAGCTTCGATTTCCGCGACGTCGGAAACGGCTCTTCCTATGCGCGCTACAATTTTTCGAACGGCTTTTTTGTCGGTAGCCAGCGCAGCAACATGGGTTTCAGCGGTCTGAGCCAGAGCGCGTTCGGCAGTTTCGGCTCGATCTATAGCGAAGGCGTGCAGTTCGGCTATAGCCTCAAGAACAGCGGATTGCCCATCACCTTCTATGCCGGTTTCGACACGCTGAAATACAATACCGGCATCGGCGGCCCGTTCGCGCCGTTCGATTCCAAATCCGGCACGCTGCCGATCTCCAGCGTGAATGCCGGCGTCGAATTCCAGGCGACGTCGAATCTCAGCCTCTCTCTGGGCGTCGGCTACGTCCAGCAGTCGGGCCGGATCGACAGCGAATTCAATTCGCTACCCGGCGCCTCGCCGTTCGCCATCGGCGGCCGCCGCTATTAGGGCATGTACTCGCAATTAAGTCAGGTCCGCTTTACTCTCGGAAGGCGACTAGCAAGCCAACATTGATGCATGTCGCCTTTTTGGGGCCACATTCAGACATCCGCAGGGTCGGGGGCTTCCTCCTGATGCCTTTAGGTTGGAACAGACTTGGCTTAAGCCGGTTTCCTTTGCTGAATTGGAGAATGCACAGATGAAGCCCTTCTTGATGGCGTTCGCCACTGCACTTGTAAGCAGCACTTTCGCGCTTGCTGACACCCCAGTGACACCGGCAGAGGCCGAGAAGATCAAGGCTGCCTTGGAAGTCTTTGGCTGCACGGGCGGCAAGATGGAAAAGGAGACCGAGGGCAGCGGCTACTTTGAAGTCGATGACGCCAAATGCAAGGACGGGCAGTACGACATCAAGCTCGACAAGGACTTCAAGGTACTCGCGATGACTCGCGACTGAGCATGCTCAAGGACTGTTTTGCAGTGGGCCGTCCAGCGATGTCCGAGATGGGTCACCCACGCTGCCGATCGCGGCAAGCCCGGTGATCTCCGCATCGGCGTGGGAAGCCGACGTTTATGAGTGCACGCCCTGATTAGCCAGCCAAGCTTCGCGTATTCGTAATTCCCAGCGCCTTGATGCGCGAGGCCAGCGTGGTCGGCTTGATGTCCAGCATCTCGGCAGCGCCGCCGGGGCCGAACACTTTCCCAGAGCAGGCCTGAAGCGCGGCGAGAATATTGGCGCGCTCGTGGGCGCGCATTTCCGACGCGGTCAAGACAACCGGCCGGGCATCGGCTTTCACGTGCGCCGCGCCGGGGGAGGGCTGCGCGCCGGATGTATCGGGCAGGTCAATGCGCAAGCGGCCGTTCTGCGCCAGGATCGCCGCGCGCTCGATCACGTTCTGCAGCTCGCGGACGTTGCCAGGCCAGTCGTAACGCGAAAGCCGGCGCGCATCGCCTTCAGATAGCCGCAGCCTGGATTTCAGCGCCTTGCTCTCGCGGGTCAAAAAGTGCTGCGCCAAGAGCGGAATATCCTCGCGCCGTTCGCGCAGCGGCACCGACTCCACCGGAAAGACATTGAGCCGGAAATACAGGTCCTCGCGAAATCGGCCGCGCTGCACTTCCTGCTTGAGATCGCGGTTGGTGGCGGCGATCACGCGCACATCGACCGCGCGGGTGCGCTCCTCGCCGACGCGTTCGAAATTGCCCTCCTGCAGCACCCGCAACAGCTTGCCTTGAAGTTCGATCGGGATTTCGCCGACCTCGTCGAGAAACAGCGTGCCGCCGTCGGCGAGCTCGAAGCGTCCGATGCGGTCGCGCATCGCGCCGGTGAAGGCGCCGCGGACGTGGCCGAAGAACTCGCTTTCAAAGAGTTCGCGCGGGATCGCGGCACAATTGACGCGGATCAGCGGCCGGTCGCGGCGGCTGCTCGCCTCGTGGATGGCGCGCGCGATCAATTCCTTGCCGGTGCCGGATTCGCCGGTAATCATCACCGCGGCGGTGGTCGGCGCCACCAGCTTGACCTGGCGCAGCGTCTTCTGGATCGCTTCGCTCTGGCCGATGATGCCGCGCGGGTTGGTCTCGATGCGGATTTCTTCCTGCAGGTAGGCATTTTCCAGCTCGAGCCGCTCGCGCAGGCGATCGACCTCGGCGAGCGCTGCATGCAGCTTCTCGTCGGCCTCGCGGCGCTGGCTGACGTCACGGAACACGATGACGGCGCCGACCACGACGCCGCGGTCGCGGATCGGCGTCGAGGTGTATTCGACCCAGACCGGCGTGCCGTCCTTGCGCCAGAACACCTCGCCCTCAACCTGGTGCACGGCGCCGTCGCGAAACGCCGCGTAGATCGGGCAATCGTGATCGGGATAGTGTCGCCCATCATGATGGGTGTGATGGACGATCGGGTGGATTGCCTTGCCGACCAGTTCTTCCGCACCCCAGCCCAGCATGCGCTCGGCGGCCGGATTGACAAAGGTGGTCTTGCCCTCGGCGTTGACGCCGTAGATGCCTTCGCCAGCGGCGCGCAGGATCAACTGGTTCTCCCGCTCGATATCCTGGAACACGCGCTCAACGCGCTGCCAGGTCGCGATCCCGCCGCGCATGTGGTCTTCGGCCGCCGCATCGACATAGCGGCGGCGGCGCGCGTCGAGATCGCTCATGGTGAGGAGCACCAGCGGGCGGCCGTCACCTGGCACGAGTGAGCCGGCATATTCCAGGCGCAGGCTTTGCCCAGTCGCGTGGCGCGGGGTCAGCGCGTTGGTCCAGTACGCGCCCTTGTCGAGCACGGCCTGCGTGAACACGATCAGGACAGGCAATTGTCCGGCATGCAGCGTGCTGACCTTGGTCTGGCGCAGCAAGGCGCGGTCATAGCCGAGCAGGGTGCAGGCGGCCGGATTGGCGTCAAGGATCTGGTCGGCATAGGGGTCCAGCAGCAGCGCTGGCTCGATCGCAAACTCGAACGCTGTGGCACGCAGTTCGACATCCTGCGGCGGGGCGGTTGAGCCGAGGGCCAGATCCATCCGGTCGATACTCCGAAAATTCGTAATTGAACTACGACATTTCGTGTATCACGAATTCTCGTAGCCTCCAACTTCAGCAAAATCCCTGTGATGTCAGAGCCATTGCCGCAGAACGGGGCTGGCATGTGCCTTGCTTAATTAGGGGGCAACGTCGCGCAGGAGGTCTGATGTCTACCTTCGACAATCCATTCGATCCCAACCGCCGCCTTCATGCCGGTGGCTGTAGCTGTGGCCAGCATGTCAGCGAAGCCGAGCACCAGGCCGCCCAACTGCAGGCCCAGTCCGCCATCGAGAGCGAGCAGAAGCGCTACGAGGGCGTCGTCGCCTCCGCCGTAATGCGGGCGATGTTTCCGCAGGACGTCGCCCGGCGCGCGTTTTTGAAGTCGGTGGGCGCGGCAACCGCCGCGGCAGCGCTGTCGCAATTCTTCCCGCTCAAGACCGCGACCGAAGCGTTCGCGGCAGGCGGGCCGCTGGAAAAGAAGGATCTCAAGGTCGGCTTCATTCCGATCACCTGCGCCACGCCGATCATCATGGCGGCGCCGATGGGTTTCTATGCCAAGAACGGCCTGAACGTCGAAGTCATCAAGACCGCCGGCTGGGCCGTCATCCGCGACAAGACCATCAACAAGGAATACGACGCCGCCCACATGCTGTCGCCGATGCCGCTCGCCATCACCATGGGCGCCGGCTCCAATCCGATTCCCTACACCATGCCGGCGGTCGAGAACATCAACGGCCAGGCCATCACTCTGTCGATCAAGCACAAGAACAGGCGCGATCCGAAGAGCTGGAAGGGGTTCAAGTTCGCCGTGCCCTTCGACTACTCGATGCATAATTACCTGCTGCGCTATTATCTCGCCGAGCATGGCCTCGACCCCGACATCGACGTGCAGATCCGCGCGGTGCCGCCGCCGGAGATGGTCGCTAACCTCCGTGCCGACAACATCGACGGCTATCTCGGTCCCGATCCGATGAACCAGCGCGCCGTCTTCGACGGCGTCGGCTTCATTCACATCCTCACCAAGGACATCTGGGAAGGGCACCCGTGCTGCGCCTTCGCCGCGTCGAAGGAATTCGTCACCTCGATGCCGAATACCTATGGCGCGCTGCTCAAATCGATCATCGAGGCCACCGCCTACGCGCACAAGGCGGAGAACCGCAAGGAGATTGCCGCGGCGATCGCGCCGGCGAATTATCTCAATCAGCCGCCGATCGTGCTGGAGCAGATTTTGACCGGCACGTTCGCGGACGGGCTGGGCAACATCGTGCAGCAGCCGAACCGCGTCGATTTCGATCCGTTCCCGTGGCAATCCTTTGCGATCTGGATCATGACCCAGATGAAGCGCTGGGGTCAGATCAAGGGCGATGTCGATTATGCCGGCATTGCTTCGCAGGTCTATCTCGCGACCGACGCCATCAGGCTGATGAAGGAAGCCGGTCTGACGCCGCCCGCGGCGACGACCAAGAGCTTTTCGGTGATGGGCAAGACGTTCGATCCCGCCAAGCCGGAAGACTATCTCGCCAGCTTCAAGATCAGGAAGGCGTCGTGATGAGCGATGCTCTCGTGTCCCGGACGCAATGCAGCGCGCAGCACGACGTGCGTGGCGGTGCATTGCTGAGCCGGGACCGCCGCGAGTTGGGTGGGTCCCGGTTCTGCGGCGCACCACTGCGCTGCGCCTCGTGCTGCGCCGCGCCCGGGACACGGAGGACTCGGCCATGACCTCATCCCTTCGTTTCCGCGCAGCCGTGGTCTCGATCGCGTTGTTCGCGGCCTTCCTCGGCATCTGGCATCTCGCCACGCGCCCGACCGCTGCGGCCACCAACATGTCGCCGGAATACGCCAAGCTGATGGGGCTGACGGCGACCCAGGGCAAATCGGCGATGCCGGGCCCGCTCGATGTCGGCGCCAAATTGTGGGAGCACCTCAGGCAACCGTTCTATGACAACGGCCCCAACGACAAGGGGCTCGGCATCCAGCTCGGCTATTCCATTGCGCGCGTCGGCCTCGGCTATTTTCTCGCCGTGATCGTCGCGATCCCGCTCGGCTTTTTGATCGGGATGTCGCCCTTGATCAGCAAGGCGCTCGATCCGTTCATCCAGGTGCTGAAGCCGATCTCGCCGCTCGCGTGGATGCCGCTGGCGCTCTACACCATCAAGGATTCCTCGATCTCGGCGATCTTCGTCATCTTCATCTGTTCGGTGTGGCCAATGTTGCTCAACACCGCGTTCGGCGTCGCCGCGGTGCGCAAGGAATGGATCAACGTCGCACGCACGCTGGAAGTCGGTACCGTCAGGCGTGCCTTCACCGTAATCCTGCCGGCAGCGGCGCCGACCATCCTGACGGGCATGCGGATTTCGATCGGCATCGCCTGGCTCGTGATCGTCGCGGCCGAGATGCTCGTCGGCGGCACCGGCATCGGCTACTTCGTCTGGAACGAGTGGAACAACCTCTCGATCACCAACGTCATCATCGCCATCCTCATGATCGGCATCGTCGGCATGCTGCTCGACCAGATCCTGGCGCGGTTCACGCGCATGGTCACTTTCCCGGAATAGCACCATGACAGACAAGTTCATTTCCATCGAGGGTATCGCTCGGCGATACCCGGGCGCGGGTGGCGGCGAGACCACGATCTTCGAGGATCTGTGGCTGTCGATGAAGCGCGGTGAATTCGGTTGCGTGATCGGGCATTCCGGCTGCGGCAAGACGACGGTGTTGAACATCCTGGCCGGGCTCGACGAGCCGAGCGAGGGCGCCGTCATCGTCGACGGACAGGCGATCGAAGGCACGAGCCTCGATCGCGCCGTGATCTTTCAGAGCCATGCGCTGTTGCCGTGGCGCACGGTGCTCGGCAACGTCGCCTATGCGGTGACCTCGAAATGGCGCAACTGGGATCGCGCCAAGGTGAAGGCGCATGCGCAGAAGTTCATCGATCTGGTCGGGCTGACAGGTTCCGAGCACAAGCGGCCGTCCGAATTGTCCGGCGGCATGAAGCAGCGTGTCGGCATTGCGCGGGCGCTCTCGATCACGCCAAAGATCATGCTGATGGACGAGCCGTTCTCGGCGCTGGATGCGCTGACGCGCGGCACGCTGCAGGACGAGGTGCGCCGCATTTGCCTCGAGACCGGACAGACTGCGTTCATGATCACCCATGACGTGGATGAAGCGATCTATCTCGCCGACAAGATCTTCCTGATGACCAACGGCCCCGGCGCCGTGCTCGCCGAGATCGTGGAAAACCCGCTGCCGAAGGATCGCGGCCGCATCGATCTGCACCGCCATCCGCTGTACTACGCGGTGCGCAACCACATCGTCGATTTCCTGGTCAGCCGAAGCAAGACGTTTGCCGCCACCGTGGCCGACCATGATCCGCGCAACGTGCCGGTCGTGCGGCCGGGCAAGCCGGAACTGGTGCTGGCCGCGGAGGCGGAGGATTCGATTGAGGCGTCATGGCCGGGCTTGGCCCGGCCATCCGCATCTTCCTAGGCAATCCAAAACAAGACGTGAATGCCTGGGACAAGCCTGGGCATGACGAGCACACAAGGAGACAAGGCATGAAGCGCGAAGACCTCACCGAAAAGCTGCTCGACATCAAGCGCGAGAAGGGCTGGAGCTGGAAACACGTCTGCGAAAAGATCGGCGGCTATTCGGAAGTGCTGATCGTCGGTGCCATCATGGGCCAGATGAAACTGACGAAGCCGCAGGCCGCAAATGCCGGCGAATTGTTCGGGCTGTCGAAATCGGAAGTCGCGATGCTCAACGAGGTGCCGATGCGCGGCACCGGTACGCCGATGCCGCCAACCGATCCGTTGATCTACCGCTTCTACGAAATGGTGATGGTCAACGGGCCGGCGTGGAAGGCGCTGATCGAGGAGGAGTTCGGCGACGGCATCATGTCCGCGATCGACTTCGACATGGCGATCGACCGCGTCGCCAATCCGAAGGGCGACCGGGTCAAGATCACGATGTCCGGAAAATTCCTGCCGTATAAGTACTACGGCGCCAGCGGCAACGTGCCGGAATATGGCTTTAAAGAGGAGTGAGGGATGCGAATGGCGAGTAACGAATAGAGGAGGGGCCACTCGCCATTCGCTACTCGCTATTCGCCGCGATAAACGCCTTCCGCACTTCAGCGATCGGCGCCATGTCGCGCACATAGGTAAACGCACCGCGTTCCTTCATCTCGCGGGCGCATTTCAGGAAAGCAGCGAGCGCGTAGCGCTCCATCGCGCCGCCGACGCTGATGCGCTTGACGCCGGCCTCGGCGAGTTGCGGGGCGGTCAGCGTCGGATCGGCTAAGCCCATCACCAGATTGAACGGCTTCCCGACCGAGGACACCACGGTGCGAATGGTGCCGATGTCATAAAGGCCGGGCGAATACAAAACGTCGGCGCCGGCGGCCTCGAACGCCTGCAGCCGCTTGATGGTGTCGTCGAGATCCTTGCGGCCGTGCAGGAAATTCTCGGCCCGCGCGGTCAGCGTGAACGGAAAGGGCAGGGCGCGGGCCGCTTCGACCGCGGCCTGCACGCGCTCGACCGCGAGCGAGAAATCGTAAATCGGCCTCGTTGGATCGCCGGTAAAATCCTCGATCGAGCCGCCGACGGCGCCGGCTTCGGCCGCGCGCGTGATCGCCCTTGCCGCAGCCTTCGGATCGTCCGCGCCGCAGTTCTCCAGGTCGGCGCTGACGGGAAGGTCGGTTGCTTCGGCGATCGCCCGGCAGTTCTCGAGGATAGCATCGAGGCTGACGGTCACGCTGCCGAGCGTGTTGGCAAGGCCGAGGCTCGTGGTCGCCAGCGCCTCAAACCCCATCGCGGCGAGCAGTTTTGCGGTGCCGGCGTCCCATGGATTGGGGATGATGAAGGCGTCCGGGCGCGCATGCAGCGCGCGAAACGCTTCGGCTTTTTCCATCTGACTTCGCATCGGTAGCTCCGCTTGTCGTCGTTCTGATGGCCGCGAAACTAGCGGGCTGTCGCCCATCAGCCAAATTTGTTATTTCTCTATACAACATCAGCTTTTTGCATGAGCCTGATATGGACAGCGATGCGCTTCTCACCTTCCTGACGGTTCATCGCCGCGGCGGTATTTCGAACGCCGCAAGAGCGCTGCACCGCTCGCAGCCGGCGATCTCGCGACGCATTGCGCTGTTGGAGCAGGAACTCGGCGTGCCGCTGTTCGAGCGCATTGCAGGCCGCACCATGTTGAGCGATGCGGGGAGGGTGCTGGTGCCGCATGCCGAGCGCGCGGTTGCTGCCGCACAGGATGCGGAGAATGCGGTGCGCGCGCTGGCGCGGCCGAATTCGGGCCCCATTGCGCTGGCCGTAGTCGGCACGCTCGCCGGCGGGCGGCTGTCGGCGGTTCTCAAGCGGTTTGCGGCCGAGCACCCGCAGGTCGAATTGTCCCTGCGCACGGCGACCAGCGCGGAGGTCAGCGACATGGTCCGGCGCGGCGAGGTGACCATCGGCCTGCGCTATGACCGCGAGGGCTCGCGCGATCTCGACTGCGAATTGCTGTTCTCCGAGCGGCTGCAGGTGGTGTGCGCGCTGGACCATCCGCGCGCCGGTCGCCGAGTGGCGAAGCTCGCCGACTTGCGTGGCGAGCGCTGGATTGCATTTCCGATCGTGCCGGGACGGCGCGAGATTACGGCCGCGCATGTCTTTGCGCTGTTCCAAACCCATGGATTGGGTGAAATAGACTGGACGCCAGTCGACAGCCTGACCGCGCAGAAGCGCCTGGTCGAAGCCGGCCTCGGCATCGCGCTATTGTCTGAGAGCAATGCGGCCGAGGAACTGCGACACAAGACGATTTCGACCATCAGGGTCGGCGACCTCAAGGCAAGCCACGACGTCGTCACAGTGACGCGCCGCGGCGGATTTTTAAGCGCGGCAGCGCGGCGGCTGCTGGAGATCCTTCGGAAGGAGTATCGCTAGACGTCATCTTACCGTCATTCCGGGATGGACCGAAGGACCAGACCCGGAATCTCGAGATTCCCCGATGCGCAATTGCGCATCCGAGATCGCGGCTTCGCGTCGTCCGGAATGACGGTGAGGTGTCAGGTCCCCGCCTTCACCTGGGCGGCGGCCTGCGCCATTAGCTCGTCCATCTTGGCGCGCACCTCAGGGGCAGCGATCGCGACGCCCTTGGCGGCAAAGTCCTTCACGATCTTGTTCTGGACGTCCTTGTCGCCGGCTTCCTCGAAATCGGCGGCAACCACTTCCTTGGAATAGGCAGTGGCGGCGTCGCCTGTCAGCCCGAGCTTTTCCGCTGCCCAAAGACCGAGCAGCTTGTTGCGGCGCACCTCAGCCTTGAACTTCTGCTCCTCGTCGAGGGCGAATTTCTTCTCAAAACCTTCCTCGCGCTTGTCGAAAGTGGTCATTCTTCGGTTCCAATCCCCGCAAACGGTAAATAAGGCCGCGTTGTCGCGGCCCGCTGGACTACCTAGATAGAGGGAGCGAATCGGTAAAACAACGGTCCGTTAAGCCGCAGGCAATCGGGATAAGTTGGGCCCAATCGGGCCGGGTCGATTGTGCTGGATGGGCCAATCGGATAGGTTGCCATCAGGCGAGGTTCTTGTTCTGTTTCCGGTCGCTTAAGTTCAGGACGCCGTTAAGGATCAAGACTTGGCCTTCACGGCAGCTCCGTCGTGGTCGCAAACCCTTGTCATCCGGAGCACACCAATTTCATGGATTTCAACAAAACACGGTACATCCCAATGAGCCGTCGACGCCGTATTTATGAAGGCAAGGCCAAGGTCCTATATGAAGGTCCGGAGCCGGGAACTCTGATTCAGCACTTCAAGGATGATGCGACCGCGTTCAATGCCAAGAAACACCAGGTGATCGAGGGCAAGGGCGTCCTCAACAACCGGATTTCGGAGTACCTGTTTCAGCACCTCAACGATATCGGGGTGCCGACCCATTTCATCCGCCGCCTCAACATGCGCGAGCAGTTGATTCGCGAGGTCGAGATCGTGCCGCTGGAGGTGGTGGTGCGGAACGTCGCGGCCGGTTCGTTGTCGCAGCGCCTCGGCATCGAGGAGGGCACGCAACTGCCGCGCTCGATCATCGAATTCTATTACAAGAACGACCAGCTCAACGACCCCATGGTGTCGGAAGAGCACATCACCGCGTTCGGCTGGGCGACGCCGCAGGAAATCGACGACATCATGGCGCTCGCCATCCGGGTCAATGACTTCCTCACCGGGCTGTTCCTCGGGATCGGCATCCGTCTAGTCGATTTCAAGATGGAATGCGGCCGCCTGTTCGAGAACGAGATGATGCGGATCATCGTCGCCGACGAGATCTCGCCCGACTCATGCCGGCTGTGGGATATCAAGTCGAACGAGAAGCTCGACAAGGACCGTTTTCGCAGGGACCTCGGTGGCTTGCTCGAAGCCTATACCGAAGTGGCGAAACGGCTGGGCATTCTGATGGAGAACGAGCGCCCGGCCGGTTCGGGTCCGGTGCTGGTGAAGAGCTAAAGAAGAACTGGGGCAAGTCTCGTGAAGGCACGCGTTACCGTTACGTTGAAATCCGGCATCCTCGATCCGCAGGGCAAGGCCATCGAAGGCGCGCTGAAATCGCTCGGCGTCGATGGCGTCGCCAGCGTCCGCCAGGGCAAGGTGTTCGACATCGAGCTTTCAGGCTCGGACAAGGCCAAGGCCGAGGCGGCACTGAAGGATGCTGCCGACAAGCTCCTGGCGAACACCGTGATCGAGAATTACCGGGTCGAGCTTCTGGGGTAGCAACGCGCGCGGGCCGGTCCGCCGCTCACAGCCACCCCACGCGGCGGAATTGCCAATACAACCCCGTGCAGGCGGCGAGCATCAGTCCCAGCACCATGAGATATCCGTACTGCCAGTCCAGCTCGGGCATGTGCTTGAAGTTCATCCCGTAGATTCCGGCCAGCGCCGTCGGCACCGCGATGATGGCGAGCCATGAGGCCAGCTTCTTGGAGACAGCGGTCTCCTGCGCCTGGCCGACCAAAAGGCTTGCCTCGAACGCGAAGGCCAGCACCTCGCGCATTGAATCGGTGCGCTCCTGAATGGTCCTGACATGATCGGTGACATCGCGAAACAGCGGCCGCATGGTCGAGCGCACCATCGGCAAATTGTCGTGTTCAAGCCGGCGGCAGACTTCCACCAGCGGCCCAATCGCGTTGCGCAGCCGCAAGAGATCCCGGCGCAGCATATAGAGCCGCTCGACCTGAGTCCGCGTGATGGCGCTGGCGAGCACGTGGTCTTCGATCTCCTCGACCTCTTCGTGGATCGCGTCCAGCACGGGGGAGTAATTGTCGACGATGAAATCGAGGATGGCGTAGAGAATATAGTCCTCGCCGCGCGCCAGCGCTCGGGGACAGCTCTCGCAGCGCGCGCGTACCGCCGCGTATGACGTCGATGCGCCGTGGCGCACCGAGACCAGATAGCCTTCGCCGACGAACAAGTGGGTCTCGCCGAACGCAATCCGGCCCTGGATCAATTGCGCCGTCCGCGCCACGATGAACAGGCCGTCGCCATATTGCTCGATCTTGGGGCGCTGATGGGCGTGGTTGGCGTCCTCGATCGCGAGATCGTGCAGGTCGAATTGCTGCTGCACGCTGGTCAGAAGCGCGAGATCCGGCTCGTAGAGGCCGATCCAGACGACGTGACCGGGCTTGCAGCGCCAGCTCGATGCCTCCTCGATGGCGATATTGGCGATACGGCGGCCATCGACGTAAACACCGGCCGCGACGACGCCTTCGGAGGTCCTCGGTTGGGTTGCAGATGTCGCCCGCGACGGGACATTCATGGTTTCCATCCCTGAGCGATTGTTGTTGAACGTGGCTTCCACGCAGGCCGTTTTGGCGACGCTAGCACTGGAAAAACCCGCGTCAAATGGTTATGTCTTCGGCCGGTCGGCGGTCTGCCGCCGAATCTCCTTTCCAGTCGGAACCGCCATGAAATCAGCCGTTCTCGTCTTTCCCGGAATCAACCGCGAGCGCGACATGGCGCGGGCGCTGAAGCTCGCCTCGGGGCAGGAGGCGGCGATGGTGTGGCATGCCGAGACCGAGTTGCCTGATGGCACCGATCTCGTGGTCGTGCCCGGCGGGTTTTCGTATGGCGACTACCTGCGCTGCGGCGCCATTGCGGCGCGCGCCCCTGTCATGGACGCGGTGCGCAAATATGCCGCCGATGGCGGCCTGGTGCTCGGCGTCTGCAACGGGTTTCAGATCCTCTGCGAAGCGGGGCTGTTGCCTGGCGTCCTGATGCGCAATGCCAAGCTGAAATTCGTCTGCAGGGACGTGCATCTGCGGGTCGAGCGCTCGGATTCGCCGTTCACGCGCGGCTACAACGCCGGCCAGGTCATTCGCGTGCCGGTCGCCCATGGCGAGGGCAACTACGAAGCCGACGAGGAAACAGTGAAGCGGCTCGAGGGCGAGGGGAGGGTGCTCTACCGCTACTGCTCCGCCGAGGGCATCGTCGACGAGGAATCCAACATCAACGGCGCGGCGCAGTCGATCGCCGGCATCGTCAACGCGCGCGGCAATGTGCTCGGCATGATGCCGCATCCGGAAAACCACGTCGAAGACATCATGGGCTGCACCGACGGCCGCGGCCTGTTCGCGGGCCTTGCCGCGCATCTGCAAAAGGCGGCGTAAGATTCTTGGTGTCGCGCCTGACGGTCGTCGGTTTGGCGCTGCTATGCGCCGTGGCAACCCGCGCGCAGGATTATCAAGACGATCTCTCCACCGTTGCTCCTGACGCCAACGAGTATGCGAGCGAAGTGCTCGGCCAGTGGTGACGGCGATGTCGAGAAATACAAAGCTGCTGGAAGAGAAGAAGTAGCACCCAGCGATCATGCAATGAAAAAGCCCCGCCGAGCGGGGCTTCTTGTTATCGGCCGGTAGTCGAACCCGGACCCGTCGGCGATAGGGTCGAACCGCTCGGCGAGGGGTTGATGTGGGTGTTCCCTGACGGATTCACTGCACTGTTTCGGTCGGCTGCGGCGCTGCCGGCATCGTTGCTCATGCCGGTGGTGGAATTACCGCCCGTTCCACTTCCGGCGGTCGTTCCGCTGGTAGAGGATCCTGCCGCACCACCTGCCGCCGCGCCACCCGTGCCCGAACTTCCGCCCGCGCCGCTGCCGCCGGTTTGCGCCAGGGCAAAGGTGTTCGTGAATGCCAGCGCCATGGCCAATCCGATTGTTGCGAGTTTCATGATTGCTCCTTTTCTTGCTGCGTAACGGCGCAACACGATGCGCCTGCGAGCGTTCCAGTGGGTCAATCACGGTTGGTTGCTGTTCCACCACCGTTCCCCGCTGCGACGCGCGCCGAAATATTTGCGCGAAGCCCAGGCCGAGTGGCTTTCGACCGCCGAGAAACAATTTGTCGACTTGAACGCCGACGGTCTTCATCCGGCTTTCGGCTTGCCGCGCAGGCGCTCGACCCACTTGCGATAATGGGCGCGCGGGATGGTCATTGCGGCGACGCCCGCCATCACGAGGACGAGGCCGAGCGCCAGATTCGGCGGTACGGGTTCGCCGAGCAACAGCACCGACAGGCCGACGCCGATCGGGATGCGCAAGTAGCCCTGCGCATTGGTGGTCAGCGTGCCGAGCCGCGTCAGGCACATGTAGAACAGCATCAGCCCGAAGGCGCTCGAGAAGATGCCCATCGCGGCGGTGGCCACCAGCGCCTCGGCCGTCGGCCGCAAGGTCCAGGGATGATCGACGATCAGCGCGAGCGGCAGCAGCACGGTGCCGCCGAACAACAGCGAGCCGGCCGCGACCACCATCGGATCGTAGTCGGTCAGCTTGAGCCCGAAGATCGTGGCGCAGGCGAACGAGATGGTGGCGATCAGGATGACCGTTTCGGCAAAGAGGTTGCTGGAGAGCCCGCCGAGCGTATCGAGGCCAATGGTCACGGCCGTACCGGCCAGGCCCAGAATGGCGCCGATCAGCTTCAGCAGCGTCGCGGGCTCGTGCCGCGTGATGGCCCAGGTGATGAGGAAGGCGAAGATCGGCGTGGTCGAGGCCAGCACGACGGTCGGCGCTGCCGCCACATATTGCTGCGCCCAGGTGATCATCAGGAACGGAATAGTCGAGTTGATGGTCTGCTGGAACGCAAACAGCTTCCAGGCCTTGCCGTCCGTCGGCAGCCGTAAGCCGCGGGCGCGCAGGATCACCAGCAGGAAGCCCGCCGCGATCAGCGAGCGCGCCGAGATGAAGGTGACCGGCGGGATCGAGCCGAGGCCGATCTTGGTCAGCGGATAGGTCGAACTCCAGCAGCACGCCAGCGCGAGCAGCAACGCATAGTCGCGCCAGCCGCGACGGGCCTGTGGCGCGTCAGGTGGCAACGGCGGCGGTGCCGGCAGGCTTCTTCCACTTCACCCGCTTGATCGTCCCTGAGAAGGTGAACAGCGACCGCTCGCCCGATTTCAGCACGCCGCGCAGGAAGATCAGCGAGCCGCCGGCGCGGGTGATCTCACCCTCGCATTCGACCAGCTCGCCTTCGCGCGCGGCATCGAGAAACTCGCAGGCAAACGATACCGTCACGCCCGGCCCCTCAAGCACGGAAGAGGCGATCGCAAACAGGCAGTAGTCGGCGAACGACATGAAGCAGCCGCCATGGACGTTGCGCATGCCGTTGAGGTGTTTTTTCTCGACCCGGAACGCGCAGCGCACCTGGCCGTTTTCGTCCATTCGGTGCCAGAACGGGCCGTTATGGGTCTCGAAACTGTCGCGGGTCCAGGTCCGCCAGCCCGCAAATTCGCCCTCGGTTTCGACATGCAGATCGGGGCGGCGGTGAAATGCATTTTGGGGGAGTTCGTTCACTAAAAATGACCTTCAATTCGATGTTTCAGCCCTTAAATCCGATCCGGGAACGATGTGCAAACGCCGATCCCGCAAGGCCCCCTTCGCAAAGCTCTGGACAGGGCGGAAATGCGCCATAAAAGGCCTTTTCGCATCCCCTTGATCTTCCTATTAAGGCACCCATGAACGAGCCCCAGATCACCCCCGAACTCGTCGCCAGCCACGGGCTGAAGCCCGACGAGTATGAGCGCATCCTCAAGCTGATCGGGCGGGTGCCGACCTTCACCGAGCTCGGGATTTTCTCGGCGATGTGGAACGAGCACTGCTCGTACAAATCCTCGCGCATCCATCTGCGCGGCCTGCCGACCAAGGCGCCCTGGGTGATCCAGGGGCCCGGCGAGAACGCCGGCGTGATCGACATCGGGGACGGGCAGGCGGTCGTCTTCAAGATGGAGAGCCACAACCACCCGAGCTACATCGAGCCGTATCAGGGCGCGACCACCGGCGTCGGCGGCATTTTGCGCGACGTATTCACGATGGGCGCGCGGCCCATCGCTTGCCTCAATGCGCTTTCCTTCGGCGCGCCGGAGCACCCCAAGACGCGGCATCTTGTTTCGGGCGTGGTGGCTGGCGTCGGCGGCTATGGCAATTCCTTTGGCGTGCCGACAGTCGGCGGGCAGGTGCGCTTCCACACCAGCTACGACGGCAACATCCTGGTCAACGCAATGGCGGTCGGTCTAGCCGAGACCGACAAGATTTTCTATGCGGCCGCCTCCGGCGTGAACATGCCGATCGTCTATCTCGGCTCCAAGACCGGGCGCGACGGCATTCACGGCGCCTCGATGGCCTCGGCCGAGTTCGACGACAATTCCGAGGAGAAGCGCCCGACCGTGCAGGTCGGCGATCCCTTCGCGGAAAAGCTGCTGCTGGAAGCCTGCCTCGAAATCATGGAAAAGGGCTGCGTCATCGCAATCCAGGACATGGGCGCGGCGGGCTTGACGTGTTCGGCGGTCGAGATGGGCGCCAAGGGCGATCTCGGCGTCGAACTCGATCTCAACGCGGTGCCGACCCGCGAAACCGGCATGAGCGCCTACGAGATGATGCTCTCGGAAAGCCAGGAGCGCATGCTCATGGTGCTCAAACCGGAGAAGGAGAAAGAGGCCGAGGCGATCTTCACAAAGTGGGGGCTCGATTTCGCCATCGTCGGCTACACCACGCCGACCAAACGCTTCGTGGTAAAGCACGGCGGCGACGTGATGGCCGATCTGCCGATCAAAGAGCTCGGCGACGAGGCGCCGGTCTATGACCGGCCGCACGTCCCATCCGCAGCCTTGCCGATGGTGCAGGCGCGCGAGGTGACGGCGCCGATCGGCATTTCCGCGGCGCTGGAGAAGCTGATCGGCACGCCGGAGCTATGCTCGAAGCGCTGGGTCTGGGAGCAATACGACCACGTCATTCTGGGCAATACCGTGCAGCGTCCGGGCGGCGATGCCGCGGTGGTGCGCGTCGAGGACGGGCCGAAGGGGCTCGCGCTCACCGTCGACGTGACGCCGCGCTATTGCGAGGCCGATCCATTCGAAGGCGGCAAGCAGGCCGTCGCCGAAGCATGGCGCAACATCACCGCGGTAGGCGGCCGCCCGCTCGCGATCACCGACAACCTCAATTTCGGCAATCCGGAACGGCCCGAAATCATGGGCCAGTTCGTCGGCTGCCTGAAGGGCATTTCGGAGGCTTGCCGCACGCTCGATTTCCCTGTCGTTTCGGGCAACGTCTCGCTCTACAACGAGACCAACGGCCGCGGCATTCTGCCGACGCCTTCGATCGGCGGCGTCGGTGTGCTCGACGACTTCACCAAGTCGGCAACGCTGGCTTTCAAGGCGGCCGGCGAAGCGATCCTCCTGATCGGCGATACGCAGGGCTGGCTCGGACAGTCGGTGTACTTGCGCGACATCTGCGGCCGCGAAGAAGGCGCGCCGCCGCCGGTCGATCTGGCCGCCGAAAAGCGCAACGGCGACGTAGTGCGCGGCATGATCCACGCCGGCACGGCGACCGCGGTGCATGACGTCTCCGACGGCGGCTTGCTGATCGCGCTGGCCGAGATGGCGATTGCCAGTGGCATCGGCGCGCAGCTATTGGCGGCGCCGAACGCGATCGTGCCGCACGCTTACTGGTTCGGCGAGGACCAGGCACGCTACATCGTGACGGTGCCGGCGGCGGATGCCGGTCTCGTGCTGGCGAAGATGAAGGGCGCGGGCGTGCCGTGTGCACGGATCGGTACCACGGGCGGCGATGCGGTTGCGGTTGCCGACGACGCGCCGGTCGCGGTGGACGTGCTGAAAACGGCGTTCGAGCACTGGCTGCCTGCCTATATGAGCGGCAAGGCGGCGTAACAGTTTGTCGTCATTCCGGGATGGTCCGAAGGACCAGACCTCAGATGCGCAATTGCGCATCGGGGAATCTCGAGATTCTCAGGTGCGCAATTGTGCATCATAGTTCGATGCTACGCATCGCCCCGGAACGACGGCGTGGCGCTCACAGTACCTTGCTCGCGCCCGGGATCTGCCGCAACGCTCGCGTCAGCGCCCAGCTCGCCGCGACTGTCAGCACGAACCCGATCGTGACCTTGACGACCGCTGGCAGGTCATAGTCGAACAGCCAGTATTGCAGCCAAAGCGCGATCGGGTAGTGCACCAGGAACATGCCGTAGGCGTCCGACTGCATCGGGTCGAGTAGCCTGGCTGAGCCTGATTGCCTGAACCTCTGGAAAAAGGCCAGGATCAGAAACATGATGGCCACGCTGAAGACGGTGAAGCAGATGGCATAGAGCGCTTCATACCAGTCCGGCAGCGGCGACGGATTTCCCAGTATTTGGCGCTTGATGAAGATCAGCACCCACAAGAGGCAATACGGAACGATCGCCAGCACCATCCAGTCCCAGCTCACTTTCGCCATCCGTCCGTCTGCCGAGAGCAGCCCGCGATCCATTTGTGCGACGCCGATGCCGGCACCGAAAAAGAAATAGCTCGCATAGAGCATCACGCGCCCGTGCTGCACCGAGAACGGCCCGAACTCGAACCAACTGCTATGTCCGTAGTGAACCAGCCCGGGAATGTAGAACGCAGCGGTGACAGCAAGCATGACCGCGAAGAAAACTGCGGGGCGGCGACGACCGTGCAGCGAGAGGCGGTTGATCGGATCGAGCAGGTTGGGTGACAGCCGATACAAGATGCAGGCCACCACGTCGAAACTGAGCAGGACCCAAAGGAACCAGATCGGCCCGCTCGGCCAGGGGCCCTTCGTAATCATATTCCACCAGTATTCCGAAAAGCCGATCTCGGGATGGTGCCGCAGTGAGATGGCGTAATAGGCGAGCGGAATGACCGTGAAGGCGCAGATCACGAAGGGTAAGCCAAGCCGAAGCAGGCGATCTGCCAAATAGCTCAGCGGTCCCTTCCGGGCGATACCAGACCAGGCGAACAGTCCCGACAGGAAAAAGAACATCGCCATGAAGAAACTGTCGGTGGCGAGCACGATCATATCGAAGCCGAAGAAGTACTTCGGATCGGTATGACCGAAATAGGTATAGGGGATGACGGCATGGTGGAGCAGCACCACCAACGTCAGGAAGGTGCGGGCGCGATCGAGCGAAAGGTTTCGCGATTTGGCCTTGGGCTCTGCGCCCACGTCGGCATGCCCCACGGCGGAAATCGATGTCATGCGCGCCTCCCAGCCAGGCTATGTAGTCAAATGTTGCAGCGGGGAACCTGATTCAGCAAGGCCGAATTGTGCCGGACAACTCTGCCTCGTCGCGCCGGGTTGCTGCGGAACCCGTGACGCAACCCGCGGTTAGAACGAGTGGATGGATTGGCCGCCATTGGCGCGGCCATGGAGGTCCCGGAGCACGCAATGACAATCCTCAAGTGGGCGCTGATCTTCTTTCTGGTGTCCATCGTCGCAGGCATTCTCGGCTTCACCGGCATTTCGGAAGCCTCTGCCGACATCGCCCGCTTCCTGTTCTATGTCTTCGTGGTGATCTTCCTGGTTCTGCTCATCCTTGGGCTGACGATATTCAGGGCGTAGCTCTACGTCGTCATTCCGGGATGGCGCAACGCGCCAGACCTCAGGAGTGCAATTGCACCCCGGGGAATCCTGGGATTCTCAGGGGCGCAAGGGCGCCCCATAGTTCGCGCTTCGCATCGCCCCGGAATGACGTTCTTCTTTATTACGCCACTTCCTCGACCGTCACCTTGTCCGGATAGAACGCCAGCCGGCCGGCGATCTCGGCCATGGCCGGGAAGGGCGTCTCGTAGGTCCAGATCGAATTTTCGAGGTTCTTGCCCTTGGCGTTGATGCTGAAATAGTTCGCGTCCCCCTTGTACGGACAATGGGTGGTCCGCTCGGTGCGGGACAATAACGCCATATTGGCGTCCTCGCGCGGGACATATTGCACCGCCGGATAGCTGGCCTCCTTGAGGATCAGCGCGCGGGTGGTATCGGCAATGACCACGCCATTTGCCGAGACCCGGACGCGCTTGGGGTTTGCCGTAATCGTGATCGGATGGTCGGGACCAGGCAATTTCATGATTTTGAGCCTCTTTTTAGGTCAGCCCGAAATGATCGGGCGCGACGCGATCTCGCGGTGTCAAACGGTTCGGCCGGGAATATAGTGCCGCCAGGCGTGACCTAGAAGAGCGTACGCGCTAGGTTCGGCCGTCACGGTCGCGCGAGCCGGCCGTGATTCGAAACACCTGAGGAGACATGCTGGAATGCCGATGGATGCCCACGATATCGAGTCGATGATCAAGGCAGCTATCCCCGATGCCGAGGTGACGATCCGCGATCTCGCGGGCGATGGCGATCACTACGCCGCGACCGTGATCTCGGAGTCCTTCCGTGGCAAGTCGCGCGTGCAGCAGCACCAGATCGTCTACCAGTCGCTCAAGGGGCAGATGGGCGGCTTGCTGCATGCGCTGGCGCTGCAGACCGGCGTACCTGGCGGACCGGGAGTACCTGACAGCTAGTCCCGGCCGGCGGGGGCATCGATGACGGAGAACGCACACGGCGCGCTGTTTCGCCCGATCGTGCCGCACCAGCATAGCCGCGTCACTTACGCAGAGCTGTTCTTCGACCTCGTCTTCGTCTTTGCGATCACGCAAATATCGCACACGCTGCTGGCTCACTTTACGCCGCTGGGTGCGTTGCAGGTCACGCTGCTGTTTCTCGCGGTCTGGTGGGTATGGGTCTTCACTACCTGGATCACCAACTGGCTCAATCCCGAAAAGACTCCGGTCCGTCTCCTGCTGTTCGCGATGATGCTGGGCGGGCTGGTGCTATCGACCTCGATTCCAAAGGCGTTTGACGAGCGCGGCCTGTGGTTTGCCATCGCCTACGCGTCGATGCAGGTCGGCAAGACGATATTTCTCTGGTTATCGACGCCGCCCTCGCGCCCGCGGACACGCCTGAATGCCATCCGGATCGCCGCCTGGCTCTCGGTGTCGGCCATCTTCTGGATCGCCGGCGGGATAGTCGAAGGCCAGTGGCGGTTGGCGCTATGGGCCGCCGCGCTTGTCATCGAATATGTTTCGCCGGCGGTGCGGTTCTGGATTCCCCGCCACGGCGCGTCCTCGGTCGCCGACTGGATGATCGAAGGCGGTCATATGGCGGAGCGCTGCGGGCTGTTCATCATCATTACGCTCGGCGAATCCATCGTCGTCATCGGCGCGACTTTTGCCGAACTCGCCTGGACCACCGAAAACGTCCTGGCGTTCGTCTCGGCCCTGGTCGGCAGCATCGCGATGTGGTGGATCTATTTCCACCCTTGGTGCCAAGGCCGGCTCCGAGCAGCTTTCAAAATCGAGCGAGCCGGGAAGGCTGGCGCGGCTGGCCTATACCTATCTGCACCTGCCGATCGTGGCCGGCATCATCGTCGCGGCGGTGGCGGACGAACTCGTGCTGAAACACCCGGGCGGACATTCCGACCTGAAGACGGTAACGAGTGCGATCGGCGGCCCCTTGCTGTTTCTGTTCGGGACCATCCTGTTCAAGTTGAGCTTCCGCGGCTTCCTTCAGCTCTCGCACGGCGCGGGCATCATCACGCTTTGCGTGCTCGCCTGGTTCGCAAGCGAGCTGTCGCCGTTGATGCTATCGATCCTGACCACCGCGATCATGATCGCGGTCGCGGTGTGGGAATCGGTCTCGCTGCGGTCCGATCCGGCGGGATAGCGCCCTTAGTCCAGCCTGGGCCTTCTCACCGGCATCAATTGCGGCGAGTTGTGCTGATCGACGACATTTCTGAGAACGAGATTTGACAGTTGGACGACGAGAGCGCGGAGCCTCGCATTTTCCTCGCGAAGTGCCACCCGCTCGGTGTCTGCTCCTTCGTCCCAGCCGGTGTCCGTGTCATTGTGAACAGACGACGATGCCGAACGTTGCTTGCGGTTGCTGGACGCTGGATATGCGTTGCCCATGACTGATATCCCCTGGCACGAACTCACCCCAAGCCATGCTGCCGCGGAGGCTCGGCTGAGTCCGCGTCAAAAATTGGACATTTCGAAGGGGAAACGACAGCGCAGATGGACCGTTTTGCGGGCGGGGTAATAAAGATGAATACTTGTTAAGAAGTTTGGTTATACTGAGCCCGGACAAGGTGTGGGGACGCGCGGCGGCGTAAGCACCTTTCCATCAAACCTTGACCAGCGCGATCACTCAGTGCCCACGGGGGTGCCGTGGTGGGAATACGCGCCTATGAAACAGAGCGAAGCAAGAGTACGGATTATTGAAGAGTGGGACCGCTGGATATTGACGCGGGCGATCGAGCCGGACGGACCGACTGGAAAAGACTCGTTGAAATTTTTCCACGAAATGCAGGACGCAGGATCTCCGCTGCTGGATTTCCAGTCCCGCGGACAGGACAAGTGGCGGATCATTCACGCGTGGCTGTTGGGTGCAGACCGGTTGTCCGACGACTGGATATCTGTCGCCCCCCGCATTGCGCCAACGCGCAGACCGCGGCCGGACCGCAGGCGGTCCGTCTGCAAGACGTGAGCAGCAAGCCCGCGACCAATTTTCAGGCTGACGCCATCAGCGCGTGAACCGAAAACATCTGGTCGCGGTCGGTCCAGGATTCCCGCACCGACCAACCCGACTCGCGCGCCAACACGGTGAAGCGGTCGAGACTGTATTTGTAGCTCGACTCGGTGTGGATGCTCTCGCCGGGACGGAATGAAAAATTCCGTCCCAGGATGCGCACGCTCTGCGCCTTCTTGGAAATCAGATGCATCTCGATGCGATGCCGCTCGCGATTGTAGATCGAGCGGTGCATGAAGGCGGAGACGTCGAAATTGCCGCCGAGTTCGCGGTTGATGCGGACCAGAACGTTGAGATTGAACCGCGCGGTGACGCCGGCAGCGTCGTTATAGGCGTCGTACAGCACCCGCTCGTTCTTCTCGAGGTCGACGCCGATGATCATCTGTGCGTCTTCGCCGAGAATATCGCGCGCGCTGCGCAGGAAGGCGCGCGCCTCGTGCGGCTCGAAGTTGCCGAGCGTCGATCCCGGGAAGAATCCGACCTTGGGCATGTCGGCGATTTCGGCCGGCAGCTCGAATGGCGCGGTGAAATCGGCGGCAACCGGGTAAACGCCGAGATCGGGAAAATCCTCGCGCAAGCCGCTGGCCTGCGCATTCAGGAAATCACCCGAAATATCGACCGGGACGTAGGCGGAAAAATCGCAGCGCTCCAATAGCAGGCGGACCTTGGTGGTCGCGCCGGCGCCGAATTCGACCAGGGCCGCACCCTTCGGAATGAGTGCGGCGATTTCGTCGCCGCGGCTGCGCAGGATGCCGAGCTCGGTGCGGGTCGGGTAATATTCCGGCAGCACCGTGATCTGCTCGAACAGCTCCGAGCCTGCGGCGTCGTAGAAATATTTCGGCGACAGGCGCTTGGGGAATTGCGAGAGGTTGCCGATCACATCGCCGGCAAAGGCGGACGTCTGCTCGTCGAACGGGAGCGTGTGGGCCAAAGCGGCGGCATGCACATTCATGATACTCTCCTGAACGCGCTTTCCGGCGCGCTTCGATGATCGAAAATGTCAGGCGTAATCGGCGAGGCGCAGCCCCGTGAATTGCCAGCGGTGATGCGGATAGAAGAAGTTACGGTAGGTGATGCGGCTGTGGCCGGCCGGGGTTGCAAGCGAGGAGCCGCGCAGCACCAGTTGATTGACCATGAACTTGCCGTTGTATTCCCCGAGCGCCCCCTCGATGGCACGGTAGCCGGGGTAGGGAGAATAGGAGCTGCGGGTCCACTGCCAGACGATGCCGAAGGCATCGTTGAGCTGACCGGCGCGGGCGGCGACTTCCCATTCCATTTCGGTCGGCAGATGGCGGCCGGCCCAGCGCGCGAATGCGTCCGCCTCGTAATAGCTGACATGGCTGACCGGGGCGGCCGGATCGATCGGCTGCAATCCGCCGAGCGTCATGATCCGCCATTCGCTGTCGAGCTGGCGCCAGTGGCCGGGCGCCTGCCAGCTCTCGCCAGTCGCCGCGGCAAAGCCGTCCATCAGCCAGAGCGTCGCCGTGCCGTAGCCGCCGTCCTGCATGAAGGCGAGCCATTCGGCATTGGTGACGAGGTTGCGGGCGAGCCTGACCGGGCCGACCAGCGCGCGGTGCGCCGGCTTTTCATTGTCGAAATGGAAGCTGTCGTCGGCGTGGCCAACGCTGTGGATGCCCTCGTTGAGGGTGACCCATTCCTCTGCCGAACGGTGCGGCACTGGGAAGCGCCACGACGGATCGTAGGCCGGCGGGATCGGGTTCTGGGCAAAGGCGTGCAGGATGTCGGTCAGCATCAATTCCTGATGCTGCTGCTCGTGGTTGAGGCCGACCTCCACCAGCGGGACCAGTTTTGCGAGGCGCTCCTCGCCGGCGGTCTGGAAGAATTTTATCACGGCGGCATCGACATGCCGGCGATAGGCGGTGACTTCGTCCGCGCTCGGGCGGGTCAAATGGCCGCGCTGGTGACGGGCGTGCCGCGGTCCGGCGCTGACATAATAGGAATTGAATAGAAACGCATAATCAGGGTGGAACGGCTGGTAACCCTCGCAGTGCTCGCCGAGCAGGAATTGCTCGAAGAACCAGGTGGTATGGGCGCGATGCCATTTGGCCGGGCTAGCGTCCGGCATCGACTGTATGAGCTGGTCCTCGGGGCTCAAGGGAGCGGCCCGGCGCTCGGTCTCGCCGCGGACGGCCAGATAGGCTTCCGCCAAGTTCTGGGCGAGGGCGCCGGAATCGGAGAAAAGTGACGGTGCGGGGGTCGCGAACGCGGCGGCGGCTACTGGTTTCGTCACGGGTATCTCCGTTCGAAGGAGAGAACGTTAGTCCGGGAAACTGGTTCCCGGCGGGCAGTCCGTCCTAGATAGGGGCTCTGTTCCGGGAAAAAAGCCTGCCCCCGCTATGATATTAATGCTGTCAGACTATGGGTCAGGGGTGCCCGAGCCGGCCCCGAGCATGCCAGCTCTTCGCCATTTTACTTTGGATGCACAATCGTTTGGGCTACATATATGGCATGTATCCGGGTTAGGTGGACGAGCCGGCCCGTAAGGCGACGCCGCAGGGGGCAGAGCCCCAAAAGGAAGCAAATATGAGCATTGAACAATTCATCGACAACGAAGTGAAGTCGAACGACGTCGTGCTGTTCATGAAGGGCACGCCGCAGTTTCCGCAGTGCGGTTTCTCGGGGCAGGTGGTCCAGATCCTCGACCACGTCGGCGTCGGCTACAAGGGGCTGAACGTGCTGGAATCCGCCGAGCTTCGCAACGGCATCAAGGAATACTCGAACTGGCCGACCATCCCCCAGCTTTACGTGAAGGGCGAATTCGTCGGCGGTTGCGACATCATCCGCGAGATGTTCCAGGCCGGTGAATTGCAGCAGCTCTTTGCCGACAAGGGCGTCACCCTCAACGCGGCGGCTTCCGCCTGAGCGGCACCGCGCGCCGGGTCGGCCAGGCGCGGTTGGAAGTCGTTGTTGCCGACATTACGACGCTGCGCGTTGACGCCATCGTCAACGCGGCGAACTCGTCCCTGCTCGGCGGGGGCGGCGTCGATGGCGCAATCCATCGGGCGGCCGGACCTGAACTGCTTGCCGAGTGCCGCACGCTGAACGGCTGCGCGACCGGCGACGCCAAGATCACCCGAGGATACCGGTTGCCGGCCAGCCATGTGATCCACGCCGTAGGGCCGGTTTGGCACGGCGGCACTGATGGAGAGGAAGGGCTGCTCGCTTCCTGCTATCGGCGCTCTCTCGAGCTCTGCCAGGCCAACGCGCTCTCCTCTCTGGCCTTTCCCGCGATCTCTACGGGCGTCTATCGCTTCCCTGCCGACCGTGCGGCGGGCATCGCAGCCGCAACCGTCGTCGATGGACTGGCCGCGGCGCCTACCGTGACAAGGGTTATCTTCTGCTGCTTCTCCCGCGACAGCGCTCGGTTGCATGAAGAGGCGCTGGCAGCCTTTGGCAGCCCTTGCGCCGACTAACGGCGCAGCTACACTCCTGTCCGAATTCCGGAGGGGGTTCCAATGAACTCACGTCAATTGCGGCGCGTGCTTGTCTGCGGCGCGCTAATGCTCGTTGCAGTGCCACAAGTCCGTGCCGATGGCACGTTCGATATTCCCGCCGGCGCGCGTTTCAACAAGGACAAGCTTGCGAAGATCACCGAGTTCTTCAAGAACGAGGTGACGAACGGCAAGATCGCCGGTGCGAACGTTCTGATCCAGCAGCACGGCAAGCCAGTCTATCACGAAACCTTCGGCGTTCAGGACGTGGAGTCCAGGAAGCCAATCACCGACAAGACGATCTTCCGCCTGTTCTCGATGACGAAAGCGATCACGTCGGTCGTGGCCATGCAATTGGTCGAGGACGGCACGATCAAACTCGACGATCCCATCTCAAAGTACATTCCATCCTTCGCGAATGTGAAGGTTGGTGTCGAGAAGAAGAACGAGGATGGCACCAAGACGCTCGAACTGGTGCCAACGATCCGGCCGATGACCGTCCGTGACCTGATGGTGCATACGTCAGGGATCACCTATGGCTTCTACGGCGACAGCCTGGTCCGCAAGGCCTATGCGGCCGCCAATATCTATGAGGGAGATTTCGATCTGGCCGGGTTCGCCGAACGGATCGCCAAACTGCCGCTGCACAATCAGCCTGGCGCGCTCTGGCAATACGGTCATTCCACCGACGTCCTGGCGCGCGTGATGGAGGTCGCGTCCGGAAAATCCCTGCTCACGATCATGCGTGAAAGGCTGCTCGATCCGCTCGGCATGGTCGACACCGGCTTCTACATCACCGATCCGGAGAAGCAAAAGCGGATCGCGCTGCCGGTGCCCAACGACAGCAACTTCCGCGTCGGCCGCGACACCAACCCGACCAACGTCAAGAAGATCGAATTCGCCAGCGGCGGCATGTACTCGACCATGGCAGATTACCGCCGCTTTACGCAGATGCTGCTCAATGGCGGCACGTTCGAGGGCAAGACCTATCTGAAGCCCGAAACGTTCAAGCTGATGACGACCGACTATGTCGGCCCCGGGTCCGGGGTCGAGCGGGATTATTTCTATTTCCCGGGGGACGGCTTCGGAATGGGCCTCGGGCTTGCGGTGCGCACCGATCCCGGCAATGCCAAGCCGCCGCCGCCGGGATCCCTTGGCGAATTGAAATGGGATGGCGCCAGCGGCTGCTATTTCGTGGTCGACCGCAAGCAGGACATGTTCTTCGTGCTGCTCGAGCAGACTCCGACGGAACGCCAGCGCATCCAGCGGACGCTGAAGCAGTTGGTCTATGAAGCGCTGGAGAACTGATGGCGCCACCGGGCGCTGCCTTGCTGCGGCGGCGCTCGTGGGTTCCCTGATCGGCGGCCATCCGCATGAGGCGCGGGCCGAGCCGAAAGCGCCGGCCGCGCCAACTTTTTCGCGCGCGGCCCTTGACCGGATCGGTGACCACGTTCGCAACGAGATCACGACCGGCAAGATTCCCGGCGCGGTGCTTCTGATCCAGCAGCACGGCAAGCCGGTCTATTTCGAATGTTTTGGCGTGCGGGATCCGGCGTCCAGCCAGCCGATGACGCGGGACACGATTTTCCAGATCTATTCGATGTCGAAGGCCGTCACCTCGGTTGCCGCGATGATGCTGGTCGACGACGGCAAGCTGGCCCTCGATGATCCCGTGTCGAAATACATTCGCTCCTTTGCGGACGCAAAAGTCGGCGTCGATCTTTCCGATGAAGCAGGAAAGTATCCGCTCAAACTCGAGCCGCTGAAGCGCCCGATCACGATCAGGGATCTGCTCCGGCACACGTCGGGTATCACCTACGGTTTCTTCGGCGAAACCGCGGTGCAGAAACTCTATGCCAACCCGCAATTGTACGCCGGCGACTTCGACAACGCCGAATTCGCTGACCGCATCGCGACACTGCCGCTCGCCGATCAGCCTGCAACACGTTGGAACTACAGCCACTCGACCGACGTGCTCGGCCGCGTCGTCGAGGTGGTCTCGGGGCAGACGCTATCTCAATTCGAGAAGCAGCGACTGTTCGACCCGCTCGGCATGTCCGAGACCGCATACTATGTCACCGATAAAACGAAATGGCCGCGCATTGCCCAGCCATATCCAGTCGACCGCTTTCGGGTGGCCGGAATCGGCGACCCGACGGTGCCGCGGCGATGGGAATCCGGTGGCGCGGGTCTGGTCTCGACGGCCGCCGACTACGCCCGGTTCCTGCAGATGCTGCTGAATGGCGGCAAACTGGACGGCAGGCGGTACCTCAAGCCCGAAACAGTCGCGCTCATGACGTCGGATCAGATCGGTCCGGAAACCAGGATCATTCACGATCCCTTTTATTTTCCGGGCCCGTCCAGCGGCTTCGGTCTTGGCTTTGCCGTGCGCACCTCACCGCCGCCAAACACCACATGGCCGCTCGGCGAATACCGGTGGGATGGCGCAGGCGGCAGTTTCTATTTCGTCGATCCGCAGGACGACTTGCTCGTTGTCTTCATGGTGCAGGCGCCTACGCAGGGCGGACGAATTCAACTGGCGCTAAAGACGATCATGTATGAGGCGCTCGGCAAGGGCCTGCGCAAGGATTGACAATCGTCTGATTACGCCACCGCGTTTCGAGCGATCGTCTCGCGATAGAAAGCCGCGCTCAGTTTCGGCGTACGCCGCTTGGAATCGAAGTCGACGTGGTAGATGCCGAAGCGCTGCTCATAGCCGTCGGACCATTCGAAATTGTCCATCAGGCTCCACAGGAAGTATCCGAGCACGGGCACGCCCTCGGATGTCGCACGCTGCAACTGTGTCAGGTAGTTGCGCAGGTACATGATGCGATCGACGTCGTAGATGGTCCCATCCGCGGCCGGCTGGTCGCTGCCCGACGTTCCGTTCTCGGTGATATAGATCGACTTCACGTTCCACAGTTTGGCGACATGGCGCGGCACCCAGTAGATGGCCTCGGGGCCCGGCCTGAGCCAGCTCGCTTTCATGTGCGGAAACGAGGCGGGAAACGGCGCCAGCGTGAAGCCGCGCTCGTTGTCGGCGGCAACGACATAATGGTCGGGCGTGTAGACGTTCAGCCCGACGAAATCGATCGGGGATGAAATGACGCGCAGATCATCGGCGGTGAATTTCGGCGCGTCGTTGCCGGCCCGCGCCAGATATGCGTCCGTGTATTTTCCCTCTAGCATCACGGTCAGATAGCCGGCGTTGAGTTCGCGCGTCGCGATCTCGGCCGCACGGATGTTGGCCGGCGTTTCGATGGCAGGGATGCAGCTCACGGCATTTTCCGCCGGACCGACTCGGGTTCCGGCGCGCCCATGTGCGCGAATCGCCTGAACCGCGAGACCATGTCCCAGCGCGACGTGGTGACGGACCTGGTTCAATCCTGATTGCGGTAGTTTGAGGCCCGGCGCGTCGGCGCCAAGGCCGTGGCCGAGATGAACGAGCCTGGAGCATTCGTTGATGGTGAAGAAATGCTTCACGCGGTCGCTCAGACGGGCAGTGACATGGGCTGCGTAGTCCGCGAATGCCTTTGAGGTGTCGCGCGAGGTCCAGCCGCCGAAGCGATCCTGCAGCGCCTGCGGCAGGTCCCAATGATACAGGGTTGCAAACGGCTCGATGCCGTTCGCCGACAATTCGTCGACAAGGCGGCTGTAGAAATCGAGGCCTTTTGGATTTGCCGATCCGGTCCCCTCCGGGAAGACGCGCGGCCATGCGATCGAGAATCGATAGGCTTTTACGCCCAGCGACTTCATGAGCTGGATGTCTTGCTTGTAGAGACGATAATGGTCGGTCGCGGTGTCGCCATTGCTGCGATCGGAGATGGTGCCGGGCGTGTGGGCAAAGCGGTCCCAGATCGACGGCCCGCGGCCGTCTTCGTTGACGGCGCCTTCGACCTGATAGGCGGAGGTTGCCGTGCCCCACAGAAAGCCGCTCGGAAAATCCGACGGGGGGCGCTGATTCTGTATTCCGGTCGCTTGATCCGATTGAGCCGTACTGGACCTGGCCGACAGCATCATCGACAATCCAAACGCCGACGAGCCTGCAAGTCCGCCAAATTGTCGCCGGGAAAATCTCTTGAATGGCATCATTTCACTCGTCGAAGCGGGATCAATTTTGAGCAAACAAAGCTCACTTTTGAAGGAGCCTAATATCACCGCTTCCGTACTCTCGCGCAATTGTACACACGGCGGGCTCAGCGGGTCGACATGCGTGCCGCGCACGGCTAAACAGGCTCATCTATTCGTCTGTCAGGGGAGCAGGACTAATCGGCTTTCGCACGCCGCTGGCGCTTTTGTTTCTATCGCTGGGCATCATTGTCGCGGCGTGGTGGTGGCTGGCCACGCCGGTGGCGCTGACGCGCGCGCCGATCGATGATGCATCGAAGCTGGAATGCGTTTCCTACGCACCGTTCCGCAACGATCAGACGCCGCATGATCCGACGCTCATCGTCAGCCCGGAGCAGATCGCGGAGGATCTGAAGGAGCTTGCCAAAGTCTCCAAATGCATCCGCACATATTCCATCGATAACGGGCTGGACAAGGTGCCCGAGCTTGCGTCCAGGGTCGGATTGAAGGTTCTGCTCGGCGTGTGGATCGGGCGTGATCGCGCGAAGAACGCCCAACTTTGCGACATTGCGGTCTCGCTGGTGAAGGATCATCCCGGCACGGTCGCGGCGCTCATCGTCGGCAGCGAAGTGCTGCTGCGCGGCGATATGACGGTGGGCGACCTTCGTCAAACAATCCAGACGGTCAAGCCGCGCGTGGATGTTCCGGTAACCTATGCCGATGTCTGGGAATTCTGGCTGCGTTACCGCGAAGTGGCCGCTGATGTCGATTTCGTCACCGCCCATTTCCTGCCTTATTGGGAGGACCTTCCGCCGCGCGCCGAGGATGCGGCCGCGCATGTGGATGATGTCCGCAAGCAGGTCGTCGCGGCCTTTCCTGGCAAGGAGATTTTGATCGGCGAAACCGGTTGGCCAAGCCACGGGCGGATGCGCGACGGCGCGCTGGCTTCCCGCGTCAACCAGGCACGTTTCATTTCCGAGATTCTCGAACGGGCAAGACGCGACAAGTTTCGCGTCAATCTGTTCGAGGCCTATGACGAGCCATGGAAGCGCCGCTGGGAAGGAACGGTGGGTGGCTATTGGGGCCTGTTCGACGGAGCCGAACGCAAGCTGAAATATCCGGCCGGCGTGGCCATCAGCAACTACCCGTTCTGGAAGCTGCAGATGGCAGGTGGGCTGTTGCTCTGCATGGGCGTATTCGCGGTTGCCTTCTTCACGCCGAAGCGGCGGCTGGCGTCGCCGTCCCTGGCATCATGGGTCGCGGTCGCCGTATCCGCGACCGCCGGCGGGATCTTGCTGGGCATCAGCATCGACAAGATGCTCCAGGAAAGCTACGGGCTTGGCGGTTGGCTGGTCCAGGGTTTTCTGCTGACGGCGGCCGTGACGGCGCCGCTGCTGTCCAGCTACGCGCTGATGTCGGGTCAACGGCTTCCGGCGTTTCTTGAAGTATTGGGACCGCCCAAGGGCCTGACCCCGCTGTTCTTGAGCAACATGCTCGGCGTTATGCTGATCGTGACGACGCTCATTGCCGCGCAAACCGCGCTCAGCCTGATATTCGACGCGCGCTGGCGCGACTTCCCGTTCGCCGCACTGACCATGGCCGTGGTGCCGCTCTGGACGTTGGCGTTTCTCAACGGCTCGAAATCCGGCGAGCGGGCACTCTCGGAAGCCGTGTTTGCCGGGCTGTTCGCCCTGGCGGCGGTCTATATCGTCTTCAACGAAGGCTTTCAGAACTGGCAGGCGATGTGGACCGGCGCGACCTATTTGCTGCTCGGCAGCGCGCTGTGGCGGGCGCGCACGCCTGCTGCTGTCTGAGTTCACGGCCTCGGGCTGACGTCTCTTACGCCCCGCGGACGATCTCGCGCACCAGCCCGACGGTCTCCTCGATCATCGCAGCACTGACGTCGAGATGCGTGCAGGCGCGAATGCGGCCGTCCATCATGGCGAGCAGCACGCCGCGCTTGCGCAAGGCCTCGACCATCTTGTCGCCCGCGATGCCGGCTCCATCAGGCTTGAAGAACACCAGGTTGGTCTCGGGCTCTTGCACCTCGATGCCGTCGATCTGCGACAGGCCCCGCGCCAGTGCCCGCGCATTGGCATGATCGTCGGCGAGGCGGTCGACGTGATGGTCGAGCGCGTAGACGCAGGCTGCGGCGCAAATGCCGGCCTGCCGCATCGATCCGCCGAGGCGCTGCTTCCAGCGCCAGACATCGTCGATGAAGGCGCGCGAGCCCGCAATCACGCCGCCGATCGGCGCGCCGAGGCCTTTTGAGAAGTCGATCCAGGCCGAATCCCAGCCCGCGGCCATGTCGCGCGCCGATATCCCGGTCGCGACGCAGGCGTTCAGCAGCCGCGCGCCGTCCATATGGGTGATCAGCCCATGCGCCCCGGCGATCTCCACGATTTCATCCAGCGCCGCTTTTTTCCAGATCGTGCCGCCGCCGATATTGGCGGTTTGCTCGACGCTGACGACCGTCTGCGGCGGCTGGTAGCGCGAGCGCGGGTGCAGTGCGGCGCGGAATGTTTCCGGCGCGAACTGCCCGTCCTCGCCCGGCAGCGGCATGATCTGGAAGCCGCCCAGCGCTGCATGCGCGCCGCCCTCACGCGCGATGATATGGGCGGTGGCGTGGGCCAGGATTTCATCGCCCGGCCGGCAATGGGCGAGGGTGGCCGCGACGTTGCACATGGTGCCTGACGGCATGAAGACGGCGGCTTCCTTGCCGAGCAGGTCAGCCACGCGCTCGCACAGCAAATTCACGGTCGGATCGTCGCCGATCTGCTCGTCGCCGACTTCCGCCCGCGCCATCGCCTCCCGCATCGCGGGTGTGGGTCGCGTCTGGGTATCCGACAACAGATTGATGCGAATGGGATCGGCCTTGGGATCGCGCTGGGCAGGGGTGTAGTGCATGGCAGTTTCTCGTCTCTTTCAACTTGATGGCGGGACAGAAATTATCTGAACCGCAGATTTTCGCGAGAGAGCTGATTGATCGCGGTGCATCCCATCAGCTTCATTCCCCGCTCGAGTTCCGACCGCATCAGGTCGAGAGCCCGCTCGACGCCGGCCTGGCCGGCTGCCGCGAGAGGATAGAGATAATAGCGTCCAACGCCTACGGCCTTGGCTCCAAGCGACAACGCCTTCAAGACATGGGTGCCCCGCTGAATTCCGCCGTCCATGATCACGTCAATTCGACCGCCGACCGCATCCACGATTTCGGCCAATTGATCGAATGGCGCACGCGAACCGTCCAACTGCCGGCCGCCATGATTGGAGAGCACGATGCCGGTGCAACCGATCTCGACGGCGCGCCTCGCGTCCGCCACCGACATGACACCCTTCAGGCAGAAGTGCCCGTTCCATAGCCGGACCATTTCAGCCACATCGTCCCAGTTCATGGAAGGATCCAGCATCTCGGTGAAATATTTGGAGATCGACAGCGCGCCGCTGCCCATGTCGACGTGCTGGTCCAGTTGCGGAAGCTTGAACCGCTCATGCGTGAGATAATTGATGCCCCAGGCCGGCTTGATCCCGAACTGGTACATCCCGGCAAGCGTCAGCCGAAATGGAATCGAAAAGCCGGTGCGCTTGTCGCGCTCGCGGTTGCCGCCCGTGATGCTGTCCACGGTGAGCATCATCACCTGGACGCCGGCTTCTTTCGCGCGTTGCATCATCGCGCGATTGAGACCGCGATCCCGATGATAATAGAACTGATAAACCTGCGGCGTGTCGTGGGCCTTGCGCAGCTCCTCCAGGCTTACCGTGCCGAGCGAGGAGACGCCGAACATCGTGCCGTACTTCGCCGCAGCGGCGGCGACGGCGCGTTCGCCGGCGTGGTGGAACAGGCGTTGCAGTGCGGTCGGAGAACAATAGATCGGGATGGCGAGCTTCTGGCCCAGGACCGTCACCGACAGATCGACGTTTTCGACGCCGCGCAGCACGTTGGGTACCAGGTCACAGCGCTCGAAACTCGCGGTGTTCTGGCGATGGGTCACCTCGTCGTCAGCCGCGCCATCGATGTAATCGAAGATAGGACCGGGCAGCCGCCGGCGCGCCAGCCTGCGGAAATCATGAAAGTTGTGGCAGTCGCGCAAGCGCATGTTGATCCCGCATTGGTGCAAGCCCACAGCGAGGCTCGCGTTGAGACGACGCCATACTCGCATACAAAAAGGCCCCGGCAAAACCGGGGCCTTTGATATCTCGCAACTGAAAACCGATCAGCGCGAATAGAATTCGACGATCAGATGCGGCTCCATCTGCACCGCGAACGGCACGTCCGACAGCGCGGGGATGCGGCTGAACTTCGCCGTCATCTTGGAGTGATCGGCTTCGATGAAGTCGGGCACGTCGCGCTCGCCGAGCTGGCTTGCTTCCAGAACCGGGGTGAGCTGCTTGGAGGATTCCTTGATCTCGACGAGATCGCCGGGCTTGAGCTTGTAGCTCGGAATGTTGACGCGGCGGCCGTTCACCTTGATGTGGCCGTGGTTGATGAACTGGCGGGCGGCAAACATCGTCGCGACGAACTTGGCGCGATAGACCACCGTGTCGAGACGGCGCTCCAGGAGGCCGATCAGGTTCTCACCGGTGTCGCCCTTCATCCGGCCGGCCTCGACATAAATGCCGTGGAACTGGCGCTCGGAAATGTTGGCGTAGTAGCCTTTAAGCTTCTGCTTGGCGCGAAGCTGGACACCGAAGTCGGACAGCTTGCCCTTGCGGCGCTGGCCGTGCTGGCCGGGGCCGTATTCCCGGCGGTTCACGGGGCTCTTCGGGCGGCC
The DNA here is from genome assembly GCF_001693385.1 of Bradyrhizobium icense. NCBI lineage: Bacteria > Pseudomonadati > Pseudomonadota > Alphaproteobacteria > Hyphomicrobiales > Nitrobacteraceae > Bradyrhizobium > Bradyrhizobium icense. The sequence continues at coordinate 3,339,570 of NZ_CP016428.1, forward strand.
CCAGATGTTCTGGCCCATACGGCGATCGATCTTGTATTTCGCCTCACTGCGCTTTGTCATCGCGTCCTCTGCTTAAGAGTTTGGGTTTGAGGAAACGCGCCCTCCTGTGCACCGGGGTTGCCGGGGCCGACAGGTCCGCCTCGAAAGCTCGGGGAGGACCACGGGTCGCGAAACGCATCGCGGGCCGAAACCGGCCCGCGAGCAAGCGGGTTCTTAGGGAGAAACCACCGTTCTGTCAACGAAAAGCGCCCCCAGAGGAGGCACTGTCACGTCGCGACCGCTCGGACCGGTTTGGGCTCGGTTTGCTGACGATTGGCCCGCAACTCGGCTGATAATTCGCCGTTCAGCACCTGTTCCAGCCGGTTGAGCGCCCTAGCCATCGGGGCGGCGTCGGTAATCCGGTGATCCCAACGCAAGACCACATCGATGGTCTGGTCGGGCTTTTCCACCCCATAGCTCAGGACAAAGGGCCCGGGGCTGATGGCATGGAGCTGGCCCGCGCCATAGGCGGCCACGGATGTGACGCCAAAACTACCGAAATAATTGGCCCGCTGGCGGCCGAAATTCAGCCCGACCGCCCAGAACAGCCGCCGCAACGGCAGCGGCAGCCGTGTGGTCCGCAGGATCTTCCGGAACGCCGGCACCTCGTCGATCGGCGCCACCTTGGCGTGCCGGATCAGGGCGTCGACCTCGGCAAGCGGCATTTCGTCAGGCGCGGCGACCTTTTGCGGCAGCACGCAATCCTGATCGTCCTCGACCCGGGCGATCGCCACCATCGCGACGCTGCGCGGCAGTTCGTAGAAGGCAGGAATCGGCCATTTGACATAGAGGGTGCGCAGGATCGGCTCTTCCTTGGCCACCAGCGCGAAGGCCTTGACGAAAATCGCGGCCCAGCCCGGCCGCAGGGCGGCCTGCGCGCGGGCTTCCTGCAGGCCGCGAATGCTAAGGGGCCGCGAGAGCGAAACAAAGGGCACGCGGATCGAGGCGTGCATGAGGTCGGCGACCAGACGGCGCGGTAGTGTGATTTTTCGAACCGTTCCGCGCATCGCTCCGCCCAGGTTTCCGCAATAGATCAATCAAAGGGCCGGCTGGCTGCCCCGGCACCCTGCCAGCACCTCATCTAGCACGAACAAGGCGTTTTGACGCCAGAAGGTTCGTATCCGGATTGCCCCGGATGCCAGCGCCGCGCACTCGAGGGACCTCGTAAACCCCGAGAACTTTGAAGGGCTTGCCGCCGTCTCGGCACCTATCGCTTGATCCCTTCAAAGCTTGCCGCGATGCCGCGCTGGAACAGCGACCAGTCGAAGCCGAGCGCCAGCGCGACGTAGCCGCGGTCGATCATCTTGTTGGCTTGCTCGGCCGTACGCGCGACGCCGCCGATCGGGACGCCGCTCCTGAGGATGCCTTCCTCGGCACGCTTCATCAGTGCCACTACCTCGGGATCATCCGGCCGGCCGCGCTTGTTGATGGAGGTGGCGAGATCGCCTGGGCCGATCACGGCGACATCGATGCCGGGCGTGGCCATGATCTCGTCGATGCGCTCGACCGCTTCGACATGTTCGATGGTGACCATGCAGATCATGTCGTCGTCCGCGGTCGCCATATAATCCGCCATCGAGACGCCCCAGCGGAACGGCGCATGAAACGGGCCCCATAGCCGCTCGCCGTTTGGCGGGTAGCGCACGCTGCGCACCGCCTTCTCGGCGTCGGCACGATTGCAGATCATCGGAAAGTTGATACCGAGCGCGCCGAGGTCCATCGGCGCTTTCGCCAGCCACGGCTCGTTGGCAGCAATCCGCACCATCGGCACGCACGGCGTACCAGAAGTCGCCGTGATCATCGCATGCGCCGAACCGAGATCGATCGGGCCGTGTTCGAGGTCGACAATGATGAAGTCGATTCCTGAACGCGCCATGATCTGCACGGTCTGGATCGATGGGATGGTCGCGATCGCGCCGAAGGTCGGGCGTCCCTCCCGCCATAGCTGACGGAGGCGGTTAAGCGGCGCAGGCTTTGCGGAGGTCAAGACGGAAACTCCCTCTTCAAATGATCGATTTAAAACTTGGCGCTCGGCATCATATGGATAAATTCGCGGGCCATCGAGCCACCAATTTTTGCGCATCGCATTCGGCCCGTCATGGATGCTGCGTCAAACCGCACAACCACATGTCAATTCGGGCGCTTGGCTGGCGGCGAACCACACAGGGCTTTGCGACATCATTCGACATCGACGTTTTCATTCGCCCCGGTATGATCCCCTGCACAATAAAACCTAGGGAGGAGAAGATGAGGACAATTCTAGTCGCCGCCGCACTCGCCGCCCTTACCGCTGGCGCATCCGCTCAGGACAAGCGCCCTGATTACGGCACCGCGGTCAATGCCGCGGGCGCGAAGAAGATTGCAGCCGGCGTACTCGCCGAATGCCAGAAGAACGGATGGAACGTGGCTGTCGCTGTGGTCGATAATCACGGATTCCTTGTGTACTTCGAGCGCATGGACAACACGCAAACGGCCAGCATGGACATCGCCGTCGGCAAGGCGAGGGCCGCGGCGACCTATCGGCGCCCGACGCGCGTCTTCATGGAGGCGATCAACAAGGGCGGGCCGGCCACGGCCACACTTCCCGGTGTCTTCGCCTCGCCTGGCGGAGTGCCGATCATGGTCGACGGCAAAGTCACTGGCGGCGTGGGCGTGAGTGGCGTCACCGGCGACCAGGACGAGCAATGCGCCAAGGCCGGCCTTGGAACGACATAAAAAATTTCATCCGACGTGCGAGAGCCGGCACGGTTCTGTTGCAGCCGTGCCGCGCCTTGACTAGCCACCAATACGCAGAGGCAATAGTTACGCGTCTGATGATCGGCGAGCGCTTTACGCCGGCACGCGGCCGCCGAAGAACGGCATCAGCGCCTGGCTCAGCGTGTGCGGCCGCTGGGAGGTAAATATCATCTCGGCTCCGGCCTCATTGCTTTCCCGGCCTGGAGACCCGAGCAGGTCGGACACGCGGCGGGCGATGGCGGGGGCCGGATCGATCCAGTCGACCGGCCACGGCGCGAGCTTGGTCATGCGGTCGAGCAACAGCGGATAATGGGTGCAGGCCAGCACGACGGTGTCGGTGCGGACATCGCCGTTTCCGACAAAGCAGGGGGCAAGCTCCGCCGCGATATCCTCGTCGCGCACGTCGTTGCCGCTGAGGGCGGATTCGGCAAGCGAGGCGAGCTCGGCCGATCCCACTAGCGTCACTTCGCAGCCTTGCGCGAAATCATCGATCAGCCGCCTGGTGTATTCGCGCTTGACGGTGCCCTTGGTGCCGAGCACCGACACGCGCTTGGTCTTCGAACTGGCGCAGGCCGGCTTGATCGCCGGCACGGTGCCGACGAACGGCACGCTATAGGCGTTGCGCAGATGCGACATCACGAGCGTGGACGCGGTGTTGCAGGCGATCACCACCAGGACCGGGGCGTGGCGGGCGATCAACTCGCCGACCAGCGGCACCACGCGGGCGATGATCTCTTCCTCGCCGTGATGGCCGTAGGGAAAGAACGCGTCGTCGGCGACATAGACGTAATGCGCGTCGGGCCGCATGCGGACGATCTCGCGCAGGACCGAGAGGCCGCCAAGGCCGGAGTCGAAGACGAGGATTTTCGGCGAAGATGACACGCTGCGACCTTAGCCGATTTGCGGTTACCGTTAGGTTGCTTCGAGGGTGCCGGCGGGGGTCGTGGAGGTTATCGACGGCGGTTGCGACGAGTTGGAACCATTTAATTCGGCTTGGCAAGGCCGGAAAACTGCTGGTTCGGCCACCCAGAACGCCCTACAAGCGGGGACGCCCGCCGCCAATCGGTCAGGTGGACTGAGGAAGGCGCGCGATGACCTTGATTTCAAAATCGAAGCCCGCCAGCCAGTTCACGCCCACCGCGGTCCAGTTCGGATAGGGCGGCTCACCGATCTCCTTCAGGCGAACTGCGTTGACCGCTTCCCACTGCGTGGCCGGATCGGTGTGGAACGTGGTCACGTCAACGACGTCGTCGAACGTGCAACCGGCAGACTTCAGCACGGCCGAGAGATTGTCGAAGGCAAGCTGGACCTGCTTTTCGAAGACCGGCTCCGGCGACCCGTCATCGCGGCTGCCGACTTGGCCCGAGACGAACAGGAGGTCGCCCGAGCGGATCGCCGCCGAATAACGGTTGATCTCGTACAGCGCCTGCCGGCCGGCGGGGAAGATTGCATCGCGTTTGGCCATGACGTCACTCCTGTTCAAAGGCAAACCAGACCTCCCGGGTCCGGCTGTTCGCATCCTACTCGAGCGATAAATTGACATACGCTCCGTATGTTTCTATAGGTTACATACGCGGCGTATGTCAACTAGCATACGGAGCGTATGTGATTTGCGGAGATGGCGGTGGCCGCGAAGCGACGCGCACAGATGGTGGAGGAAACCCGGGCCAAGCTGATCCAGGCCGCCCGTAAGGCTTTCGCGACCAAAGGCTATGCGGCGGCGTCGATGGACGATTTAACCGCCGAGGCCGGCCTGACGCGCGGTGCGCTCTATCACAACTTCGGCGACAAGAAGGGTCTGCTGCAGGCCGTGATCGGCCAGATCGACGCCGAAATGGTGGCGCGAATGCGCGCTGCACAAAATCAGGCGGAGACCCGGTGGCTCGGTTTTCTCGCCGAGGGCGTCGCCTATATCGAGATGGCGCTGGAGCCGGAGATCCAGCGCATCATGCTGCTGGACGGGCCGGCCGTGCTCGGCGATCCATCGCTATGGCCCAATCAGACTGCGTGTCTTCGCGCGACCACGCAAACGATCCAGGCGCTTATCGACGAAGGAACGGTGAGGCCGATGGATGCGGAAGCTGCCGCGCGGCTCATCAATGGAGCGGCGCTCAACGCTTCGCTCTGGATTGCCGCAGCCGACGATCCGCACGCCGTCTTTGCAAAAGCTGTCGAGGCTTTCCGATATCTCGCGGTTGGGTTGCTGCAGACCGAGAGATGACGTCAAGCGTTCCGATGGGTGCGTAATCAGCTCTCGCCGAACACGCGCCTGAAAATCGTATCGACGTGCTTGAAGTGATAGCCGAGGTCGAACTGCTCCTCGATTTCGGCATCGGAGAGGTGCTTCTTCACGTCGGGGTCTTTCTTCAGCAGCGTCTGGAAGTCGCCTTCGCCGCGCCAGACCGGCATGGCGTTGCGCTGGACGTATTTGTAGGCGTCCTCGCGGCTGGCGCCCTTCTGCGTCAGCGCGATCAGAAGCCGCTGCGAATGCACGAGACCACCGAGGCGGTCGAGGTTCTTCTGCATGTTGGCGGGATAGATCAGGAGCTTCTCGATCAGGCCGGCAAGGCGCATCAAGGCGAAATCGAGCGTCACGGTGGCGTCCGGCCCGATCATGCGCTCGGCCGAGGAGTGCGAGATGTCGCGCTCGTGCCAAAGCGCCACGTTTTCCATCGCCGGCATCGCATAAGCGCGCACCATGCGCGACAGGCCGGTGAGATTCTCCGACAGCACCGGGTTGCGCTTGTGCGGCATGGCCGACGAGCCCTTCTGGCCCTCGGAGAAGAACTCTTCGGCTTCCAATACCTCAGTGCGCTGCAGATGGCGGATTTCGATGGCGAGCCGCTCGACGGAAGAGGCGATCACGCCAAGCGTCGCAAAATACATCGCATGCCGGTCGCGCGGGATCACTTGCGTGGAGATCGGCTCCGGCTCCAGCCCCATCGCCTTGGCTACGTGCTCTTCGACGCGCGGGTCGATCTGGGCAAAAGTGCCAACGGCGCCCGAAATCGCGCAGGTCGCGACTTCCTTGCGGGCGGCGACCAGGCGCTCGCGGGCACGGGAGAACTCCGCATAGGCATAAGCGAGCTTGAGCCCGAACGTCACCGGCTCGGCGTGGATGCCGTGGGAGCGGCCGATGGTCGGCGTCATCTTGTGCTCGAAGGCGCGCTTCTTCAGCGCGGCCAGCACCTTGTCGAGGTCTGATATCAAGAGGTCGGCGGCGCGGGTGAGCTGCACGTTGAGGCAGGTGTCGAGCACGTCGGAGGAGGTCATGCCCTGGTGCACGAAGCGGGCCTCGGGGCCGACAATTTCGGCCAGATGGGTCAGGAAGGCGATCACGTCATGCTTGGTCTCGCGCTCGATCTCGTCGATCCGCTCCACGTTGAAGGTCGCGTGCTTGGCCTTGGCCCAGATCGTCTTCGCCGCCTCCTTGGGGATCACGCCGAGCTCGGCCTGGGCGTCAGCGGCATGCGCCTCGATCTCGAACCAGATCTTGAAACGCGTCTGCGGCTCCCAGATGGAGGCCATTTCCGGGCGGGTATAGCGGGGGATCATCGACAACTCCGAAACGGGCAAGCGAGGCGCGCGAGGCGGCTCCCGGCCGATTTGTTTTTACGCCGTGCTTTAGCAAATCGGGCCCGTGGAGGCCACCCGTACGGCGGCCGCGAGCGGGGAAAACCGGGCCTTTGCAAGGGCCTAGCCGGACGAAAAATCGCCCGCGCCGCCGCTACAGACTGGCCAGCCCGCATTCCACGGCCAGGCGGACAAGCTGCGCGTCCGTCCGCATGCCGGTCTTGGTCTTGATAAGATAGTGGTAGTTCTGCACGGTCTTGATGCTGAGATTGAGGTTTGAGGCGATCTGCTCGGTGGTCGCGCCGGCGGCCAATTGCCTGAGGATCTCGATTTCCCGTTCTCCGAGTTGATCGAGCGCCGATCCCGAGGGGGAGAGGCTTTCCAGCGCCAGCACGCGGGCGATGTCGTCGCTCATCGCCTGTTCGCCGCGGACAAGCGAACGGATCGCCCGGATCAGCGCCGATGGGTCGGAGCCCTTCGTGACATAGCCGTTCGCGCCGGCATTGAAGGCGGCTTTCACCTGGGTCGCCTCGCAGTGCATGCTGAAGACGAGAATGCGCGTGTCGGACGAGCGGGCGCGAATGTTTCTGATTGCCTCAAGCCCGCTGGCACCCGGCATCGATATGTCCATGACCACCACATCTGGAGCATGCGCCTTGAACGCGCGGTAGGCCTCTGCGGCGTTGTCGGCCTCGGCCACCACCTCGAAATCGTCCTGATGCTCCAGCACGCGCCGGTAGCCTTGCCGGACCACGGGATGGTCGTCGACAAGCAGGATCGAAATGCCTTTGGTCTGCGACGTGGTCATCAGGCTGCAAGCGGGATCGTGGCGGCCACGCTCACTCCGCGGTTCGCATCCGCGATCGACAGTGAGCCGCCAAGCGCGGCGACCCTCTCGCGAATGCCGGTCAGGCCGAAGCCGGGAGAGCAGGCCACTTTGGCAGCATCGCCGCCGCCGTCGTCCTCGACGTGGACCAGCAGCGCGTTTTCCGCGCCAGTGCGCCGCTCGATCCGCAGCACGATCACCCGTGCCGAACTGTGCCGCAAGGAATTGGTCAGGCACTCCTGGGCGACCCGATAGGCAGTCGCAGCGACGGCGCCGCGGACGTCGGCGAGATCGCCCTTGAGATCGAGCTGGATCATCGGCTGCGTCGCGTTCCGCGAGCGCCAGCTATCGACGAGATCGACGAGGCAGGCTTCGAGCCCGAGCTCCTCGGCGGGCGGATGGCGCAAGCGGTTCAACGTGTCGCGCAGGCACGCCATGATGCGATGGGTGGCTTGCGAGATCATCCGCGCGTCCTGCGCGACCTCGCTCTTGTCCTTTTCCCGCGCGCTGGTCGTTTCGATCGTGTTGGCAAACGCGAGGATCGCCGTCAGGTTCTGTCCGAATTCGTCATGCAGTTCACGGGCGAGCGCCCGCCGCTCGTCGCTGCGGATTTCGAGCAGGCGCCGCGTCAGCGCGGCGCGTTCATCCATGGACTGCGCGAGGCGGTCGCCGAGATCGCCGACGGCCTGTCCGATCATGGCAAGGTCCATCGATCGGAAGCGGGGCAGCGACGTGCTGTATTGCCCACGTGCCATCCGCTGCAGCGCGGCGACGATTTGCTGCGCCGGCGCAAGCGTATGCGCAATCGCGAGTGAGGCAAGCAACGCGATTGCCACCGCCATCAGCAGGGCGACGTGGATGTTGTCGAGGATGTGCTGCCAGGCGAGTGCGATGGCGGCATTTGGATCGGCGGCGGCCGAGACGCTGCCTGCGTTGGCCGTTCGCGTGCTGATCGGTCGCACGATCGCAGGGTGATCCCCAAGCAGCGTCTGTACGGTGGCCGCGAACCAGCGCGGCGGAGATTGGCCGATTCCCTTGTTCTGACCGCAAAGCGGCTTCTCGAACGCGCCTGCGGGCTCGAACCGGACGCATATGCCCGGAGAGATCAGCGCCATCGTTTCGATCGTACGCCATTCCGGCGTCGGCAGCAGTTGCTCGCGCATCCTGTTGCTGCGCAACAGCAATTCGCGCCAGTAGAGCGCTTCAAGCGCCACCGAGACACGCTCGGCGGAAGCGGCCGTGGCTCGATCGACGCTGCGATGGGCGTCGATCGTCGCCCAGACGGTTGCCGCTCCCAGGCACAGAATGACCACGACAAACAGGCGGGCGACGAGCTGAAGCACGAGGCGCATGCGATCACTCCCGAACGTGCGGACAAGCGTAACAGCACCGCCAATTCGTGCCAATTGCAAGCCGGGCCGTGAGGTCCAATTTGGGAAAATTTCCCAACCAACCGTGGGCATATGTCTTTGGACGCGGCCATGACCGCTGATCTATCAAAGCTAAAGGGCCTAATCGCAGGCGGCCTTTGGGCCGAGGCGCACTTTTCCAGGGAGCTGACGCAGCATGAGTGCAACGGTTGGCGCCGAGACCGCATCATCCAGCGCAGATACGTCGGAACGCAGCGTTCTCCTGTTGTGGATGATTTTTACCGGGCTCTCGGTTTTCGCCGTGGTGCTGTTGTGGCGATACGGGTTGCTCCATCTGATGATCATTTCAGACCGCACCTACATTTCGAGCGTCATTGCCGTCCTCTATATCGTTACGTGCTTCCATTGCTTTTGGCGGACGCGCGCGATCGCGCATGAAGGCGAGGTCGCGCGACGCTGCCGCGCGATCCTGTCGGTCCCGGGCGGCGCAAGGGGGCTGGACGAGGATGCGCGGGCGCTACCGGGCGGGCTGGTGACGGATCACATCCGCAGCCTCGCGCAGAAGGCGAGGGCGCAGGCTGCCGGGCGCATCGACCAGACGCTGCTGCTCCGCTCGCTCGCCGACCGGCTGCGGGGCTCCAACGGATTTGGCGCATTCGTGTCCGACACGCTGATGAAGCTTGGGCTGCTCGGCACCATCATCGGCTTCATCATCATGCTGGCGCCGATTGCTACCCTCGATGCGGCCGACAAGGTGGCGATGAAATCATCGATGGGCCTGATGAGCGATGGCATGGCCGTGGCCATGTACACGACGCTAGCCGGCCTGATCGGCTCCATCCTCGTGAAGATCCAGTACTACATGCTGGATGCCGCGACCCAGCGGGTGTTTTCCGATGCCGTCATGCTGACCGAGACGCACGTCACCCCGGCGCTGGAACGCCATCTTGGAACGCCGGCATGATGGATGATTTCGGTCTCTATCCGCGCGAGGAGGCCTTCGATCCGCTCGGCGTCATGCTGTTCAAGGCGCTGCAGGTGATTGCGTTCCTGTTCTTCCTGGCGCTGCTCGCGGTCTCGCCGGACGCGAAGGACGGCAAAATCGATTCCAAGGCCGAGTTCATCATCACGATGGACTGGCCGGACAATCATCCTGACGATCTCGACCTGTTCGTGCAGGATCCTGCCGGCAACATCGCATGGTATCGTCATCGCGAAGCCGGATTCCTCACACTCGACCGTGACGACCGCGGCGGCGCCAACAATTCCATTGTCGTCAACGGCAAGAAGATCGCGTCGCCGATCCGCGAAGAGATCGTCACCGTGCGCGGCATCGTCGCCGGCGAATACACCGTCAACGTCTCGCACTTTCAGGCGACGACCGGGCAGCCCGTCGCGGTGAGCGTGAAAGTCCAAAAACTCAATCCGACTGCGCAGGTGATCTTCGACAACAAGCTGACGCTCGTCCACACCGGCGAGGAAAAAACCGCGCTGCGGTTCTGGCTCGATGCCGAAGGCAAGGTGGTCGACGTCCAGCAGCGGCAAAAGTCGCTGATGGAGACGTTCCGCAACGTCCGTGCCAATGGTGCGGATCTCGATCCGAAAACCGGTGTCAGGATGCCGCGCCGTGAGTAACCTGCAATCCGTCGTCCTGACGCTCTCTCTTAGTTACGCGCTGATCGGCGCGCTGTTGCTGATTGTCCTGGTCTATGCGCGCTTGCCCTGGTCGGCCAAGGCGGTCGCCGTGGTGGTGACGAGCGCGTTCTACATTGCGAGCTTCATGGGCGTGCGCGGCCTGTTGGGGTGGGCCAGCATCGACAGCCTGCCCGCAAGTTTCAAGCTGTTGCAGGCCCGGATCGTGGAGCCGCACTCGCTGGAGGGCGACCCAGGCTCGATCTATCTCTGGGTCGAGGCGCTCGACGACGGCAATCGGCCAAGCGGCGTGCCCCGGGCGTTCCGCGTTCCCTATAGCGACAAGCTCGCGCAAAAGACCGACAAGGCTGCCAGTGAGATCGCCGCTGGCCGTCCGCAGGGCGGCCGCGCCGCCGATTTTGGCGATGGCGGGGGCAGCCTTCTTGAGGCCGCCCGGGAGTACATCATGCCCACAGCGATCATCGATACTTCGGGAGGCGACGCCTCCACGGGCTGGGGATTGGCCGCGCCCCGCGACGGCGACGGCGTGTCGTTTACACCGCTGCTCCCGCCGCGGATGCCGCCCAAGGACGAGCAGTAGGCTCCAGGTCGGGGGGAGGGAGGCCCTCGGAAAGGTCGGTCGATCACGGGTTATTGACTGACAGATATTGAAATCTGTCAGCGAGACATGCTACATCCATTGCCGACGCCGCTACTGGGCGTCGCCCGCCTCGTTGGCCCTGAGGCCGGGGACTTGCAAAGGACTACGCCATGACTGCCCATCTCATCCATCTCACCGCCCAAATCCAGCGCTGGCTCAATCAGATCGTCGCCCGCCATCTGGCCGCCCAGGCCGAGCGGCTGGAACCGGTGAAACATTAATCCGCCAAGGGATTTACAAGGGGATTAGAATGACCGCCCGTCCCATCGTTACGCAGGTGTGCGCATGAACGAAGTCGTGGTTTTGACCCCCGAACGGATCCTGGAGGTCACCGAGGACGTATTGCGGCGCTACGGGCTGGCCAAGGCAACGGTGGTGGACGTGGCCCGTGCGCTGGATGTCAGCCACGGCAGCGTCTACCGCCATTTCCCCAGCAAGGCCTCGCTGCGCGAGGCGGTGGCCAAGCGCTGGCTTGATCGTCTCAGCGCGCCGCTCCTGAAGATCGCTGAAAGCTCCGGCTCGGCACCGGCGCGGTTGGATAAGTGGCTGCGCACGATGTTTTCGATGAAGCACAAGCGGCTCGGCGACGACCCCGAGATGTTTGCGACTTACCTCACGCTGGCGCGCGAGGCCTGCAAGGCCGTGAACTGTCACAAGGACTGCCTGGTCGATCAGATTGTCCTGATCCTGTCCGACGGAGTGAAGCAGGGCGAGTTCCAGGTCGCCGACGTCAAGGTGACGGCGCGCGCCATTTTCGACGCCACCAGCCGCTTCCACCATCCAGCCCATGCCGAGGAATGGAACGAGCCGGGTGCTCCGGCGCGGATCGATGCACTCCTGGCATTGCTGCTCATGGGGCTGGAAGCGCCGCGCAAGCGCTGACGATCCTTCCATTTCAAGCAGTCAGCGATGTCGCCCATTGGACCCAAGGCGGACACATTCGAGCAACGGACATTCGGCTCTGATTGAGCGGCGCCGGATGCGCAAGAAGCTGCAATCCGACGTTGTCCAGCAGATATCTGCTCAATTCTGTTCCCATCGGAAATCTACCCGCGCGAAAGGCATACTGCCTGTCGACTGTTCCGCATATGATGCTTTGGCAAAATCTCATGGGTCCCCTTATCTCTTGGGACTGGAGCAAACGCATGAAGCAGCGTCCGGGCCAGCAGAAGCGCGGAGGTGCCAACAAATCCGGTGACCTCGAGCTGGCCCGTGAACATTATCGACAGCGCGCTTGGGCCGACGCTTACCAGGCATTCTTGCGCGCCGACCAGGAAACCTCGTTAACTGCCGAGGCTCTCGAACTGCTGGCGATGGCCGCATATTTGGTTGGCCGGGACGAGGATTATCTCAAGGCGCTCGAACGGGCCTACAATGCGCACCGGGATACTCCCCGGCGCCTTCGCGCCGTCCGTTGCGCGTTCTGGCTCGGCTTTCGCCTGCTGATGCGCGGCGAGATGGGCCGTGCGAGCGGCTGGTTTTCCCGTGCTGAACGTTTGCTGGAGCGTGACACGCGCGAATGCGCCGAGCGGGGCTATTTGCTGCTGCCGATCGTCGAGCAACGCCTCGAATCTGGAGAGTACGAGGCCGCGTTCGTCGCTGCAGCCGAGGCCGCCGCAGTCGGCGAGCGCTGTGGCGACCCGGACCTCGTCGCCTGTGCCCGCCACCAGCAGGGCCGCATACGACTGCAGCAGGCGCAGCTCGGAGCCGGACTCGCGCTCTTGGATGAGACCATGGTCATGGTCACTGCTGGAGAGCTATCGCCGCTGGTGACTGGCTTGATGTATTGCAGCGTGATCGCGGCCTGTCAGCAGGTATACGCACTCGACCGAGCCCGCGAATGGACAGGCGCCCTGGCGCGGTGGTGCGAGGGCCAGCCCGATATGGTCGCCTTCGCCGGGGTTTGCCAAGTGCATCGCGCGGAGATCCTGCAGTTGCAGGGCGCCTGGGCTGAGGCGATCGAGGAAGCACGGCGCGCCTGCGCGCGGTCGCAGGATTTCGACCGGCGGGCTGCCGCCGGAGCGCTCTACCAGCAGGCAGAGGTCCATCGTCTGAAAGGGGAGTTTGCAGCGGCTGAAGAGGCGTATCGAGGCGCGAGCCAGCTTGGCCTGGAGCCCCAGCCGGGCTTAGCGTTGCTGCGCCTCGTGCAGGGACGCCCCGACGCGGCCGCCATTGCCATTCGCCGCGTCGCAGGCACGACGGTGAGCCGCCTGAAACGCATGGGTTTGCTGCCCGCCTATATCGAGATCGCGTTGGCCGCCGGTGACGTTCAGGACGCACGCAACGCCTGCCGAGAACTGGAGGACGTTGCGCGGAGCTTCGATACGCGCGTGCCGGATGCAATTGCCGCGCAGGCCTGCGGAGCGGTGGACCTTGCCGAAGGGGACGCGCGGGCCGCACTCGGTTCGCTGCGCCGTGCCTTCGAGGTGTGGCAGGGGATCCCGGCGCCGTACGCAGCGGCGCGCGTGCGCGTGCTGATCGGACAGGCCTGCCGCGCCCTCGGAGACGAGGACGCTGCCGATCTGGAATTCGACGCGGCCCGGACCATATTCGAGCGTTTAGGTGCCGGCCCCGATCTCGCGCAGATCCGCTCACTGACGAAGGGCGTCGCTTCCAGCAATGTGCATCGGCTGACCCCGCGTGAGCTTGATGTTCTTCGTCTGGTCGCCGCCGGCGAAACCAACAAGGCGATTGCTGGCAGGCTCGCCCGAAGCGAGAAGACGGTCGACCGGCACGTCAGCAACATCCTCGCCAAGCTTGACGTCCCCTCGCGGGCCGCGGCGACGGCCTTTGCGTGCCGACACAAGCTGATCTGAACACTGAGATTAAGGTCGAAGTTTTCTTCGGGTCAGCTTCGGACGGTCAAACGGACGAGCCGGACACGGTTTCCGGGTGCAACCACAGGAGCCTTTCGCCTGCAACCGCCTCTCCCGTGGGCTTGAGCTTCTCGGGTTGTTCGAACGCGCCGAGATGAAAGTGCGTCTCATTGGGCCGTCGCTGGTTCGCGCAGGTCAGGGTCGAGCCGCACCTTGCGCAGAACCCGCGCTCCACGCCCGGCGATGAATTGTACTTGCTGATCGCTCCGCTTGTTACGGTGACGGCGGAGTCGTCGAAGGCAACGAAGACGGATGCCGGCGCTCCGGTATGGCGCCGGCAACTGTCACAGTGGCACCACAGGACCCATTTCGGGCGCCCAGCCGCACGGAAGCGTACGGCACCGCAGAGACAACGCCCCTCGAATGTATCGCTCATATCGTTTCTCCTTCCTGGCGGCTTGCCGCCGGCTTCGACACGTCGCGATCGTGCCATAGCTACGGCGCCCGCGAATGGGGAAGATCACCCATACGTTTGCAAGGTCCCGATTGGGGCGTTATCCCGAAGCGCCGGCTCCCGTTTCTCTCTAGCACCACCAGGATACGCCGCGGACCAGCGATGCGCCGAGCCCGCGTCTGATGTCAGCACAAGGAGAGAGCCGCGATGACCAAGGCATTCGACGCAATCGTAGTGGGCGCCCGCTGCGCGGGATCGCCGACCGCAATGCTGCTGGCCCGGAAAGGATATCGGGTTCTCGTGGTCGACCGCGCAACTTTTCCGAGCGACACGGTCTCTACGCACATCTTGCATCCCCTCGGCGTAAGTGCGCTGTCCAGTTGGGGCCTTCTCGATCGTCTGACTGTGACCGGGTGCCCGCCGATCGACAGCTACGCTTTCGACTTTGGTCCTTTCACGATTGTGGGCGCGCCAGGCACGAGCGAAGCGCCGGTTGCGTACTGTCCGCGCCGCACGACACTCGACAAGCTGCTCGTCGATGCTGCGGCTCAGTCCGGCGCGGAAGTTCGCGAAGGCTTCGCCGTGGATGAAATCTTGATCGAGGACGGACGGGCGGTCGGCATCAAGGGCCGCTCGAAGCATGGCGGCCCTATCACCGAGCGCGCTGAAATCGTCGTCGGCGCCGACGGCAGACACTCGTTCGTGGCCGAAGCGGTCCGGCCAGAGCACTATGACGAGAAACCCATTCTGCTCGTCGCGTATTACACCTACTGGAGCGGACTGCCGATGGTCGGCAAGTTCGAGCAATATATCCGTGACGGGACCGGATTTGCCGCCGCTCCAACCCATGACGGGCTGACGATGGTGATCGTCGGTTGGCCATACGCAAGGTTCGGCGATTGCAAGAAGGACATCGCGGGGAATTACCTGAAGACCATCGCGTTGGCGCCGGCGTTCGCCGACCGCCTGCGCGAAGCCAAGCGGGAAGCGCGCTTCGCCGGTGCGGCGGTGCCGAACTACTTTCGCAAGCCCTACGGCCCCGGCTGGGTGCTCGTGGGCGACGCGGGCTACAACCGGGACTTCATCACTGGACAAGGAATCATGGACGCCTTCCATGACGCCGAGCTCTGCGCGGTCGCGCTCGACAGGGCCTTCTCGGGAGCGCAGCCGTTCGACGCGGCGATGAGCGAGTACCATCGCGCGCGGGATACAAGGGTGGCGGCAATGTATGAATTCACCTGCATGCTGGCGACGCTGGAACCGCCGCCGCCGGATATGCAGCACCTCTTTGGCGCGATTCACGGCAATCAGAGAGCTATGGACGCGTTCGCGCGGATGAATGCCGGAACAATATCACCTGCTGAGTTCTTCGCGCCGGAGAACGTCAATGCGATTACGGCCGCTTAGGACGACCGATGCCGCATGCCACCGGAACGGTGGTGTGCCCGCCACGGTCGGCCTTGGCGCCGGTGCAGCACGGCGGCAAGAGGTAACGCCGCGATCAGACGGCGCGTGCGCTCACTCGAGAGGCTGGACGGGCGGCAGCGTCTTGGCGGCGCGCGGCGGGTTCGGCACGGGATAGCTGGCGACGCGGCCGCTCGGTTCGGCCTGACCGGCGGAATTGGATGCGGGGGCTATCGCTTCCGCTCTGGCGCCTCGCACGCTGTCCCTCGAGGTATGTCTGCGGTGCCGCGACGAGCGCGAGCCTTCCAGTCCCCACGAGCGCGATATCGAAGGCCCGGCCGTATAGCCGACGAAAGCGCCGGCGACGGCCCCGATCGGGCCCAGCACGACGGCGCCGGCCACGGCGCCGAGGGCCGCATCGCCTGCGCGCTGCGCAAGCGCGGCAGAGGGCGCGAGTACCAGGAGCATTGCGGCTGTGGTGAAGGCCTTGATCATATCTGTGTCCCGTCCGTGGAAGGCGGGATGCTGGTCGGCATTTATGGCGAGATGCGTCAAGCTTTGTGGCCACAGCGTGGACTTTAGGGTTCCATGGCTCGCTGCACGCACGGTGTGGCTTTCGTGCCGGCTGGCGGCGTCAGACCGCTTCGCCGCGCGCCAGTGCCGCGGCGTTGCGGATCGCGGATATGTTGGTCTTGTAGGCTTCCACGGTACCGCCCTTGAACACCGCCGAGCCCGCGACCAGCGCATTGGCGCCGGCGGCGGCCAAAAGGCCAGCGACATCTGGACCGACGCCGCCATCGACCTCGATGTCGATCGGACGGCCCGCAGCCATCGCCCTGACATCGCTGACCTTGCCGAGCGCCGACTTGATGAAGGCCTGGCCGCCGAAGCCGGGATTGACCGACATCACAAGCACCAGATCGATCAGGTCGATGACGTATTCGATTGCACTCGCCGGCGTGCCCGGGTTGAGCGAGACGCCGGCCTTCTTGCCGAGCGCGCGGATTGCCTGCAGCGAGCGGTGCAGATGCGGACCGGCCTCGGCATGGACCGTGATGTGATCGCAGCCGGCCTTTGCAAATGCTTCGAGATAGGGGTCGCAGGGCGAGATCATCAGATGCGCATCAAAGATCTTCTTCGTGTGCGGGCGCATCGCCTTGATGACGTCGGGGCCGTAGGAAATGTTCGGCACGAAATGCCCGTCCATCACGTCGAGATGGATCCAGTCGGCGCCGGCCGCGTCCACAGCGCGGACTTCCTCTCCGAGCCTGGCGAAATCCGCCGCCAGGATCGACGGCGCGATGACGAGGGGACGTGACGCAAATTGCTGGGACATGTGCGTTTTCCCGAAAGGCTTGCGAGAGGGCGGAATGGCCCCGCGTAACATGCAGGACGGCCCGGGGCAATGCGCGGCGCCGACGTCTCTGTGGGCGGAAAAATCTGCCGCGGCGGGCAGCTATTGCCGGGTTTGCCGATCGAACGGAATACGAAAAAGCCAGATTTTATTGGGTTTTCCTCATGGCACGGCCCTTGCTGAGGGAATCGGTACACGAGCTGTGGGCCGCCGTCTGCGCGGCGTTGTTGGAGTTCCGCCATGTTCTTTGCTCTGGGCGCCGCGTCATCGGCGATCGATGCCCTCAAGGCGCTCGCGTCGTCGAAGTCATCAGCGCCATCCACCGGCGTCAGCCAGAACTCGGCAAGCCCGTTCGCCTTCATGTCCGCGAACGCGTCGGCTTCGATCAGTCCAAGGTCAGGCTCGGGCTCGGGCGGCACCGGCTCGCCGATATCGCCGGAAACCATGAGCGCGCTGCTCGACGCGCAAAGCCACTCCTCGACGGGATCGACCATGGCATCCAAGAGCCGCCACGCCGCGCTGAAGGACCTGTTCGGGCAGATCGATGGCGACGGCGACGGCAAGATCAGCAAGACGGAATTCGAAGAGGCGCTCGGTGCCGGCGGCACCAACCTCGCGCAGGCCGACAGCGTGTTCGGCAAGCTCGACCAGGACGGCGACGGCTCGGTCAGCCTCAAGGAACTGGCGTCGGCGCTCCGGCCCGACAACGGCCATCACCGCGATCGCGATGCGGCGAGCGACAGCGACGGATCGGGCTCCGATCCAGTCTCACAGGCACGGCAGGGCGCCACCACCACGTCCGTCACCAACGGCGACGGTTCGGTGACGACGTCGCTGACCTATGCGGACGGCTCGAAGGTGACGATGACCTCGCCAGCCTCGGGAAGCTCGTCCACATCAGCAGCGTCGTCCTATAATTTCATCGAGCGGATGATCCAGCGCGAGGCCAAGGCGATTTCGTCGGCGGCCGCCGCCTCGCTGTCGGTCAGCGCCTGAGCACGAGACCCGGCGAGGTCACTTCCGATGGTCGGCCTAACCAAAGCGATCTTTCCAGGCAGGTAATGCGCCGGCAAAAGGCAGCGCGGTTGCAGCATGAACGCCGCGCGCGATCGCGCGGGCGACCGTGTTGGCGGCCACCATGCCGAGTTCGGTGAGGCCAAACAGCGGTTCGATCGGCTTCTTGCCGGTCGCGGCGGCAAACACCACGTCACCATCCAGCGGCGCATGCACGGGATAGATGGCGCGCGCCATGCCGGTTTGCGCGATCATCGCGAGCCGCCTGGCCTGCGGTTTGGTCAGCACGGCATCGGTGACGACGACCACCAGCGTTGTGTTCTCGGACGGCGTCGCCAACGGCCCGCCCTTGAGGCGCGCTCTCAGCATGTCCGGCGTGAACGAAGGCGGCAACCCGTGCCCGCCAAACTCATTGTCCTTCTCGAACGGCGCCGCCCAGAGCCACGGGCCGTCGCCGACCGTCACGCTGCCGACCGCATTGACCACCGCGAGCGCGCCGACGGTCACGCCGCCTTCGGTCTGCGCGGAAGCGGAGCCGAGGCCGCCCTTGAAATTGGCAGTGGTCGCGCCGAGGCCGGCGCCGACGCTGCCCAGCGCGAAATCGTCAGCCGCCGCATTGGCCGCAGCGTAGCCGAGATCGCGATAGGGTGGGAAGCGTCCCCATGCCTTGTTGCCGCCGTTGAGCAGATCGAAACAGATCGCGCCCGGCACGATCGGAATGACCGCGTCACGGATGCGAAAACCGCGCCCTTGTTCGGCAAGCCAGGCCTGCACGCCGCCTGCGGCGTCCAGCCCGAGCGCCGAGCCGCCGGCAAGCGCGATGCCGTCGATCGCCTCGACCGTGCTTTCCGGGCTGAGCAGCGCGTCCTCGCGGGTGCCAGGGCCGCCGCCGCGCACGTCGATCGAGGCCACGGCGGGAGAATCGAACAGGATCGCGGTGACGCCGGAGGCGACGCTAGCGTCATGGGCGTGGCCGACGCGAACGCCGGAAATATCGGTGAGCAGGTTTTTCAAAGTGCCGGTCCGTGGAGCTGTATCCGCCTGGGGCGTTCCATCAACGGATATATCAACCGCGGCGCTTGCTTCAACTGGCCAATGCCAGCCGGATCATCCGCGCGAGCTCGGATTTGCGATAGGGCTTTGCCAACAGCAGCACGCCCGAGTCCAGCCGGCCGTGATGGACGATGGCGTTTTCGGTGTAGCCAGAGGTGTAGAGCGTTTTGAGGTCAGGCCGGCGCTTCAAAGCCTCGTCAACCAGTTGGCGGCCGTTCATGGTGCCGGGCATGATCACGTCGGTGAACAGCAGGTCGATGGTGGGGGCTTCGTCGATGATGCGCAAGGCGTCGGAAGCGTTGGCCGCCTCCAGCGTGGCGTAGCCCAGGCTTTCGATCTGGGCGATCACATAGCGCCGTACCAGCGCGTCGTCCTCGACGACGAGGACGGTTTCGCTGCCGCCTTCGATATTCGCCGAGACCGCTTCAGCCGCAGTCTGCTGCAATCCCGCTGCCCGCGGCAAATAGACCCTGACGGTCGTGCCGTGGCCTTGCTCGCTGTAGATCTTGACATGTCCGCCCGACTGCTTGACGAAGCCGAACACCATGCTCAGCCCGAGCCCGGTGCCCCTTCCGACTTCCTTGGTCGTGAAAAAGGGCTCGAATACCCGTTCGAGCAGCGCGGGCGGAATTCCTGAACCGGTGTCGCTGACCGCGATCATCACGTAATGGCCGGGCGTGACCTCGCTATGCATGCCCGCGTAGCTTTCGTCCAGGACGACATTACTGGTCTCCAGCGCGAGCTTGCCGCCATTGGGCATGGCGTCGCGTGCGTTGATGGCCAGATTGAGCACGGCCGTGCTGAGCTGGTTCGGATCGACCAGTGCGGTCCATGCATCCTCGGCCAGCAGCGGCGTGATTTCGATGTGCTCGCCGAGGGTCGGATGCAGCAGCTTGGCCGCCTCCAGCACCAGCGCATTGACGTCGACTTCGACGGGCTGCAGCGGCTGCTTGCGCGCAAAGGCGAGCAGGTGCTTGGTCAGGTTTGCCCCGCGTTCGGCGGCCTCATCGATCAGCTTGGCGACGGCGGCGAGCTGGGGCTGATCGGCGACCGCTTCTTCCAGAATGCCGATGGTGCCGGTGATCACGGTCAGGATGTTGTTGAAGTCGTGCGCGACGCCGCCTGTGAGCTGGCCGACCGCATCCATCTTCTGCACATGCCGCAATTGGGCTTCCGCAGCCTGCTTTTCGGTCAGGTCGCGGCCGATGAAGAAATGGCGGCGGACCGGCTCCGACCACGTCCCGGTCCAGTTCAGCGCGACTGACTTGCCCTCCTTGCTGATATAGCGCGTCTCGAAATTGCGCTTGCTTTGTCCCCGTCGCCCCGCCCGCATCTCCTTACGGGTGTGTTCGAGGTCATCGGGGTGGATGAACTTGATCGCGTTGTGCCCGACCATTTCCGAAGGCTGATAGCCGAGGATGTCGCTGACACTCGGGCTGACCTGGATCAAATTCCCCGCAGAATCGCTTACCAGGATGAGGTCGTTCGAAGATTCGAATATGCGCCGCCGCTCTTCCATCTCCTGGTCAAGCGCCTGCTCCGTTCGCTTGCTTTCCGTACGCGATGTTCCGAGCAGGCGCGCGAGCTTCGCTTGCAGGCCGACGTTGTCGACGAGCAGCACGGCTAGCACGAAACTCGCGGCGCAGAGGCCGTAGATGCGGCCGAGATAGAAGCCGACATCGAACCGCGCAACGTTCAGGATCGCCGACAGGGCGATGTCGAACAGCCAGGCGCACATCACGACCATCAGCCAGACGTCGAGAACGAAATGCGGCCTGCGAAGCCACAGCACCAGCAATGCGGCGAAGCTCAGGCACCATACGGTCGAGACCACCCCCAGCATGATGGGCGTGTAATGGCCGCCGCTCAGAAGGATCGGCAGACGGTCGTGCTGGACGGTGACGAGCCAGGTGAATGCGGCCATCGCGACACTGACCGCCACGATGCTCGCAACGACTGCCGCACCGGTCGAGCTTCGCATCTTGTCGTTGTCCGTCGCCTTCAGCAGCGCATAGCCGAGCACCAGTAGCGGGAATACGCCGTGCCAGACCATATAGAGCCAAACGGTGGTCTGCGTTCCCGCGCCGAGCAGCCCGCCGGGTGCAAACAGGCCCGGAAAGGTGAGGGCGTGGACGATCGCCGCCATCGCCGTGAACAAATATCCGCTCGCGAGCAGCAGCAGCCCCCGCGAGCGGGAAATCGCGAACTGCGAAAACAGCAGGACGGCAGTGATCAGGTCGTTGATGGCCAGTGCGGACTGGTAGCTCGCAACGAATGCCGGGACCGGGGCAAGCGGCACGCCGGCGAACGGCACGGCGCAGGCGAACAGCACCGCCGAGACGCCGACCACGGTCAGCGCGGCCATGCGATCGCCGCGCGTCGCCTTCATCGTGGAAAGAAAGATGTTGCGCTCGTCACCCAATATCAGCTCCGGCAAACTGGCAGCGCCATGACAAAGGTTCAAACATGCATAAAGAATGTATCCCGCCGACACGGCCTGCGGGAATCGTGCCTGCCAGACTACGCTAGCGGTGCCGCGGCAGGAATCAACCCAAGGCATTAACTGAGGGAACAGCGGCCAGATCGATGAGGGTAACCACCTCTTTACCGACCGGCCGAATAATGCTCGCGGAACCGCCAAAATCCACTGGTTTCATCGTAATCTCGTATGACCGACCCGGGAGGCCTCGATGCCCCGCGTGCTTGTTGTGGACGATCAGGCAGACGTTCGCGCGATGATTTCCATCGTGCTGCGTATCCATCGTTTCGAAATCGTCGAGGCAGGCAGCGCCGCATCCGCATTGAAGCTGTTCGAAGATGCGAGCTTCGATCTTGCGATCGTCGATATCTTTTTGCAGGGCACCAACGGCTCCGACCTGATCGCAGCGATGCGCGCCCGCGTGCTGGGCCTGCCCGTGATTGCGATTTCGGGAATGACCGCGCTGGACTTTCTGTCAGAAACGCCTGAGCTTTCCGACGTCGTCTGTCTGCAGAAGCCGTTTCGTCCGTTGGATTTGATGCGCGCGATCGAATCGGCGATGGGATCGGCCCGGCCGCGGGGCGATGCCATAGCGGGGGCAGCGCTTTAGCAGTCCGCCGTCTGGCAACAGCTTCTGCATGGCCGCTGATCCGTTCAGCGCCGCCTTACCGCTCGGCGCGTCGCAGACCATTGCCATTGCCATTGCCATCGATAGCAGCCTCGAGGAGCGAAACCGGATCGGCAGCAAACTGCCGTTGCGACAACGGAACCGACAGGCGGCAAACGAGACCTTCCGGGCGCCAGTCGAATTCCGCCCGGCCACCAAGCTGCGACTCGATGCTGGCGATGACGCTTCTGGTTCCGAACCCGCGCGACACCGGCTTCTCGACGCGCGGCCCGCCGATCTCCACCCATATGATCTCGAGAAGGCCCGCCTGGTCTTCCCAACTGACCGACAGCCGGCCCGACAGCGCAGACAGCGCGCCGTATTTCGCCGAATTGGTGACCAGCTCGTGCAGTGCCAGTGCAACCGTCTGAGCCGTAGCCGGCTCGAGGTGGATCTCCGGGCCGGTCAAATCGATCTGGTCGCCGGTGGAATAGGGCGCCAGCTCCTCATCGATCAGTTTCCGAATTTCGGCACCTTGCCAGCTCGAGAGCGAAAGCACGGTGTGCACGCGCGCAAGCGCATTGATCCGACCTTCGACCGAACGGATGTAGGTCTTCACATTGTCGCCGCGCGTCAGCCGGACGATGGATTGCGCGAGTGCCAGCGCGTTCTTGGCGCGGTGATCGACCTCGCGCGCCAGCAGGCTTTGCCGCTCCTCGGCCTGTTTGCGTTCGGTGATGTCGACGGTGACGCCGCTGACGCGGATGACGCGGCCGCCCTTGTCGGTGCTTGCCGCCGCCGTTCCAGCGCACCAGCGCACCTCGCCATTCGGCCGGATGATGCGGAATTCCGCTTCATATGATTTCGCGCCCCGGGCGAAGCTCGCCCACGCCTCGTGCAATTCATGAACGTCGTCGGGATGAAGCAGCGCCTGGATATTGGCCGGCGTCAGTTCGAACTTGCCGGGATCGACGCCGAGTATCTGATACTGGCCTTCGTCCCACATAAAGTCGCCATTGACCCAGTCCCAGTCCCAGGAGCCCATCTTTCCGGCCGCGATCGCCAGACTGCGGCGCTGCTCGCTTTCCAGAAGCCTGGCGTGCGATTCCTCGAGTTCGGCAGTGCGCGCGCGAACCCGGTCCTCGAGTTCGACGTTGAGCCGTTCGAGCTGGCGCGTTTTGCGATAGAGCTCCGCGAACACCTTGATCTTGGCGCGCAGCACTTCCGGCACCACGGGCACTGGAACGTAGTCGACCGCGCCCATCTCATAGCCGCGCAGCCGATCGATGTCGCTGACCTGAATCGCCGAGATGAATATCATCGCCGTCTTCTGGAAGCGGGGATGTTCGCGGATCATCGCGGCGAGTTCGAACCCGTCCAGTTCGGGCATGCAGACATCGACCAGGATGATGGCAACATCGTTCTTGAGCAGGAATTCGAGCGCTTCGCGCCCGGACGAGGCCTTGACCAGGTTCTCGCCCAGTTCCTTCAGGATGACTTCATAGGCGAGCAGCTTCGCCGGCTGATCGTCAACCAGAAGAATGTTTACCTTTTCTTGATCCATCATCTGCTTACGCCGGTCAGCGGTGTAACCACATTCGGATGGCGAGCAGCAACTGCTCGGTATTGACGGGTTTGGCGAGATAGTCCGAAGCGCCGGCTTCGAGACATTTCTCGCGGTCGCCCTTCATCGCCTTGGCGGTCAACGCGATGATCGGCAGGCGGCTGAAGGACGGATTTTCTCTGATCACGCCGATAGTCTGATATCCGTCCATCTGCGGCATCATGATATCCATCAGCACGATCGCGATATTCGGATTTGATTCGACCAGCGCTATGGCCTCATGGCCGGTTGTCGCGGTCAGCACCTTCATACCGCGCCGTTCCAGCACGCTGGAGAGAGCAAAGATGTTGCGGGCGTCGTCGTCAACCAGAAGCGCAGTCTTGCCAACCAGATCCTCATCGGAACTATTGAGCTTCTCCAGCATCCTCTGCTTTTCGACCGGCAATTCCGTGATGACACGGTGTAAAAACAGCGACGTTTCGTCGAGCAGGCGTTCCGGCGACTCGACGCCTTTCACCACGATGCTCCTCGCCATGGTGTGAAGTTCCGCGTCTTCCTCGGCCGAAAGTTCCCGACCCGTGAACACCACGACCGGTACGCTCGACAGCGCTTCGTCGTGGCGTAGCTTGTCGAGCACCTCGAAACCGCTCATGTCAGGCAATCGCAGATCGAGCACGACGCAGTCGCAAGGCTGATTCCGCAACGTCGACAACGCATCGGCGCCGGTGTCGGCGGTGAGTATCTCGATATCGTCATGGCCGAGCAATTCGGTGATGCTCATCTGCTCGGCGGCATTGTCTTCCACGATCAGCAGGCGCTTGCGGCGCGGCTTGGCATATTCCTTGATCTGCGCAAGCGCCGCGCTGACGCCCTCGGTCGTCGTCGGCTTGTTGACGAAGGAAAACGCGCCGCGCGCCAGCGCATGCTGGCGGTCCTCGTCGAGCGTGATGATCTGCACCGGAATGTGCCGCGTCAGCGGACTGTGCTTGAGCTGGCTCAGCACGGTCCAGCCCAGCATGTCCGGCAGGAACACGTCGAGCGACACCGCGGTCGGCTGGAACTGCTTGGCGAGTTCGAGCGCTTCGGCGCCGCGGCTGGCGACCAGCACCTTGAAGCCCTTGTCGCGGGCCAGATCGATCAGCACCCGCGCATAATGCGGATCGTCTTCCACGATCAGCAGGATGGTGTCTCCCGGCGCGAGGTTGAGGCGGTCGTCGGGCAATTGCTCGACGGCGCGCTCCTGCGTCGCCTGGAGCGCCGGCGCGGGTGTGAATGCCGACGAGGCAGGGGACCGTGCCGCGACGGTGGGGCCGGAATAATGCAACGGCAGGTAAAGCACGAAGGTGCTGCCCTTGCCGGGCGCGCTGCGCAGATGGATTTCGCCGCCGAGCAGGCTTGCGAGTTCGCGGCTGATCGCAAGGCCGAGGCCGGTGCCGCCGTATTTGCGGCTGGTGCCGGCGTCCGCCTGCTGGAACGCCTCGAAGATCAGCTTCTGCTTCTCCAGGGGGATGCCGATGCCGGTGTCGGTCACCTCGAAGGCGACGACGGCAGGGGCGTGGTTGAGGATCGGATGCTCGGCGCTCCAGCCGCCGACGGCGGCCGACACGTTCAGCTTCACACCGCCCTCCGCGGTGAACTTGAACGCGTTCGACAAGAGGTTCTTCAGCACCTGCTGCAGGCGCTTGGAGTCGGTCACCATGCTGCGGGGGAGGGTCTCGTCGACATTGATGTTGAACGAGAGGTGGCGGTTTTCGGCCTCGTGCTTGAACGGACGGCCGACGGTCTCCAAGAGGCTCGATGTCAGGATCTCCTCGGCATCGACGGTCACCGTGCCGGATTCGATCTTCGACAGGTCGAGGATGTCGCTGATCAGGTTGAGAAGGTCGGTGCCGGCGCCGTGGATGGTGCGGGCGAACTCGACCTGCTTCAGCGACAGATTGCCGTCGGGGTTTTCGGTGAGCTGCTGGCCGAGGATCAGGATGCTGTTGAGCGGCGTGCGCAGCTCGTGCGACATGTTGGCGAGGAATTCGGACTTGTACTTCGAGGTCAGCGCGAGTTCGGTCGCTTTCTCTTCGAGCGCGCGCCGCGCCTGTTCGATTTCCTGGTTCTTTCGTTCCACCTCGACGTTGCGTTCGGCGAGCTGCTGCGCCTTCTGTTCGAGCTGTTCGTTGGTCTGCTGCAATTCCTTCTGCTGGGTCTGCAGTTCGCCGGCGAGCTGCTGGGATTGCTTCAACAGGCCCTCGGTCTGCATCGTGGCCTCGATCGAGTTGAGCACGATGCCGATGCTGTCGGTGAGCTGTTCGAGGAAGGTCATTTGCGAGGTCGTAAACGATGAGATCGAGGAAAGCTCGATCACGGCTTTCACCTGATTCTCGAACAGCACCGGAAGCACGACGATATTCTTCGGGATCACGCGCAACAGCCCCGAATTGATCGGCGCTGTATCACCAGGGATGTCCGCTACCAGCAGTTGGTGCTTGTCCATGGCGCATTGGCCGATCAATCCTTCGCCGAACTGAACGACCTGCGGATGCGGATGGGCGCCGTCGCCGGCGTAGGACGAGAGCAAGTGCAATTGCGGGCTGTCGGCGTTCTCGACCTGGTAGATCACGCCCATATGCGCGTTGACGAGCGGCGCCAGTTCGGTCAGCAGCAGCCGGCCCACGGTAGACAGTTCGCGCTGCCCCTGCAGCATGTTGGTGAATCTGGCGAGGTTTGTCTTCAGCCAGTCCTGCTCGGTGTTGACCTGCGTGGTGAGACGCAGGTTGCCGATCATCGTGTTGATGTTGTCCTTGAGTTCGGCCACTTCGCCGCGGGCGTCGACCTGAATCGAGCGGGTCAGGTCGCCCTTGGTCACGGCGGTCGCCACTTCGGCGATCGAGCGCACCTGCGAGGTCAGGTTGGCTGCGAGCAGGTTGACGTTGCCGGTGAGGTCCTTCCAGGTGCCGGCGGCGCCCGGCACGTTGGCTTGGCCGCCGAGCCGCCCCTCGACGCCGACCTCGCGCGCCACGCTGGTGACCTGATCGGCGAAGGTCGCGAGCGTCTCGGTCATGTTGTTGATGGTGTCGGCAAGCGCTGCCACCTCGCCCTTCGATTTCACCGTCAGGTTCTGCTTCAGGTCGCCGTTGGCGACCGCGGTCACGACCTTGACGATACCGCGCACCTGTTCGGTCAAATTGGCCGCCATGAAGTTGACGGTGTCGGTGAGGTCCTTCCAGGTGCCGGCGACGCCCGGGACCTGCGCCTGGCCGCCGAGCTTGCCCTCGGTGCCGACCTCGCGCGCCACGCGGGTCACTTCGCCGGCAAAGGCGTTGAGCTGGTCCACCATCGTGTTGATGGTGTTCTTCAGTTCGAGGATTTCGCCCTTCACGTCCACGGTGATCTTGCGCGACAGGTCGCCGCGCGCCACGGCCGTGGTGACTTCGGCGATGTTGCGGACCTGCGTGGTGAGGTTGGCCGCCAGCAGGTTGACGTTGTCGGTCAGGTCCTTCCAGGTGCCGCCCACGCCCGGCACGACGGCCTGGCCGCCGAGCCGTCCCTCGGTGCCGACTTCGCGCGCCACGCGCGTCACTTCGGCGGCGAAGGAGCGTAGCTGCTCGACCATCGTATTGAGGGTGTCTTTCAGCAGCAGGATTTCGCCGCGGACGTCCACCGTGATCTTCTTCGAGAGGTCGCCGCCGGCGATCGCGGTTGCGACCTCGGCGATGTTGCGGACCTGTGCCGTCAGGTTCGAGGCCATGAAGTTGACGTTATCGGTCAGGTCCTTCCAGGTGCCGGCGACTTCAGGCACCTGGGCCTGGCCGCCGAGCTTGCCTTCGGTGCCGACCTCGCGCGCCACGCGCGTCACTTCCGACGCGAAGGCGTTGAGCTGGTCCACCATCGTGTTGACGGTGTTCTTCAGTTCGAGAATCTCGCCCTTGACGTCGACCGTGATCTTCTTCGACAGGTCGCCCTTCGCCACCGCCGTGGTCACTTCGGCGATGTTGCGGACCTGGCCGGTGAGGTTGCCGGCCATCGAGTTGACGTTGTCGGTGAGGTCCTTCCAGGTGCCGGCGACGCCGGGTACGTTGGCCTGGCCGCCGAGCCGCCCCTCGGTGCCGACCTCGCGCGCCACGCGCGTCACTTCGCCCGCAAAGCGGTTGAGCTGGTCGACCATCGTGTTCAGCGTTTCCTTGAGCTGCAGGATCTCGCCGCGCACGTCCACGGTGATTTTTCGCGAGAGGTCGCCGCCGGCGATCGCGGTCGCCACTTCGGCGATGTTACGGACCTGGGCGGTGAGGTTGCCCGCCATCGAGTTCACGGAGTCGGTGAGATCCTTCCAGGTGCCGGCGACGCCGGTCACCTGGGCCTGGCCGCCGAGCTTGCCGTCGGTGCCGACTTCGCGCGCGACGCGTGTCACTTCTGATGCAAAGGCGTTGAGCTGGTCGACCATCGTGTTCAGCGTTTCCTTCAACTGAAGGATTTCGCCTGATACGTTCACCGTGATCTTCTTCGACAGGTCACCCTTCGCCACAGCGGTCGCGACTTCGGCGATGTTGCGAACCTGAGCGGTGAGGTTGCCGGCCATCGAATTGACGTTGTCGGTGAGGTCCTTCCAGGTGCCGGCGACGCCGCGCACGTTGGCTTGGCCGCCGAGCTTGCCTTCGGTGCCGACTTCGCGCGCCACGCGCGTCACTTCGCCGGCAAACGCGTTGAGCTGGTCCACCATCGTATTGATGGTGTCCTTCAGCTCGAGAATTTCGCCGCGCACGTCGACGGTGATCTTCTTGGACAGGTCGCCATTGGCGACCGCCGTCGTCACCTCGGCGATGTTGCGGACCTGCGCGGTCAGGTTGGAAGCCATCGAGTTGACGCTCTCGGTGAGGTCCTTCCAGGTACCGGCGACGCCGAGCACGTTGGCCTGACCGCCGAGCCGTCCCTCGGTGCCGACTTCGCGCGCCACGCGCGTCACTTCGCCGGCGAAGGCGTTGAGCTGGTCGACCATGGTGTTGAGCGTTTCCTTCAACTGGAGGATTTCGCCCGAGACGTTCACGGTGATCTTCTTGGAGAGGTCGCCGCCCGCGATTGCGGTGGCGACGTCGGCGATGTTGCGGACCTGCGCCGTCAGGTTGGAGGCCATGAAGTTGACGTTGTCGGTGAGGTCCTTCCAGGTGCCGGCCACACCAGGCACCTGGGCCTGACCGCCGAGCTTGCCTTCGGTGCCGACTTCGCGGGCGACGCGCGTCACTTCGGAAGCGAACGAATTGAGCTGGTCGACCATCGTGTTGATGGTGTCCTTCAGCTCGAGGATTTCGCCGCGGACGTCCACCGTGATCTTGCGCGAGAGGTCGCCACGAGCGACCGCGGTGGTGACGTTGGCGATGTTGCGGACCTGGGCGGTGAGGTTGCCGCACATCGCGTTGACGGAGTCGGTCAGGTCCTTCCAGGTGCCGGCGACCCCGGGAACGATCGCCTGACCGCCGAGCTTGCCGTCGGTGCCGACCTCGCGGGCCACGCGCGTCACTTCGGAAGCGAAGGAGCGGAGCTGATCCACCATCGTGTTGATGGCTTCCTTGAGCTGCAGGATCTCGCCGCGGACGTCGACTGTGATCTTCTTCGACAGGTCGCCATTGGCGACCGCAATGGTAACTTCGGCGATGTTGCGAACCTGGCCGGTCAGATTGTTGGCCATCGAGTTGACGCTCTCGGTCAGGTCTTTCCACACGCCGGTTACTTCCGGCACCTGGGCCTGGCCGCCGAGCTTGCCTTCGGTGCCGACCTCGCGCGCCACGCGCGTCACTTCCGAGGTGAAAACGCCGAGCTGCTTGATCATCGTGTTGACGATGGTTGCCGACTGCAGAAATTCGCCGCCCAGCGGGCGGCCGTCGACGTCGAGTTTCACGGTTTGCAGCAGGTCGCCCTGTGCCACCGCGGCGACCGCGCGCGTGACTTCGCGGGTCGGCCACAATAGATCGTCGATCAGCGTGTTGACGGAGCCTTCCATGTCCGCCCACGAACCGCTCGACAGATCGAATTTGACACGCTGGCGCGTCTTGCCTTCGCGGCCCACGACCTGGCCGACGTGCTCCAGTTGCTGCGCCATTCGCTGGTTGGAGGCGACGATTTCGTTAAAGGTGTCGGCAATCTTGCCCTCGATGCCGAGGTGATCGCCGGTCATGCGTACCGAGAAATCGCCGGCGCGCATGGCCTGCAACGCGTGCAGCAGGTCCTGCATCGGATCGGATGTGCCGTTGGTGGTGGGTGGTTTAGGTTTGGCGACCCGGCGAGCAGAGGATGATGCTCCAGGGGAAAGATCACTCATGGTGTTTCCTCGGCCAGTTCGCGCAAATCACGTCGGCTGAAATGCGATTTCACAAATAGACCGCTGCCCTTGCGGCTGATCAAGTTGGAATAACGGTTAAGGTCGTGAAATCAATGACATGGAACTCAGCCCGGGTTTCTCAATGCGCCGGGAACCCAATTGTTCCAACGGGTTAAAAATTATTTGGAACAAGAAATGAAAACGCCCCGGCAAGCCGGG
The DNA here is from genome assembly GCF_001693385.1 of Bradyrhizobium icense. Classification (NCBI taxonomy): domain Bacteria; kingdom Pseudomonadati; phylum Pseudomonadota; class Alphaproteobacteria; order Hyphomicrobiales; family Nitrobacteraceae; genus Bradyrhizobium; species Bradyrhizobium icense. The sequence goes on from NZ_CP016428.1 coordinate 3,369,672, forward strand.
GCGTTTGGTGTTCTGATCGACGCTGATCGTCGAAGGGATCAGGAGCCCTTCGGATGGATCTCTGTATAGTTGCCCTTGGCATCCCACTTGTAAACGACATAGTCGATCACCTTGATGTCGCCCTTGGCATCGAAGCCAAGCTTGCCGAGCACCGTGTCCCAATCGCCGGCCTTGATGGTCTCCATGACCTTCTTCGGATCGGTGGTCTTCGCCTTGGCCACTGCCTGCGACCAGACCTGCATCGTGGCGTAGGTGTAGAGCGTGTAGCCTTCGGGGTCGATGTTCTTGCCCTTGAACTTTTCGACGATCGCCTTTGCCGTTGCCTTGTTGCGCGGGTCGGGACCGAAGGTGAACAGCGTGCCTTCGGCGGCCGGACCGGTGATCGAGGCGAATTCCTTGTCGTTAAGGGCGTCGCCCGCCATCAGCACAGTCTTGAGGCCCTGATCGCGCATCTGGCGCAGGATCAGGCCGGCTTCCTGATGGTAGCCGCCGACAAAGACCAGATCGATGTTGTCGCGCTTCAGCCGCGACACGATCGAGTTAAAATCCTTGTCGCCCTTGTTGTAGGACTCGAACATCTTCTCGGTGACGCCGGCCTTGTTGAGCGCCTTCTTGGTTTCGTCGGCGAGACCTTTGCCGTAAGTGGTCTTGTCGTTGAGGATGGCGACGTTCTTGCCCTTGTAGTTCTTGACGATGTAGTCGGCGGCAACCAGGCCCTGCTGGTCGTCGCGGCCGCAGACACGCGCCACGTTCCAGAGCTTGCGCTCGGTGAACAGCGGGTTGGTCGAGGCCGGCGTAATCTGCAGCACGTTGCCGTCGGCATAGGCTTCGGAAGCCGGGATCGACGAGGACGAGCAGAAGTGACCGGCCACGAACGGGATCTTGGCGCTGGCGAATTTTTCTGCGATCGAGCGCGCCTGCTTCGGGTCGCAGGCATCGTCGCCGACCTGCAGCGCCAGCTTCTTGCCGAGCACGCCACCGGCGGCGTTGATGTCGGCCACGAATTGTTCGGCGCCGTTCTTCATCTGCCGGCCGAATGCCGATTCGCCGCCCGTCATCGGGCCCGCCACCGCGATGGAGATGTCCTGCGCCAGCGCGGTCGTCGACAGTGCCAGCGATGCGCCCAATGCCAGGCCGATGAGTTTCAGTGATTTCATGAGGTGTCCTCGCAGGTCAGTCGATTTCAGGAAGCACCCGGCAAACCGGGTACCAAAATCACGCCTATTGTCGGCTGATTTTGCGGCGAAGTCATCGGCAATTTTCGGGCAAATCCACGGTCCGTTCGCAGCATCTTGCCGCAGTTGCGTGTCCCGGACGCGGTGCAGCGCTCCTTCAGCGCTGCTCCGCAGAGCCGGGACCTGCCAGAGATCGACCCCGGATCAGCAGCGCACCACCATAGCGCGTCGAAGACGCGCGTAAACGCGCTTATGGCGCTGCGCAGCATCCGGGGAACGCACCAAACGCTACTCCCGGCGGCCGCCTTCCAGATAGGCGGCGCGGATTTCCGGGCGCTGCAGCAATTCGCTGCCGGTTCCGGAGAGCGTAATCAGGCCGTTGACCATGACATAGCCGCGATGGGCCAGTTTCAGCGCGTGGTTGGCGTTCTGCTCGACGATCAGAACGGTCAGGCCGTCCTGCCGGTTCAAGGTCCTTATCGCATCGAAAATCTGCCGCGCGATCAGGGGGGCCAGCCCCAGCGACGGTTCGTCCAGCATCAACAGCCGCGGCCGGCTCATCAGCGCCCGGCCGATCGCCAGCATCTGCTGCTCGCCGCCGGACAACGTGCCGCCACGCTGCGTCATGCGTTCCTTGAGCCGTGGAAACAGCGCGAAGACGCGTTCCAGGCCGCTCGCCCGATCGGCCTCGCTCGAGTCGGTCGCATCCGCGCCCATCTGCAGGTTTTCCGCCACGCTCATGCGCGGGAAAATCCGGCGGCCCTCGGGCGACTGGGCAATCCGTAGCCGCGCAATCTGATGCGTCGGCACGCCGGTAATGTCCCGGCCGTCGAATTCGATGCGGCCCGCGCGGGCCCGGGGCCGGCCGAAGATCGTCATCATCAGCGTCGACTTGCCGGCACCGTTGGCGCCGATCAGGGCGACGATCTCGCCGGCGTTGATGTCGAGGTCGACGCCCTTCAGCGCCTCGATCTTGCCATAAGCCGCCCGCAGCGAGCGGATGGCGAGCAGGGGGTGAGTCATGCGACGGCTCCCGTGTCCCGGGCGCGCTGCGGCGCGTCGTGCCGCTGTGCAGAACCGGGACCCAATCTCCCGCGCACGAAAATGGATCCCGGAACAGCGGAACAGCGTTGCACGCTGCACCGCATCCGGGAAAGGTGCGGAGCCTCGCTCACGCTCCGCTCTCCATCACCGCGATGGCTTCCTCCTCGTCGGCGCCGAGATAGGCGGCGATCACCTTGGGATCGTCGCGGATCTCCCGCGGCGTGCCTTCGGCGATCTTGACGCCATGGTCCATCACCACGATGTGGTCAGAGATTTCCATCACCACGCTCATGTCGTGCTCGATCAAAAGGATCGAGGTGCCCTGGTCGGCGCGAATCGAGAGCAGCAATTCGCTCAATGCCGCGCTTTCGCGCGCGTTGAGGCCAGCCGCCGGCTCGTCGAGGCAGAGCAGTGCGGGCTGGGTGCACATCGCGCGCGCGATCTCCAGACGCCGCTGGTCGCCATAGGGCAGGTTGCCGGCGGCATCGTCGGCGCGGTCCAGAAGCCCGATGCGGTCGAGCCAGGTCCGCGCCAGGTCGATCGCGGCCTGCTCGGCGTTGCGCCAGGACGGCGCGCCGATCAGGCCAAGGAACGTCAACCCGGAGGCGCGCATCAGCGCGTTGTGCTGCGCCACCATCAGGTTTTCCAGCGCCGTCATGCCGGGAAACAGGCGGATGTTCTGGAAGGTGCGCGCGACCTTGGCCAGTTTGGCAATCCGGAAATCGTTGAGCCGCTCGAGCCGGATGGCCTGGCCGTCATCATGGGTGAGGCCGATGGCGCCCGAGGTCGGCTTGTAGAAGCCGGTGATGCAGTTGAACACGGTTGTCTTGCCGGCGCCGTTCGGTCCGATCAGCGCGGTGATCTTGCGCCGTTCGGCATCGAAGGAGAGATCGTTGACGGCGACGATACCGCCGAAGCGCATCGACAGGCGATCGACCGAGAGAATTTGATTGCCGCTCATCCGTGTCCCTCCTTGACGAGGTCGGACGAGATCGTCTGGCTGCGCTTGAGGAACACGGTCGGTGCGCGATGGCCGATCAGGCCGCGCGGCCGCCAGATCATCAACAGCACCATTGCCATGCCGAACACCAGCATGCGGTACTGGTCGAACCCGCGGAACAGCTCGAAGCCGCCGATCATGGCGAGCGCCGCCAGCGCCACGCCGAGCTGCGAGCCCATGCCGCCCAGCACCACGATCGCCAGCACCAGCGCCGATTCATGGAAGGTGAAGGATTCCGGGCTGATGAAGCCTTGTCGCGTCGCGAAAAACGCGCCGGCGAAACCGCCGAACATGGCGCCGATTGCAAACGCCGTCAGCTTGGTTGTGGTGGTGTTGATGCCGAGCGCGCGGCAGGCGACTTCGTCCTCGCGGAGCGCCTCCCAGGCGCGGCCGATGGGAAGGCGGCGGAGGCGGATCGTGACCCAGTTGGTCAGCAGCGCCAGCGCGAAGATCAGGTAGAACAGAAACACGATGCGGTGGGTCGGCGAGAACTCGATGCCGAGCATGGCCGCCAGCCCGTCGTCGGCCGGCGTCAGCGGAATGCCGAACAACGTCGGCCGCGGAATGCCGGTGACGCCGTTCGGCCCGCCGGTCAGGGTCTGCCAGTTGATCAGGACGAGGCGAATGATCTCACCGAAGGCCAGCGTGACGATGGCGAGATAGTCGCCGCGCAGGCGCAGTACGGGAAAGCCGAGCAGCACGCCCCAGAACGCGGCGAGAATGCCCGCGAGCGGCAGGCAGATCCAGAACGACAGTCCGAAATTGGTCGCCAGCAGCGCGTAGGAATAGGCGCCGACCGCGTAGAACGCGACATAGCCGAGGTCGAGCAGGCCGGCGAGGCCGACCACCACGTTCAGCCCCCAGCCGAGCATCACATAGGTCAGCACGAGGATGGCGAGGTCGAGAATGTAGCGCTCGTCGTAGAAGAGCACCGGCACCAGGAACGTGAACACCAGCAGCACCGGCGCGACCATACGTCCGGCCAGCGACAGCGCGCTTTGCACCGAAGGCGGCACCACCCTGACCGTGTCAACCGGCCCCCACCATCGCCGCAGCAGCTCGATGAGGATGCTGCCGCCAAACACGGCTGCAACCATGACGGCGAGGTCGTCGAAGCGCGTCCAGTAAACCAATTGCCCCTGCGGGCCGGCCTCGGTGCGCACGCCGATCATCAGCGAAAACAGCACCAGCGCCACGAACGCGCTGATCAGCGCTTTCTTGAGGATGAAGGCGGCGCCCGGAGCGCGCGAGGTTTGGGCGGCGGGGGGTGCGCTCACGCTGCGGCCCGTCAGACTTTTTCGACTTCAGGCCGGCCGAGCAGGCCGGTCGGAAGGAAGATCAGGACCACGATCAGGATCGAAAATGCGGCGACGTCCTTGTACTCGACCGAGAAGTAGGCCGACCACAGCGTCTCGATCAGGCCGATCAGGAGACCGCCCAGCATCGCCCCGGGCAATGAGCCGATGCCGCCGAGCACGGCGGCGGTGAATGCCTTGATGCCGGCGACAAAGCCCATGAAGAAATCGACCAGCCCGTAATAGAGCAGGTACATCATGCCGGCTACCGCAGCGAGCGCAGCCCCGATCACGAAGGTCATGGAAATGGTGCGGTCGACGTCGACGCCGAGCAGCGACGCCATGGTCTGGTCCTGCGAGCAGGCGCGCATGTCGCGGCCGAGCCGGGTGCTCGACACCAGCCAGGTGAACAGCGCGAGTAGCACGATGGTGGTGACGACGACGATGATCTGGATGTTGGAAAGCTGCACGATGAAGCCGCCTGCGCCCTCGTGCAGCGTGTAACCGCCGGTGACGATCGGCGGCACCGGCTTGACGCGCGCGCCCTGGGTCACCTGCGAATAATTGCTCAGCACGAATGACATACCGATCGCCGAAAGCATCGGCGCCAGACGGAACGAGTGCCGCAGCGGCCGGTAGGCGATACGTTCCACCGTCCAGCCATAGAGCGCCGTGATCGCCATCGACACCAGCAATACGACCAGGAGGATCAGCGGGATGGCGGTCAGCCCGAACGAGACCAGGATCAGGAACGTGATCAGGGCGATGAAGCCGCCGATCATGAAGATGTCGCCATGGGCGAAATTGATCATGCCGACAATGCCATAGACCATGGTGTAGCCGATGGCGATCAGGCCGTAGATCGAGCCAAGCACGAGGCCGTTGATCAGTTGCTGGGCGAAATAATCCATGCGCTGCCGTTTTTGTACGAGGACGCGGCGAGAGCTCCGGCAGCCCATGACGACGCGTCTGGCATTTTCTAACAGTGGGAACCGGGGGCGGCAACAGCGCCGGGTGCGGCTTATTTGGCTTGTACAGAGCTAGTTTTTAGTCAGCCGGTTCCGGCTCCACAGTCCCGCCACGTGTTTGCCGTGGAATGATCGCAGCGGAACTGGCCGTCCCTTGCAACGAATGCGCTCATCCTCCGTTTACCGCGGCTATGGTCAACAACGGAGATCCCTCGATGACCAAGATGAACCAGAACCCGGGCCAGCAGAACCAGAACCCGGGTCAGAAGCCCGGCCAGCAGCAGGGCGGCGGCCAGAAGCCGGGTCAGCAGCAGCAGGATCCGGGACGTCAGGGTCAGAAACCCAGCCAGGATCCCCGGCAGATGCCGGAGTAGAAGGGCAGATGCCGGAACAGAAAAAAGCCCCGCCGAAAAGGTGGGGCTTTCTTTGTGCGCCTTCGCGTCCCGGACGCGGCGCAGCGCCGTGGCGGCGCGACGCCGAGCCGGGACCCAGACTCAGCCACGTGGGTCCCGGCCCTGCGTCGCGTCACCATAGCGTGTCGAAGACGCGCGTAACGCGCTGATGGCGCCGCGCCGCGTCCGGGACACGAGTGCTCGGCCATCGTGATGCCAAGCTAACTCTTCAGCAAACCTAGTTCGGCGATGATCGCGTTCGCCTCCTTGACGGCGTGGTTGGCCGCCGGGACGCCGCAATAGATCGCCTGCTGCAAAAGGATTTCCTTGATGTCGTCGGGCGTGAAGCCGCCTTCGGCCAGCGCCGCGCGCACATGCAGGCGGAATTCATCCCACTGTCCCAGCGCCACCATGGTGCCGATCACGAGCACGCGGCGGGTGCGGTGATCGAAATGCGGCCGGGTCCAGATGTCGCCCCAGGCATAGCGGGTGATCAGGTCCTGGAAGTCGGTATTGAACGCGTTGCGGTTCTTGATCGACTTGTCGACCCATTCATTGCCGAGCACCTTGCGGCGCTGGGCCATGCCGTCGTCGCGGCGTTTGTTGTCGTCCATTGAGATCCTCCCGGGTCGTCATTCCGGGGCGATGCGAAGCATCGAACCCGGAATCTCGAGATTCCGGGTTCGCCTCTTCGAGGCGCCCCGGAATGACGAAGACGTCTACCGTTGCGTCAAAAAACCGATCACCGCGTCGGTGAAGGCGTGCGGCTGCTCGACGTTCGAAATATGCGCGGCATCGAGCAGCGTCATGCTGGCGCCGGGAATCCGGCTGCGCATGAACTCGGCATCCGCGACCGTCGTCGACATGTCGTGGCGTCCGGCAATTACCAGCGTCGGGCTCTTGATCTTCGGCAAGAGCTCGCGCTGGTCGAGCGTCGACAGCGCCTCGCAGCATGCGATGTAGCCCTCGACCGGCGTGGTCAGCATCATCGCCTTCATGTTGGCCGCGATCTGCGGCTCGCGCTCGCGAAAGTCCGCCGTCAGCCAGCCGGCAATAACGGTATCGGCCACCGCGGCGATGCCGCCTTCCTTCACCGCCTTGATGCGGTCGTGCCAGCGCGTCGGGTCCGGATAATGGCAAGTCGTATTGGACAGGATGATCTTGCCGAACCTGTCGGGCGCGTTGGCGCCGAGCCATTGCCCGACCATGCCGCCCATCGACAGCCCGCACCAATGGGTCCGCGCGATGTTGAGATCGTCGAGGATTGCCAGCACGTCGCGGCCGAAGCGCTCCAGCGAGTAGGGCCCGGGCGGCACGCTCGACTTGCCGTGGCCGCGCCGGTCGTAGCGGATGACGCGGAACACCTGGGTAAGCGCCTTCATCTGCGGCTCCCACATCTGCATGGTCGAGCCCAGCGAGTTCGACAACATCAGCGTCGGTCCGCCGTCGCGGCCTTCGACGGATACGTTGAGCAGGCAACCGTCGGCGTTGATCATCGGCATGGGAGGTCTCCGGTCTCTTACTTGTCGTGAAGCGAGGCGAGCAGGCGGTCAATCAGGGCCTGCGACGCGCCCTGATAGGCCATCGGCTCGAACAGATCTGCAATTTTCTCGGCCCCGAGTTGCGCGGTGACTTTCGAATCCGCGGCCAGCACATCGCGCAGATGCTTCTTGTCTCTAACCGCCTGCTTGCTCGCCGTCTCGACCAGATGGTGCGCGTCGCTCTTGCCGATCTTTTCGGCCAGTGCCATCGCCACCGCTTCGGCCATGATCAGCCCGTCGGTCGCGTCGAGATTGGCGCGCATGCGTGCGGCGTCGATTTCCAGCCCTTCCGCGATATCCACAATGGCCGCAAGCGCACCTGATGTGACCAGCAACAGCGTCGGCAGCGTCGGCCATTCCGCGTGCCACGGACCGGCGCTGCGCTCGTGATCCTGCACCTGCGCGGCAAGGATCGTTGCTGCGAGATTGGGCGCCATGGTGGCTGCGGCAAGCGCGCTGGCCGCGGCCACCGGATTGCGCTTGTGCGGCATGGTAGAAGAGCCGCCGCGGCCTTCGCCCGACGGCTCGAACGCTTCGCCGACATCGGTCTGCATCATCAGCGACACGTCGCGCGCGATCTTGCCGCAGGTGCCGGCGACGATGGCCAATATAGATGCCGCTTCCGCAATGCGGTCGCGATGGGTGTGCCAGGGCGCGTCCGCTAGCGGCAGCTTCAGTTCCTCGGCCAGTTTTTCCGCGACCGCCAAGCCCTTGTCACCGAGGGCCGCGAGCGTGCCGGCAGCGCCGCCGAATTGCAGCGCCAGCGCTTCGCTGCGCACGCGCTGCAGCCGCAACTTCGAGCGGTGCAATGCAGCGGCATATTCGGCGAGCTTCAGTCCGAACGGCATTGGCAGCGCGTGCTGCAGCCAGGTGCGGGCGACGACCGGAGTGTCGCGATGCTGTCGCGCCAGTTTGGCAAAGCCCGCGATGGCGCGATTGACGTCGACGAGCAGCGCGTCGATGCCGGCGCGAAGGCCGAGCATGGCGCCGGTGTCGATGACGTCCTGACTGGTTGCACCCCAATGCACGTAGCGAGCCGCGTCGGCGTTCGCCTTGGCGACATTGGATGTCAGCGCCTTGACGAGCGGAATGGCGAGGTTGCCGGACCTCGTTGCGGCTTCGGCCAGTGCGCCAAGGTCGAATGATTCGGCCCGGCACGCGCTGGAAATCGGGTCGGCTGCGCTTGCCGGAATTACCCCGGCTGCGGCCTCGGCGCGCGCCAGCGCCGCCTCGAAATCCAGCATGTTCTGCAGGCTTGCCACGTCGTCGCAGACCGCGCGCATCGCGGCGCTCGACAGCATCGGGGCAAGCAAGGGGGAGAGGGACGTACTCATTGACGCGACCTAACCATTCCGGCCTGTCAATGCCAATGCCCTTGTCGCCTTGCACTTGTTGCACGTGCGAATATGCATCGCTTATCGCCCTTCCTTTTGGCCCAGACGTGCTTTACTTGGGGAAGATCAGGTCGACGCGATCCAGGAGGCACTCCCATGGCCATGACGATGAACGGCGAAGTCCAGCTTGCGGCGTCGCGGGAGGCCGTGTGGGCCAAGCTGAACGATCCGGAAGTGCTGAAGGCCTGCATTCCCGGCTGCGAGGAGCTGGAAAAGACCGATGAGACCAGCTTCCGCGCCACCGCGAAGATGAAGGTCGGCCCGGTCTCCGCCCGCTTCAAGGGCAGGGTCACGCTGAGCGATCTCGATCCGCCCAACGGCTATAAGATCTCGGGCGAGGGCGAGGGCGGCGTTGCCGGCTTTGCCAAGGGGGGCGCCACGGTGGCGTTGACCGAAAAGGATGGCGGCACGCTCTTGAGCTACAACGTCGAGGCCCAGATCGGCGGCAAGCTGGCCCAGCTCGGGCAGCGGCTGATCAACGGCGCGGCCAAGAAGCTGGCCGACGAATTTTTCGCCAATTTCGGCAAGGCCGTGCAGGGCTGATTCTGACCAGGCTGATTCTGGCGAGTCCGATCCCGCGAGCCCAGTCCGATAGCCCCGTCAAGTCACTCAGGCCATGCCCCAGAAGAGGGGCTCGTTGGGACTCCTGAGGTTGCTCATTATCGGGATGGCCCATATTATGGGCTTTGGAATGACTATAAACGCCTGCGTTGCCGGCTCCGGCAGTGCGGCCCAAGAGAGTGCTGATGGCCAAGATTTCCCTGATCGTGAACGGTAATCCCGTAAACGCCAACGTCGATCCCCGTACCCTTCTGGTCCAGTTTCTGCGGGAAAATCTCCGGCTGACGGGCACCCATGTCGGCTGCGACACCTCGCAGTGCGGTGCCTGCGTCGTGCATGTCGACGGCAAGGCGGTCAAGTCCTGCACCACGCTTGCGGTGATGGCTGACGGCCACGAGGTCAAGACCATCGAGGGCCTGGCGCCCGACGGCGCGCCGCTGCATCCGATGCAGGAAGCCTTCCGCGAGCATCACGGATTGCAGTGCGGCTTTTGCACCCCCGGCATGATCATGACGGCGGTCGATCTGGTCAACCGCAAGGGCCACGATCTTTCGGACCACGTCATCCGCGAAGAGCTCGAAGGCAATCTGTGCCGCTGCACCGGCTATCAGAACATCGTGACCTCGATCGCCGCCGGCGCCAAGGCGATGGCCAAATCCGCTTAACCGATATGCCCGCTTAATCGACAAGTTCGCCTAATCGATTTCATCGCGAGTAGCGATCAGGAAGTTCTCATGTACGAATTCAAATACCATCGTCCGGCGACCGTGCGGCAGGCCGCCAATCTCCTGGTGAAGAACGAAGATGCCAAGGTAATCGCCGGCGGCCATACGCTGGTGCCGGTCATGAAGCAGCGCCTCGCCAGCCCGCCGCATCTGGTCGACCTCTCCCACATCGAAGGGCTCGATACGATCGAGATGAAGGGCCGCTCGCTGGTGGTCGGTGCCACTGCAACTCATAACGACGTCGCGACGTCGCCGATCGTCGGCGAAGCCATCCCTGCGCTCGCCGAACTCGCCGGCGGCATCGGCGATCCCGCGGTGCGCCACAAGGGCACGATCGGCGGCTCGCTCGCCAACAACGATCCCACGGCGGATTATCCCGCAGCCGTTCTTGCGCTCGGCGCCACCATCGTCACCAACAAGCGCCGGCTGAAGGCGGAGGAATTCTTCCAGGGCCTGTTCACGACGGCGCTGGAAAGCGACGAGATCATCACCAAGGTGATGTTCCCGCTGCCGAAGAAGGCGGCCTATATCAAATTCCGCAACCAGGCCTCGCGTTATGCGTTGGTCGGCGTGTTCGTCGCCAAGCGTCCGTCCGACGTGCGCGTCGCCGTCACTGGCGCGGGCTCTGAAGGCGTGTTCCGCGCCACCGCGTTTGAGGAAGCGCTGAAGAAGCGTTTTTCGCACAAGGTGCTCGACGGCATTTCGGCATCAGCAGAGGGGCTGAACAGCGATCTGCACGGCAGCGCCGAATATCGCGCGCATCTGATCGGCGTGCTGGCGCGCCGTGCCGTCGAAGCCGCGACGGCGAAGTAGGTTTTGCTGCTTTCCGGCTCATCAAGATTGGCTATCCCATGAGTACATCGGCGCTGCCCAAATCCGTCGATGGGATGCTCGAACTCCTGACCTCGCGCGGCTATCTCGCCGAGCGGTCGCTGGCGACGGTGACTTATCTGTCGCTGCGCATGGGCCGGCCATTGTTTCTCGAAGGCGAGGCGGGTGTCGGCAAGACCGAAATCGCAAAGGTTCTGTCGGCCGCGCTCGGGCGAAAACTGATCCGCCTGCAATGCTACGAGGGACTCGACGTTGCCTCTGCCGTCTACGAGTGGAGCAGCGCGGCGCAGATGATCGCGATCCGCCTTGCGGAGGCCGCCGGCGATACCGACCGTGAGCAATTGTCGTCGGATATCTTTGCCGAGCGCTTTCTGATCAAGCGCCCGCTGCTGCAGGCGCTGGAGCCTGATGTCGCCGGTGCGCCGGTACTGCTGATCGACGAACTCGACCGTGCCGACGAGGCATTCGAGGCGTATCTTCTGGAAATCCTCAGCGACTTCCAGGTCACAATCCCCGAATTCGGCACCATCAGGGCGCCGCATCCGCCGATCGTCATCATCACCTCGAACCGCACCCGCGAGATCCACGACGCGCTGAAGCGCCGCTGTCTCTATCATTGGGTGGATTACCCCGAGGCCGAGCGCGAGCTTGCGATCGTCAAGTCGCGCGTGCCCAATATTTCCGCAAAGCTGTCGCAGCAGGTCGTCCGCTTCGTGCAGGCGCTGCGCGACCAGGATTTCTACAAATCGCCGGGCGTTGCCGAGACCATCGACTGGGCCACCGCGCTGACCGAACTCGACGCCCGCTCGCTGACGCCGCAACTGGTCGGCGACACGCTGGGTGCGCTGTTGAAGTACCAGGACGACATCGCGCGCATGCAGGGCGATACGCTGCAGAAGGTTTTGAAGGACGCGACGAGCGAGGATTAGGCCACAGCGTCGCCCGTCATTCGGGGGCGATGCGTCAGCATCGAACTATGGTGCACCTGAGAATCTCGAGATTCCGGGTCTGGTCCTTCGGACCATCCCGGAATGACGACGGAAGTTGGTTCGGACCATGACCACCATCGATCACCTCAATCCCCCGACCGGCCACATGGCCGACAACGTCGTCGGCTTCGCCCGCGCGCTGCGCGCCGCCGGAATCCCCGTCGGGCCCGGCGCCGTGATCGACGCGCTCAATGCACTGCAGGCGATCGAGATCGGCAACCGCGCCGACGTCTACGCGACGCTGGAAGCGATCTTCGTCAAGCGCCACGAGCATATGCTGATCTTCGCCCAGGCCTTCGACCTGTTCTTCCGCGCCGCCGAAGACTGGAAGCACATGCTGGATTCGGTGCCGCTGCCGGACCACGCCAAAAAGAAGCCGCCGCCGGCCTCGCGTCGTGTGCAGGAGGCACTGGCGCAGCCCTCGATGCGCGACGAGACCGAGCAGGTGCAGGAACAGGAGCTGCGGCTGTCCGTCTCCGACAAGGAGATCCTGCAGAAGAAAGACTTTGCGCAGATGAGCGCGGCCGAGATCGCGGAAGTGACCCGCGCTATCGCCAACATGAAGCTGCCTCAGGCGGAGCTGCGCACCCGCCGCTACCAGCCTGACGCCAAGGGGCTGCGGCTCGACATGCGCCGGACCTTACGCAGTTCCTTGCGCACCGGTGGCGAGATCATCGACATCCGAAAACTCGGCCGGATCGAGAAGCCCGCGCCGATCGTGGCGCTGCTCGATATCTCCGGCTCGATGAGCGAGTATACCCGTCTCTTCCTGCATTTCCTCCATGCCATCACCGACGCCCGCAAGCGTGTCTCCGTGTTTCTGTTCGGCACGCGGCTGACCAACGTCACGCGGGCGCTGCGGGCCAAGGATCCCGACGAAGCCTTGGCGAGCTGTTCGTCCTCGGTGGAGGACTGGGCCGGCGGCACAAGGATCGCGACCTCGCTGCACTCTTTCAACAAATTGTGGGGCCGCCGCGTGCTCGGGCAGGGCGCCATCGTGCTCCTGATCTCCGACGGGCTGGAGCGGGAGGCGGATGCCAAGCTCGCCTTCGAGATGGACCGGCTGCACCGCTCCTGCCGCCGCCTGATCTGGCTCAACCCGCTGTTGCGTTACAGCGCTTTCGAGGCCAAGGCGCAAGGCATCAAAATGATGCTGCCGCACGTTGACGAATTCCGCCCGGTGCATAACTTGACCTCGATGGAAGGGCTGATCGAGGCGCTTTCGGCGCCGCCCCCGCCGCACCACATGAGCCGCATCCGCTCAGCAGCTTGAAAGGGCATCCCATGCTCAACCGCGACGAAGACATTCTGCAGGCCGCCGAAAACTGGCAGAAGGCGGGACACGGCGTCGCGCTGGCGACCGTGGTGGAGACCTGGGGCTCGGCGCCGCGGCCGGCCGGCTCCAGCCTCGTCATCAACGATGACGGTACGTTTCTGGGGTCCGTCTCCGGCGGCTGCGTCGAGGGCGCCGTCGTCACCGAAGCGCTCGACGTGATCGCCAGCGGCAAACCCAAGATGCTCGAATTCGGCGTTGCCGACGAGACCGCCTGGAATGTCGGCCTGTCCTGCGGCGGCACCATCCGCGTCTTCGTCGAGAAGGTGGGCCAATCGTGAAACTAGAAACCCTCACACAAGTCAACGCCGAGCGCGCCGCGCGCCGGCCCGTCATCGTCGTCACCGATGTCGCCAATGGCGATCAACGGCTGGTGAAGGCCAAGGATATCGCGACCGACCCGCTGAGCGCCGAGCTTTCAAAGCAGCTCCGCATGGGTAAGAGCGGCATGATCGAGTCCGGCGGCAAGAAGCTGTTTCTCAACGTCTATGCGCCGACCGCCCGGCTCGTCATTGTCGGCGCGGTCCATATCAGCCAGGCGCTGGCGCCGCTCGCCCGTTCGCTCGACTACGACGTGACCGTGGTCGATCCGCGCACCGCGTTTGCCAGCCCCGAGCGCTTTCCCGACGTGCCGCTGATCGCGGAATGGCCCGACGTCGCGCTGCCGCCGCTCAACATCGACCACTACACCGCGTTCGTCGCGCTGACCCATGATCCGAAGATCGACGACCCGGCGCTGCTGCACGCGTTCGAGCGCGACTGCTTCTACATTGGCGCGCTGGGTTCGCGAAAAACTCATGCCAAGCGCGCCGAGCGGCTGAAGGCGCAGGGCGCATCCGACGCCGACATCGCGCGCATCCATGCGCCGATCGGCCTTTCCATCGGCGCGGTGTCGCCTTCGGAGATCGCGGTCGCGATCTTGGCCGAGATCACCGCCGAGCTTCGGCTGCCGAAAGAAACCGCGAAGGTGCAGGCAGCATGAAGTTCGGTCCCGCCAGTCCGGCCGATGCGATTGGCGGCGTCACCGTGCACACGCTGCGGCAGGGTTCGCTGGTACTCAAGAAAGGCACCACGATCGGGGCCGCCGAGGTCGAGGCGCTCGACAAGGCGGGCGTGAAGGAAATCGTCGTGGTGCGGCTGGAGGAGGGCGACGTCTCCGAAGACGAGGCCGCCGCCAGCATCGCGCAGGCGGTCGCGGGCGAGGGCGTCAACGTCGAGCGCGCCTTTACCGGCCGTGCCAATCTGTTTGCGGCGCAAGCCGGCGTGCTGGTGGTGGACCGCGCCGCGGTCGACCGTATCAACGGCGTCGACGAAGCCATCACCTTTGCGACGCTCTCTGCCTTCAAGCCGGTAGTCGAAGGCGAGATGATCGCGACCGTAAAACTCATTCCGTTCGGGGTCGAGGCGAAGCTGCGCGATGCGGCTGTAGCTGCTGCAGGCCGGGATGTACTGCGAATTGCGCCTTACGTCATCAAGCGCGTCGGCGTGGTCTCGACCATGCTGCCCGGGCTTGCGCCGAAGGTGATCGACAAGACCCTGCGCGTGACAGCGGAGCGGCTGGCACCGGCCGGCGCCAGCATCGTCGCCGAGCGGCGCGTGCCGCATGATGAGGCCGTGCTGGCGTCCTCGATCAAGGAATTGCTCGCCCTCGGCGCTGAACTGGTAATCGTGTTCGGCGCATCCGCCATCGCCGACCGCCGCGACGTGATTCCGGCCGCGATCACCGAAATCGGCGGCGCGATCGAGCATTTCGGCATGCCGGTCGATCCCGGCAATTTGCTGCTGATCGGCAGCGCCGGCGGCGTGCCGGTGCTGGGAGCGCCGGGCTGTGCGCGCTCGCCGGTCGAAAACGGCTTTGACTGGGTGCTGATGCGGTTGCTGGCGGGGCTGAACGTCACGCGCGCCGAAATCACCGGCTTGGGCGTCGGCGGCCTGTTGATGGAAATCGTGACCAGGCCGCAGCCGCGCACGGTTGCCGATACCGAAGCCAACCGCAACGTCGCCGCCATCGTGCTGGCGGCCGGGCGCTCGACGCGGATGGGCGGCCCCAACAAGCTGCTGGCCGAGATCGACGGCAAGAAGCTGGTGCGCATCGTGGCCGAACAGGCGCTGGCGTCGAGGGCGACTGAGGTGATTGTCGTAACCGGCCACCAGGCCGAACTGGTCGAGCAGGCGCTGGCGGGGCTTAACGTCAAGTTCGTCCGCAATCCGGATTTCGCCGGCGGGCTGGCGTCGTCGGTCAAGGCCGGCATCGCGGCGGTACCCGAAAATGCCGACGGCGCCGTCATTTGCCTCGGCGACATGCCGCTGATCGATGCCAAGTTGATCGATCAGCTCATCGAGACCTTCGCGCCGGACCGCGGCCACCTGATCGCCGTTCCCGTCAGCGACGGCCGCCGCGGCAATCCCGTGCTGTGGTCGCGGCGTTTCTTCAAGGAGCTGATGACACTGGACGGCGATGTCGGCGCCCGCCACCTGATCGCCAAGCACTCGGAAGCCGTGGCCGAAGTCCCGGTGGATGGCCAGAGCGCCTTCCTCGACATCGACACACCGCAAGCGCTCGAAGCTGCGCGGCGGGGGTAAAACGCAAGGACCCACAGGCGGCATTTGTTTTAGAAAGTGTTCGCCCGCGTGCCTCACACCAGGGCCGCGGCGTATGCGTCCCGGCGCCTGATGCGCAATTGCGCACTAGGTCGGGACGACGTCTTGGAAAGATTGGCGCTTCACTCCTTCAATCCCTCATTCACCAACTGGAAACTCGCCCCCGCTAAAATCTTCCCGTTACCTCGGGGGAGGGGATATTGATCGTTTCGACCGTCGCGGCACGGCGCCGCGCGCTGTTCGTCGTTGCATTGACGCTGATGGTGGCCGTCTCGAGCTACATCAGCAAGGCGTGGGCGGCCGGCGCATTCGCGGTCGGCAAATGCGGCGCCTATGGCCAAGCCTATGATTATCCTGCCGAGGCCGCCGCGCGCGCCGCGGCGCTGAAGCAATGCAAGGGTAACTGCACCGCGCTCATCATGAAACGCGCCTGCGCCGCCTTCGCTATCGACCTGACCAATCCCTGCGGCCCCCACGGTTATGCCGTGAAACCGAATATCTCCAGTTCACTCAATGCCGCGACCAAGAAGTGCTACGAGTTCGGCGGCAAGGAATGCGTGATCCGCGCCTGGGCCTGCGACGCGAAGGGGTGATTTTTGTTATTGTCATTCCGGGGCGATGCGAAGCATCGAACTCCGATGTGCAACTGCACATCGGAGAATCTCGAGATTCCGGGTCTGGTGCTGGCGCACCATCCCGGAATGACATGGGAGTTCTCATGCAATTCGACACCAAGATCGCGGTCGTGATCCGGACCGATCTCGAACCGTGGCAGAAGCTCAACGTCGCGTCCTTCCTGGCCGGCGGTATTGCCGCGGCATTTCCCGAATGTATCGGCGAGCCCTATGGAGACGCATCGGGCACGAAATATCTTTCGCTGATCGGCCAGCCGATCCTGATCTACGGCGCCGACCGCCCGGCGCTTTCCCGCGCGCTGGAGCGCTCACTCGCCCGCAACGTCACGCCCGCGGTCTATACCGAGGACATGTTCAGGACCACGCATGACGCGGCCAACCGCGAAGTGGTCCGCGCCGTGATCCGCGCCGAGCTCAATCTCGTCGGGCTCGCGATGCGCGCCGAGCGCAAGGTGATTGACAAGATCATCGACGGGCTGAAGTTTCACAGCTAGCGCGGCGGCGTCGATAAATTCAAAGCGGGCCCGCCGACGCCGCTTTGAGGGCCCTCGTGCAGGGATGTGAGCGGGCATGATCAGGCAGGCCGAAGTAAGAGATGCGTCCAGCCTGGCCGCAGTGAGCATCGAAGTCTGGGTGAATACGTATCTCCGGGATGGCGTTAGTCCGGTGTTTGCGGACTATGTCCTTGCAGAATTCACGGCGCAGAAGTTTCGTAACGCGATCGGCGATCCCGATCTTTCGATCTGGGTATCGGAGAACCGGACCGGAATTGATGGTTTCGTGACGGTCTGTTCGACGGCTGCACCCGCGCTGGCCGATTGCTCGCCGCTGGAAATCACGACACTGTATGTTCAGCCGAGGCACCAGTCGGGCGGAAGGGGCAGCGCGCTGTTGCGTCGTGCCCTGGACCACTGCAGGCGCACGGGCGGCGAAAACGCCTGGCTGACAGTCGAAGCCCAAAACCTCCGGGCCATCGACTTCTATCTCCGGCATGGCTTTACCAGGATCGGCTCCACGGATTTTGTGATCGCCGATCAGTCCTACGAAAACTATGTGATGCAGGTAGACCTTCAGAATCCGCTGAGCTGATCCGTCGCGCCATGGGTAGGGCGAAACTTACTTCCGGCTTTCGGCGCCGAGCTCGATCCGGCCGGCACCGCGATGCGCGCCGAGCGTAAGGTCGACGGCTCAAGTTCCACCGCTAGGTCTCGCTTTCGAAACGTTCCGTCCGATACCCGCGCCTGCGTCATCGAACTGTCATGCTCGTCTTCCGCGCGCGGTTCCGAAACGTTTGACACCGATCAAACTGAAAACCCGCTCGCGCTCTAGAGCGTTAGCCCATCTGACTGAATCGTCGGGGATTCACAAATCAGCATTTTAGTGATTCAAGCTGGTCGCCGGACTGGAGGCCGGCGGGCATGGCGAAACCGCTGTCGATGGATCTGCGCGAACGTGTGCTGGCCTGTATTGGAGGCGGCGTTTCAGGTCGGCAGGCTGCTGAGCGATTTGGCGTCAGCGCGGCGAGCGTAAGCCGCTGGCGAACGCGCGAGCGGGAGCAAGGCGATGCCCAGCCGAGAGCTCAGGGCGGCGATCGCAAGTCCCACCGGATTGATGCCCATCATGCGACGATCGTGGCTCTGCTCAAGGCCTCACCCGACATCACCATCGAGGAATTGCGTGATAGCTTGAGCAAACAAGGCCTGTCCTTTGGTTATGGCACGATCCGACGCTTCTTCGAGCGGCACAAGATCACGCGTAAAAAAAGACCGCCCATGCCACAGAGCAAGATCGCCCGGATGTCTTGACGCGACGCCAGGCCTGGCGCGAGAGCCAGGGCAAGCTCGACCGGGATCGGCTCGTCTTCATCGACGAGACCTGGGCATCGACCAACATGGCGCGAACACATGGTCGATGTCTGCGCGGAGAACGCCTGCGGGCCAGCGTTCCTCACGGCCACTGGAAAACAACAACCTGCGTCGCCGCCCTCACCACGCGCGGCATCATCGCGCCCTGGGTGCTCGATGGTCCCATCAATCGCGATGCCTTTGAAACCTACATCGAAAAGGTGCTCGTCCCCGAGCTCCCGGACGACGCTATTGTCATCATGGACAACCTCTCCAGCCACAAAGGGCCCCGCATACGTGAGATGATCGAGGCAGCTGGCGCGACGCTTCTCTACCTTCCGCCCTATAGCCCCGACTTCAACCCGATCGAAAACGCCTTCGCCAAGCTCAAAGCAAGCTTGCGAAAGGCCGCCGAACGCACCGTCGGCGGCCTTTGGGACGCTATCGGGCGCACCGTCGACACCTACACGCCAGCAGAATCCACAAACTACTTCACCGCCGCCGGCTACTTGCAACCTGATAGGCTAACGCTCTAATGTGCCTCCAACAAGCAGCAACGGAGCACATCAGAGATGTCGACGATGATGAAGGCGGCGGTTGTTCGGGCGTTCGGTAAACCGCTTGTAATCGAGGATGTCCCGATGCCGGTTCCGGGACCGGGAGAGATTCTCGTCAAGGTCAAGGCCTGCGGCGTCTGTCACACCGATCTGCACGCCGCTTCCGGCGATTGGCCGGTCAAGCCTGTGCCGCCCTTCATTCCCGGCCACGAGGCCGCAGGCGTGGTGGCCGCGCTGGGCCCCGATGTCGCCGATTTCAAGCTCGGCGATGCGGTCGGCGTTGCCTGGCTGCACGACGCCTGCATGCGCTGCGAATATTGCGAAACCGGCTGGGAGACGCTGTGCGAGCATCAGCACAATACCGGTTACAGCGTGAACGGCGGTTTCGCCGAATATGTGGTTGCGTCGGCCGCCTTTGCCGCGCGGTTGCCTGCCGGCGCGGACTTCGCGGCCATCGCGCCGATTCTGTGCGCCGGGGTCACCACCTACAAGGGGTTGAAGGAGACCGATACGCGGCCCGGCGAATGGGTCGTCATTTCCGGCATCGGCGGTCTCGGTCATGTCGCGGTCCAGTATGCAAAGGCGATGGGCCTGAAGGTCGTCGCACTCGACATTGCCGAGGACAAGCTGAAGCTGGCGCGGGCGGCCGGTGCCGATCACGCGGTCAATGCCATGTCAGCCGACGCCGTCGACAGCGTGCTGCGGGATACCGGGGGAGGGGCGCATGGCGTGCTGGTGACGGCGGTCTCGACCGCAGCGTTCGCGCAGGCGCTCAAGATGGTGCGGCGGAAGGGCACCGTCAGTCTGGTCGGGTTGCCGCCGGGCGAATTCCCGACGCCGATCTTCGATGTCGTGCTCAAGCGGATCACGGTGCGCGGCTCGATCGTCGGCACGCGGCGGGACCTCGACGAAGCCATCGCCTTCGCCGCGGAAGGCAAGGTGCATAGCGAGATCACCAGGGCCCCGCTGGCCGACATAAACGCGATCTTCGACCGGATGAAGTCGGGCAAGATAGATGGCCGCATGGTGCTGGACATGGGCTGATCATGGGCTGATCTGGCGTACGCGCCGTCGCACGGGAGCCAAAAATCGCTGCCGATCACGGCTGTCGCTGCAATCCGATCGGCATCGCGATGCATGCCGAGCGCAAGGCGGTCGACAGGATCGTCGACGGCTGAAGCTTCACAGCTAGCGCGGGTATCGCTACGGGAGCGCAAAGCCGCGCATCGCTGTGTTGCGCCTCAGCTCTGCAGTCCGACAAATCCGCGCAGCTTCTTGACCGTCTCGGCAGCGTCCTTGGCTTCCTCGGTGGTCAGGACGGTGATCTCGCCATTGCGCCTGTGCATGACGCTGTGGTGGATTGGTGCGCCGGACATGCCGTCCACGTCCGATTTCACCGCGATGTCGTCGATTTCGGAGAGCGGGAACTCGACAGGCTTCTTGTTCCACAGCAACATTTTTTGCTGCAGTATCGCCTTGCCGGAATCCTTGTCGAACGTAAGCGTGGTCGAGCCTGCTTTCAGAACGAGCTTGCTCGGAGCTTCTTGGATACTAGCCATTGCAGGTCTCCGCTGTTTCCAACTTTGACATGGCAGCTATCGGGCGATGCCTCGATAGACGACGATACCTGCCCCTCAGCGACCGGTGATGATGATTGCTGCCAGTACATCGCCGGCACTTCGAAGGCGCGATTTAACGGCCGCCTGTCTGCCTTGCAGACAAAGTCACAACTCCACAATCGAAGTTGCGAGCAATGCTGGTCTAACGACAAGCATGTCCCGCCTTTCTGTGGGCGGTTGCATCTTGGAATCTCGCAAGGTTTGCGGGCCGTGTCGAGCGACAAATTGACGCCAATGCCGGACGCCTCGAAGCGCAGAATCGCGCGGCGGCTCCCCCAGGCCGTCTTGCAGCAAGGCCGCAAAACGCGAATACTCCCACCAGCCGGGTTTCCCGAAGGGAACTGCGGCCAAAAAGCCCGGCATAGGGCAACGAGGGAGGATATCATGGCGGGGAGGTCCGGGCGCGATGCGCCCAATGGCAACAATTTCGATAGCAGCCGGCGCAGATTTTTGGGCAGTTCAGGACTGGCTGCGATCGGCGTCGTGATCGGAGGTGCGATGCCGCTCTCGCGCAACGGCGGCGGAATTCCTCGGGCCCATGCGCAGGCCGCGCCGGCCGCCGCGCCCCCGTCGGCCGCCGCGCCCGCCCCGGCGAAGGGGCCGCAATACCTGAAATTTCCCGGCAAGCACGAAGGCCTCGTCGTGCTCGGCGAAAAGCCGCTGGTCGCCGAGACGCCGGAAAGCCTGCTCGACGACGACACCACGCCGATCGAGAAGTTTTATATCCGCAACAACGGGCAGATCCCCGAGGAGACGAAGGATCCAGACGCCTGGAAGATCACCATCGACGGCGAGGTCAACAACAGAATCGAGATCACGGTCGGCGAGTTGAAATCGAAATACAAGGCCGTGACGCGGCGCATGGTGCTGGAATGCGGCGGCAACGGCCGTTCGGGATTCTCGCCGCCGGCGCGCGGCAACCAGTGGACCAATGGCGGCGCCGGCTGCGCCGAATGGACCGGCGTGCCGCTCGCCGATCTGCTCAGGAAGGCGGGCCTGAAGCCATCAGCAAAATACACCGCGCATTATGCGGCCGATCTTCATCTGTCCGGCGACGCCAATAAGCCGAGCCTCTCGCGCGGCGTGCGGCTGGAGAAGGCGATGGACCCCAACACGATGATCGTCTGGGCCATGAACGGCAAGCCGCTGCCGAACATCCATGGCGGGCCGGTGCGCCTGATCGTGCCGGGCTGGTCAGGCTCGGCCTCGCAGAAATGGCTGACGCGCATCACCATCCGTGACCGCGAGCATGACGGCCCCGGCATGACGGAGTTTTCCTATCGCACCCCGATCAAGCCGATGGTGCCCGGCGGCAAGGGCGATCCGGCAAACTTCCGCATTCTGGAATCGATGCCGGTGCGCTCGATCATCACCAATCCGGCCAACGGCGCCAAGTTCGCGGCCGGCACCAAGGAGCTGAAGCTGCGCGGCGCGTCCTGGGCCGGCGATCTCACCGTCAAGCAGGTGGATGTCTCCACCGATTTCGGCGCGAGCTGGCAGCGGGCCACGCTGGAAAAGCCGAAAAACAAATACGACTGGCAGCGCTGGACAGCGACCTTGAAACTGCCGAGTGACGGCTATTTCGAGATCTGGGCGCGCGCCACCGATTCCAAGGGCGCGATGCAGCCGCATCAGGCAGGCTTCTGGAATCCGCAAGGCTATGGCGGCAACGCCATGCACCGCATCGCCGTACTGGTCGGATGATGCAGCGCTTTGCGTGGTTCGCGGTGGCCGGCGTGCTCTGGATAGTGCCGGCCATGGCGCAAACGGGCTTCACGCCGCGTGACGAAAGTCCGGAGGAGTTTCCCGCAGGCCCCGGCCGCGACGAGACCTTCTACACCTGCACCGCCTGCCATGGCTTCCATCTGGTTGCGCAGCAGGGCATGACGCGCGCGCAGTGGGAGGATTCGATCGACCTGATGATCCGCCGCCACAACATGCCGCCGCTCGACGACAAGGACCGCGAAAAGGTCCTGAGCTATCTCGCGTCCGCCTATCCGCCGCGCGCGCCGGCGGGCCGGGGAGGCTGGGTGAACCCGTTCGCGAAGTGAGCAATCGCGACTCGCACGCCGCCCATTGATCTTGCAGCATCGATGATTCGCCTCGGCGCGGCGGACATGCGTATTTGATATTACAGCCATGTGATTGCGCCGGGCATGTTGCGCGGCGCGGTGCAAAATTGATGCATGACTGCGAGCTATTTGATCTCGCATTTGTTGGTACCAATACCTATCTCTCGCATCAGGGAAGGAAATTCGCCCAAGGACAACTCCGATAAAAGGAGCCATCCATGGCGAACGTACTCACCACTGGGGCCTGGTTTTCTGCCCCGACCGGAAAACCCTCGTTCTTCACCCGATTGTTGCGCGTTTATATCGAAGGCCGGCAGCGGCAGGCTGACCGTGCGGTCGAGCAGTATCTTGCCGCCCGCGGGTTCAAACTGACTGATGACGCCGAGCGTCAGACCGGGCGTCTGTTTGCTAAAGCGGGCCGGCAGCCATGATCACACTCATCCTCGTGCAGTTGACAACCAGGCTCGCTCGCCTTGGGAAGGAGGGTCTTGCGACGTGGCGCGAAGCTCAGCGGCTTCGCCGTCTCCTTCCGGGGCCGACCGAGGAGTAGCAAGCGTAACCCGCATGAGCGACTTACTCATGCGGGGCTACTTGCTGTCATAAGCCGCTACCTCACCGCGATCGGCGACACCGTGGAGCCCGAGCCGCCCTGGATTTTGAGCGGCTGCATCACGAAGGCGAATTCTCCGACGCCTTTTTGCACGAGCTCGTCGAGCTTGAGATTCTCCAAAAGATGGATGCCGTTCACCACCAGCGCGATCTGGTGCACCGGAAGCGACAATTGCTTGTCGGGATTAGGCGCGACTTCGACCGGCCAGTTGTCGGCGCCGAGCAGCATCGGGTCCTTTGCGGCAAGCCAGAGCGCGGCCGGCACGCCGATGCCCGGGCAGGATTTCACGTAGCGCGGGTTGTCCTTGCCGTAGAGCTTGCCCCAACCGGTATGGATGATCACGGCATCACCGGGCTGCAGCGACAGATTTTGCTTCTTCAGCGCACCCTCGAGATCGTCCACGGTGATCTCGTAATTGTCACCAAGCATTTCGACGCCCTTGAAGCCCGCAACGTCGATCAGGACGCCGCGCGTGAACAGCGCGCCGACATTGTGGATACCGAACTTCTTGAAGCCGCCGCGATCGGCGTTCTCGTCGACCTTCTGGCAATTGTACCAGCTATTGAGATGGGTCTGGTGCGCAAAGCCATCGAACTGCGTACCGACCTGGCCGAGCTCGGTAATGATGATCTCTTCGTTCGAGCCGCGCATGTTGGAGAACTGGTTCATGAACGTGCGCTTGGTGTGCATGTCGAAGCGCCGCGTTCCGAAGAACGCCATGCTGGGGCCGAGCACGTGCGCGAGCTCGATCACTTCGCCGGTCTTGATCAGTTTTGCGGCGTTCAACACGGCCGCCGGCTTCTGGTGATTGACCGAACCGCGCTCGTCGGCCGCGCCCCATTTCGACGGACAACGCTGGCTTTCCGCCGGAACGGTCCAGGTTGGCGCTTGCGCGTAGGCGGCAGCGGAAAACGCGAGTGCAATCGCCGCACCCAATGTGAATGCTTTCATCTGTAACCTCCCAGGAGCGGGCGCTCTGACGGCGGCGCCCTGGGGATCAATAATGCTGCTCCGATTGAGGCGGTTCAAGCGACAATCCACCTGATGACGGTGAGGTTCTGCTTCCACGCATGCCTCGAAGTCCGTTATGATGAGGTCAAACGGAGGCGGAAGGATCTTTGTCCCGCGCCAATGGACGTGCATCCAAGGGAGCAAGCACATCATGAAACGCCGAACGTTCCTCAAGGGCAGCGCCGTGGTCGGCGCGACGACGCTGGTTGCGGCACCTGCGATTGCGCAAGCCGCACCCGAGATCAAATGGCGCTTGACCTCGAGCTTTCCGAAGTCGCTCGAAACCATCTTCGGCACGGCGCAGACTTTCGCAAAGTACGTGGCTGACGCCACCGACAACAAGTTTCAGATTCAGACCTTTGCGGCAGGCGAGATCGTGCCCGGCCTGCAGGCGCTTGACGCGGTGAGCTCTTCGACCGTCGAGATCGCGCAGACGCCGCTCTATTTCTACATCGGCAAGGAGCCGGCGCTGGCCTATGCGACAGGCGCGCCGTTTGGCATGAACCATCGCCATCAGCATTCGTGGTGGACGTTCGGCGGCGGCGCTGATCTCTGCAACGAGGCGCTGAAGCCGTTCAAGGCGCATGCGATTCTGTGCGGCAATTCCGGTACGCAAATGGGCGGCTGGTTCCGCAAGGAGATCAAGACCGTCGACGATCTCAAAGGCCTCAAGTTCCGCATCGCGGGCATGGGCGGCCACGTGCTCGCAAAGCTTGGCGTCGTGCCGCAGCAGATCGCGGGCGGTGACGTCTATCCGGCGCTCGAGCGAGGGACGATCGATGCCGCGGAGTTCGTCGGTCCCTACGACGATGAGAAGCTCGGCTTCACAAGGTGGCGAAGTACTACTACTTCCCCGGCTGGTGGGAAGGCGGAGCCATGCTGCACATGGTCGTAAACGAGGAGAGGTGGAATGCGCTTCCCAAGCCATACCAGGCGGTCCTCAGCCAGGCCGGTTCGGCGGCAGGCGCCTGGATGATCGAAAAGTACGACAGCGTCAATCCCGCTGCCCTGAAGCGGCTTGTCGCTGGTGGAGCGGAGCTGCGCGCTTTCCCGCAACCGGTCATGGAGGCCTGCTACCAGGCCACGCAGGACCATCTGAACGGAATTGCCGAGAAGAGCGCGCTCTTCAAGAAGACCAAGGAGAGCCACGACGCCTACATGAAGGAAGTGCTGTTCTACACGCAGATCGCTGAGAACTACTACGACAACTACCTGCTCAGCAAAACGCGCAAGGGGTGAGGGCGGGATCGGAGAGCGTATGCATAGCCCGGATGAGCGAAGCGCATCGGGTCGCTTCGGTCATGCGGGCGACGTGCTGCTTGGGGAATCATGATGAGACGGCGGAGCTTGATCGCGATCGTGCTAATGGTGACGACGTTGTCTGTCGCTGCAGCCGCGCCATGGCTGATTTATTGGATTGCACTCAACGAGATCGAAAGCTGCCCGACGCCAGCCAGGCACACGGCCACGGCGGAGCAGGTAGATAGCTTGTTTAGGAAACTGCGGTTATCTCAACCTGTCCACATCGATCCGATCTCGCCATACTCCTATTTTCTTCAAGGAGTGCACCCAAGCGCAAGCACTCGGATCGCATGGATCATTGCACGCTCTCATAATGTGAACCACTTGAGTGATCATCGATATTGGCACTTGTCTGGCGCGGCGTTGACCATTTGGCTCACTCGCTACTGGACGTCGACAGAGCTGATCGCCAGGGCCGTTGAGCTGGAAAACCTGACGGCCACCTCAGTTATGCGTTAGGTAAGCACGGCGCGCGAATGCGGGCCCGACGATAGATTGCAGCGCCCCATTGCAGCGGAAAGGCCGCTGCGCGTAGCTGATTTGGGTCGTCCAGTCGGCCCCGCAAATATAATCCGCTTCCACATCACCCCAAATCAGTGGCTATTTCCGTCCTGTCCCGCCTCGACAAGAGGGGCGTATCGCGATCGTCACGAACGCGAGGCGGGATGCGGTGGACGCGAGGGCGTCGGCGCGCAAGGTGAGCGCAGGGCGAAAGTCAAGTTCGTGAGCGGCTCACGGCGCGCAAGATGAACGACGTTATTGCGTACGGCAAAACCGTGTGGTCCTGGCACCCGTGCCTGGTGTCAAGCTGTCGGTGGCGCATCTGATCCAACCGGATCGAAGCGCCATCAAGCCGGCAGCGATGGAGGCAAGAGGAATTCGTCTCCAGGGAGAGCGCGGCATAAGCCGTCAACCCATTGTGCAGGGAATGCCGGAGTGCCTCGGCTGTACCTATATGCTCGTGTGCGTGCTTTTTGCGCATATTTGCACACGAGACCGCGGGCGCAGCAAGCACCCGGCATTCCCTACACCCTCTGTTTTCAAGAGGGCGACATCAAGTGCAAACCTCGGGCGCAGTGCGTCGCGAGAACGCGAACCTTTATCCACCGTCATTACGAGGAGCGGATACGACGAAGCAATCCATTTCCTCGACAAGCGGCAAAATGGATTGCTTCGCTGGCGCTCGCAATGACGTGGAAAGGCCACAGCGACATCCCGCATGCATGGGATGTGACGCTCCTTTGGCGAGGCGCAAACATCCTCGAGGGGCCGCGCGATCGAAGGGATCTCCAGCCCGGGGTCACGCCCATGTGAAAGGCCCTTTTTCTGGTTCGAATTGACAATGACTGACCGGTCAGTCATAAATGAAACATGACAAATGAGGCTACCAAAACCGCCAGGAAATCGGCCCCGAAGCCGGTCAATCGCCGGACCGGGGCGAAGGCGCCGACCTCCTCCAAGCCCAAGCCGGCCTCCAACCGCGCCGAACGCGCTGCCGAGCGGCGCGGGGCCATCATTGAGGCGGCGATGGAGGAGTTCATTGCGCGCGGATTTGCGGCGACGAGGCTCGACGACATCGCCAAACGCGCGGGCGTGGCCAAGGGCACGATCTATCTGCACTTCAAGGACAAGGAATCGATGTTCGAGGAATTGATCCGGACCGCCATCGTGCCGCTGGTCACCCGCCTCTGGGCGACGCCGCCGCAGCCCGGAGCATCGGTGCGCGACATGGTGGAGGGGTTTGCCAAAACCTTCATCGAGGAGGTGGCGGCCACGCGGCGCGGCGACCTCGTTCGGCTGATCGTTGCCGAAGGCCCGCGATTTCCTGAAGTCGCCGACTTCTATTACCGCGAAGTGGTGTCGCGAGGCCTCGCGGGCATGCGCGCGCTGATTGAACTCGGCATCGCGCGCGGCGAAATTCAACATAAGAACCTGGCGCGGTTTCCGCAAATCATGGTGGCGCCCGCGCTCATCGCCGTGATCTGGCAGAGCCTTTTCAGCAGACATGCGCCACTGGATGCCCTCGAAATGTTTCGGGTGCATCTCGATCTGATCTTTGGCGAACGGAGAACGGTATGACTTCGTCGCGAACGATAACGATCCTGGCCGTGCTGGCGCTGGCCGCCGTGCTCTCGGGCTGCAACGAGCGCAGGGATCCGGGCTTTCAGGGCTGGGTGGAGGCCGACATGATCTTCGTCAGCCCCGACGAAAGCGGCCGCGTGACAAAACTCAATGTGCGCGAAGGCGACGAGGTGAAGCCCGGCATTCAGCTCTATACCGTCGACGACGATTTACAGCAGGCGGACCTCAATCAAAACAAGGCGACGCTCGCCAATGCGCAGCAGACCTATGAACGCGCGGCGTCGCTGAGCAAAACCGGCTCCGGCACGCAGGCCAATCTCGATTCGGCGACCTCGGCGTTGCGCGTCGCGGAAGCCCGCGTCAATACTTCGCAGACTCGCCTCGCACGGCGGAGCGGCTTTGCGCCGGTCGGCGGCACCATCCAGCAGATCTATTTCCGAGAAGGCGAAATGGTGCCGGCGCAGCGGCCGGTGCTGTCGATCATGCCGCCCGGCAACATGAAGATTCGCTTTTTCGTGCCGGAGACGGAGCTGCCGAAGCTTGCGATCGGCGACGAGGTGAAGGTGACCTGCGACAATTGCGCGGCCGATCTCACCGCAAAGATCTACTTCATCGCGACGACAGCGGAATACACCCCGCCGGTGATCTACAGCCTCGATGAGCGCAACAAGCTGGTGTACCTGATCCAGGCGCGGCCGAACCGGCCGGACGTCTTGCGTGTCGGCCAGCCGATCAGCGTATTCCTCAACGCCCGGACGCCGGTAGCGGAGAAGAAATGAGTTCGCTTTCGACGACATCTGCCGCGGATATCGCCATCAAGGTCGACGGGCTGTCGAAATCGTTCGGCGGCCGCGAGGTCGTGCATGACCTCTCGATGCAGGTGAAGCGCGGCTCGATCTACGGCTTCCTTGGGCCGAACGGCTCCGGCAAGACTACCACCATCCGCATGCTGTGCGGGCTATTGACGCCGGATGCGGGCGAGGGCACCTGCCTCGGCTACGACATCCGCCGTGACGCCGACAAGATCAAGCGCCTGGTCGGCTACATGACGCAGCGCTTCAGCCTGTATCAGGATCTCTCGGTGCGCGAGAATCTCGAATTCGTCGCGCGGCTTTACGGTCTGCGCGACGCGCGCGGCGCCGCGGGCGACATGATCCGGCGGATCGGCCTGAACGGCCGCGAGGAGCAGCTTGCCGGCGAGCTCTCGGGCGGCTGGAAGCAGCGGCTCGCGCTCGGCGCCTGCACGCTGCCCAATCCGCAATTGCTGCTATTGGACGAGCCGACCGCCGGCGTCGATCCCAAGGCGCGGCGCGATTTCTGGAACGAGATCCACGCGCTGGCTGCCGAAGGGCTGACTGTTTTGGTCTCCACCCATTACATGGACGAGGCTGAGCGCTGTCACGAGATCGCCTATATCGCCTATGGCCACCTGCTGGCGCACGGCACAGTCGACGAAGTGATCGCGAAATCGGCGCTGTCGACCTGGACAGTTTCCGGCGACGACCTCAACGGGCTTGCGGCCGAGCTTGCCGGAAAGCCCGGCGTCGACATGGTGGCGCCGTTCGGCACCAGCCTGCACGTCTCGGGGCGCGACAAGTCCGCGCTTGAGGCAACCATCGCGCCTTATCGCGATAAGAGCGGATGGCGCTGGGAGGACAGCGAACCGTCGCTGGAAGACGTGTTCATCGATCTCATGAACCGCTCAAAGGACAATTTCCAATGAGTGCAACCGATGCTGCCAGCCAACATCGCGACGTGCCGGAGCCGACCTTCGGCTTCTGGCGGCGCAGCTATGCGATGCTGGTCAAGGAATTCATCCAGCTCCGCCGCGACCGCGTCTCGTTCGCGATGATCGTGATGATCCCGGTCATGCAGCTATTGCTATTCGGCTATGCCATCAACACCACGCCGCGCCATCTGCCGACGGCGGTGCTGATCCAGGAGGATAGCGATCTGGCACGCTCGGTGCTGAAGGCACTGGAGAACACCAACTATTTCCGCTTCACCCGCGAAGTGCACAGCGTCGCCGAATTCGACGATCTCCTGCAGTCCGGCAAGGTGCTGTTCGGGGTCGAGATCCCGCGCGGCTTCGAGCGCGCCGTGCGGCGCGGCGACCGTCCGGCGCTATTGGTCGCAGCCGATGCGACCGATCCTGTCGCAGCCGGCTCTGCACTCGGCACGCTTGGAATGGTGGTGCAGACCGCGCTCGCGCACGACCTTCACATCGGCGATCCGCCCGCGATGCCGTTCGAGATCAGGGCACATGCCCGTTACAACCCGGCCGCGGAATCGCGGCTCAATATCGTGCCGGGCCTTGTCGGCACCATCCTGACCATGACCATGCTGATCTTCACCGCGCTGTCGGTGACGCGCGAGATCGAGCGCGGCACCATGGAGAGCCTGTTGTCGATGCCGATCAGGCCGGTGGAGGTGATGTTCGGCAAGATCATTCCCTACGTGATCGTCGGCTTCATCCAGGCCTCGCTGATCGTCGGTATCGGGACCTTGCTGTTCGGAGTGCCGATTCTCGGCAGCGTGGCGCTGCTGGCGGCGCTGACGACGCTGTTCATCACCACCAACCTGTCGATCGGCTACACCTTCTCCACCATCGTGCAGAACCAGTTGCAGGCGATGCAGATGTCGATGATGTTCTTCCTGCCGAGCATTCTGTTGTCCGGCTTCATGTTTCCGTTCGCAGGCATGCCGGTCTGGGCGCAGTATCTCGGCGAGGGACTGCCGCTGACGCATTACATCCGCATCGTCCGCGCCATCATGCTGAAGGGCGCGGCTCCGTCCAACCTGCAATACGATACGATTGCACTCATTGTACTGATGCTGATCGCCATGACGATCGCGGTGACGCGCTTCCGTCGCACGCTCGATTGAGGGTATATCTTACGGGCATTCCGGGATGGTCCGAAGACCAGACCTCAGATGCGCAATTGCGCATCGGGAACTCGAGATTCCGGGTTCGCCTCTTCGAGGCGCCCCGGAATGACAAGGGGCACAATGCTGGGATTCTGGGGCAAGGACAAAAGGGACCAAGAGCCGGCGGTGTCGGCTGACTTCCAGCGCGCGTTGATGCAGGAAGTGATGAAGACCGAACTGCTCCGCATCAAGGCGCTGATCGGAACGACCCTTCTGTTGTTCGCGATTCTCTGGACCGTCTATTTTTTAGCGCCTGAGAAGGTGAGCCAGGTCTGGCACGGCAATCTCAAGCCGCACTATCTCTATTCGGTTATGCTGCCGTTCATCCTGTTCGAGCTCTGGGTGCACGGGGCGATCACCCGGCATATGCGGCAGGGCCGCGATCTGCCGATATTCCGGCGCTATCTCGGCGCGCTGATCGAGACATCGATGCCGACGGTTGCGCTGGCGCTGCACATCAACGCCATGGGACCGGTAGCCGCGCTCGGGTTCGTGGTCCCGATGACTTATTTCATCTTCATTATCCTCTCGACGCTGAGGCTGGATTTCTGGCTTTCCACCTTCACCGGCTTCGTCGCGGCGGCAGAGCTGCTCGCGATGGCGATGTTCTATCATCCGGATCCCAGCCAGGAGGTCAGCGTGTTCTATCATGCCGCGCGCAGCCTGATCATCCTGATCTGCGGCATGCTCGCCGGTGCGGTCGGTCACCAGTTGCGGCGGCAGTTCGAGGCGAGCATCAAGGCGGCGACCGCGCGCGACCGCATCACCAATTTGTTCGGCCAGCACGTCTCACCGCAGGTCGTTGAACGCCTGATGGCGGAGGGCGCGAAAACCGACAGCGACATCCGCCGCGTCGCCGTGATGTTCGTCGATTTTCGCAGCTTTACCGCTGGCGCGCGCACCCGCACGCCGCAGGAGGTGGTGGAGCGGCTCGATGGCGCCTTTGCCGTGCTGGTTGACATTCTCGATCGCCACGGCGGCATCGTGAACAAGTTTCTCGGCGACGGATTTCTGGCGCTGTTCGGCGCCCCGCTGGAAGCGCCGGACCCGGCGCACCGGGCCGTCGCCGCGGCGCGCGAAATGCTGGAAGCCAATGCACGGGTCAACGAGGCGGCGAGTTGGCCGCTGCGCATCGGCATCGGCATTCACCTCGGCGAGGTCGTCGCCGGCAATATCGGCTCGCCGCGACGCAAGGAATACACCGTGATCGGTGACACCGTGAACTTCGCCTCGCGGCTCGAAGCGCTCAACAAGGACTTCAATTCGCAATTCCTGATCTCGGAGGCGGTTCGCGATGCGCTCGGCGAAGCCTGCCGAGATGCCGTCTCGCTCGGCGAGGTCGAGGTCAGGGGTTATGAGCGGCCGATGGCCGTGTGGCGGTTGGGATAGGGAGAGAAGAATGCAGCGGCGTTATATTACTGTCGACGTTTTCACCGACCGTGCCTTCGGCGGCAATCCGCTCGCCGTCGTGCTCGATGCCGGCGGACTGTCGACCGAACAGATGCAGGCGATCGCCACCGAGTTCAACTATTCGGAGACGACCTTCGTGCTGCCACCACGCGAGCCCGCCCACGACGCGCAGGTTCGCATCTTCACCGTGAACCGGGAGATACCGTTCGCCGGCCACCCCAATGTCGGCACCGCCTTCGTGCTGGCGACGATGGCGGAAAAACCACCGGCACGCGTGTTGTTCGAGGAGGCGGCAGGCCTCGTGCCGGTCGAGATTGTGACCGAGCAGGGCAGGGTCGTCAGCACCGAATTCACGGCGCCCCAGCCGCTGAAGCGGATGTCGCATGTCAGTACCGAGCAGGCTGCAGCCCTGCTTTCATTGTCGGCGAGCGATGTGAGAACGGACCGCCACCCGCCGCAGGTCGTCTCGGTGGGGTTAGCCTTTATCGCGGTCGAACTCGCCTCGCGCGATGCGCTGCGACGTGCCAGACCCGACACGGACGCGTTCGCAAAAACCTTCCCGTGCGACGGCAGCGACGCGGTCTACCTCTATACGTGCGACGTGCCGGCCGCTGAGAGGCCATGCGATTTGCAGGCGCGGATGTTTCATCCCGGCGCCAGCGGCCTGTCCGAAGACCCGGCCACCGGCAGCGCGACTGCCGCTTGCGCGGCGCTGCTTGCCGACCTCGACGACATCAGGGACGGCGAACTGAAATTGCGGATCGGGCAGGGCGTCGACATGGGCCGGCCGAGCCTGTTGCTGACGCGCGTTCGAAAAGAGAATGGTGCAATTGCGTCCATTCACGTCGGCGGCAGCAGCGTGAAGATGATGGAGGGAACGCTGCGGCTTGCAGGTGAGGGGTGATGTTTTCCGTCATTCCGGGATGGGGCGTCAGCACCAGACCTCAGGTGCGCAATTGCGCACCGGGGAATCTCGAGATTCTCAGGCGCGCAATTGCGCACCATAGTTCGATGCCGTCGCATCGCCCCGGAATGACGGAGATATCCTACACCTGCGGCGCGACCAGATTCTCCACCTTCACCCCGTCGCGGTCCTCGATGATCTCGGCGATCCATTGCCGGTGGCAGTGGGTGTGGTCGCGCTCATAGCAGAGAATGCAGACCGGACCCGATTGCTTCACCAGCGCCGACAGCTCGTCGAGCTCCTCCTTCGCCTGCGCCGTCTTCAGATGCGCCGCATAGATCTTGTGCAGCAGACCAAACTTCCCGCTGCGCGCCGCCTCGCGGCCGCTCTTCGGCGTTCCGAGGCCCTTCAGATGCAAGTAAGAAATGCCGCGTTCGTCGAGGCCGGCCGCGAGCTGGCTCTTCGAAAAGCCGGGGCGTCGCGACGCCGCCACCGCGCGCACGTCAACCAAAAGCTTGACGCCGGCGGCTTCCAACTCGTCGAGCACCGCCTTCGCCGGCGTCTGCTCGTAGCCGATGGTGAAGAGGCGCTTGGTCCTGCGGGCCATGTCGATGTCCGGTGCGTAGGGCTGTTCGTGCAAGCTAGGCCAGCGCGCACAGGATTTCCATATCCCGCGTTGCCGCCGGACCCCGCATGTCGCATAGTCCACGGAAAGAGCCTGTCGAAGGCCTCATCCGCGGGGGAACACGATGAATCGATTTCGCCAGCTATTCGCATTGCTCGCGCTTCTCGTTAGCGGCATTGCCGCGGCGCACGCACAGTCGGGTTATCCCGATCGCCCGGTGAAGATCATTGTCCCGATTGGTCCCGGCGGCAGCTACGATCTGATCGGGCGGCATCTGGCGGATGCGCTGTCGAAGCGGATGGGGCAGGCCTTCGTGGTCGAGAACAAGCCGGGCGCCGGCACCGTCGTCGGGACGCAGGCCGCAAGCCAGAGCGCGCCGGACGGCTACACGCTGGTGGTCGGTGGGCTCTCCAACATGGCCTTCAATTCGGCGCTCTATTCCAAACTCGGCTACGATCCGCGCAAGGATTTCGTGCCGGTCGCGCTGGTCTACAAATTCGGCTACGTCATGGTCGGCCGCAAGGATCTGCCGCATGGCAAATTGCAGGACATCGTCGCCGCTGCAAAGGCCAATCCCGGCTCGATCTCGGTCGCGACGGCAGGCGTCGGCACCGGCCAGCAACTGGTAGCGGCTGCGTTCATGAAGGCGGCAGGCGTGAAGTTTCAGGAGATACCCTACAAGGGCTCGCCGCCGGCCTTCACCGACCTGCTCGCGGGCCGCATCGACCTGTTCTTCGACTCGATCGCCGCGGGGCTGCCTTACGTGCAATCGGGGCAGGCGAGGGGCATTGCGGTGCTGTCGTCGAAGCGCAGCCCGCTGGCGCCTGACATGCCGACGATGTCGGAAGCCGGCGTGTCCGGCCTCGATGTGGATTCCTGGCTCGGCATCTTCGCGCCGGCCAAGACCCCGCCGGAGGCCATCGCGAAACTGCGCCGCGAAATCCGCGCCTCGCTGCCGGAACTGAAGGAGCGTTTCGAGAAGAGCGGTGGAGAGGCGTGGGACCTGCCGGACGACAAGCTCGATGCCTTCATCGCATCCGAATACGACAACTGGACCAAACTGATCCGCGAGGCCGGAATCAAACTCGACTGAAGCAGGACTATTTGACGCGCTCGATCAGCTCCATCGCGCCGGCGGGTGCGCGGATCTTGCCCTCGTGGATCACGTAGGCGAACACGTCGCGCGGCGTCTTGTTCGGCTTGGCCTTGTCGACCCGCGGCAGGTCGTTTGGCTCGCCGCCACTGGCCCAGGCCTGAAAGCGCTGGGCCCAGGCGTCGAGCTGCTTCGGCGGATAGCAGGTCTTGAGCTCGTCATTGCCCTTCTGCAGCCGCGCATAGACGAAGTCGCTGACCACGTCGGCGATCGCCGGATATTTGCCGTGCTCGGCGAACACGACGGGCGTTTCGAACTCGCGCAGCAATGCGACGAACTCCGGCACGCAGAAACTGTCGTGCCGCACCTCGACGACGTGCCGCAGCGCGCGGCCGTCGAGTTTGCGCGGCAGCAGTTCGAGGAATTTGCCGAAATCGGCCCCGTCGAATTTTTTGGTCGGCGCGAATTGCCAGAGCACTGGGCCCAATCGGTCGCCAAGCTCCATCACGCCGGAATCGTAGAAGCGCTTTACGGAATCGCCGGCCTCCGCCAGCACACGGCGGTTGGTCGCAAAGCGCGGTCCCTTCAACGAGAACACGAAGCCATCGGGCACTTCACGCGCCCATTTGCGAAAACTTTCCGGCTTCTGCGAGCCGTAATAGGTGCCGTTGATCTCGATCGAGGTCAGCTTCGAGGCGGCATAAGACAGCTCTTTCGCCTGCGCGAGCTTCTCCGGATAGAACACGCCACGCCACGGCTCGAAGGTCCAGCCGCCGATGCCGATATAGATGTTGCCGCTGCTGGTTGCGGTCGATTTGGAAGGCTTGCTCACGGGAAGGCTCGTCGGAGAGGGGAGGGCTGGCGGATGTTAGCCAAATCGGCTCTGGTTGGCCAGTTGTCGCAGCCGGCGGCAGGGCTTTCGGAATACAAACGCGCGGTCTCGTGGAGCATACCTCGAAAAAAGAAGCTCCGGAAAACCGGAGCCCCTCCCTTTCACTTTACGCAAAAGCCGTCGTTTCAAAGCGCCTAGGGCTTGTTATGTCTCACCGGCGTCTTGCCGGCCAGGCCCTGAAACGGCTGCAGCGATTGCTTGGCAAGCCGGTTGTGGAGTTCGCAGATCTTCTGCGACTCGGCCACTGACGTCTCGTAAGCCCGCTTCACAAATTCGCTTTGAACCGTCATCGCCTTGTCGAGCGAGCGAGCGCCGCTGAGCTGCTCGACAAAGGATCCAAAATCCTCGAGCGATTTCCTCGTGTAGTCGCGATAGGCGTTCGCGATGGTCTGCAGGCTGACCGGTGCAGTTGCAGCCGCGGGTTCGACTGGCGCGGACCGGATCGACGGAGCCTCGGCCGGCGCGGGCTCGGCCTGCGAGGGTGCCGGCGTCGGCTCCGGCTCTGGCGATGTGGCGACGACTGGTTCGTCGACGGCCGGCTGATCGACCTTCGGGCTTTCCGCGTGAGCCGGCTCCGGCTGCAGCGGCGGATCCTGATCCGGGCTTTGCAATTCAGCCGGCGCCGGGCTCGCTGGTGGGCTCACCGTCGGGTTCTCTTGGGGAGCGGCCTTTTTGCCCCGCTCTCCCTTCCGGTTGCGCCGTCCGGATTTCCCGGTCGGCTTGCCCTGATCTGTATTCGACATCTACTTCCCCTATTCCCTGTCAAATCAAAGGTCGAGACTCCGCCATGTTTGCGATCTAATCGCGGTTCTTGCTTGTCAGTTGCGCGGCACTCGCGTGGTCAGATTTTGAAGGGCGGACTCGATGGCCGGTTTTCTCGACGGTCGACGCAGGGACTATTCCTCCACGCGCTTCTTCCATGATATCAGTTCCCGGTCAGGCGTAGGGGAACATTGAGTATGAATTCGCAGTCAGTCGCCGGTCTTTTGGGAGCCATCGTCGCCTCGATCGTGTTGGTGGTCGCCGTCGCCTACGGGCCGATCGGCCAGTTCGGAAAGCCTGCCAAGCCGGCCAGCATTCAGCAACCGGCGCCGGTGCAGGCGCAGCCGGTTCCTGCAGCGCCAGCCCCGCGCGGGCCGGTGATTCGGGAAGTGCCGAATTAGGAGAGCCGGGAACGCCTCTTGCGGAACGCGGGCAGCGTTCCCATATCCATTTTAACGGCGACGTTGACGCTTCAAAGCTCCGGCGCCGGGACGACCATGAATAGTTTGGCTGCGCCGGATGTACGCGCGCCTCTGTTCGTGGTCGTTGGCATTTTAGGCTCTTTTTTAAGGCTGTTTTCCCCCATTGAGTGGCTGTTCCGGAACCCCCGCCTTGGCATGTGGGGCGGCTGCGGATATACGCTGGCCTCCATGAAAGACGCCATCAAACCGGGCCCCGAAACCCCGTCGCAGGCCGGTTTGCCTGAGCTTTCGGTCGTCGTCCCGACATTCAACGAACGCGACAATGTCACCGTGCTGTACCGGCGGCTGGAGGCGACGCTGGCCGGCATCGCCTGGGAAGTCGTCTTTGTCGACGATAATTCCCCCGACGGAACCTGGGAAGTGGTGCGGGGGCTGGCGCGGAAGGATCCCCGAGTCCGCTGCGTCCGCCGGATCGGACGACGCGGACTGTCGGGTGCCTGCATCGAGGGTATCCTGGCATCGAGCGCGCCCTATGCTGCGGTGATCGACGCCGACCTGCAGCACGACGAAGCACAACTGCCGAAGATGGTCGCGTTGCTGCGGAGCGGCGAGGCGGAACTGGTAGTTGGCAGCCGCTATATCGAGGGCGGCAGCGCCGACAGTTTCAACAAGCAAAGGGCAGGGGCCAGTCAGCTTGCGACCGAAGTCGCAAGGCGCGCATTGAAGGTCGAGGTTGCCGATCCCATGAGCGGCTTTTTCATGATTCGCCGCGATCGCTTCGAACTGCTGGCGCCGCAGCTCTCGACTCAGGGCTTCAAGATCCTGCTCGACATCATCGCGACAGCGCAAGGCAAGCTGCGCACCGTCGAAATTCCCTATACCTTCGGCTCGCGCCAGCATGGCGAGAGCAAGCTCGATTCCATGGTGGCGCTGGATTTCCTCGGGCTGGTGCTGGCCAAGCTGACGCATGACGTGGTGTCACTGCGTTTCCTGTTGTTCGCAATGGTCGGGGGCACGGGCCTTGTCGTCCATCTCGTGGCGCTGTTCATCGCGCACGAAATCTTCAATGCTCCGTTTGCGGAGGCGCAGGCCATTGGCGCGCTGGTCGCCATGACCAGCAATTTCATCCTGAACAACTTTCTCACCTATCGCGATCAGCGGCTGAAGGGATTTGCCATCCTGCGCGGTCTGTTGCTGTTCTATCTGGTTTGCGGCGTCGGGCTGCTTGCAAATGTCGGCGTTGCCTTCGCGGTCTTCGACCAGGAGCCGATCTGGTGGCTGGCGGGGCTTGCCGGCGCGCTGATGGGCGTGGTCTGGAATTACGCGATGTCCGGACTGTTCGTCTGGCGCAAGCGATGACCGCTTTCGCGGGGATGACGGGTGGCGGGCGGGCTCAAAAATGAATCCGAGGGAGGCGCGCCTTGCCCTCAACACGAGCCTTGCAATTCTGGCGCTGGTGGCGCTGCGGCTCGTAGCCGCCGCGTTCACGCCGATCACCTTCGACGAAGCCTATTACTGGATGTGGTCGCAGCATCTTGCCGGCGGCTATTACGATCATCCGCCGATGGTCGCCGTGTTGATCCGGCTCGGCACCCTGATCGCAGGCGATACCGGGTTCGGCGTGCGGCTGGCCTCGATCCTGCTGGCGCTGCCGATGAGCTGGGCGATCTACCAGGCCGCCGCCATCCTGTTCGGCAGCCGGCGCGTCGCTGCCTGCTCGGCGATCTTCCTGAACATCACGCTGATGGCCGCGGTCGGCACCATGATCGTCACGCCGGACGCGCCGCTCCTGGTGGCGTCCAGTCTCCTGCTGTTTGCGCTCGCCAAGGTGCTGCAGACCGGCCGCGGCGTGTGGTGGCTGGCGGTCGGCGCCGCCGCCGGCTGCGCACTGCTATCGAAATACACCGCACTGTTCTTCGGAGCCGCCATCCTGATCTGGTTGATCGCCGTTCCCAAACTGCGGCACTGGCTGATCTCGCCCTGGCCATATCTCGGCGGGCTGGTTGCGCTGCTGCTGTTTGCGCCGGTCATTCTGTGGAATGCCGAGCACCATTGGGTGTCTTTCATCAAGCAGATGGGGCGGGCGCGGATCGAGGATTTTCGACCCGTCTTCATCGCCGAACTGATCCCGACGCAGATCGCGTTCGCGACGCCGCTGGTGTGGATGCTCGGCGCGATGGGGCTCTACGCGCTTCTTCGCCGCCGGGCCGGCGCGCTGCCGGCGCGCGCGCTGGTCAACGCGATGTTCTGGATCATCGTCGCCTATTTCGTCTGGCATTCGCTGCATGCCCGCGTCGAGGCCAACTGGTTTGCACCGGTTTACCCGGCGTTTGCCATCGCCGCCGCCGTTGCCGCCCATCTGGTCGAGTGGGAGCCGCGCTGGCAGCGTCTGGTCGATTTTTGCCGCCGCTGGGCAGTGCCGGGCGGTGTATTGATGTTCGTGCTGCTGGTCGTGCAGGCTAATACCGGCGTGCTCTCGGGTTATCGCCGCGATGCCACGGTGCGCAGCGTCGGCATCGGCTGGCGCGAAACTGCCGCAGAGATCGAAGCGGCGAGAGCGCGAACGGGAGCTACATGCGTGCTGGCCTCGGACTACGGCACCACCGCCTGGCTCGCCTTCCATCTGCCGAAGGGCACCTGCGTCGCGCAGCACAGCCAGCGTATCCGTTGGATCAACATGCCCGAACCCGATGCGGCGCAGCTCGCCGGCAAATTGCTATATGTGTATGAGGCCGTGCGTGGCGACACGCCCTATCTGAAGGACAGGTTTTTCCGCATCGAGCGGGTCGGCGAGATCCAGCGGAAGCGCGGCCCACTCGTGATCGAGACTTATGCCCTCGATGTGCTGGAAGGGCCGAAGGGCGAAGTGTTCGACCGCAGGCCGCCCCCGGAATTGCAATAAGACGCGTCCAGTCACTCGGCGGCGTCAGGATGCGTGCGTTGGTCCAGCGTAGGGCGTTCGCTCCGCCACAGCCAGACCGTGAGCGTGCCTGACCGGCCGCGTATCCGCGCTTCGACGGGGCCGGCAAGGCTTCCGGTTTTCAGCCGCGCGCCGGTGCGTTGGGCTGCGATGCGCAAGGTGTCGCTGAGCGCCAGCCGGACATCGTGGCTGGCCGCCACTTCCATCAGCCGGCTTGCGACGTTGACGGTGTCGCCGGTCGCGGTGATGTGCTGATGGTTGCGGCCGCCGAGCCGGGAGGCGACGATCGGCCCGAAATGCGCGCCGATCTTGAAACCGATCCGATTCGCGGTTGTCGGCGGCAACGCTTCGATCCAACTCTCGGTCCTGACGCAGAGCGCGATCGAACATTCTGCCGCTCGCGCAGCGTCATCCTCAGCCGGCTCCGGCAGGCCGAACAGGATCATGGCGCCGTCGCCGAGAAAACTCGTGATCATGCCGCCGCATCGCGTCGCTTCCTTGTCGACCAGCGCGTGAAATTCCTTCAATAGTCCCCGCGTGGCATCCGGATCGAGCGTCTCGCTGAGCGAAGTGAATCCAGAAAGATCGACGAACACGACCGCGGCATTCTGCCGGACTGGCGCCAGCAGGAAGTCGGGATCGCGTGTCAGCCATTTCTGCAGGCCCGGCGTCTGGAATTGTTCAAGCAGTCTGTTTTGTACGGCGAGATGCTGGGCGCTGCGCCGGCCAGACCATAACTGGACCGCGCCGAACAGCATGAGCGGCGGCGCTGCCGCGGCAATGGTGGTCGCGGCGTCGAGCCAGATGCCGTGCGCGAAAGCAACCGTGTTCGCGACCGCCCATGCCAGCACCACTGCGGTGACCGCCACGAGACCAATCGGGTTTCGCCGCCACACCAGCAAACCGACCAGCAACATCGGGAGCAGGATCGCTGTGATCGCCCCGGCGATGCGAACCGTTTGGTTGCGCACGAGGCCGTCTCCTGCGACCAGATGCGTAATCGCAGTGGAAATGATTTCCACCCCCGGCATCAGTGAATCGAACGGCGTCGGAAAGAAGTCGCCGGCGCCGGTTGCGGTCGCGCCGAGCACGACGATGCGGCCCCGAATCGCTTCCATGTCGATCTGGCCGTCAACCAGATTGGCGGCGCTGATCGTGCGAATGGTCTGGCGTGGGCCGTAATAGGAAATCGGCAGCGCATAATCGGAAGCGGTCGCGATCGGCCAATCGCCGAACCTGAGGCGGTCGGGCTCGATCGTCAGCGGTTGGTCGATCGCGATCGATGCGACACGGAGCGGAAACGACAACTCGATCTTGTCGCGCGTCCGGAACAGCATCGGGACCGAGAGCGGCGTGCCGGTCTGGCCCGTCGCAACATTGGCGATCCCGACTTCCGCCCGGTCGGCGAATGCTGGAAGCGGCAACAGGAAGCGGTCAGCCTTCGGCAGGCGGGCCAGTGGCCCATCGCTGTCAGCGGAAGGCTGAACGGTGTTCGAAAATACCGCAGCCGCTGCAAGCACCGTCGGACCCGCCGCGAGCGATTGCGCGAGCGCCGCATCGCCGTCGGCAGGCCCCTTGTCGATCAGCAGCAGATCGATTGCGATGACTTTCGGCTCCAGCCGCGTGATCGCCTCGATGATCTTGGCTATCTCCGCGCGCGGCAGGGGATAGGTGCCGCCGAGTTTGACGATGGCGTCGTCGATCGCAACGATCGTGACGAGGTCCGGCGGCGCCTTCACGCCGCGCGCCAGCATGCGCACGTCGGTCAACGCCGACTCGAGCCGGTCGAGAAACCGCAAGTGGCCGCTCGAATGGCCGAGCCATATCGCGCCTGCCCACAATCCCGTGCAAAGCAACGCAACCAGAATATGAAAGCGTCGACGGCTCATCGGCTCGGCTTCTATTGTCCCAATCTTGCCATCAGGGCCGCAACGCGCGCGGGCGGCCAGCGCTTGATGATCAACTCGCCCGACGGCTCGACATCGACGCCTTCACCTGCGCCGAGTACGACGCTGCCGCGGCCGGCGGCCCGCGCCACGCGCACGCGGCCGTCGACGACGAAGACCGAAGTTTTTGCACCTTCGGCGTCCACCGTCCATTTGGTACCGCGCACCGCGGCAATCGCCTGCGGCGTCATGACCTCGAACCTGACGCGGCCCGGCTTCTTCGGCACTTCGAGCAGCAGGGCCTTGTTGCTGAGTTCGACGGAATCGACCTGGCCATCGCGGTTGCGATCCCTGAGTTCGAACTTCGCGCCGCTTTCGGCCACGATCGTGATCGCGGTCGGGCAACGCAGCGTTTGCGTTCCCTGGGCCGTCGATGCGGACGTGCAGGCTGATTTTGCCGGCTGGGCCGCCGCAGGTCCAGCGAACAGCAGTATGCCTGCGAAGGCGATCGATCCGGCGCGTGCCAGCATTGTCATGGCGGCTTCCTTGGGATCCGGCGAAACAAAGGAATAGGGTGATACGGCACCGTATCAAGCGCCGCGATCCAGTGCAAAGCCAATGGTAGACGATAGTATGTCTGCCTTCGGCGGGTAAGGTTCGGCGAAGTCTTCCGATCCGGCAGTTCAGCAAAAAGATCCGGTAAATCAGCACCGAAACGGCTCGAAAGTGGACCGAAACGACGGTCGGAACATCGAAATTTCCGGTGCGCAGGTGTCGGACCGACAAGGCGCGGAGCGTCTTGTAACCACTCGACCACAACCGAGGTGTTGCCATGTCCAGTTCCGCACTGAAACCCGCCGCCGAGCTCGCAAGCACGAGCCGTGTGCGCTTTCCCAACGAGAGCATCGAATATCGCCGCGCCCGCGAACAATTGCTGGCCGAGGAGATAGAGCTGCGCCGTCATATCCAACGGGTCGCCGAATTGCGCCGGTCGTTGCCGCCGGGCGGGGCGGTGACGAAGAACTATGAATTCGAGGGCGAGGGCGGCAAGGTCAATTTGTCGGATCTGTTCGGCGACAAGCAGACGCTCGTGATCTACAGCTACATGTTTGGCCCGCAGCGCGAGCAGCCCTGCCCGATGTGCACGTCGTTCATGAGCACGTGGGAAGGCAAGCTGCCCGATGTCGAGCAGCGCATCGCCTTCGTGTTCGTGGCCCGCTCGCCGATCGCGCGGCTGATCGAGGCGAAGAGGGCGCGCGGGTGGACGCGGCATCGGATCTATTCGGATGCGTCGGGCGACTACACGCGCGACTTTGTCAGCGCCGCGGATGCGGACGCGCCCGGCTACAACGTGTTCACGCGCCGCGATGGCAGCATCCGCCATTTCTGGTCCGGTGAAATGGGACCCTCGACCGCCGATCCCGGACAGGACCCGCGCGGCGCACCTGATATCGATCCGTTGTGGACGATTCTCGACACAACGCCGGAAGGGCGCGGCAAGGATTGGT
Organism: Bradyrhizobium icense; assembly: GCF_001693385.1. Classification (NCBI taxonomy): domain Bacteria; kingdom Pseudomonadati; phylum Pseudomonadota; class Alphaproteobacteria; order Hyphomicrobiales; family Nitrobacteraceae; genus Bradyrhizobium; species Bradyrhizobium icense. The sequence continues at coordinate 3,412,603 of NZ_CP016428.1, forward strand.
ATCCGCGGTTGAGCTATTAACTGGGCTGCCCGGAAGTGATCGCCAAGCACGCCGGCTCGATCAAAGTCCAGCACACGCTGCGTCCGTTCGCCGTGGCGATGGCAGGCGAGAATGCGTTCGACCCGTTCACGGATTGAGGCCGAACTTGGCCCGTTATGGGACACTCGGTGTTACATCACGCCGGGTGTCCCTGATTGGGACCAATCCCCGCATCATTGCGGAGACAATTTCGCCAATAATTCCATGGATTTGGGCTCGCCTTACATCTGCCCGCGTTTAATCCGGATTTAACTAAAATTCGCCTTAATGACGCTCTGTGCCTCTGCGAGATGCTGCAGGGAACGTCTCCGGACGCAGCATCAACAGGGGACTTGGTGGAATTGTTGTTCTGGGCGTTGTGTGAATGAGTAAGCGTACGCGTGCGTTCGGTCCTGCGGCCCACAACCGCAGGAGATCTTCCCGTAAAGGCACTCCCCAACAATTCCTCGGCGGTGTCGCGGTCGCAGGCCTCGTGCTGGGCTGCGCCTGGACGGTTTACAGCAATGTGATCGGCGCCAGCATCTATCCATCCGTGAACCGCTCCGCCTTCGAGGCACCCGTCGTCAACAACTCGAGCGCCGTCGCTGCGCGGACCGTGCGGCCCGCTTTCAACGAAATCTTCGCGTCCCTGGAGCAACGCCCGCTGGTGATGCCCGCCCCGGAGAATGTCGCGACATCGCTGATGTTCAACGAAAGGTTCGCAGCCGCCGCCGCGCAAGGCGAGCCGTCGAGAGCGGCCGCAACAACGCAATTGGCTGAGGCCTCGGCTCCAGCGCCCAAAGCCGCTGAAGCTCCCAAGCTCGCGGAAACGCCGAAGCCGAAGACTTCGGTCCCCACGACCCAGCTTGCTCTCAATGTACCGGCGCCAGCGCCGAAGGAGCCTGCGAAAGCATCCGGTAGTCCCATTCGCGACATGGCGCAGCGCGCCACGGCGGCGGTCATGTCGATCGGCACAACCGGGAAGCCGAACATGGTCGAAAAGCTGTGGGGCAAGCAGCCGTCGAACTCGCTGCTGGCCTATGCCTCCGCCGACGCCAGCGTCACCGGTAGCATCATCGATACGCGGAGCCAGAACCCCATGCTCGGCGGCTCACCGCCCTATGACCGTCAGACTGCGGTCTACGATATTGCCGCCAAAACCGTGTATCTGCCGGACGGCACGAGGCTCGAGGCACATTCTGGTTTGGGCTCCAAGATGGATGACGTTCGCTACGCGCATGTGAGGATGCAGGGCGTAACGCCGCCGCACATCTACGAACTGAAGCCGCGCGAGGCGCTGTTTCACGGCGTACCGGCGCTACGGCTCACGCCGATCGGAGGCCAGGACAAGATCTTCAACCGCGACGGTCTGCTAGCCCACACTTACATGCTGGGGCCGAGCGGACAGTCCAACGGCTGCGTGTCGTTCAAGGACTACTACGCGTTCCTCGATGCCTATCGCAACAAGGGCATCCGCCGTCTCGCAGTGCTGGCGAAGATCCAGTAGGGCGGCGGCGACACTTCGCGAGGGTACCCAGCGAGCGCGGAGGTGCGGCTTGCCGCAGTGGCTTCGCCCATCCTGTTTCAGTGTGATCGCGCCGCTACAGCCGATCTAATCCGACGAAAAATTCCTGCGCTGGGGCTTGCAATCTCAGGGTGCTTGCCTTATGTCCGCGCTCCTTCGCTTTGGCCATGGGTTCGGGCTCGTTGTGATCCCGACTGGCGCGGGCCGGTCTCCGGTTTCGTGTTCCGCCGAACGAAGACGCGATTGTAGCTCATGGAGAGCGTCGGGGGATACCCCGAAGGCATCGGTTCGATTCCGATCTGTTGCACAACAAAGGATAGCTCAGTGGTAGAGCAGATGACGTTTAATCATCGTGACGCGGGTTCGAATCCCGCTCCGCTCCGGTTCAGCCTGAAAAGCTGATTCCTCTGACGGGGACCGGACGCGCGCTTCAGTCGCAGTCCGGCCGCATCGCCGCTAAGGCTTTTCGTCCGAACTAAGACACTGTGAGACCGGCTTTGCGCCGCGGTGGATACCGCTTGCGCGAGATGCCGGGTGGCAACGTTCGAGCGCTCGACGCAAGTCGAGCGATCGCGCGCGTGCGCCCGCTATCTGCGCAAGCTCAAACCCGGCCCGCCGAGCTTTCAGGAAGCGTCGTCCGCGTCCTCACATCCTTTGCAAAACGAAACCCGCTTTCCGACCCCGCGGGCCGGAGGGCAAACCATGGAGGCGTGCCATGACCTGGCACTTGCTGATGAAGACGTTGACGGTGAAGGATGGCGAGCGCGCGTTGCTGACGCGCAACGGCAGGCTCGAGCGCGTGCTCGAACCCGGCCGCCACCTCCTGTTCGATCTGCGGCGTCAGTGGACGGCGGAGGTCTTCAACATCGTTCGCACCGAATTCCCTGTGGAGCGTTACGCGGTGCTGAAGGCCGCGCGGCCCGATCTGGCCGCGGAGCTGTTCGAGGCGGTGGAGACGAAGGCGAATGAGATCGCCATCGTCAGTCTCGATGGCCGCCCCGTGCACCTGATGACGCCCTGGCAGGCGCGCGTCTACTGGAAGGTCGCAACGTCGATCGATGTCGAGCGCATCGATGTGGCCAGCGATCCCCGCGTGACCGAGCGCCATCTCGCGATGATCGAGCGCAACCGTCCTACCGTCGTGACGGAAGCGGTGGTCGAGAACCATGAGGCCGGCCTGCTCTATGTCGAGGGCCGGCTGGTGGAGCGGCTGGCGCCCGGGCGGCACGCCTTCTGGATCGCCGGCCGCAAGATCGAGGTCAAGCGCCTCGATCTGCGTCCTCAGGCGGTCGAGATCACCGCGCAGGAAATGCTGACCAGGATCGCATCGCGCTGCGTGTGACCCTGACGGCATTCCGCCGGATCGTCGACCCCGTGCGCGTGGTCGCGGCCGTGCCCGACGTGGATGCGTGGCTGTACCGCCTGGTGCAGTTCGCGATCCGTGAAGCGGTTGCGGGCCGCACGCTGGACGAGGTGTTGTCGGCGAAGGCTGCGCTCGACGCGGAGCTGCGCGATTACGTGCGTGATCGTGTCGCGGACAGCGGTGTGGAGGTCACGGAGCTTGGCGTAAAGGACGTGATCCTGCCCGGCGAGATCCGCGAACTCGTCAACAAGGTCGTGGAGGCGGAGCGGGTCGCGAAGGCGAACCTGATCCGCCGGCAGGAAGAGACCGCGGCAACGCGCTCGCTCCTGAACACGGCCAGGCTGATGGAGGAGAACCCTCTGCTGCTGCGGCTCAAGGAGCTGGAGTCGCTGGAGCGGCTGGTGGAGAAGGTCGGCCGGATCGACCTGCATGCGGGCGACGGGCAGGGCCTCGACGCGCTGCTGAGCAAGCTGGTCCGCATCAAGTCTGCGGAGAACGCGTGACAGGAAGGGTCGCCTACGGGCGGCCCTTCACTACTTCTGATTGGGTTGAATCGTGACGATATGCTCTGTGACCCGTTCTCTGTCGTCGCCTTCTATGAAGAAGAGCGGAGGCCGTTCTACGGTGGAAAAGTCTCCGCGAATAGCGCGCTGTCTTGCCGTGCGCCGGAATGGAACCGTGCATCCCCGTAAGCTTACGGTGTTACCCATGCGCATTTTGCGGTTGCGTCCGGCGGCGCATTTGCATCTAACTCCTTGAGATACCGCGAGCAGCCTGCCTCGCGCCCACGTTTGGAGTTTGTTGTTAGAGCGAGAGCCTGTTTGAGTGAGTATGCGTAAAAAAGGCATTTTCAATCTTATGTTAAAGCTCCCGTTCCACGACGCTCCAGACGGAGATGGTCGCCGACGCCCCAAGGGTTTCCCGCAGTGACGCCTCGCCGCGGAATGGGAAATCGCCTTCTTGCAGCATTGCCGGCGTCGGACTTCGATCTGCTGGAGCCCGAGCTTGAGACGATCGCGCTCGATCAGGACGCGGTCCTTTTGCGGGCGGGTGACGCAATCGAGTACGTCTACTTCCCTCATAGCGGCGCCATCTCGCTGATGATCGACATGGCGGACGGACACACGGTCGCCACAGCCGCAGTCGGGCGTGAGGGGGCAGTAGGCATTCTTTCGGTGCTCGGGCCGTCACCTTCAGATATGACCGCGATCGTTCGTGCGGCGGGTACCGCCTTTCGGATCCCCGCATCGCGATTTCACGCCGCTTTCAACCGGAGCCCCGCGATCCGGCAAGCGGTCCAGATTCACGTCAGGGCGATGCTGATGCAGCTTCAACTCGGTTCAGCCTGCAATGCGCTTCACCCGGTCGAGGCGCGCATGGCTCGCTGGTTGCTTCAGCTTCGCGACCGGGTCGACCATGATGTGCTCCCGCTCACCCAGCAGGCGCTATCGCAAATAGTCGGTGTGCGACGCACGACGGTGACGCTTCTGATGCGCAACTTGCGCGCGCGTGGAGCGATCAAGGCCGATCGACGAGGCTTGATCGAGATCGATCCGGCGCGGCTCGCGGCGGTCGCATGCGAATGCCACAACGTCATGCATCTCGAAGTCGAGGAGATGTTCGCGCTCCATTCGGCCCGATCTCGCGCGGCGGTTCTGCCCGAAGATCGGCGGATTCCGGGAATCAAATCGGGCGGCGCCGTGTGAGCGCGTGTCCGCGCGACCACTCGACCTTCTGGAACCACATCATGGGGTGGATTCTTCGCCCGATCAGGTTCTCTGCCGCCAATTGCGGTCGAGTGCCGGCTCGGATGCCGCCTCGAGCTTCGCAATCTCTCGCAACACCCTCGCGGTCTGGCGCAGCTCGTTGCGCTCAGGGCCCGGCTTCAGCCGTCGCGCTTCGTCAAGAAAGCCCTTGGCTTGCAGAAGCCAGATGGATGTGTCGGTTGAGATTTGCGTGCGCGCCATGGTGTCCCTCCATCGCGATCATCACTTGATCTGTGCCGACGCTTACGCCGGGGAGCCAGCGCTGCGACGTCGCACGCGGATGCTCGGCTCATCGACCCAGGCTTCTCGCGCGAACCAGGCGTGATCGGTGTGACAGATCACGCAACGGGTCCGCGAGAAAAACACTGCGCTGCGGCTAAAGCTCTCGCGATCAGTCTTGATGCCGGTGGGTATCGGATGTCCGGTTCGCGGACATTTGACCATGACCATTCCCATATCGCCCTCCCTCGAGATTGGCTTTGTCGTTTGAAAAAGCACCGGCCGGTTGGAATGCGCTTATCGGTGCGGTTACTTGGGGGGCATCGCGCACCGCGTCTGATAGAGCATCGGGGTAGTGGGCCGCATGCTCATCGCTGGGCTGTTCCAACCGGCCGGATCCCTCCTTGACGTAGTCCTGGATGTGATTGAGCGCCGGTATTTTTAGCCGGTTTGATGGAGAGCCTTGGTGAAGTGCTTCCGGATCGGCTCACCCGTTTCCGTCGCAAGCTTCTGGGCAAGCGTCCACAATTCCCTGTTCTGGTCAGAAGCGGTGTCGAACGCCTTGCGCGCCTGTGCGGCGGACAAGGTGAGGACATCGGTAGCTGACTTGCTGCCGAACAGATGGACGAAGAAATCGAGGGTGGAGGCGGCATTGGCGTTTGAGATTTCGAACAGCTTGAGTCCGTAATCGGTCGCGCTCCTCGCATTGCTCGAATAGCTCTCGCGCAGCGCTTCCGTCATCTCCTCCGAAGCGGTCTTGATTTTCTCGCAGCCTTCGCGTGCGCGGGCGAAGCCCTGCTCGGTAAGCTCACGAACCACGCCAGGCGCGGCGATCTTGGAGAAGTCCAACCACGGCATTCCGAAAATATGCGTTCCGTTCGGCTTGGCTTTCATTTCGCTTTCACTCACGGCAACATTACCTTTCCAAGCGAAAGCGTTCCTTGCGACGCCAGCTTGCGTCACGAGAGCTCACGCTTCGCGTTCGATCAGATTGTGGATGAGGATTTGATTCCAGCCCTCGATGTCACTTTGCCTAGGAGAGGCGGGACTGTCGGTTCGTTTTGCGACTCTCGCGAAAAGTTTTTTTGAAATTGTCAACGCATACGCTGGTATATTTTACACAGCGCTGTGCATAACCGGGATAGCTCAAGCAGCGGGAAGGTTTTGCTTCAGCGTGACGTTGCAGAGACACCGCGCCGTTGCGGTCCGGATCCGCCCAAACAAAAACCCCGGCATCGCTGCCGGGGTTTTGCATTTCGCATTCGTTGAGCGGTCCCGGGTTCTGCGGAGCGGCATGAAGAATGCCGCACCGCGCCCGGGACAAGCCGGCCTTAGAAGTCCATGCCGCCCATGCCGCCGCCCGGAGGCATTGCGGGGCCGCCGGCGTTCTTCTTCGGCAGTTCGGCGATCATGGCTTCGGTGGTGATCAGGAGAGCCGCGACCGAGGCCGCGTTCTGGATCGCCGCACGAACCACCTTGGTCGGGTCGATGATGCCCTTGGAGACCAGGTTGCCGTATTCGCCGTTCTGCGAGTCGAAGCCGTAGGAGTACTGCTCCTTCTCGAGGATCTTGCCGACGATGACGGAGCCGTCTTCACCGGCGTTGATCGCGATCTGGCGGGCCGGCGCGGACAGCGCCTTGCGCACGATCTCGACGCCGGTCTTCTGGTCGTCGTTCTGGGTCTTGAGGCGCTTGAGCTGCTCGGTGGCGCGGAGCAGGGCGACGCCGCCGCCCGGCACGATGCCTTCCTCAACCGCCGCGCGGGTCGCATGCATCGCGTCATCCACGCGATCCTTGCGCTCCTTCACTTCGACTTCGGTCGCGCCGCCGACGCGGATCACGGCGACGCCGCCCGCGAGCTTGGCCAGACGCTCCTGCAGCTTCTCACGGTCGTAGTCCGAGGTGGTTTCCTCGATCTGCGCCTTGATCTGCTGCACGCGCGCCTCGATGTCGGCCTTCTTGCCGGCGCCGTTGACGATCGTGGTGTTTTCCTTGTCGATCATCACCTTCTTGGCGCGACCGAGCATCTGCAGCGTGACGTTCTCGAGCTTGATGCCGAGGTCTTCCGAGATCGCCTGACCGCCGGTCAGCACCGCGATGTCCTGCAGCATGGCCTTGCGGCGATCGCCGAAGCCAGGAGCCTTGACGGCCGCGACTTTCAGACCACCACGCAGACGGTTGACCACGAGGGTGGCGAGGGCTTCGCCTTCGACGTCTTCGGCGACGATGACCAGCGGCTTGCCGGTCTGCACCACGGCTTCGAGCAGCGGCAGCAGCTCGTTCAGCGAGGACAGCTTCTTCTCGTTGATCAGGATGTAGGCGTCGTCCATTTCAACGCGCATCTTGTCGGCGTTGGTGACGAAGTAGGGCGAGATGTAGCCGCGGTCGAACTGCATGCCTTCGACGACGTCGAGTTCGGTCTCGAGCGACTTGGCTTCCTCGACCGTGATGACGCCCTCGTTGCCGACCTTCTTCATGGCGTCGGCCAGGAACTTGCCGATTTCGGCGTCGCCGTTGGCGGAGATGGTGCCGACCTGGGCGATTTCCTCGTTCGAGGTGACCTTCTTGGAGTTCTTGACGAGGTCGGCGACCACGGCTTCCACGGCCAGGTCGATACCGCGCTTCAGATCCATCGGGTTCATGCCGGCGGCAACCGACTTGGCGCCTTCACGGACGATCGCAGCCGCGAGCACGGTCGCGGTGGTGGTGCCGTCGCCGGCCGCGTCCGCGGACTTCGAGGCGACTTCGCGCACCATCTGCGCGCCCATGTTCTCGAACTTGTCGTCGAGCTCGATCTCCTTGGCGACGGTGACGCCGTCCTTGGTGATGCGGGGAGCGCCGAACGACTTGTCGAGCACGACGTTGCGGCCCTTCGGGCCGAGCGTGACCTTGACGGCGTTGGCGAGAATGTCGACGCCGCGCAGCATGCGGTCGCGGGCGTCGACGCCGAATTTGACTTCTTTGGCTGACATATTTGGTTTCCCTGAGTTGATCTTTGTTTCTCACCCTGTGGGGGAGGCGCCTTGCGGGCGCTCCTCAGGGTGAGCGTGGCAGGCGATGTCTTAGGCGGCCTTCTTCTTGGCCGAGGTGACGTCGAGTACGCCCATGATGTCGGACTCCTTCATGATCAGGAGCTCCTGGCCGTCGATCTTGACCTCGGTGCCCGACCACTTGCCGAACAGCACGCGGTCGCCGACCTTGAGGTCGATCGGGATCAGCTTGCCGGCTTCGTCACGGCCGCCCGGGCCGACGGCGACGACTTCGCCCTGGGAGGGCTTTTCCTTGGCACTGTCCGGAATGATGATGCCGCCAGCGGTCTTCTCTTCGGCGTCGATGCGTTTGACCACGACGCGGTCGTGAAGCGGACGGAAGTTCATGCAGTCCTCCTAAACGTCTGGGAATGTTGTAGAATTCTGGAATTTTGGCAGTCCGGGCCAGCGAGTGCCAGCTCGGCTGCGGCTGATTTAGGCCAGTATTCTTCGGGGGACAAGGGCTTCTAGCAGAAAAATTGGCACTCAAATATGTCGCCTGCCAATTTCATTAATCATGATTAACCGGACGGCGGCACGCTGGGACCGATATTAGCACGTGCGGTAAGCTGCTGCTAACGCGCGAATTTTCAACAAATCATTAAACATTTAGGCTTGTGATGGGTTGGTATCGTGCGTCACATTTCTCTCATGTGAGCGCATCTCCGCCGGGGTGGCTCGGTGTGTGGCCACCACGACAATGCGCTCCTGAACCGGAGGTATTGGCATGGTCTCGCGGGTTGGAGTGGCTTCCGACGACTTCCGGAAGCAGGTGCTGGGTTACGGGCTGACGACGGCGCAAATTCTCTATCGGATGCCGGATCACCCTTCATTGCTGCAGACCTATGTCTGGCAGAACTACGATCTGTTTCCGAAATTCCCCGCGCTGAAGGACTTCCTCGCGTTCTGGCAGGAAAAGCTTGATGGCCCGCTGTTTTCCGTGACGGTGGCGCATTCCAGGCTGATCAAGCCGACCGAGCTTCGCGCGGTCGACGGTGTGTTCAGGCTGCATTGAACTGCAGGTCTCGTAGGGGTGCGCAAAGGCGCGACAGCGCCGTGCCCACCATCTGACACTCCGCTCGCGAAGGTGGGCACGCTGCGCTTTGCTCACCCTACAAAAGTTTTCTGTGTTAGCCTCCCGCCACAAACAAAAGGGAGGCACGCATGGCCAAAAAGAAAGTGGCATCACGATCCGCGGCGCAGCCCGCCGTGAAGAAGAAATGGGCGGGCCACAAGACAGCAGCCAAATCCTCAGCCCGCAAGACGGTCAAGTCAAAGGCGCGGGACGTGCCGGTAGCAAAATCGAAGCCGGCCAGGAAGGCACGGCCGAAGCAGCGCATCGCCATCAGCCATCACCGCGAAGAAGATTTCAAGGCCGATGGTCTGCGCGCTTATGCCAAGTACCGCGATCTCGGGATTGCCGACGCCACCCACGGCCTGGCGCAGGCGCACGTCATCCGCCTCCAGGGTCCGTGCAACCCCGCGGAAGTCTCAAAGTTGCATTACCACGACGTCGAATTCCAGATGGTCTACGTGCTCAAGGGCTGGGTGAAGACCTACATGGAAGGACAGGGCGAGACGCTGATGCAAGAAGGCAGCGCCTGGACCCAGCCCCCGCGCATCAAGCATCTGATCATGGATTATTCGGACGACGTCGAACTGCTGGAGGTGATTTTGCCGGCGGAGTTCAAGACGGTGGAATTGGCGAGTTAAGGCGCTGTCATTCCGGAGCGACGCGTCAGCGTCGAATCCGGAATCTCGAGATTCCCCGATGCGCTATTGCGCATCTGAGGTCTGGTGCTTGCGCACCGTCCCGGAATGACGCGGAGCGTCACGTCAACACCCCCACCACCGCCCCCATCAAACACGTCGCCAGGGTGCCTGAGACGATCGACTTCAGCCCGAGCGCATTGATCTCCTCGCGCCGCCCCGGGGCCATGGTGCCGAGGCCGCCGATCATGATGCCGAGGCTGGCGAAGTTGGCAAAGCCGCACATCGCGTAGAGCATGATCAGCCGCGAGCGCGGATCGAGTGCATCCGCGCCGAGTTTCGAGAGGTCGAGATAGGCGATCAGTTCGTTGAGCACGGTCTTGGTGCCCATCAGGCTTCCGGCCGTGACGGCTTGCGGCCAAGGCAGGCCCATCAGCCAGCACACCGGCGCCATCAGAAGCCCAAGCAGCCGCTGTAGCGAAATTTTGGCGCCGCCGATCTCTGGCAACAGCCCGAGCATCGCATTGACGAGATAAACCAGCGCCACCAGCACCAGCAACATCGCGACGATGTTGAGCAGCAGTTCGAGCCCGGCCGCGGTGCCCTTGGCGATGGCGTCCATCGTGGAGGACGCGTGCATGTCGGGATCTCCGAGCGAGCCGCCAGTGCGCTTGTCCGAAGTCTCCGGCACCATGATCAGGCTGATCAGGATCGCGGCCGGTGCGCCGAGCACGGAGGCGATGACAAAATGCGCGGCGGCATCGGGGATCAGCGGCGCGAGGAACGTGGCGTAGAGCACCAGCACGGTGCCGGCGATGCCGGCCATGCCGCCGGTCATGACCAGGAACAATTCGCTGCGCGTGAGCTGCGCCAGATAGGGACGGATGAACAGCGGTGCCTCGACCATGCCGAGAAAGATATTGGCTGCGGCCGACAGCCCCACTGCGCCGCCGACGCCGAGCGTGCGCTCCAACAGCCACGCCATGCCGCGCACGACCGGCGGCAGCACGTGCCAATAGAACAGCAACGTCGTCAGGACGCTCATGACGAGCACGATCGGCAGCGCCTGAAATGCCAGGATGAAATCCGCGCCCGGCGCCTTGAGATCGAACGGCAGCGCACCGCCGCCGAGATAGCCGAACACGAAGGAAGTGCCGGCGCGCGTCGCCGCCGCGATCGTGCCCACGGCGTCGTTGATGGCGCCGAACGCCTTCGCCACCGGCGGCAGCTTGAGCAGCACCAGCGCGGTGACGATCGTAACGGCAAGGCCGACCGCCATCTGCCGCAACGAGACCGCGCGGCGGTTCTCACTGAGCGCCCATGCGATCGCCAGCAATGCCAGCACGCCAAACGCCGATTGCAGTTGCAGCATGAATCCCCCGAAAACCCCGGCCGGGATTATGCCAATCTTGTCGATTTGTGAAAGCCCAACTCAACTCGTGTCCCGGACGCGGTGCAGCGTCACTTCGGCACTGCGCGACGCGCGGAAAGCTAAGCCCCGGCTCAGCAGCGCAGCACTTCGCGCCGCGCTGCGTCCGGGGCACGGGCGCGCACGTCAGCCCCGTCCGACGAACGGCATCTTGGTTGCCATGACCGTCATGAACAGCACGTTGGCATCGAGCGGCAGGCCGGCCATGTAGGCCACGGCGTCGCCGACTGCCTTCGCGTCCATGCGCGGTTCGTGCTTCATCGTGCCGTCGGGCTGCATCACACCGGGTCCGGCGACCATGCGGTCGGTCATCGGCGTCGCGGCATTGCCGATGTCGACCTGGCCGACCGCGATGTCGTACATGCGGCCGTCGAGATTGGAGGCCTTGGTGAGGCCCGTGATCGCGTGCTTGGTCGAGGTATAGGCGGCCGAGAACGGCCGCGGCGCATGCGCCGAGATCGAGCCGTTGTTGATGATGCGGCCGCCGCGCGGGGTCTGATCCTTCATGATGCGAAAGGCGTGCTGGGTGCACAGGAACGGGCCGGTAAGGTTGGTGTTCACCACCGCCTGCCACTGCTCGAGGCTGAGGTCCTCGAAATTCACCGGCGGCGCGCCCATTCCGGCATTGTTGAAGAGCACGTCGAGCCGGCCATAGGTGTCCTTGACCTTCTGAAAGAGGGCTGCGATCGAGGCCGGGCTGGTCATGTCGGCGGAAACGCACAGGCTCTTGCCGACATTGTCGCCGAGCTTCTTGGTTTCTTCCAGCATCTCCATGCGACGCCCGGCGAGCACCACGGTGTAGCCGGCATTCATCAGCGCCAGCGATGCCGCGCGTCCGACGCCGGTGCCGGCACCGGTTACGAGCGCGATCTTGTTGGTTGCGTCGGCCATTGTTTCCTCGCCTTCAGTTCTTGGTTTCTGTTTCGGATTTGTAGGGTGGTCTCGGAATATTCTGGTGCGCCGCGCGCAAGGCCGCCGACCAGCGCGAACGCAGATCGTGGAAATAGGGTTCGCCGGCCTCGATGCGATGGTTGAGGTCGGCCTCGCAGGCATCCGCGCGCACCACCAGCACGTCGATCGGCAGGCCGACGCCGAGATTCGAGCGCATGGTCGAATCCATCGAGATCAGGCCGGTCTTCAGCGCCTCATACAGTTCGACGTCGTAATGCATCGCGCGATCGAGCACCGGCTTACCGTATTTGTGCTCGCCGATCTGCAGGTAAGGCGTGTCGGTGGTGCATTCGATGAAATTGCCGGCGGTATAGACCATGAACAGCCGCATCCGCGAGCCCTTGATCTGGCCGCCGAACAGGAAGGAGACGTCGAAGGAGACGTCTTCGGATCGGAGCGCCGGGCCTTCGGTGGCATGGACCATGCGGATTGCCCTCCCGATGCGCTGCGCGGCCTGGAACATGGTCGGCGCGTTCATCAGCGTCTCGACCTCGCCGGTGTTGGGGTCTTCGATGCCCTCGGTCAATGTCGAGAGCACCGACTGGCTGATCGCCAGATTGCCGGCGCTGGCGACCGCCATGATGCGCTCGCCGGGTTTCGAGAAAATGTGGAGCTTGCGGAAGGTCGAGACATTGTCGAGGCCGGCATTGGTGCGGGTATCCGCGATCATGACGAGACCGTCCCGTACCAGAATTCCGCAGCAATAGGTCATTCCCGATCCCCGAACGCGTCTGTTTTCGGCGGCCAAACTAGTAGCCAATTTCGAAGGGCCATCCAACCCCAATTCCCTCGTGGCGCGGCAGGCGCCGGGCGGGTGAAACCTTCATACCGAAGGCGGGGAACGCCTGCGGAATTTCCGGCCGCACGACAACAGCCAGTGCAATAATCTGCGGTTTTGAGGGTGTGTAGCTGAATAAGTGATCGGTAGGGTGGGCAAAGGCGCATCGCGCCGTGCCCACCATAATCCCCACGATCTCAATGCTTAATGGTGGGCACGCTTTGCTTTGCCACCCTACGCAGGGCTACTGCGATTGGCTTTGCCACTGACCCGGCCGCCCGGCCTGTTCGACCTTGACCGCAACCGTCAGCGTCTCCGTGCCGCCGCCATAGCGGGTGCCGCGTACCGGGGCCGCGCCGAGATAGTCGAGCCCGATCGCGACGCGGGCGTGGGCGTCGGTGGTGCAGATGCCGTTGGCGGCATCGAAGCCGACCCAGCCGAGATCGGGCACGTAAGCTTCCGCCCAGGCGTGGCCCGCCTGCTGGTGCAGCATTCCGTCCGAGCGCAGGAAATGCCCGGAGACGAAGCGCGCCGGCACGCCGCCGGAGCGGGCGCAGGCGATGAAGATATGCGCGTAGTCCTGGCAGACGCCGCGCTTGAGCGCAAAAGCTTCCGCCGCCGAGGTGCCTGAATTGGTCGGGTCCTCGTCAAACGTCATGTGCTCGCTGATCTGCACCATCAGCGCATGCAGGAAACCGACCACGTCGCCATCGGACTCCGAGCGCAGCTCGCGGGCAAAGGTCGCCATCGCCGGATTGACTTCGGTTAGTGCGGTCTGGCGCAGGAACAGGCTCGGCGGAAAGCGCTCATCGGTGCCGCGCAGCACGCCGCCCGTGTCATGGGTCTCGATCAGGCCCTCGACATGGATGGTGAGGTCGGCGATCGGTCCGTGGGTGAGCACATGCGTGACGTTGCCGAACGCATCCTGGTGCATGTCGAGGCGAGAGTCGGTCGAGACATCGATCTGCCATTCGGCGACATACTGTCCGTCATGGCTGCCGGGCGTCATGCGCAGGATCTGAATCACGCCCGTGGCCGGCGGCTCGTAGCGATAGCTGGTGGAGTGGGCAATTCGCAGGCGCATGGCGTACCGTAGTTTCCACTGTCATTCCGGGGCGCGAAGCGAACCCGGAATCTCGAGATTCCGGGTCTGGTCCTTCGGACCATCCCGGAATGACGACATCAAATCAAATACTGCTTGGTGATGATCTCACCGAGCCTCGAATTGTCCGCGATGAATTCCTGGATGAACTCATGGACACCGTGCTGGAAGATATCGTCCATATGGCTGTGTTCAAGCCGGTTGCGAACCCCGCGGGCATGGCGCTGGGCGGCGCCCTGGCGGCCGTAGGCGACGCCGATCTGGTCGAGATTGCGCACCAGATTGCTGTAGCAGCTCGCCAGCGACCGCGGCAGCGTATCGTTGAGGATCAGGAGGTCGGCGATCAGCCACGGTTTCAGCGTCTCGCGATAGACCCAGTGGTAGGCCGTCAGCGCCGACACTGAACGTAGGATCGAGGTCCACTGGTAGTAGTCCAGCGGGCCGCCGACGTGCTCCTCCTCGGGCAGCAGCACGTGATATTTCACGTCGAGAATGCGCGCGGTGTTGTCGGCGCGCTCCAGATGCAGCCCCAGCCGCGAGAACCAGTAGGCGTCGTTGCGCAGCATGGTCCGGTAGGCCGAGCCGTCGAACCGCAACGAAGTCTCCTGCACGAAGCGCAGAAACCGCGCCAGCTCCTCGCGGCTCGACGTGCCCTTGCCCCAGACTTCCTGCAGCTCGATCCACGCCGAATTGATGGTGTCCCACATCTCCGATGTCAGCGCGGTGCGAACCGAGCGCGAATTGAGCCGGGCGGCCTCGATGCAGTTCTTGATCGAGGAGGGATTCGAAGGCGAGAATGCCAGGTACTCGACGACGTTCTGTTCGGTGGCCTCCAGATAGACCTCGTAGAAGCTCGCGCTGACGCCGGCCGTCAGAAGCGCCGATTCCCACTCATTGGTCTTGCCGATATAGGCCGCGGGCAGCGCGGTGACACGCAGCGTCGCGTCGATGGTGCGCGCGATGTATTCGGCGCGCTCGACGTAGCGGGCCAGCCAGTACAGGTTTTCGGCAGTGCGCGACAGCATACGAAAATTTCGCTCTCTATTCGTCCAGTATCCAGGTGTCCTTGGTGCCGCCTCCTTGGCTCGAATTGACCACCAGCGAGCCTTCCTTCAGCGCCACCCGCGTCAATCCGCCCGGCACGATGGTGACGTGCTTGCTTCCCGTCAGCACGAAGGGCCGCAAGTCGACATGGCGCGGCGCGAGGCCGGACGCGGTGCAGGTCGGGCAGGTGGAGAGCGCCAGCGTCGGCTGGGCGATAAAGCCCTCCGGCTCGCGCTTGAGTTTGTCGCGGAACGCCTCGATCGTCGCCTTGGTCGCGGCGGGACCGATCAGCATGCCGTAGCCGCCGGAGCCGTGCACTTCCTTCACCACCAGTTCGCTCAGATTGTCGAGCACGTAGGACAGGTCCTTCGGCTCGCGGCAGCGCCAGGTCGGTACGTTCTTCAGGATCGGTTCTTCGCCGAGATAGAACTTTACGATCTCCGGCATGTAGGAATAGATCGCCTTGTCGTCGGCAATGCCGGTGCCGACCGCGTTCGCCAGCGTGATATTGCCGGCCGCATAAGCCGACATCAGCCCGGGCACACCGAGCGCCGAATCCGGCCGGAAGGTCAAGGGATCGAGGAAATCGTCGTCGACGCGGCGATAGATCACATCGACGCGTTTCAGGCCCTCGGTGGTACGCATGAACACCTCATCGTTCTTGACGATGAGGTCGCGGCCCTCGACCAGTTCGATGCCGAGCTTGTCGGCGAGGAAAGAGTGCTCGTAATAGGCGGAGTTGTAGACGCCGGGCGTCATCAGCGCGACCGTCGGCTCGGCCGAGGCGGAGAGCGGCGCCACCGAGCGCAGCGCCGACAGCAATTCGTCCGGATATCTCTCCACCGGCGCCACGCGGTGGCGGGCGAACAGGTCCGGAAACAGCCGCATCATGATTTCGCGGTTTTCCAGCATGTAGGACACGCCCGAGGGCGTCCGCGCATTGTCCTCCAGCACGATGAAATTGTCGGCGTCGACCCGGACGATGTCGATGCCGGCGATGTGCACATAGACGTCGTGCGGCACGCTCTGGCCGTTCATCTCGGGACGGAAGACCGGGTTCTGGAAGATCAGGTCGTCAGGGATGAGGTTGGCGCGCAGGATGTCGCGGCCGTGGTAGATGTCGCGCAAGAACATGTTGAGCGCGCGGACCCGCTGCTTCAGGCCTTTTTCCAGCAGGGACCATTCTTTTGCCGACATGATTCGCGGGATCACGTCGAAGGGGATCAGCCGCTCCTGGGCTTCGGCGTCGCCATAGACGGCGAAGGTGATGCCGATCCGGCGGAACAAGAGTTCCGCCTCCTGCCGGCGATACTCGAGCGCGTCCGGAGGCGTCTCCTTCAGCCAGCGGGAGAGCTCCCGATAGGCCGGGCGGAGGTCCCCGCCGGGGCCGTTCATCTCATCGAAGGCAACTGCCATAAATCCTGACTATCTCTCGAAGCCATGCGGCACAGTGCATGACATTACAGGATGGTAGCAAGGCTCGGGCCAGCGCGATATGCAATGGCTTGCGGCATTTCGTGTGGGTAGCCGGCCGCGCTGCCCTAAAAAAAGGCGGCCGGGTGCTTATTTCGGCAGCAAACCCCCGTGACTTCAATGCGTTGCTTGCGCAAAGTACGGGACAGGTGGGGAGAAGTCATGAGCGAGATCGTCACGGCGGGTATTCTGGTCATCGGCGACGAGATCCTGTCCGGCCGGACCAAGGACAAGAACATCGGCTTCATCGCCGAGTACCTGACCAACATCGGGATCGATCTCAAGGAGGTCCGCGTCGTCGCCGACGACGAGACCGACATTGTCGACGCCCTTAATGCACTGCGGAAGCGTTACACCTACGTCTTCACCACCGGCGGCATTGGGCCGACCCATGACGACATCACCGCCGACAGCGTCGCCAAGGCCTTCGATGTCGGGATCGGTCATCACCCGGAGGTGGTGGCGCGCTTCCGCGAGCGCTGGAGCGAGCAGGATCTGAACGAGGCGCGGCTGCGCATGGCCCGCGTGCCCGACGGCGCCGAACTGATCCAGAGCGCGACCATCCTCGCGCCCGGCTTCAAGCTCGGCAATGTCATCGTGATGGCCGGCATCCCCTCGATCATGCAGGCGATGATGGACATCGTAGCGCCCAAGCTGAAATCGGGCGTGCGGATGCTATCCGATTCCGTGCGGGCCAATGCGCGCGAAGGCGACATCGGCGGGCCGCTGCGGGAAATCGCCATCGCCCATCCCGACACCATCATCGGCAGCTATCCGTTCATGGACGAGGACAAGAGGCCGAACACCAACCTGGTGGTCCGCTCGCGCGATCCCGACAAGCTCAACGCCGCGATGACTGCGGTGAAGGAGATGCTTGCGGCATTGAACGTCACCACCCGGTAGCAGACAGGCCAGGACAAGACGAAGCGACAAGGCGAAGCAGCGTGGCAGACAATAATTACGAACCGAGCGCCGAGGCGAAAGCCGGCCGGCCTTTTCCGGTGTCCTGGGACCAGTTTCACCGGGATTGCCGGGCGCTGACCTGGCGGCTCAACGAGGTCGGGCCGTTTCATGCCATCATAGCGATCACCCGCGGCGGCCTCGTGCCAGCCGCGATCGTGGCCCGCGAACTCGGCATTCGCATCATCGATACCGTCTGCGTTGCGAGCTACGACCACACCAGCCAGGGTGACCTGCAGGTGCTCAAGGGCGTGTGTGCCGATGTCGCCAAACTCGGGGGCGGTACCGGCAAGGGGCTGTTGATCGTCGACGACCTCGTCGATACCGGCGCCACCGGGCGGCTGGTGCGCCAGATGCTACCCGATGCGCATTTCGCCACCGTCTACGCCAAGCCGAAGGGCAAGCCGCTGGTCGATACTTTCATCACAGAAGTGTCGCAGGACACCTGGATCCATTTTCCCTGGGATACCGCGCTGTCGTTTCAGCCGCCGATCCGTCCGTGAGCGTAGGACGAATAGCGAATGGCGAAATAGCGAATAGAGAAAGATACCATTACTCGCCATTCGCCACTCGCGCCCGTCACATGCCCCTGCAAAACCGCGTCACACCCACTGGCGACATCATCGCAACTCCGCATCGCGGCCTGTTCACCGGCAACCGCGGCATCATCCATGATCCCGCGACCAAGACGCTATTGAGGAAGCGCTGGTCGAGCCCGGCGTGGATCACCTGCGTCTGCGAGTTCAGGGGCTGGCGGCGGCCGGTAATGGGCCGGCGGAGCTGGACGGAGCTGTTCTTCCTCGACGAGGCGACCGCGTTCGCGGCCGGCCATCGCCCATGCTTCTTCTGCCGCCGCGACGAAGCCAACCGTTTTCGCGCCGCGTGGGAGAAGGGGAACGGCGTTTCGAATATTCGTGCGCGTGAGATGGACAGCCTACTGCATCGCGAGCGGCTGGAACGCGGCAAGAAGCGGCTGCATGCGCTGCCGATGCCGGTGGCGCAACTGCCCGACGGTGCGATGGTGCACCGGGATGAGGAGAGTTTTCTGATCGTGCGGGGCAGGGCGCTGCAATGGTCGATGACCGGCTATCGCAAGGTGGAAGGCGCAATCGGGGACGTAATCCTGCTGACGCCGCCGTCAACGCTGCGCGCATTCAATGCCGGATATCGGCCGGTACTGCATCCAAGCGCGAGTTAGCTAGCGGAACTGATGCGCGGTCTGCCCTCTCTCCCGCTTGCGGGGGAGAACTGCACCTTGACCCTCCACCGCGCGCGGGAGAGGGAAGGGAAGCATCATCCGAGCTTCTGCCGCGCCAATTTCGCGCCGGCGCCCAGCGCCGCCAGTTTCGCCTCCGCGACATCTCTCCGCATCGGCGCCATGCCGCAATTGGTGGTCGCGACGATGTTGTCAAGCGGCACGAATTTCGCGACCGCCTCGATCACCTTGACGACATCCTCGGCCGTCTCGACCGTGTCGCTGGCGACGTCGATCACGCCGGCCTGGATGATCTTGCCAGGAAGCAGGGCCAGCAGATCCAGAGGCACTTTCGAGTTGCGGCACTCGATCGCGACCTGCTGGATCGGGCTTTTGGCGATCGCCGGGAAAATATCCTCGTATTGCCGCCATTCGCTGCCCAGCGTCTGTTTCCAGTCGGTATTGGCCTTGATGCCATAGCCGTAGCAGATGTGAACCGCGGTGGCGCAGGTCAGCCCTTCGGCTGCGCGCTCAAGTGCCTTGATGCCCCAGTCGGAAACTTCATCCATGAAGACGTTGAAGGCGGGCTCGTCGAACTGGATCACATCGACGCCGTCGGCCTGCAGCGCCTTGGCCTCGTTGTTGAGCAGCTCGGCAAAGGCGAACGCCATCTTGACCTTGTCTCCATAGAACCGGTCTGCGACGGTGTCGGCGATGGTCATCGGGCCGGGCAGGGTGAACTTTAGCTTGCGGGTGGTATGGGAGCGGGCGACGCGGGCCTCGTCCGCATGGACGCGGCCCTTCAGCGTCAGCGGCGCTGTCACCTGCGGCACCATCGCCTTGTAGCGATCCTTGCGGATGCCCATCTCGACCTTGTGGGCGAAATCGATGCCCTCGACCTTCTCCAGGAAGCCGTGAACGAAATGCTGGCGGGCCTGCTCACCCTCGGTGACGATATCGATGCCGGAATCTTCCTGCAGCTTCACTGCCAGCATGGTGGCGTCGCGCTTGGCGCGGGTGAGCTCGTCGCCTTTAGATTTCCAGGGCGCCCAGAGCGTGTTGGGCTCGGCCAGCCATTCCGGCTTCGGCAAGGAGCCTGCGATCGTGGTTGGAAACAGCATGGGAGCCTCCCGGTCGGTTCGGATTGAGCGCCTGTCTGCCATGTCTTAAGATCAAGGTACAGAACAACAAAAGTCCCCATTGCCGGGAAAATCTCGATCATACTGGAGGAACTGGGCTTTCGGTAGGCCACGAGGCAGCCGCCGCGGCGGCGGCCCCTCCAGTGCCCTCATCCTTCGAGACGCGCGTTCCGCGCTCCTCAGGATGAGGCTCGAGAACCAACAAAAGGAAATTCCATGCTCGAATTCTTCTTCGATTGCTCCAGCCCCTGGACCTATCTTGCCTTTCATAACATCCAGCCGCTCGGCAAGGAGCTCGGTGTCGAGATCACCTGGCGGCCGATCCTGGTCGGCGGCATCTTCAATACTGTCAATCCGAGCGTCTATGCGCAGCGCGAAACACCGGTGCCGTTGAAGGCGCGCTACATGAAGAAAGACCTCGCCGACTGGGCGCGCTCGGCTGGGCTTTCGATCAAGATGCCGCCGACGGTGTTTCCGGTGAACAGCGTCAAGGCGATGCGCGGCTGCGTCTGGCTCGGAAACGACATGGTGCCGTTCGTCACCGCGGTGTTTGAGGCCTATTGGGGCGGCGACAAGGACATCTCGCAGGATTCGGTACTGACGGAAATCTGCAAGAAGGTCGGCATCGACCAAGTCAAATTCTTCGAGGGTATCGGCCAGCAGGCGATCAAGGATCAACTCAAGGCCAACACGGACGAGGTGATGGCGCGCGGCGGTTTTGGCTCGCCGACGATCTTCGTTGACAAATCAGACATGTACTTCGGCAACGACCGGATGCCGCTGATCCGCGAGGCGCTGGAGCGCCTGAAAGCGCGGGCTGCCTGATGCCGAGAGCCGTCGTCTGCCGCGAGCTCGGGCCGCCCGAGCGCCTGCGCCTCGAAACGTTTGCCTCGGCACCACTCGCGCCGGGGCAGGTGCGCGTCGCCATCCGCGCCGCCGGCATCAATTTTCCCGATATTTTGATGGCAGCGGGCGAATATCAGCTTAAGCCGCCATTGCCGTTTACACCGGGCGTGGAAGCCGCCGGCGATGTCGTCGAAGTGAACGAAGCGCCGGGCGTCGCGGTGGGCGACAGGGTCATCGTCAAGATGCGTCACGGCGCCTATTCCGATGAAGCGGTCGCCGCGGCCTCGCAGCTCGTGCGCCTGCCGTCGACGTTCGATTATGCCGAGGGCGCGACGTTCCTGGCCGGCCATGGCACCGCCTATCACGCGCTGATCGACCGCGGGCGGTTGGAACCAGGCGAAGTGCTGCTGGTGCATGGCGCGGGCGGCGGCGTCGGGCTTGCCGCTGTCGAGATCGGCAAGGTGCTCGGTGCGACCGTGATCGCGACCGCTTCAAGCGATGAGAAGCTTGCGATTGCGAAAGCGAGGGGCGCCGATCATCTCATCCGCTACGACCAAGAACCGTTCCGTGATGCCGTCAAACGCATCACCGACGGGCAGGGTGCTGATGTGGTGTTCGATCCCGTCGGCGGCGAGGTGTTCGAGAACTCGATGCGCTGCATCAATTGGGGTGCGCGGCTCCTGGTGATCGGCTTCACCGGCGGCATCGGTCTCGCCAAGACCAATCTGTTGATGATCAAGGGCGCCAGTGTATTGGGCGTCCGTGCCGGCGAAGCGGTGCGGAGAAATCCCGCGCTTGGCGAGGTGCGGATCAAGGCGCTGACGCAATGGGCGGAGGCCGGCACAATCCGTCCCAACGTCTCGCATCGGCTACCGCTGGAGGATTACGCGAAGGCAATGCGGCTGTTGATCGACCGCAAGGCGATCGGACGGGTGGCGCTGACGATGGGGTAATACTCCATCGTCGTCCCCGCGAACGCGGGGACCCATACCGCGTGATTCTTCGAGAAGGCAAAGGGCAGGTGAGTTGCGGCTATCGCCTCACTTGTACTCCCGCTCCGTCCACCACGGGAAATAGTCCGGCATGTCGCTCGACACCTTGTTCTTGAACTGCGCCGGGCGCTTTTCCAGAAACGACACCACGCCTTCTTTCACGTCGTCCGAGCGGCCGCGGGCGTAGATGCCACGGCTGTCGACCTTGTGGGCTTCCATCGGATCGTCGGCGCCCAGCATGCGCCACATCATCTGCCGGATCAGCGCGACCGACACCGGCGCGGTCTTGGCGGCGAATTCCCTGGCGAGCGCGCGTGCGGTCGGCAGCAAATCCTCCGGCGGCACCACCTTGCTGACGAGGCGGCCGGCGAGCGCTTCCTGCGCCGGGAACACGCGGCCCGAATAGCACCATTCCAGCGCCTGCGAGATGCCGACGATACGCGGCAGGAACCAGCTCGAGGCGGCTTCCGGCACGATGCCGCGCTGGGAGAACACGAAGCCGAAGCGTGCGGCGTCACTTGCGATGCGGATGTCCATTGCAAGCTGCATGGTGACGCCGATGCCGACCGCGGGTCCATTCACCGCGGCAATCACGGGTTTCAAGCATTTGAATATCCGCAGCGTCACCTGGCCGCCACCATCGCGCACCATGGGATCGCTGTAGTCGACCGCCCCATCGGCAAGCCGCTTCACCGGTCCGCGCCGGGCGTCGCGGTCGAACGTGTTGGCGCCGGAAGAAAGGTCCGCGCCGGCGCAGAAGCCGCGGCCTGCGCCGGTGACGATGATGGCGCGGACATTGTCGTCTTTGTCAGCGGCATCGAAGGCATCGATCAATTCCTGCTGCATCGTGCCGTTGAAGGCGTTGAGTTTGTCGGGCCGGTTCAGCGTGATGGTGAGAATCTGATCGTCGACCTCGTACTTGATGGTCTCATACGCCATTGGGGGTGCCTTCCTGTGTGTTCTTATTGGCTGCTTAACGCATCGTCATGTCCGGCCTTGTGGCGGGCATCCATGTCTTTCTATGCATCGACAGCGTAAAGACGTAGATGGCCGGGACAAGCCCCGCCATGACGGAGGTATAAAGAATCTACGTCTTCGGTGGCGTCGGCCACGGCCGCTGCGGGCCGCGCAGGCCCTCGAAGGCCTTGGCCATGCCGAGCACGCCGAGATCGTCGAAGCGGCGGCCGATGATCTGCACGCCGATCGGAAAACCCTTCGCGTCGTAGCCGCCATTGATCGAGAGCGCCGGGTTTTCCGACATGTTCCACGGCACCGTGTAGCAGATATGCTCGAACGGCCTGTCCGGATCGTTGATGGGCGCTGCAAACTCGGCCGGGAAGTTCACCACCGGCGATACCGGCGAGATCATGTAATCGAGTTCGTAGAATAGCTTTGCCGCCGCGGCGCGGATCGCCATGGTTGCGTTGAAACCTCTGACGACGTCGACACCGGAAAGTTTGGCGCCGGCTTCTGCCCATTTGTGGATGTAAGGCAGTGTCTTGGCGCGCTCCTCGGGTGAAAGCTTTGAGAGATCGTCCCACAACCGGGCTCGCCAGAAATGATCGAGCCCGTCGAGCATCTCGCGGGTCAGGATGCCGCCGACTTCGGTCACGACTGCGCCGGCGGATTCGAACGCCTTGGCGGCATTTACCGCAACCTCGCGGACTTCGCTTTCCAGCGGCTGCCCGGCGCCGGCGTCGAGCATCAGGCCGATGCGCAGTTTGCGCGGCGACTTGTCGAGCGCTTTCCAGGGGATGGTGCTGTCGGCCGGCAGACTCATGCCGTCGCGGCGATCCGGCTTCGCCAGGACGCACATCATCAGCGCGGCATCGTCCACAGTCCTGGTCATCGGCCCGGCGACGCGACCGACATAGGGCGGATCGATCGGAATGCGGCCGAGGCTCGGCTTCAGCGCGACCAGCCCGCACCAGCAGGCCGGCAGCCGTACCGAGCCGCCGATATCGGTGCCCAGATGCAGCGGACCGTAACCGGCAGCGGCTGCTGCGCCGGCGCCGGCAGAAGAGCCGCCAGGGTTCTTGCTGAGATCCCAGGGATTGCGGGTGAGGGGATGGAAACTGGAGAGCCCAGACGACAGCATGCCGTAGTCCGGCATCGTCGTTTTGGAGAAGATGATCGCACCGGCTTCACGCAATCGTGCGGCGGGCGGTGCGTCCTTCCCGGCCGCTGCCAGCTTCACGCTGGCGGCGCCGAGCGGAATCGGTTGGCCCTTGGTAGCGATATTATCCTTGATCGTAACCGGCACGCCATCGAGCGTGCCTACAGGCTCGCCCTTCTGCCACCGCTCGGTCGATGCTCTCGCGGCAGCGCGCGCCCCATCGGGATCGAACAGATACAGCGCCTTGATGTGCGGCTCCCACGCCGCGACATGCGCGATCACTTCCTCCAGCACTTCCGACGGCGAGAACTGCTTGGCGCGATAGCCGGCGATCAGGTCGGTGGCGGAGAGGTCATGCAGCGAGGTGACCTCTTCCTCGGGGGCTGGTTTATGCATGCTAACCTACCGGCAAACGGGTTTCGATGATGCGGGCAAACATGCTGGCGCCGATCGGCAGGATCTTGTCGTCGAGCACGTAGCCGGGATTGTGCACGGGGACCGAGCCGTCGTGGCCGATCCAGAAATAGGCGCCGGGCACCGCTTGCATCATGTCGGCAAAATCCTCGCTGCCCATCTTCGGCGTCGCGCGCGTGAACACGTTGGCCGGGTCGACGACCGTCTTCGCCACCGCCTCGACCACCCGGGACTGCTCCTCCTCGTTGACCAGCACGCTGAAGCCGTCGCGGATGTCGGCGGTGATCTCTGCCTGGAAGGTCGCGGCAATGCCTGCGCAGATAGCGTGCATACGTTCGCGGATCAGCGCGCGGACGCCGTCATCGAAGGCCCGGACCGTGCCGCACAGCTTGGCGTCGCCGGGGATCACATTATAGGCGGAGCCCGAATGAATCTGAGTGATCGACAGCACTGCCGCCTTCAAGGGATCGACGTTGCGGCTGACGATGGTCTGCAGTGCCTGCGCGAGCGTGGTCGCGATCACGACCGCGTCCCTGGAGCGCTCCGGCATCGCGCCATGCGCGCCATAACCCTGGATGGTGATATCGAAGAAGTCGGCGCCGGCCATCGCTGGTCCCGGCAGGATCGCGATTTCGCCGTGATTGAGGTCCGGCGCGTTGTGCAGGCCATAGATCTCGTCGCAGGGAAATTTTTGGAACAGCCCATCCTTGATCATGGCGCGCGCACCGCCGAGGCCTTCCTCGGCGGGCTGGAAGATGAAATGCACGGTGCCGTCGAAATTTTTCGTCTCGGCCAGGTAGCGCGCTGTGCCGAGCAGCATCGTGGTGTGGCCGTCATGGCCGCAGCCGTGAAAGCGGCCCGGAATGGTCGAGCGCCACTTCAGGTTGGTATTTTCTTCCATCGGCAGCGCATCCATGTCGGCGCGCAGGCCAATGCGCTTGCCGCCGCTGCCCTTGCCCTTGAGCACGCCGATCACGCCGGTGCCGCCGAGGCCGCGATGCACCTCGATGCCCCAGCCCTTCAGCTTCTCGGCGACGATCCCGGAAGTGCGCACCTCCTCGAAGCCGATCTCGGGATGGGCATGCAGATCGCGGCGGATGGCGGTGAGTTCCTCGGCGTAGCCGTCGATAAGTTCGATGGTGGGCATGTCTGTTTATCCCCTGACTGAAGATTTTGAGCGTGAGGGAGCGGATGGGGTAAAGGCGGGGCCGTTCGGCTTGAGGCGAATGCCCGGACGTAGCCGCGTCCAGGGCAGCGCTGCAGTATCCGCCGGCATCGCGCCGGGGGCGGCGCAGATCAGGAGTTTTTCGGCAATCGGTTCGAAATCGGCGCGGAAATGCACCGAGCTCTTGTTGACCAGGATTTTCTGTTCGGTCGGCTCGATGCCGACGTAGCGGTACATCGCTTGATCGGCGAGCTGCGCCTTGTAAGAGCCGACGACGACCCTGACATCGCCGATGCGCAGGCAAGCCGAGGGGCCCATGTCCATGTCGCGGCCACCGTAGTACGGGCCGGGCGCCACGAATTTGCCGTCGGACAGTTTCTCGACGACGAAGATTTCCTTGTACGGGGCGTCGCCCGGGATGCCCGATTTGCCGCCGAGCGCCAGCGTCACGGTGGCGCCGGCGCCCGCCGCATGCGCCGCTTTGGCCGACTCCGGATCGTAGATCACGCCCGTGGCGGCACCGGCGGCGTTGTTGCGCACCAGGGCGCGCAGCATGCCGGTGGTGTCGGAATCGCCGCCGGCGCCGGGATTGTCCTGGGTGTCGGCGATGATGATCGGCCGCGTCGCCGATTTCGCAAGCTCCATGGCGAGGCGCACGCCGTCGTCGGGCGAATAGATGCGCCCGTCGAAATCGTCTTCATGGCCCTCGACGAGCGCGACGATCCTGTCGGCGGCGGCGTCCGCGTCCGCCTGCGTCCTTCCATAGGCAAACACGCTCGGTCCGCAATGAGGAAAATCCGCCGCCGGAAAACCCGGCGCGAACGACAGCGTCGGCACCGCATCGCTTTCGAGGCCAGCGAGCCTTTCATAGATGCCCCTGGTCGGCTGATCATTGGTGCATTGCCAGGAGATCGGGATGAGGAACGGCAATTGCCGGAACGCCTTGGCGAAGCGTTCGCTGGTCTGCAGCAGCAGTGCAAGGTGCTTGGCACAGGCGCGTCCGGTGTCGGCCATGTCGACGTGGGGATAGGTGCGGTAGGCGATCAGTGCATCCGCATGCGCGATCATCTCGGGCGAGACATTGGCGTGCAGATCGAGGCTTGCGACCAGCGGCAAATCCTTGCCGATCACTTTGCGCACGCGCGCCAAAATTTCACCTTCGCCATCGTCGTGTTGTTCGGTCACCATGGCGCCGTGCAGGTCGAGATAAACGGCATCGATCGGCCCGGCATTGGCGATGCCGTCGACCATCTCCTTCATGACGCGCTCGAAGGCATCCGTCGTGACATGCGCCGAGGGGCTCGCGGCCGCGGAAATCGTCGGAACCAGCTCCCAGCCATTGGCGTCGGCGGCTTCGACGAAGCCGGCGAGGCCGACATTGATCTTGCGCATGACCTTGAGGACCTCAGGCCCGTGCGCCATCGCCGGCCAGCCGCCGCCATGAACAAAATCCGCATAGGTCGCCTTGGTCGGCGCGAAGGTGTTGGTCTCGTGCAGGAAGCCGCCGACGGCGATGCGGGTCATAATTTCTCAGCCGGTGTTTTTCGTTGGGGGGACGTTAAGCGGGACATCGTGGCAAGCGCAAGCCGAGGAGCAATTCCGTTTTGCATGCCGCGTGGGCGTAAGCGATTGCCTTGCACCGCCACCAGCCCGTCATTGCGAGCGACGCGACGAAGCAATCCATATCTCCGCAAGCGGCACCATGGATTGCTTCGCGGAGCCTGTCATCCGGCGGCGCGTCGCGCCGACCGGGTGGTCCCGCAATGACGGGGAGAGGCCGTGATTATTCCGCCGCCACTTCCACCGGCCGGAAATTGGCAAAATCCCAACCACGTCCGGGCGCCGCATCGAGCAATGCCTTGGTATAGGCTTGCTGCGGATGGGTCAGCACCTGCGCGGCCGGGCCCTGTTCGACGATCCGGCCATGTTGCATCACGGCGACATCGTCGCAGATTTGCGCTGCGACGCGAAGATCATGGGTGATGAACAACAACGCAATGCCCAGCCGCTTCTGGATTTCGTCGAGCAGTTCGAGCACCTGCGCCTGCACGGAGACGTCGAGCGCCGAGACGGCTTCGTCCGCAACCAGCACGTCGGGGTCGAGCGCGAGCGCGCGCGCAATCGCGATACGCTGGCGCTGGCCGCCAGAGAATTGATGCGGGTAGCGCGACACGGCATCCGCCGGCAAATCGACCAGTTCGAGCAGTTCGCGCGCCTTCGCCAGCGCTTCGGCGCGCGGCATGCCGTAATTGATCGGACCTTCGGCAATGGTTTCGCCGACGGTGACGCGCGGATTGAGCGAGCGATAGGGGTCCTGGAAGATGATCTGGATCTTCTTGCGGTGCGGCTGCAAGAGTTGCCGCGACAGGTCGGAGATCTCGCGGCCCGCAAGGCGGACGCCGCCGGAAGTCGGATCGATCAGGCGGACGATGCAGCGCGCCACGGTAGACTTGCCGGAGCCGCTTTCGCCGACGATGCCAAGCGTGCGGCCCTTGCGCAAGGTGAGGGTGACGTCCTTGGCGGCGGCGACTTCGCGTGTCTTTCCGAGGAATGAACGCTCGCGATAGACCTTGCCCAGTTCATTGGCTTCCAGCACCACCGGCTCTTCCGTCTCCGCGCGCGGCGCCCGCGGCACCAGGCTTGGCACTGAAGACAGCAGGTCGCGGGTGTACTCCATGGTCGGCGTGCGCAGGATGGTGTCGAGCGTTCCGGTCTCGACCAGCCGGCCGTGGCGCATCACGGCGACGCGATCGGCGATCTCCGCAACTACGCCCATGTCATGGGTGATGAACAGCACCGCGGTGCCGTGATCGCGCTGCAGATCGCGGATCAGCGTGAGGATCTGCTTCTGGGTGGTGACATCGAGCGCGGTTGTCGGCTCGTCCGCGATCAGCAATTTCGGTTCGAGCACCAACGCCATCGCGATCATGATGCGCTGGCGCTGTCCGCCCGACAGCCGGTGCGGATACGAGGCAAAGATGCGCTCCACATCGGGGAGCCGCACATGCTCCATCATCGCCAAAATCTTCTGGCGGCGGGCACGGGCGTCGAGATCGGTGTGGGCGCGCAAGACCTCGTCGATCTGGCGGCCGACCGGCACCACCGGATTGAGCGCCGTCATCGGCTCCTGAAAGATCATCGCCATTCGCGTAGCGCGCAGTTCACGCAAGCGCCGGTCGGTGGCGGTGAGCAGTTCCTCGCCGACTAGCTTGACGCTGCCGCCGGTCGGGGTCAGCGCGCCCTTTTGCAGCAGCCCCATCACGGTCAGCGACGTCACGGATTTGCCGGAGCCGCTTTCGCCGACGACGCACAGCGTTTCGCCGTCGCGCACCTGCAGCGAGACGCCATCGATGATGCGCGGGCCGCCAGCCTTCTTGCCGAGGCTTACGATGAGATTGTCGATGTCGAGGATGGTGCTTTTCATTTCGAATTTCTCAGCCGTCATTGCGAGGAGCGTAGCGACGAAGCAATCCATTCTTTCTTCGAGCGGCGCGATGGATTGCTTCGCTTCGCTCGCAATGACGTGGAGAAGTCTTCATTTGCCCGCCTCCCGCTGCTTCATGCGTGGATCGAGCGCGTCGCGGGCGGCGTCGCCGATCAGATTGACGCTGAGAATTGCGATCGACAGCAATAGCCCCGGCCAGAAGATCAGCGACGGCTTGACCTGGAAGTAGGCGCGGCCCTCGGCCATGATGTTGCCCCAGGTCGGCGTTTCCGGGCTGATGCCGGCGCCGAGGAACGAGAGAATCGCTTCGGTGAGGATGGCGGAAGCGCAAACATAGGTGCCTTGCACGATCAGCGGCGCCACCGTGTTCGGCATCAGATGCCGCCACATGATCTTGGGCAGGCTGGTGCCGACCGAGATCGCGGCTTCGACATAAGGCTCCTCGCGTGCCGACAGCACGACCGAGCGCACCAGCCGCGCCACGCGCGGAATCTCCGGAATGGTGATCGCGACCAGCACCGTCATCAGGCTGGCGCCCGACAGCGACACCACGGCAATCGCGAGCAGGATCGAAGGGATCGCCATCAGGCCATCCATCACCCGCATCATCACGGCGTCGACCCATTTGAAGAAACCCGAGACGAGGCCGATCACGAGCCCGATGCCGATCGAGAAAATCGCCGCGCCAAGGCCGATCAGGAGCGAAATCCGCCCGCCATAAATGATGCGCGACAGCACGTCGCGGCCATAGGCGTCGGTGCCGAGCAAAAATTGCGCGCTGGAGGGTTTCAGCCGCTGCGCCGGCGCCAGCAATTGCGGATCGTGCGGCGCGAGCAGGGGGGCTGCGATCGCCATCGCGATGATGAGTGCGAGGCAGACGGTCGCGGTGGCGATGATCGGCGTCGCCGTGAGGAATCCTAGTCTCGGCCGGAACGGCGTGGTGACGGGGATTGACGGTTCGGGAAGGGTTTCGATCGCCATCAGTAGCGAATCCTCGGATCAAGCAGGGTGTAGGCGACGTCGATCAAAAGATTGACGGTGACATAGATCAGCGACGTCAGAAGGATCATCGCCTGGATCACCGGATAATCTCGCGCCAGCACCGCATCGACGGTCAGGCGGCCGATGCCGGGCAGGTTGAACACGCTCTCGGTGACAACGACGCCGGAAATCAGTAGCGCAAATCCCGTTCCGATCACGGTGATGACAGGCACGGCGGCATTGCGCAGGGCATGGCGCAGCAGCACGCCCGTTTCGCTGATGCCTTTTGCCCTCGCGGTGCGGACGTAATCCTCGCCGAGCACGTCCAGCATTGCAGCCCGCGTCATGCGCGCGATCAGCGCGACATAAATAAAGGACAGCGTACAGGTCGGCAGGATGATGCGCTCGAAGAACGGACCGAAGCCCGCCGTGATGCTGCGGAAACCCTGCACCGGCACCCACCGCAGCTCGATGGCAAAGATCTGAATCAGCACATAACCGATCACGAATACCGGCACGGAGAAGCCGACCACCGACAATCCCATCACGAAGCGGTCGATCCAGGTACCGTGCTTCCACGCCGCGATTACGCCGAGCGGCACCGCAACGACAATAGCCAGAATGATCGTGGAAAGGGCAATCGAGATCGACGGCTCGACGCGCTGGCTGATCATCTTCAAGACCGGCACGTTCGAAATCAAGGACACGCCGAGATCGCCTTGCAGCAGCTTGCCGACCCAGGTGAAGAATTGTGTATAGAGCGGCTCGTTGAGGCCGAGGGAAGTGCGGATGCGCTCGAGCTGTTCGGGCGTCGCGTTGTCGCCGGCCAGAATCGCGGCGGGATCGCCGGGCGTCAGCCGCAGCAAGAGAAACACAAACAGCGCGACCACGCCCATCACGGGAATGGCGGCGAGAATGCGGCGAAGCAGATATCCGAGCATCTTGATCCGTCAGTTGTGGGTGAATTGGGCAGCGCCGCCCTTAGACCTGGTTTCCGCGCCACCAGCGTAGCATTTCAGCAAGTCCCGTGCCATTGCGCCTGCGTTTTTTGCGGTGCAGCTAGGCAACCGTGCGGAAGAGTGCGCGCTTCATTGTCTTCGTCATTCCGGGTTCGGCGCTTTCGCATTGCCCCGGAATGACGACTGCACCATCACTCCAGCGTTGCCAACAGTCCCGCCATCAGCCGGCCGCGTTCAGCGAGACTGTCGACCTCGATATGCTCGTTCAGCGTATGGGCGTCAGCACCGCGGACGCCGAGGCCGTCCAACGTAGGAATGCCCATCGCGCCGGTGAAATTGCCGTCGGAGCCGCCGCCCGCGCTGCCATGGGGCAGATCGAGGCTCATCTGCTTGGCAACCCCGCGCGCCTTTTCATACAACGCCATCGTGCCGGCATCTGGTTCCCACACCGGGCGGGTGACGCCGCGGGTTACCGTGAAGGTCACGTCGTTGCTGGTGCCTGACAGCGCCAGCATGCTCTCGACGCCGCGGTCGAGATCGGCTTGGCGTTTCGCCATGCTCAGCGCTTCCCCGGTACAGGTGGTGGCAACGCAATTGACCCATTGGCCACCATGCACGATGCCGACGGAGAACGTACAATCTTCGGTCGTCATGCCGTCGATCGCGATAATCTGGCGTGCCATTTCGCGGATCGCGGAACGGCCCGAGGACAGCGTGGCGCCGGCATGGCTCGGCTTGCCGACGGCTTCGAGATTGAAGCGCGAAATCGCATAGCGGCCGGTGACGACGCCATT
The DNA here is from genome assembly GCF_001693385.1 of Bradyrhizobium icense. Taxonomy (NCBI): domain Bacteria; kingdom Pseudomonadati; phylum Pseudomonadota; class Alphaproteobacteria; order Hyphomicrobiales; family Nitrobacteraceae; genus Bradyrhizobium; species Bradyrhizobium icense. Next base: position 3,444,016 of record NZ_CP016428.1, read on the forward strand.
ATTGGGCCGTCCGGGCTCGGGCACCAGCACGTATTTGTTACGCGCGGCTTCCGCCTCGATGATGTCGCGGGTCGAGGGCGTGCCGACTTCCTCGTCGGGCGTGAACAGCACCGTGATCGGCAGCGGCGTCGTGAACGCGGCGCGTGCCAGTTGCCGGATCGCTTCCAGCGAGAGGTAATTGCCGCCCTTCATGTCGAAGATACCGGGGCCGAAGCATTTGTTGCCCTCGCGCCGCCATTGCAGCTTTTCGATGGTGCCGACCGGGTGGACGGTATCCATGTGGCCGGCGATCAGGATGCCGGGCTCGCCTTGCTTCGGATGCGGAAAGCGGGCGCGGACGCACCCGGCAAACCCTTGCCGGCCGGCGATGCGCTCGATGGTCGCACCCATGATTGCCATGTCGCGCGCGGCGAGGTCGAGCATGCGCTCCACTGCAGCCTTGTCCCAGGTCGGGCTTTCGCACTCTACCCAGCCGCGGAGCCCCTGCAGCATGGCCTCGGAATCAAAGGGAAGATTGGCTGGGTTCATGGACTTCTCTTGGTTTTCTTGCTCTGGGTTTCGACCGGCCGACACCGGTCTTGCCGCGTACGAGAATGATCTCGCGCGGATTTGTAAAGCGAAACATGAACGCGCGTCCCGCGGTATTCGCAGCGCGGTGGCCACCTCAAAGCGGATTGACGCGCCGCGCGCTTGATGCAAGTCTTCAAATCGTCAGGATTTACAGCGTGTTAGTTCGCCCAAATAACGAACCGCATGCATAATGAATCAGCGGACTTTGACCAGTTTCACGTCAGGAGAGATCGAATGTTCCACATCATGCGTTGGAAACGTCCCACGATAGCGACTGCTTTGTCGGTGCTTGCGCTGTCGGCGGCGCTGACGTCGCAAGCCATTACGTCGCAGGCCATGGCTGCCAGCAAGAAGACCATCACCGCGGTGATGCACTCCGATCTGCGCGTTCTCGATCCCGGCTTCACCACCGCCTACATCACCCGCGATCATGGCTACATGATCTATGACACGCTGCTGGCGACCGATTCCAATTTCAAGGTCCAGCCGCAAATGGCGGACTGGAAAGTCAGCGATGACAAGCTGACTTATACGTTCACCCTGCGCGATGGCTTGAAGTGGCACGATGGTGCGCCGGTGACGGCGGAAGACTGCGTCGCCTCTCTGAAGCGCTGGGGTCGCAACGACAATATGGGCCAGAAGCTGATGGACTTTACCGCCAGCATCGAGCCGATCGACGCCAAGAGCTTTGCGCTGAAACTGAAGGAGCCGTACGGCCTGGTGCTGGAATCGATCGGCAAGCCGTCGTCCTATACGCCGTTCATGATGCCCAAGCGCCTTGCGGAAACGCCGGCCGGTCAGCAGATCAAGGAACATATCGGATCCGGCCCGTTCAAATTCGTGCAGTCGGAATTTCAGCCGGGTGTGAAGGCCGCCTATGAAAAGAACCCGGACTACGTGCCGCGCAAGGAGCCGCCGAGCTGGACGGCCGGCGGCAAGGTGGTGAAGGTCGATCGCGTCGAATGGATCACCATGCCGGATGCGCAGACCGCGGTGAACGCATTGCAGTCCGGCGATATCGACTTCATGGAAAATCCGTCGTTCGATCTGTTGCCGGTGGTGAAAGCCAACAAGGACATCAAGATCGAGATTTTGAACAAGCTCGGCTTCCAGACACTCGGCCGGATGAACTTCCTCCTTCCGCCCTTCGATAACGTCAAGGTTCGCCGCGCCGCGCTGCTGGCGATGAACCAGAAGGACGTTCTGGACGCGCTGGTCGGAAACCCCGAATATTACAAGATCTGCGGTGCCTACTTCGTCTGCGGCACGCCGCTCGCGACCGAAGAGGGTGCCGGAAATCTGACCAAGGGCGGCAGCTTGGCGGAAGCCAAGAAGGCGCTCGCCGAGTCCGGTTACGACGGCACCCCGATCGTGATCATGGCGCCGGGCGACGTCGTCACGCTGAAGGCGCAGCCGATCGTGGCAGCGCAGTTGCTGCGCGAGGCCGGCTTCAAGGTCGACCTGCAGGCAACCGACTGGCAGACCGTCGTCACACGCCGCGCCAGCCAGAAGCCGACGAAGGAGGGCGGCTGGAACATGTTTTTCACCAACTGGGTCGGCGCCGACGTGATGAACCCGATCGCCAACGCGTCGATCGGCGGCCGCGGCACCAAGGGCGGCTGGTTCGGTTGGGCGGAAAGCGCCAAGGTCGAGGAGTTGAAGGACAAGTTCGCGCGCGCTACCTCGCCGGACGAGCAGAAGAAAATCGCCGCCGAAATTCAGAAGGAAGCCTTTGAGCAGGTGATCTACGTTCCGCTCGGCCAGTATCTCGCGCCGAGCGCATGGCGGAAGTCGCTTACCGGCGTGCTCGACGGCCCGGCGACCCCGGTGTTCTGGAACATCGATAAGAGCGAGTAGGGCGCCAACGCCATATAAGATAGAACGGCAGGAAGTGCGACGGAGGACTATCCCTCCGTCGCGTTTTTGTTTCTCACGTTTTGGTTTTCATCGTCAGCAGTGGATGTCGCGCTCCAGCTCCGGGCCGTCATTGCCAAGCGGCGGAGAGACTTGCGGCGGTGGCGGCGACGGAGAGCGCTGATCCCGCGCTTGCTTGCGCTCGGCTGCAGCCTTTTCCCGATCTTTTTCGCTGGTCATGTCGTCATACTCCATTTTTGTGCACGACAACATTTTCATAGGCGTTGCGTTCCTCACGCAGGATGCGCGGCCAGATGTTCCAGCAATAATTCGCTCACCTGCTCCGGCGCCTGATCGGCCGCAAAATGCCCGACGCCGGGGAGCACCTCGAAACGATAGGGCGCGGCGATGAAATCCACGGTGCCTTCGGCAGCGGCGCGGCCAACGGTGTCGTCGGCGTCGCCCCAGATATAGAGCGTCGGCACCCGGATCGGACCAAGCGGCCCGCGGATCGCGCCGCGTGCGCGATACCATGCGAGCGCTGCTTCCATCGCGCTCCTGTTGCCGAGCACGGCGAGATGCCTCTCGATCGCGTCAGCGGGAACGCCATTGGCGGCGAGACGCTCGCGCAGCCATCTGGCATCGTTCGCGAGCACGACATCGGCGGCATCCGGCTCCAAAAACGCTCTGTGATGCCTTGAGCGCTGCGCCTGCTCGCCGTCGGTCGCCAGCGCGCGGTTGAACGCGTTCGGGTGCGGCCGCGACAGAATCGTGAGCGAGGCCAGCCGCTCGTGATGGCGGTCGGCGATGCCCCAGGCGATGCTGCCGCCCCAGTCATGGCCGACCAGATGAAACCGCGCGCCGCCATAGCCGGAGGCTGCCACGATCGCCATGACGTCGTCCATCAGGCGGTCGATCAGGTAGTGTGAAAATTCGCGCGGATCCGGCCGCGCACCCGGCGAGTAGCCGCGCTGGCTTGGCGCAACGGCGCGATATCCCATGTCGCCGAGGGCTGTCACCTGCGTGCGCCAGCAATGCATCGATTCCGCAAAGCCGTGCAGCAGCAGCACCAGCGGCGCGCCCGGCGTGCCGGCGGTGATGGTGTCGAAAACGAGATGCGGCGCGATGGTGATTTTATCTGAGGCCGGCATCCGACCATCCTAGGGAGACAAATCCGGCCGGTCGATGGCGCAATTGTGCAACGGCGGGAAAGTGCTGTATTGGGTGCCCACAAAGCGCCCAAGGGGACAGTCGTTGCACTATTTGAGATCGATCATATTCGATACCGCGGTGGTGATCCTGACGCTCGTCGTTTCGCTGACGGTGCCGTTCATGTGGCTGTTCAATGCGAGCAGTTCGACGGTCCGTGCGGTCTCGCAGGTCTGGGTCAACGGCATCATGTTTCTGATGAAGCATGTTGTCGGGCTCGATTACCGGGCAGTTGGCCGCGAAAACGTGCCTGACGGTCCCTGCATCATCGCCTGCAACCATCAGTCGCTGTGGGAAACCGCAGCGCTCTGCGCGATTTTCCCGGATGCGAGCATCGTCGCCAAGAAAGAGCTGCGCAGGGTGCCGTTCGTCGGCTGGTTCCTGGAGCGCTATCCGATGATTTTGGTCGATCGCTCGGCGGGCCGCCATGCGCTGCGCCAGATGGTCGATGAAGCCAGGCGCGCGGCCGGCGAGGGCCGTCAGGTCTTGCTGTTTCCGCAAGGCACCCGCCAGGCGATCGATGAGCCGATGAGATTCCAGTCCGCCGGCATCTCAGCGCTCTACACCAACCTCGATGTCCCGGTCGTACCGGCGGCGTGCAATTCCGGACTGTTCTGGGGCAAGAAGACCCTGATCATGCACTCCGGCACCGTCACGCTGTCGTTCCTGCCGCCGATCGCGCCGGGCCTGCCGCGCAAGGAGTTTCAGGAAAAGATGGAGCGGATGATTGCGGAGGAGGCCAACCGGCTGCTCAAAGTGAGCGAGGCGAAGGTACGCTAGCCGGCGTGGCGTCCGGCGACCCAGCCTGCCAGCGGCGCAAAAAACGCCAGGCACCAGATGAAATGCGCAACACTTGGTGCGACGACGGCTGCACCGATGCCAATCACGAACACGCAAACCGGAAACAGCGCCGTCACCAGCAATTGTGGATCGCTGCGGCCGCGCAGCGCAAGGACCCACAACAGCGCGTTCAGCGAGGCGATCATGGTCAGATGGATTCCATAGATCACCGCGACCACGCCATCGAGCCAGTAGCTGCCGTAGAGGCCGTTGGTCACCGGCAGGATGATGATCGAGAGCAGAAAGAACAGGTTGAGGAACACCACGCCGCGCCCGCCTTCCGGCGCCACCGCCAGCCGCCGGTGATGGCTGAACCAGAACAGCCCTGCGACCACGAAGCTGATCGTCAGCGCAATGACGGGTTGGGCATAGACGCGAAGCACGTCGTGCCAATCAGGCGCGTGTGTGAAGCTGGAAGCCTTAGGCAAATCATAGGCAAGCAGCGTCATTGCAACGCCGAAGATCGTGTTGCTCAGCATCTCGAGCCGGCGCATTTCGAACAGGCCGATCTGCGGCATGTGCCCCCCGTTGCCTCACCAGTCCGTCTTCGCTTTCGCTCCGCTCAAGCTACGCCGGACACGCTCCGACCTGGCGGCCTTCGCTGGCTGCACCACGCGTAGCCCGTCAGGGCGGTGGCTTGCCAAGCCGTAGCTCGTGGACACAAGCCCGCCTTCGCCCGGCAGCTTCGGCGTGGCAGCCCTCACTCGCTTCGCGAGCGAAGGCTGGTGCGGGCGGCCGGACTCGAACCGGCACAGAGGTCACCCTCCGAGGGATTTTCTTACCAGCTACGGCTTTCGCCGCCTCGCCAGCGTGGACATCCGCGCTGGCTCGTTTGTGGTCTGGACTATACCTTCACCATTGGTGCGTTCGCGCCTTTAGGTGCTGCCCGTCTAGTCTCTACACCTTCGCACGAACCGTGAGGTCTGGGCGCTTGGCTCGGGATTGCCATATGAAAGGTTTCCCCGACTTTGAGCAGTTCTACAGCTTGGGTTTCCCCAAGAGCACTCAAGCGTTCAAGTCCCTTGCGTCTACCATTTCGCCACGCCCGCTTTCACTACCAAATCAGATACTTAGCGTGTTTTCCGGAGAAGTGGAATTGGGATGATCCCCGGACCAAACGCTCCCCACCTTTAAGTGAGCGCGCCTGCAGAAGCAAAGCCTCAATGCGGACACTTGGGGTGTTTACCTGCGGCGAGCTTTAGGCAATCTCAAGATAATCCACTTAACGAAGGTCCGATGCCCAACTCGCTGTCTCATCGCCGGTTATCCTCGCGCAGCCTTGCGGCGCTGGCGCTGGTTGCGCTCGGGGCCGGCCTTTCCGGTTGCGCCGGGATGAGCGACACCATTTCGCCGGCCTTTGCCGATCCTGCCAAATACGATCTCTACGATTGCAAGCAGCTCGAGCCGGAGCGCAAGAGCCTCGCGGCACGCACCGCGGAACTGCAGGGGCTGATGACGAAGGCCGAAACCGGCGTCGCCGGTCCCGTGGTGGCGGAGCTCGCCTATCGCAATGACTACATTGCGCTACGCGGCCAGTCGAAGCTCGCCGACGAGGCCTGGCAGAAGAACAGATGCCAGGAGCCGAAGCCGGAAGCCAGGCCGGCGCCGGTCCCGCCATCGATCGCGCCGGCTCCCGCTGCCAAGGGCCGTACGAAGGCAAGCCGGACGGCAAATTAAAGTCGGCCAACGTCCCCTTGGGCGATCCGCTCACACCCGCCAATCATAAATCCAGTCCTGCCGCGCCAGCATGCGCTCGGGGCCCATCGCTTTAATGGCGACGTCGCGCGCCAGCGCTAGCGGTCCGGTGAGATGATAAATGCGTCCCTGTCGTCGGGCCGCGCGCTGCACCCGCAGCACGCGGCCGCGCCGCTGCCGGCCATAGCGCTTCAGTGCCGCAGGGACGCCGGTGGTATGGTCGCCCGGGGCTTCGCTCAGACATTTGGCGAGCACGGCGGCGTCCTCGATCGCCATTCCCGCGCCTTGCGCGGCAAACGGCAGCATCGCATGCGCGGCGTCGCCGAGCAGCGCGATCGCGCCGTCGGTCCATTCGCCGATATCGGGCAGCGTGAACAGCGCCCAGCGCCGCCATTCGTCGACGGCCCCGATCAGCATCCGCGCCGTTGCCGGCCAGCGCTGCGAGGCGAACGCGTTCTTGAGTTCGTTGGCGTCGCCGGGCGCGCTCCAGCCCGGCCTGTTCCAGGTTCCCGGCACGATAGCGACCACGTTGATCTGCCGCGCAGCTGAGATCGGGTAGGCGACCAGATGCGCGTCCGGCCCCATCCAGAGCTGCACGCGGGCAGCGGTATATTCGCGCGGCAGCGTGGTTGCATCGAGGGTTCCGCGCCAGGCGATCAGGCCGGAAAATTGCGGTTGCACCTCCGGGAACAAATGGTTCCGTACCGCGGACCAGATGCCGTCGGCGCCGACCAGCGCGACCGCCAACTCCTGCTGGCGTGCATTGCCGCGGCGCTGCACCACTGTCAGCCCCTTGGCGTGCGAGGTCGCGTCCTCGAACTGGCAGCCAAGTCTGAGGTCGATGTCCGGATGGTCATTGACCGCCGCCTGCAGGGCGCCTTGCAGATCGGCGCGGTGCATCACCCAATAGGGCGCGCCGGCGCGAAGGCCGGCAGCCTCGCCGAGCGGCAGGCGGGCGATCTCGCCGCCCGCGCGCGCGCTTACGATACTAATGGCCTCGGGCGTCACGGCGCGCGGGGCAAGCCGCGGCCGCAGGCCGAGGTCGACCAGGACCCGGCTGGCGTTGGGCGAAACCTGCAGGCCGGCGCCGGCTTCCTCCAGCCGTTCGGCCTTCTCCAGGACGATGATGCGAAAGCCTTTGGCTGCGAGCGAAAGTGCTGCCGTCAATCCCCCGATCCCGGCACCAGCTACGATGATGGTGCGCGCGGCGGCCACCGAAAGGTCAGGCGACCTTGTCCCTCAGGACGCATTCCGGCGGGCGGGCCTCACCTGCGGCGAGGTCGGGGGCAAAGCGGTACAGCGTCGAGCAATAGGGGCAGATGATCTCGTTGTCGTTGCCAAGGTCGAGAAACACGTGCGGATGGTCGAACGGCGGCTTGGCGCCCACGCACATGAATTCCTGCGAGCCGATCTCGATTACCGATACTCCGGCGTCGTTATGGAAATGCGGGACGACATGGTCGGACATCAGCTTCACCTTGGATTTCAACGATGAGCGCACGCATTCAACGCAACGCGGCAGCTTCGAAATGCCGCGCACCATAGTGGGGGGTGCCGATGATTCCTAGAGCCGATTCGGGATGTCCCCGCCGCACATTTGCTCATGCAAATTCGACACAATCTTGTCGTCGGAGAAAAGCCCTTCTTTCGTCGGGGCAGTTGTGTCTTAAAAACGGCATACCATCTTGAGAAGGACGAAAACATTAGGCTTTTTTGGATGAGGCGATTGCGGTTCGGTTCGGCCCTAGCAGGGGCGCTGGGATGCCTGGCGCTCAGCCTGGCGGTGTGCGCGGCGCTGTGGCCGCACGCCCGCGAGGCCGGCGCCATTTTGGCCGCACAGGACGATCCCGCGACACTGTCCGACATCCAGATCAATTCCGCGTTGCGGGCCAACCAGGCGCTGGTCGCCAGCCATATCGAGGCAGCGCTCGCGGAAGGCGATTCCGATCTCGCCAACAGCTTCGTCGAACTCGCCCGCGACAAAGGCATTGCCGTCAGCGACGAACTATCGAAGCGCGTTAGCGATGCCGTTGCCGACGCAGGTTCGGCGTCGCATTTTGCCAAGCGTTTTGCCACGGGTTTCGTGGTCGGCAATGCCGACGATGTCGCAAGCCTGTCGGGTACGGTTGCCGGCGATCTCTTCGTCTACGGCGATATCAGGGACGTTGTTCGCGAAGGCAAGCACCTCGCGACGGGCGAGGACGTGGACCGGCTGGTGCTGGGCCTTGCGATGGTCGGGCTCGCGGTGACCGCCGCGACCTACGTCTCCGTCGGCGGGGTCAGTCCGGTGCGCGCCGGCCTCAGCATGGTCAAGAGCGCCCGCAAGGTCGGACGGCTGGGCGAGGGACTGACGCAATGGGCCGGTCGCTCGGTGCGAGAGGTCGTCGATGCGCCGGTCCTGCAGCAGGCGGTCGCGAAAGGTTCGGTGCTGCGGCCGGGCCAGACCATCAGCGCAATCCAGGCGGCGTTCCGCGCCGAGAAGGCCGGCGCACTGGTGCGGCTGGCGAAAGATGTCGGACGCGTCGGCGAAAAGGCCGGCACGCGTGGCGCGCTCGACGCCCTGCGCATCGCGCAAGGCCCGAAGGACGTTGCGCGCGCCGCGCGGCTTGCGGAATCCAACGGCGGTCAGACCCGCGCGATTTTGAAAGTGCTCGGCCGCGGCGCGCTGCTGCTGGCTGCCGGGACGTTCAATCTGACGATGTGGGTATTCGGTGCGATATTGGCGCTATTCGGATTTCTGTCGTCGATCAAAGCAACCACCGAGCGGTCCACCGAAGCGTGGCTGCGTCGCAAGAAGGCGCGGCGCTTGAGAAAGGAGGCGGCGGCAGCATGCTTGCCGGCCGCCCCGGCGCTGGCGGGCGCTGCCGCCCGCGGCTAAACTTGCGGTCATTGCAAGGTCGCGAATTCCAATCCCCCCAAAAACGGAACTGATAATGCCGAGTTTTCACAACGGCGCTGTCGAAATTGCTTATCTCGACGAAGGCGAGGGCGATCCGATCGTCCTCGTGCACGGCTTTGCCTCCAGCAAGAACGTGAACTGGGTTTATCCGACGTGGGTTTCCGACTTACGGAAGGACGGCCGCCGCGTGATCGCGCTCGACAATCGCGGTCACGGCGATTCCGAAAAGCTCTACGATTCCGCCGCTTACGAACTTGCGATGATGGCAAGTGACGTCATCGCGCTGCTGGATCATCTGGGAATCGAACGCGCCGACATCATGGGCTATTCGCTGGGATCGCGAATGACGGCGATCCTGGCGCGCGAGCAGCCGCAGCGGCTGCGCTCAGCGATTCTAGGCGGCATCGGGATTGGACTGATCGAGGGCGGCGGCCCCGGCGAGAACGTGGCCATTGCGCTGGAAGCGCCGTCGCTGGAGGACGTCACCGATCCGGTCGGCCGCACGTTTCGTGCCTTCGCCGACCAGACCCGATCCGACCGCCGCGCGCTTGCCGCCTGCCTGCGCGGCTCGCGGCGGCTGATGACAGCGGACGAGGCCGCCGGGATCGGCGTGCCGGTGCTGATTGCGGTCGGCACCAGGGACGAAATCGCCGGCTCAGCCGCGGCGCTCGGGAAGATCATTCCGGGTGCCGAGGTGCTCGACATTCCGAACCGCGATCACATGCGCGCGGTCGGCGACAAGGTCTACAAGGTCGGGGTCATCGACTTCCTGTCGCGGCGGCAATGAGCGGTCGCGCGCGTCTTCGCCGGCGAATTGCCTGGCGGCTGCGATCAGCACCACCATGGTTGCAAGCCACGCCATCCGCGCACCGTAGCGATCGTGAGGGCCCGATATCGCGGCACAGACGAACGCGTTGCCGAGCAGGGCGAACGAGACCGTCCCGGCGAGCAAGGTGAGATCGTCGAACCGTCGGCGCAGCACGCCGCGGCCGAACAGCACGACGGCCAGCAGCATTGAGGCCAGCGCAACGGGAATGTGAATCCGGTTGATCGCAGTGAAGTCGAAATGCCAGCGCTGCTGCTGTGCCGCGCGCATCGGCTTCACCTGGGCGGGAAGAAAGCGCTCGATGATGCCGTAGGTATGGCCGAGCCAGCCATTGGTCCCTTCGCCGGTCCCGACGTAGACGAGTTGTTGTGCCGTTGCGGTCAGCGCCGCCTTCGCCTGCCAGGCCGGATATTCGGCCAGCGAATGCAACACGATGAAGCCCATCTCATCGCCCAGTCCCTGAAAGCGGCCAAGCGTGTTGAACATGCTGCTGCCCCACAGGAACTGGTCGGCGGTGGCGGGAAGCTGATCGCGATAGGGACACAGCTTGAAATTCTGCTTCGGGCAATGATCGCGCAAATACTGCGCGACGATGCCATCCTGGAGCATCCGTGCGAACGCGACACCGTATCCGCCGGGCGTCCACGCCAGTTTCCCGGACAACGCGAAATTGGTCGACAGTAACAGCGCCGCTCCGGCGACGATGGTGAGGCTGCCCTGCGTCAGTGCGGAAACGGAAATCCGCCCGCGCAGAAAGGGACGCGCGATCCAGCCGACGCAGCACAGTCCGAGCAGCACCGCGAGCGTTGCGCTGTGGGTCGCCGCGGCGAAAGCGGTGAGGCCGAACAGCAGGCATTTTTCCGGGATCGACGTTCGCTTGCCATGCGCAACCAGGATAAAGAGCGAAAGCACCGACAACCCGGCGAAAATGTCGGTCAGGAGCGTGCTGGCAAGAAAGGGCAGCGAGGTGGTCAAGGCCAGCACGAGGCTCATGGCCAGCAGCCGCAACGGCTCGGATATGCCGAGCACGCGCAGCGTTAACTGGAGGATCCATAGCGTCGCCAGCGCGTTGATCCCGAGATTGATCCAGAAGCTCGAATCCTCGCCGAAGTGAAGATAGAGGCCGAACGTGGTGGAGCGGCTGGGGACCAGGTAGCCTTCGTACCACCGGGCCAGATAGCCGCCGGTGTCCCACTGGAGCAGGGGATAGCCATTCCACAGGGCAGGGGCCAGCAACATCAATGGGATGGCGATGGCGGCGATCCAGGCCGACCGCGAGTTCGCAGCGGTACGCGCCCGCAATGTCTGCGTGCTGATGTGGCTTCCCCCCAGTTTGGGCCAGCATCCGCCGAATGGCGGGCGGTCCGAAATTCACCAATAGTCGGACGTCCTCCGGCTTGATTTCCGGAATTTGCTGACCACCTTGAACTGACCCCGATGGCATCCGGCGGCGATTTACTTTGCCGAAGCCAACCCGGGACAGCCGCCCGCCCGCCGTGCTATAATACCAACTATACGAGTGAATTTGCGAGAGCAATCATGGCAGTGCATCAGGTCAATCCGCAGGGTTCGAAACTGGCCGCGCTCGATCCGATCTGGGACCGGGTGCGAGGCGAGGCTGAGGATATCGTCCGGCGCGAGCCCGAACTCGCTTCCTTCATCTATTCGACCGTGCTGCATCACGATCGCCTGGAAGAGTCGGTGGTGCATCGTCTCGCCGAGCGGCTCGATCATTCGGCGCTATCGGGCGATTTGATCCGGCAGACCTATGACGAGGCGCTGCGCGACGAGCCCGATCTCGGCAATGCGTTCCGCGCCGACCTGATCGCCGTCTACGACCGCGATCCCGCAACCTCGCGCTTCATTGATCCGTTGCTCTACTTCAAGGGTTTTCACGCACTGCAGACCCATCGCCTGGCGCACTGGCTCTATCAAAAGGGCCGCAAGGACTTTGCCTACTACCTGCAGAGCCGTTCGTCGGCGGTGTTTCAGACCGATATCAACCCCGCTGCCAAAATCGGCCGCGGCATTTTCCTCGATCACGCGACCGGCTTCGTCTGCGGCGAGACCGCCGTGATCGACGATGACGTTTCGATCCTGCACGGCGTCACGCTGGGAGGCACCGGCAAGGAGAACGAGGATCGTCATCCGAAGATCAGGCGCGGCGTGTTGATCGGGGCAGGCGCCAAGATTCTCGGCAATATCGAGATCGGCCATTGCGCGCGCGTCGCCGCGGGCTCGGTCGTGGTCAAGCCGGTGCCGCATAACGTCACGGTGGCCGGCGTCCCCGCGAAGATCGTCGGCGAGGCCGGCTGTGCGGAGCCGTCGCGCACCATGGATCAGATGCTCGGCGCTATCGGGCTTTGATTTTCCACCTATTCTGCGGCCGATCTTTGTGAAGTTACGCGCATCGCGTTTTCAAGCGAAGCGTGAAGAAAACGCGTCAAAACAAGGAATAGAGCCTCGGTTCTGATCCAACCAGAACCGAAAAGGCTCTGGCGGTCGGCGCCGTCTCGTCCTAAAACCTCCCCGGAAATTTAAAGAATCCGATTGGAGACCGCCGTGGACGTTCAGGAAGTCAGGAAGCTCGACGCCTATCTCAAGCGCGTATTCAGCAATCCCAAGATCCGCGTCGTGCCGCGGCCGAAAAAGGATGACTCCGCCGAAGTCTATATCGGCGAGGAATTCATCGGCGTGCTGTTCGTCGATGACGAGGACGACGATCGTTCGTTCCAGTTTCAGATGGCGATCCTCGAGGAAGACCTGGCCGACGTCGGGTAAGACACTCGCTGTGACGCAGTAGGGTGGGCGAAGCGCAGCGTGCCCACCAACTTATTTTCGTATTCGTGATTGCGATAATGGGCACGGCGCAATTGCGCCTTTGCCCACCCTACAAAATCGAGGCTATCCCTTCGGCCCGCGCATTTGCGCCGTCAGGCGGTCCATCGCATTCGCAACGTCGCGCCATTGCGAAAGCCAGCTCCGCGGAAAGCGGAACGTCAGGTCGGCGCCGTCGACGCGGCGCTCGCTCAGGCACATGCCGGGGGTCAGGCCGTCGCGGGTGCAGCGCGCGTTGAGGCTCGGCGCGCCGGCGGAGAACAGGTCCTCGTTGGCATAGGGCGAGCCGTCGCGAAAGGAGCGCATCGTCAATCCGTCGTCGATCGATGTCGCGCTCTGTTCGAGGTAGCGGGGATAGATCGTGCGCACCCGCGTGTCCGGCGCCAGCGTGTCGTGGTGGGCCGATATTGACAGGAATATACGGTCGATCGGCTGCACCTTATCTTCGATCGTATCGGCGCTGACGTGCTTCGGCGCATCCGGCGCTTCAAGCGACGGGAAGACGAAACTGAGATCAACCCGCTCCTGCGGTCCGGAGTGGCGCTGGACCTTGCGGCGGATCGCTGACGTCGGCACGTTGAAGAGCGTTGCGCCGACGCTGACCGGCAACCGGCCCGGAGCGCTGGCGGGCCGCGCCACCCAGGTCGGCCACAGCAAATAAGCGACCAGCGCAATGGCGCCCGCGGTGATGGTTACCGCGACCATGATCAGGATCATATGCGAGCGCGGGTCCCTGCGCGTGTCACGAGCGAGGTGCTGGGCCGTCGAAAGCAAGGTCATGAACAAAGCATCAGTCGAGGAGGAACCAGGCGAATCATCCCGCGAATATGCCATGGGCCGCGCGATTTCCGCACGATTTCGCGGGCGTTCCGGCCGCGACAGCCATGCGCAAACGACGTTCCAGCGGCCCGTTGTTAACCCTTCCTTAAGGATGCTGTGGCGGCCGCCGGCCGATTTTGCGAAAGCAGGGCGCGGTTTGTCGAGTTGCGAGAAGTTGTCATGTCGCCCGATGCGTTGAATTCGCTGTTCGCCCTGTGCATCGGCTTTGCGCTCGCAGGCGCGCTCGCCAGCGGTTATCAGGCGATGGCGGCGCGGCCGGCGGGATTCGGGTTGCTTGGGGAAGGCGTGGCGCCGAAGACATTTGCGGCCGTGCCGTTTCTGGTCTTCGCCGCACCCTTCATCATCATGCGCAACACGCTGCGCGGCGCGAAGATCGAGCGCCGCCGCTTCGAATTCGTGATGATGGCAACCGTGCTGTCAGGCTTCTGGAGCATGATGTCCGGTACGTTCTTCCTGATGACGCTGCGTGCCGCCGGCGTGCTGACCTGAAGCTGGCGGCCGGGTTCGCTTGATCCCGCGCCAGCGGCTATGCCAAGGTCCCCGCTAACGGAGACCTTTTTGTTATGGCGATCTACGAACTCGACGGACAGGGGCCTGAACTCCCCGCAAACGGAAACTATTTTATCGCGGATACCGCTGTCGTGATCGGCAAGGTGCGCCTGCTGGATTCCGCCAGCGTGTGGTTCGGCGCAGTGCTGCGCGGCGACAATGAATGGATCGAAATCGGCGAAGGCTCCAACGTGCAGGACAATTCGACCTGCCACACCGACCGCGGCTTTCCACTGACGATCGGCAAGAACTGCACCGTCGGCCACAATGTCATCCTGCACGGCTGCACGCTCGAAGACGACGCGCTGGTCGGCATGGGCTCGATCGTCATGAACGGCGCGAAGATACGCCGCGGCAGCATCGTCGGCGCGGGATCGGTCATCACCGAAGGCAAGGAATATCCCGAATATTCCCTGATCATCGGCTCGCCGGCGCGCGTGATCCGCACTTTGTCACCCGAGCAGGTGACGGCGATGGGAAGTGCTGCAAAATTCTACGCGCTCAACGGGCCGCGATTCAAAAACGGACTGAAGAAGATCGGCTGAAGACAGTCCGCTTCGGTTCCGTCTCGGGCGCTTTCGCGAAACCACGGCCTCCGAAGGTTATCTCGCTTACGCTTCAGTAACCGTCGTGCAGGAGTAACCGTCGTGCAGGGAACCGTGGTTCCATGGCGGTATCCCGTATTACCACCGGTTGCAATCTTAACCCTGTGATAGCGCAGGTGCTTTAGGCTCTATCGTTCTGGAGCGATGGCCGACGGAAGCACTAACCCTGAACGCCCGACCTCGCACCCTGCCGGAGGCCGGATCGATGAAAAGAATGATGGCTGGGCTCGTCGGCTGGATGAGCGATCTCAGCGTTACCGAGAAAATCTACGGCATCGCTGCCGGGTTGATGGTCGTCACCATCGTGCTGATGGTGATGTCGATCCAGTCGGTGCGGCTGCAAACCGGATATCGGCACCTGCAGGCATCGTCGGCCCAGGCCGCAACCAACGTCAGCCAGGCCAATAGTCTCATCTACGCCATCGTCATGGAATCGCGCGGCATCTACATGTCGACCGACCGGGCGAAGGTGAAGCAGTACGCCGACGCTCTCCTCAAGCGTAACCGCGAACTGGCCGGCGTGATGGAGCGGTGGAAGGAAACGGTCCGCGCCGACGACGTCGAGCAGTTTACGGCTTTCAAGCGACGCATCGACCAGTTCATCGAATTCCGGAAGGAACTCGTGCGGCGTGCGGTCGACATCAGCCCGGCGGCTGGCCGCGAATGGGGCGACAACGACGCCAACCGTGCGCCGCGCACGCAGCTCAGCGACGACCTCGAGGCGCTGGCGCGGATCTACAATGAACGGGCCGTCGAAGCCGCGAATCTCGGAGACCAGGGCCGCTATGCCGCCTTCTATCTGTTCGCACTCGGACTTGGCGCGCTGATATTTGCCGGACTCAACGTGCTCGTGATGCGACGGTCCGTCATCGGGCCGTTGCAGGAAATCACCGAGGCTACCGACCGGATCGCCGCCGGCAACGTCAATAGCCATATTCCGCATTACGCCCGTGCCGACGAGATCGGACGGCTGGCCTACGCCGTTCAGAATTTTCGTGACGCCGTGAGCCGCAACTTCGAACTCGAGGAGCTGAAGGCCGGTACCGCGAGGCAACGCGATGCAGCGATGGATGAGCGCGACAAGTTCAACGACAAGTACCAAGCCACAAAATGGCAACTGACTGCGGCCATCAACAGCATGCCGCAGGGCCTGATCATGCTCGACGGCAAGGCGCAGGTCCTGGCGCTGAATGACCAGTACCGAAAGCTCTACGGTCTGCCCGTGAAGATCAAGGCGGGATCGTCGCTGGAGGAGATCCTGCAGCATCGGGTCGACAGCGGGCTGTTCAAAGGCGACATCAAGCAATCTCGCCGCGATCATCGACCGCATCGGAAAACGGCAGCCGACCTCCTACGAAATCAGCCTCACCGACGGCCGCTTGATCAAGATCCACGAGCGTCCGATGGATGGCGGCGGCTGGGTGTCGGTGCAGGAAGACGTTACCGCACAAAGGAAAGGTCAAGCCATTCTGGAGCGGACGGAAGAGTTTCTGGCCGCGATCGTCGAAAACATACCAGAGGGGATTCTCGTCAAGGACGCGCGCAATCTGCGATATCTGTTCGTCAACAAGGCGGCCGAAGAAATGATCGGCATGTCGCGCGGGGAAATCATGGGAAAAACACCCCGCGAGCTGTTTCCGGAATCGGCTGCCGAATTGATCGAGCGGCGCGATCGCCAGTTGCTGGAGCGCAAGCAGCAGCTCGAGGTGATCGTCGATACCGTCGACAACCCGGTCAAGGGCCCGCGCACCATTGCTGTGCGGCGGCTTCAGATCGGCGGCCCGGATCGCGAGTCCCATTTGTTCGTGAGCATGGTCGAAGACCGGACCGGCCACACCGACGTTGCGGCCCCGACCGAAGCTGCGGCGTAACGATCGCAGGCGGCTCAGCTACCTTCGCTTTCGTTCGCCTCGCGGGAGCCGGCGACCTTTTCATGGCCGGCGGCCCAGAGCGCATGCTGCTCGCTGCCATCTTGATATGGATTGGCTTCTGCCGGAATGTTCTGGCGCGCGGCGCGCTGGCCTTGCTCGAAAGGGTCCGGGTCGGAATTCATGATGGCGTCCTTCCGGTTTTCGATCCCGTCTTCCGCGCCGTCCCAGCCTTCGAAAGTCCGGCGCTTTTCTTCAGCGCGTCCTTGAGGTCGATCGGGATGCCGTGCTTCTTCAGCAGGTCAGCAAAGGCTTCGTCAGCCAGTTCCTGAAATGTCGCCATCCGGTCACGTGCAAGCTGTTTGAGCTTGTCGAGCGTGTCATCGTCGAAGGCGATCAATTTGCGCAAGCGTCACCACTCCGGCCGTCGAGCGGATGTGAATGAATGATCTGGCAGGGAAATCGTTCCGGCAGGAACAAGGCCACGGCGCTGTCGTTGCTTTCAAAAAGGAGATCTCCGATGAAGCTGGCGTCTGCAGCCGCCGCAGTCGCGGCAATCACAATCCTGGTATCGCCGGTCGTTTCATTTGCACAGAGCGTCGGCGGAACATCCACCGGCAGCCCCGGCACCACTGGCTCACCGGGCGCGGGCTCGGCCGGCGTGGGTACGCCAGGAGTCACCAGCGTGCCGCCAGGTCCTGCGACTCCGGGTGGGTTAAACAATGCCGGTCAAGGTCCGAGCGGCGCGGCAAATCCGTCCAGGCTTGCGCCGCCGCCCCCGCCTGGCACCAATACTGCCGGCACCGCGCAGTCGTCAGGCCGTGGCGTAACGACCGGCTCAGCGAGAGCGGGCAGTTCAACCGATGATGCTGTGATCAACGAAGAAAACAAGACGGTCGAACGCAAGATAAAGGGCATTTGCCGCGGCTGCTAAATCCATGCTCGAGCGATGCAGTCACGTACTGCGCGCGATCCCTGCTGGCCTGCCTGCCATCACCTGCCATCAATCGCAATTTTCTGATAAATTGCACATGCTAATTGATACATCCTTAGATAAGCGCATGGAACTTTGCCGCGCGTGCATAGAACCTCTGCATATCTGGCAAAGAACTTGTGAATGCGGGAAGTCCGCAGTGCCGCGACCTGTCGAGGATGGTGGTTCGATTGATGGTCTCATTTGCGTCGGGTCTCTCATCGGCCATCAAGTCGTGCGCCCGGGATTTTCGGGCTTCGGCCAGCTCGATCGCCCTTGTGTGGGGTTTGGGTTGCGCGCAGCCGTCGATGGCGCAATCGCTGCCGACGGGTGGAACGGTGGTAAGCGGGAACGTTGCGATCGGCTCGACGTCTCCCACCAATCTGACGATCACCCAGTCGAGCCCTACCGGCATCGTCAACTGGTCGAGCTTCTCGGTCGGGCAGGGCAACCAGGTTCAGTTCAACAACGGTAGCGGCGCGACGCTCAACCGCGTCACCGGCAACGTGCCGTCATCGATCAACGGCGTGGTGTCGGCGACCGGCTCGGTCTATCTCGTCAATCCCTCGGGGATCGTCGTCGGGCCGACCGGCGTGGTCAAGACCGGCGGCAGTTTTGTCGCCTCGACGCTCGATGTCAGGGACGCGGATTTCCGCGCCGGCGGATCGCTGAGCTTCAGCGGCAACAGCAACGCCTCGGTCGTGAATCTCGGCAAGATCGGGTCTTCGAACGGCGACGTCGTTTTGGTCGCACGCCAGGTTCGCAACGAGGGCTCGCTGACCGCGCGCAACGGCGCCGCCGCGATGGCGTCCGGCAGCGAGGTGGTGCTGAGCGACGGATCGCTCGGCAACGGCAAGGTGCTGGTGCGGCGTCCGGCTCAGAATGGCGAGATCCGCAACAGCGGCGCGATCCGCGCCGCGGAAGTGGAATTGCGTGCCAATGGCGGCAACATCTATGCGCTCGCGGGCAACACCGGCCGCGCGATCTCGGCAACGGGTTTTGCCAGCAAGGGCGGACGAATTTTCCTCACGGCCGAGGGTGGTTCGGTCAACGTGACGCAGAAGGTGGTAGCACGGCGCGTTCAGGCGGACGTTGCGCCGACGCCGCCGCGCGCAGGCGTCACTGCACGGCGCTCGTTCAGCGGCGGCGACGTCGTCGTCAGCGCCGACAAGGTTGTGGTCGGCGGCGCCATCGCTGCAAAAGGCCGCAACGGCGCGGGCGGCACTGTCGTGGTGACCGGAAAGGATGTCACGCTGACGTCAGGCGCAAAGATCGACGCCGGCGGAACGTCGGGCGGCACCGTGCTGATCGGCGGCGACCGCGCCGGCGGATCAAACGCCGCCCTCAAGTTTCTGCCGCAAGTGATCGCCAATGCGCAGACCACCACGATCGAGGCGGGCGCGACGATCACGGCAAACGGCACGTCGGGCGCGGGCGGCAATGTGGTCGTGTGGTCGGACGGCACGACGTCGTTTGGCGGCACGATCGGCGCGGCGGGGCTGCGCGGCGGCTTCATCGAGACCTCGGGACATCAGCTCAACTTCGCCGGCGGCAGCATCGATGCCGGCCGCGGCGGCACCTGGCTGCTCGATCCGGTCGACCTGACCATCGATGCGACGCTCGCCGGCACCATCGCGACCGCGCTCAATGGGGGCAGCGACGTCACCCAGGAAACGAACGCGTCCGGCGGCGGCGGCGACATCACGGTGGCAAGCGGCATAAGCTGGTCGACCGGTGCGACGCTGACGCTGAGCGCCTATCGCAACATCGCAGTCAACGCCAACATCACGAGCACCGGCGGCGGCGGCGTTGTGTTGCGTGCCGACAATGCCGGCGCGGGCACCGGCACCGTGACGTTCGGCGGCGGCCAGGTGTCGACCGCGGGAACGGTCTCGATCTTCTACAATCCGACCGGCAGCAGCTCGACCGTCAATTCCACCAAGTACACGGCGCCGACGCAGACGAATTTCAGCGGGAATGTCACCGGAGGTGCCACGCTCAAGGCGTACATGCTGGTCAACAATGTCTTCGACCTGCAGAATATGAAGAACAACCTGGCCAGCACCTATGCGCTCGGCCGCGACATCGATGCCGGCATCACGTCCGGCTGGAACAGCGGCGCCGGGTTCGAGCCGATCGGCGCCGGAACCGGCTTCACCGGAAGCTTGAACGGCGAGGGCCACACGATCTCCGGCCTCTTCATCAACCGGATAACCCAAAACGTCGGATTGATCGGCTATCTCGGCACCGGCGGCTCGGTGACAAGCCTCGGCGTCATTGGTGCGACCGTAACCGGCAGGACGGCTGTCGGCGCGGTCGTCGGCACGAACTACGGGGCGGTCACGAATGTCTACTCGAGTGGCGGGTCGATCACCGCCACCGAAGCCGGCGCCGGCGGTCTCGTCGGCTACAACTTTCAGATCGTGTCGAATGCCTATTCGAACAGCATCGTGAGCGGACCGCTCTACGTTGGCGGCGCCATCGGGCTGAACAATGTCGCCAATCTCGGCGGCAGCTTGACCGCCGGCTCCATATCACAGATCTATGCGACGGGCGCCGTGAGCGGCACGGGCGCCAGCCCGAGCGCTGTCGGCGGGCTTGTCGGCTTCAACGGCGGCTCAGTCACGGCGTCCTACTGGGACACATATGCGAGCGGACAGGCTTCCGCCATCGGCAGCGGCTCGGGCAGCGTGACGGCCGTGACCAGCGATCCCGCGCAGTCAGCCGCGGCCAATTACGCCTTCAAGCAGACCGCCTATGGCAGCTTCAGCTTTCCGGGAACGGGCTCGACCGACTGGTTCATGATCGACGGCCAGACCCGGCCGTTCGGCCGCTGGGAATACCAAACCACCATCACCAACGCGCACCAGCTTCAACTGATGGCGATGGATCTCGGCGCGAGCTACACGCTGGCCCGCGACATCGACGTCGGTCCCGCGCTTGCGGCAGTCGGCGGAAAATATCCCGGCATGTGGTCACAGGCCGGCTTTTCGCCGATCGGCGATTTGTCCAACCAGTTCACCGGCAACTTCGACGGGCAGGGTCATGTGATCTCAAACCTGATGATCAACCGGTCGTCGACCAACTATGTCGGTCTTTTCGGATACTCCTCAGCCGGCGCTGCGCTACGCAATGTGAGCTTGCAGACCGCGACCATCGCTGGCGCGGCGCGCGTCGGTACCTTGGCCGGCCTGGCGAAGGGGCCCGTCAGTAATGCTTCCGCGACCGGCACCGTCATGGCGAACAGTTACGGCGGCGGACTGCTGGGCGAGAATGGGGGAAGCCTTGCCAATAGCTGGGCAGCCGTCACCGTCGCCGGAACGACCGCCAGCAGTTCTTCCATGGGCGGTTTGTCGGGATGGAATAACGGTGGCACGATCCAGGACAGCTACGCGACCGGCAATGCGATGGCCGGCACCGGCGGCACGCGCGCCGGCGGCCTCGCCGGTCAGAACAACGGCAGCATCTTCAGGAGCTATGCCACTGGAGCGGTTAGTGGCGGCAGCCAGGGGGTCGGCGGGTTGGTCGGATACAACAGCAGTGGGTCAACCCTCGCCGATTCCTATGCGACCGGAGCCGTGACCGCTACAGGTTTCGGGGGCGGGCTGCTCGGCATCAACTCGGTAGGCGCTTCCGTCAGCAATTCCTACGCGACCGGAGCCGTCACCGTCACGTCGGCGACCCTCGCCACCGTATTCGGGGGCGGATTGGTCGGCAGCAACTCCGGAGTCGTTACGAAGTCCTATGCGACCGGTGCCGTAGACGTTGCGTCCACGTCCGCAGCGGCGACGTCTACTTCGGCGGGCGGGCTGATCGGCAGCAACGGTAGCACGGCTACGCTCACGCAATCCTACGCGACCGGTGCGGCCAGTGCTACCTCCACCGCCGGATCAGCGATGGCCGGCGGATTGATCGGCAACCACGGCAGTACAGGCACGGTCACGCAGACGTACGCGATCGGCGCTGCGAATGCCGTCTCTACATCCGGCGCCACAGCCGCCGGCGGCTTGGTCGGATCGGTTACGGGCACCGGGGCCATCACGTCGTCCTACTGGGACACCGATACGTCCGGAAGGGTGAATGCGGTCGGAAGCGGCAGCAGCGCCGGCATCACTGGCCTCACCACCAGCCAGATGCAGAATCCGGCAAACTACGCGTCGACCTACGCAGGCTGGGATTTCGCAACCGTCTGGTCGGCGCCGAGCATCGGCTACTATCCGCAGCTCTACGGCGTCAACTACGTGCTGCGAGTCGATCCCGCCAATGCGTCGCGAGTCTATGGCGACGCCAACCCGGCGTTGACCTATTCGATCTATGGCCTGCATGCCGGCGATACCGCCGCAATCATCACCGGCCTCTCGGTATCGACGGCGGCGACCGCGACTTCGAATGTCGGCACCTACGCAATCAGCGCAAGTGGCGGCAGCGCCGTCAGCGTCTCGGGGCAGGCCTATCGTTTTGTCGATGCACCCGGCGCGTTGACGGTCACGCCGCGCGCGATCACGGCGACGGCCGACGCCAAGAGCCGCGCCTATGGCGATGCCAATCCCGCGCTGACCTATCAGATCGGTGGCGCAGGCCTCGTCAATGGCGACGCGCTGGCGGGCGCGTTGGCAACGTCGGCGACGGCCTCCAGCAATGCTGGCATCTACGGGATCACGCAGGGAACGCTGGCGGCCTCATCGAATTACGCCTTTACCTTTGTTGGCGCGAACCTCACCATTACACCAACGGCCACACCTCGCGTACCGCTTGCAGAACTCGGTTCCTACATGAACTCGCGGGCGCCGCTGCCTGCGCCGCGACCACCAGAGCAGATGCGCGAGTCCGCAAGCATCGAGCAGTCAGCTCCCGCGATCATCTGCAAATCCAGGCAATGTCTCGCGCTTCCTCATCCCGACAACCGTCGGATTGGCGCACGCGCCAGATTCGTCGATGCGGATAGCGATCGCCTTCCAGCCTTCGTCGACAATTGATGTTGTTGCTCGCGCGCGGCCGCACGATGCGACTGCACCTCTACGACCTCGATACACGCAATGATTGCCGTTCTTGCGGCAATTCAACCGTGCACGCTGCAGTTCTGCCACACGTGGAACTCAACCTTAAGCCGTTCTTAATCCATAAACCATATTGGTTGACTTATTCATTGTTCGCGGTGTGCGACAGAACGTCGGAACGTGCAGCCTCATGCGAACTTACATGTCGATATCCCGAAGCTCTGACAGGCTCCGGTCGTCATGAAGCCGGCACTCCCCGAACGTTTCGGATCGCACGCGACACAAGTGCGAACGTCCGCGCGTCATGAGCACAGAGTCGGCAGGCGTCGTGCGCTGCTGATGGTCTGCGTTCTTGCGATCGCATCTGGCGGGGTTGCGCAGGCGCAAGTGGTCGAGCGCAATCTGCCGCCGGAGCCGCCGCGTCGCGCCCCGGCGATCAAGATCGATACCAACGATCTGCTTAGGAGCGATGATGCAACGCCGCTCGGCGTGAACGTTCATGCCATCGTCCTGATCGGGCCAAATGCCAGCGTTAAGCCGCGCACCGGCGCGAAGGGTATCGATGTCGATCAGGTCAGCGGCATCGACGCCGCCGCGGTTCGCGAGCCACTCACGCCGTTTCTCGATCGACCGCTCAGCCGCAAGCTGATTGCTGAAGTGCAGGCAGCGGTGGCTGCGGCTTACCGTGAGGCCGGGCGACCGTTCGTATCGGTCACGCTGCCGCCGCAGGAAGTATCGTCCGGCGTGCTCCAGCTACGCGTGATCCTCTTCAAGGTCGCCGGCATCAAGGTTACGGGGGCCGCCCCCGAGAGCTATCCGCAAAGCCGCATCCGGGTCGTCCCCGGACAGGAAATCGATGCCCGCAAGCTCGAGACCGACCTCGACTGGGCCAACCGCAATCCGTTCCGGCAGGTCGAAGCGGTGTTCGGTCCCGGCAAGGATCTCGGCATGACCGATGTCAACATCCAGGTGACGGACCGCAAGCCATGGCAGGTATACGCTGGCTATGCCAACAGCGGCACGCTCCTGACTGACCGGCATCGTTATTACGTCGGCGCCACCGGGGCTCCGTCAGCCGACGTCGTCGCATCCTATCAGCTCACCGGCAGCGGCAATTTCTGGGTCGACGACGGGCTGTTCAACCGGCCTGACGATGCCAAATATGTCAGCCAGGCGGGGCGGCTGCTCACGCCGCTCGGGTTGCGCACCAGTCTCGAAGTAGTCGGCGATCACGTGCTGACCAATGAGCGGCCCAATAACCTGTTCCGGATCAAGACTCAAACCAGCCAGGCCTCGGCGATCGTTCGCACCGCGCTGTCCGATCTTCTGCCGCCGACGACCGGCGATCTGCTCGGCGGCGTCGAGCTCAAGCATCAGCTACGCACTACCATCTTCGATGGCACGCCGGTCGCCGAGGGCAGCGCCGACGTTGCCCAATTGGTGGTGGGATGGAACGGGCGCTGGTCGGACAATTTCGGCATCAACAATCTCGATGTCCGTTTCAAGTTCAATCCCGGCGGCATTCTGTCCGGCAACAATTCGGGCGCCTGGAGCGCCTTCACCAATGGACGCGTCACCGACGTGCAAACCAATCTCGTGACCCTCGAGTATGGCCGCGTGACGCCGCTGCCGAAGGGCCTGTCGTTGAAATCGGAAGTATCCGTGCTGGCGTCGTCCAAGCCGCTCCCGGACACCGAGCGCATCGGGCTCGGCGGGATATACGCCGTGCGAGGTTATGTGACCGAAGACGGCGTCGTCGATCAGGCAGTGATCCTGCGCAATTCGCTCTACGCCTCGCTGCCCGGCATGCCCGCCTGGATGCCGGGCACGCTGGCGCCGTTTCTTCTGGCCGATGTCGGGTGGGGGCGGGATCTGTTTTCCCGGCGCGAGTCCACGCTGTCGTCGGTCGGGGCCGGAGTAGACTTTGCTGCCGGGTCGAACTTCAACTCCAAACTGCTGGCGGCGACGGCGCTGACTGACGGGCTGCACAGCCGGGCGGGATCCTGGCGCGTATCGGTGCAGGCGTCGGTGAGCTATTAGATTGCAGCGGCGGCCGTTGACGAGGCACAAAAAAAACAAGGCCGTCGACGCAGTATACCGTCAACGACCTTGCCAGCCCCGGATATTGAAATCGGCTCACGCCATCCGGTGAACTACAAGATGCCCGGGATTCATCCGGATAAATGTGATCCAGTTCACAAAAGAGCGGAAAAAAGTTGCGGCGATGCATGCCGCAACGGTCGAAAATATCCCGTCAGCCGGCCTTCGCGCCTCACGGCTCGATATGAGTCACTTGGAGTTGCCGGAGGTGCGCATCGGTCAGCCGTGCCGGGTGTTAGCCGCGCGCCTTGGCGCGGCTGCGATTTGCGCTCCGGGCCGAGCGGGGCTTTGCCTTGGCTGATCGCTTGCGCGGCGCGGGAGCGGCGGTGGGTTCGGAGGCCTGCGCACTGGCAAAGGAGTGCCGCAAGCCGTCGATCGCTTCCGTCAGTGTTCCGACCTGCTCGGAAAGCTTCCTGGTATCGGCCTGCTGCGCGGCGAGCAGGCGACGCACGGTGAGCAGTTGATCCTGCACCACCTGCAACTGGTCGATCGATTCCTGCTGGGTCGCTTCCAAGCCCTTGGTCTTCTCGACCAGTTGCTCGGACGCTTGCGCGGCGCGCGCCTGCAACAGGCGGGTCGCGGCCGCGCGATCGGTTTCGGGGGCGCTGCCCGTATAGGCGCGCCACAGGGCGATAAAGCTTACTCCAACCACGACAATGACGAGAGCCGCAGCGGCGATCGCAATCGGCTGACCGCCGAAACGCGCGATGGGGCTGGCACTCCGGGGGGCGAGTTCGATCATGCGACTCCAAATCCGGACGTGATTTCAATGTCCCCGAATAGCACAGCCGCGCTGCCGCTAAAACCCGGGATTTGTTGGACGGGTGAGGAATTCCGGCCAAGCCCTTGGGAAACAGGCATTTCCGGCGCGGCCAGGCGAGAGCTGGGTGTTCAGTTCTATCGGAGATGCGACTGGATGAATTGCCCGGCACGGGCCAACGCGCGCCGGCCGTCCTCGAGTTTGGCATTCCAGACCGGCCAAGCGTGGATCATCTGTGGCCAGATCTGCAGCGTCACATCGACGTCGGCCGACCCCGCGGCCTCGGCAAGCCGCGTGGCGTCCGCCAGCAAGGTCTCGGCCGATCCGACCTGAATCAGGACCGGCGGAAAGCCAGAGAGATCGGCGAATAGCGGCGAGATCAGCGGATCGCGGCGATCGAGCGATGGCGGCGCATAGGCGTCCGCAAGTTCAGCCAGATACGCCTTGTGAATCAACGGGTCGACGGCTTCCTTGGTCGCGAGCGTTGCGCCGGACATTGTGAGGTCGGTCCATGGCGAAATCAGCCAGGCGCAAGCGGGCAGCGGTTCGCCCGCGGCGCGCAGCCGATCGATCAGCCCGAGCGTCAGGTTGCCGCCGGCACTGTCGCCGCCGACCGCGATACTCGCCGCCGCAAGGCCTTGCTTGCGCAGGAAATGCCACGCGCTCAGCGCGTCTTCACGGGCGGCGGGGTAGGGATGCTCGGGCGCGCGCCGGTAGTCGATCGCAAGCGTACGGGTGCGTGCCGCGCGTCCGGCTTCCGTCACCAGGCGGCGGTGACTGACAATCGAGCCAGAGCAGTATCCGCCGCCATGGAAGTACAGCAGTACACGCGATGTGTCGCTGCCCGGCGCGATCGACCACTCGCCGGCGACGCCGGCACAATCGACCGCCCAGCATTCCACGTCGGATGCCACCGGCCAGGTCGATCCGACTTCGTCGAGCCGCTGCCGCCGCTCCGCCCATCCGACCGGCCGCGGCTTCGAACCCAGCAATGCGCGGATGGCGTCGATCTCGCTGTGAGCCAAGGTGCGTTCTCCGGCTGCGGCGGTCCATCATCGCACATCGTCGTGCAGCGCAAAAGATCGGCAGGGCAGGCCAGGCTGGTGGCGGTTTGCCAAAAATTTTTGTCTGCACCCTTGAAACCAAATCGCGGTTTTCCAATTTTTTTGCTGCCGCCGACAGGCGGCGGTCCGGGCGCCTTTGGGGCCCGGTCCCGGGACGGGCACCGGTCGTGTCCGGTGCCGCTCGTATCCAACTTGCTCTTTGGAGGATTTGGCTATGCGCACATACGACTTCACGCCCCTGTGGCGTTCAACCATCGGCTTCGACCGCCTGTTCGACCTCGTTGAGACTGCACAACGCGCCGGCGAGGATAATTACCCTCCCTACAACATCGAGCGCTTGGGCGAAGATCGCTACCAGATATCGCTCGCCGTCGCCGGCTTCTCGACCGATGAGATTTCGGTCACCGCCGAGCAGAACACGGTGACGATCGAGGGAAATAAGACCGACAAGGCCCAGCGCGAATATCTCTACCAGGGCATCTCCGCGCGTCCCTTCAAGCGCCAGTTCAGCCTTGCGGATCATGTGCAGGTGAAGAGCGCGTCGTTTGAGGACGGTTTGCTGCGGATCGAGTTGTTCCGGGAGGTCCCGGAAGCGATGAAGCCGCGCCGCATTGCCATCAATGGCGCGGCGCCGAGCAACGTGCAGCAGATCGAGGCGAGGGTGGCGTAAGCCCGTCTCGCCTCGCGAATGGACCGAGGGCTCCCCGCCCGAACTTTGCGGGCGGGAAGCCTTCTTTGGGGAGGACACCGATGATCGACCATGCAGACAACGTGTTTGACCTGAACGCCGTGTTGCATCCCGCCACCGTGTTCGAGCACCCGCGCGACGTGGTCGCCGACCCGGCGCTGTCGCTGAGCGAAAAGCGCGCGATCCTGGCGTCGTGGGCATCGGACGCCGCGGCGGTGACGTCGAATCCCGCGCTGCGCGAGCTGGCGGGCGCGAGGCGCATCGTTACCATCGACGAGGTTCTCGAAGCGCTTTCGATGCTCGACCACAAACCGTCCGGACCGCCCGGCGGCAAGCCGATGCGGCAAAAATCGACTTCGCGCGTGGCGCTGGCGGCGTAGTCGTCAACTACCGGTATCTCAAAAAAGTTGCGGCCAGGCTTTGGGGGAAGCCTGGCCGCGCGCGAACCGGTCTGGGACGGGGAGGGGTGGGGATGTGACCGGGTCGCGGGTTCGTAAATCCTTCTCTCGTTATCGATCGCGTGACGAGGCGGTGGCGACCGCCGGGCGGCTGTCACCGAGCGAGACCCATATGTTCGGATCGCTCTGCGACTGACGCTTGACGAAGCGGTAGCCGGTCTCGGTCCAGGCCAGGACGTTTTCGTTCTGGTTGTCGAGGACGAACTCGCCCTTGTCGCTCTTCACCGTCAGCACCGCGTGGCCATCGCCCTTCTTGTCGCGCACCACCGTGATCAGCAGCGCCTCGCGCGGCCATCCGGCGTCGATCAACATCTTGCGCTTCAGAAGCACATAGTCCTCGCAGTCGCCGTAACCGTCCGTCGGCAACGACCATTTCTCGATCACACCCCAATGATCCATGTCGGTGATCGGCTTGATGGCCTCGTTGACCCACTTGTTGACCCGCAGTAGATCCCGCCACGCCGTCTGCGACATCACGATGTCGCGCGGCTGTGAAGAGCCGCCACGGCATTCGCTCGCGTTCTCGGCGCAGAATTCGACCCAGCCGATCGGCGAACGCGCGGCCTCGCCGAGGCTGGCATAGAGAACGTCGCCGGCTTTCGCCGAAACGCTCATCGAAGCGCTCATTCCCAACAGGACGGCGATAACCGCCAGTCCCTTCCCGTGTCCCCTGAACAACATTGTGGCCCCCGTTTCTTGTTGGGACCACGTTTCGCACAAAGGATTTGCGCCGCCGCTAAGTAAGGCAAGTACATTTAACGTGAATACTGGTAAAGCTGGCGACAAATTCGATCTATACTTGAATCGAACTCGAGTAAAATTTGAAACAACTGCAATTGATTCAAATTTTACGGATTAACGCCTGTGGCGCTGCAGTACCAGCGGATGCGCGGGCAAAAGCGCCCCGCGTTAACCGACTTTGGCTGCTGCCGGACAGCGAAAGGGCGGCATCCGGCAACCCGGTTACCGCCCTTGGAGGCTGAAAAGTCAGGGGTTTTCGACGGTTGGCGCTTTACCGCGCGGTAACCGCGTCTTCGAGCGTTTCGGCGACCTGCTCGTGGACGAACTCCAGCGCAAAGCCTTCTTCGAGGTTTCGCACCACGCGGGACTGCACCTTGCCGAGCATGACCAGCGATTTCAGCGGCGGGCGGTTCTCCGCGGCGATCGCAGCGCCCGACAGCGACAGGTCGATGATGCGGCAGGTCATCTTGCTGCCGTCCTCGAGGGTCAGTAGCGCAATCGGGTTGCGCGGCACGATGCGGTCGTGGCGGCGGTCCTCCGGCAGATTGAGGATATCGCGGTTGGCGAGCCAGGTGAGCTGGGCGGCGAGCTTGTCGCGCTTGCGCGCGGTGGCGCCGACCGTCATGGCAAAGCCGTTGTCGATGATGCGGGTGATCTTGCCCTCGACCCGGCCGATATGGTCGAGATAGGCGATCACGCGGTCGCCGACGTTGCCGATGCCGGGCGCCAGTAGCGCCAGTCCCCCCGGCGACATGTTAATAATCTGGCAAGGAAATTCGCGGCGATCCGGCAGCATGTAGCGGCCGAGCAAGTGAACCTTGACGCGCTGGAAGCGCCTCCGCTCCTCCGCGGACGGCACAGTGGTTGTTTTCTTTTGCGCAAACGACATCTTCGCCACCAGACAGCCGGTCTTCGGCGTCAGGAAGACCCTAAGGCCGACAGGGTTAACGATGTGTTAGCGGCGGTTGCAGGAAGTGGGCAATCACGCGGCCTGCGGTCGCAGCGCAACAATCCGGTTGTATCCCCAAAGCAATACCGGGCACGCAAGCAGGGCCGCCGTCCCGAAGTCGAGTGCCGCCGCCGCGCTACCGGCCCATTTGGCGATGGCGCCAGCGATCGCCGGGCCCAGCATCATCACGACGTAGAAGACGGTGAAGAAAATACCCATCCCGATCGCACGCGTCTGAGGCTCCAACACACGCGCGGGCAGGCTCATGATTGGCCCTGCGGGCAGGGCGCTGATCGCGCCGATCGCAATCACAATGGGAATCACGGCCTCGCTGCGAGGCAGCATCAGCATCAATAGCGCGAACAGCAGGCACCCGATGACAAGCACCGATTGCGGCCGCTCGGTCCAATCAGCCAGAAATCCGCCGGCTATTCCGCTCAACGCTGCGAGCCACAGCACGATGCTGATGGCCGAGCCGGCCGCCGTGATCGACCAGCCGCGTTCGACCAGCAGCGTCGGGCCGAAACTGAAAATCATCGTGAAGCCGATATTGAACACGCCCCAGATCAGACCCGCGATGATCACGGCGAAGAGGGTGTTGCGGTCGAGCCGGGAGGGGGCTGAAGGCGCGGCTGCAGCAATAGACGGCGATCGATAGCCCACAACAAGAAGCGGGATGCCAAGGCCGATCAGCGCGGCAACCGAAAGGTAGGCCGCGCTGACACCATAGACGGTGCCGACCGCGGGCAGGGTCAAAAGGGAGGTTGCAATGCCGGCCGGCCACGAAGTGACGAAGATGGCCATTGCGGTCGCGATTTCCTTGCCGGCGAACCAGTCGGTGACCATTTTCGTCATCATGACGCCGAGTAAGACGGCGCCACCGCCGGCGATCAGTCGACCTGCAATTTGCCAGCCCCAGGAATCCGAGGCCACCATGGCCAGTTGGCCGATCAACATCAGCAATAGTGCGCCTGCCACTGTGGCCTTGTCTCCAAGCCTTCTTCCGATCTCGCCGCCCGGCAGCGACAGCGCGACTCCCGGCGTGAGATAGAGGCCGATCAGGAGCCCGATATCGGCAAGGCTGGCATCGAATTTGGCGCCGAGCAGCGGCGCAACCGCAGCGACGCTCTGAAACTGGAACGCCATGGTGAGCCGTACAATGAACAGTACGGCCAGAATACCCCAGCGATTGCGCAACGCTCTCTCCTCGACCGGGTGGACCGACACGGCGCCGATGCTGGCGCAGTGATTGCGGGTCGCCTATTTCTGTACCAGTTGATTGAGATCCTGTTTGATCGTGTTCAGGAGCGAATCTAATCGTTCCTGTCGGAACGGCGGTTGTTGGGGAGCGGCTTCAAGGGCGCGCTCGGGCGGCCCGGATCGAATCGGGCGCTCCGGGAAAACAGGACGCACAGGCTCCTCGGCATACGGCTCGCCTTTGACGAACTCGCCGTGCAGCATGTCATTACGCCGTCCCATCAGCCAGAGGATCGCCCAATAGGAGACTGCGAAAAAACTACGCAGAAAATACCGATCTCAAACATAGCTCATATCCAATAGGCCAAGTATCTCTGGCGACACCGATTTCGGTCAAGCCTGCACGGGGCGATTGTGCTTCGCTGCAACGTTTCGGTACGATTAGGATTACCTGGTCCCGCCCGGCCCGGGCCGGCCCAAAAATGTCAGCAGGCGGAGGAATAAGATGCCCGGAGTGAAGCGACAGCGCGACGGCAACGTCAGTGTGCTCACATTGGATGAGCCCGACACCCTGAACGCGATGACGCCGGATCTGCTGGGGGATCTCGCCGTTGCCATTGGTGAAGTCAACGACGATCCCGAGGTGCGGGCGCTGGTGCTGACAGGCGGCGGCCGCGGCTTCTGCTCAGGGCAAAATCTTAAAGCCGCGCAGGTCCTCGGCGAGGACATCGCGGCTGGCGTGATGAAATATTACTGGCCGGCGTTCAAGGCGATGCGCGAGTGCCGCGTGCCGGTTATCGTCGCCGTCAATGGCGTGGCGGCAGGCGGCGGGTTCAGCCTTGCGATGTCGGGTGACATGATCGTCGCGGCGCGTTCGGCGCGCTTCATTCAGGTGTTCAGCCGCATCGCACTGGTCCCCGATCTCGGCTCGACCTGGCTGTTGCCGCGCCTCGTCGGCCGGCAACGCGCGCTCGAACTGATGATGACCAACGAGCCGCTGTCTGCCGATCTCGCGAAAGAGTGGGGTCTGGTCCGCGAAGTGTTCGACGATGCGGCGCTTCGTGATGGCGCGCTCGAGCTGGCGCGTAGGCTTGCCAGCGGCCCGACGCGCGCGCTGGTCGCGACGCGCCGCCTGATCGACGAGAGCGAACATGCCAGCTATGCCGATCAGTTCCGGCGCGAGATCGAAACACAGGCAGAGATCCGACGGAGTGCCGATGCGATGGAAGGGCGCAACGCTTTTCTCGAGAAACGCGCGGCAGTGTTCACCGGACGCTGAGGCCGAAACTCAGCCGACCTGGCCGACGAACTGCTGCAGTTCCGGAGTTCGCGGGGCTGCGAAGACCTCTTTCGGCACGCCTTCTTCATGCACCCTGCCATGGTGCATGAAGACGAGCTTGGTGCCGACGTCGCGGGCGAAGCGCATTTCATGCGTGACCAGGATCAGCGTCATTCCCTCGCGCGCCAATTGCTCGACCACGCGCAGCACCTCGTTGACCAGTTCGGGGTCGAGGGCGGACGTGATCTCGTCGCACAGCAGCACCTTCGGCCGCATCGCCAGCGAGCGAGCAATGGCGACGCGCTGCTGCTGGCCGCCGGAGAGTTCGCTCGGATAGGCGTCCATCTTTTCCGACAATCCGACCTTGGCCAGCATTTCGGCGGCGGTGGCGCGGGCTTCCGCCTTCGATACCTTGTTGACGACGGTGGGCGCCAGCATGACGTTCTCGGCCGCCGTCAGATGTGGAAACAGGTTGAATTGCTGGAACACCATGCCGACGTGACGGCGCAGTTCGCGCAGATTGGTAGCAGCGCCGCCGACCTCGATGCCATCGGCGACGATGGTGCCGGACTGGTAGGTCTCCAGGCCGTTGATGCAGCGGAGCAGGGTGCTCTTACCCGAGCCGGAGCGGCCGATGATCGCGACCACGTCGCCCTTGGCGATGTCGAGCGAGACGCCTTTCAGCACCTCGTTTGCACCAAAACTCTTCCTGACGTCACGGATGCTAACGAGCGACATTGAGGCGGCCTTCGATTTTCTTCGCCCACCAGGACAGCGGGAAGCACAGGCAGAAATAGATCAGCGCGACCAGCGAATAGACCAGGAACGGCCGGAAGGTCGCGTTGTTGAGCATGGTGCCGGCCTTGGTCAGCTCGACGAAGCCGATGATCGAGGCGAGCGCGGTGCCCTTGATCACCTGCACCGAGAAGCCCACGGTCGGCGCGACCGCGATGCGCGAAGCCTGCGGCAGGATCACGTAGCGCATCTGCTCGATGTAGCTGAGCGCCAGGCTGGAAGAGGCCTCCCATTGGCCCTTCGGGATCGCTTCGACGCAGCCGCGCCAGATCTCGGTCAGGAACGCGCTGGTCCAGAACGTCAGCGCCAGCGTCGCGGCCATCCACGGCGAGACTTCGACGCCGAACAGCGCGATGCCGAAGAAGAACAGGAACAACTGCATCAAGAGCGGCGTGCCCTGGAAGAATTCGATGTAGATCTTGGTGAACCATTCCAGCGGCGCGATCCGCGAGGTGCGCATGAACAGCAGTACCAGCCCGACGATGCCGCCGCAGAAGAATGCAATCAGCGACAGCACGATGGTCCATTGCGTGGCGATCAAGAGGTTGGAGAGGATGTCCCAGAAGCTGAACTGCAGCATGGATCACCTCGCCTTGAAGATGACGCGGCCGAGCGCGCGCAAGAGCGAACGCGTCAGCATCGCCAGCAGGAGGTAGGCCAGCGCGACCAACAGGTAGACCTCGAAGTTACGGAAGTTTCGCGAGGCAATGTAGTTCGCGGCATAGGTGAGGTCTTCCGCCGAGATCTGCGACA
Organism: Bradyrhizobium icense; assembly: GCF_001693385.1. Lineage (NCBI taxonomy): Bacteria > Pseudomonadati > Pseudomonadota > Alphaproteobacteria > Hyphomicrobiales > Nitrobacteraceae > Bradyrhizobium > Bradyrhizobium icense. Next base: position 3,477,363 of record NZ_CP016428.1, read on the forward strand.
CCACCGCCGATCCCAGCATGACGATGATGATCTGCGACGACAGCGCCGGGTAGATTTTTCGAAATGCCTGGTTGAGCACGACGTGGCGCAGCACCTCCCATTTGCTCATGGCGAGGCTCAGGCCGGCCTCGAGATGGCCCTTCGGAACCGCCTCGATGCCGGCGCGGATGATCTCGGTCGAGTAGGCACCGAGGTTGATCACCATGGCGAGGAAGGCGGCGGTGGTCTCGCTGAGCTTCAGCCCCAACGCCGGCAGGCCGAAGAAGATGAAGAACAACTGCACGATGAACGGCGTGTTGCGGATCAATTCGACGTACACCGCGACGATGCGGACGAGCCAGCCGGGTCCAAAGGTGCGCGCCGCGGCGCCTGCGGTGCCGACCGCGACGCCGGCGACCGTCGACACGATCGTCAGCACGATCGTGAAGACGAGCCCGTACAGCAGCACGTTCCAGTAGGGAAGCAGTTCTGCGAATTGCAGCTTGTAGGACACTGCGGCGCCTTGCGCTTAGAAGCCGGGCGGTAACGGTGCCTTCAGCCACTTCTCCGACAGTTTTCCGATCTCGCCCGATGCCTTGGCCTTGGTGATGATCTCGTTGACCTTGGCGAGCAGCGCCGGCTCGTTCTTGTTGAGCCCGACATAGCAGGGGCTGTCCTTGATCACGAATTTCAGCGTCGGGGCGCGGGCAGGGACCTTTTCCGCGATGGCGGCGGCAACCGTGTTGCCGGTGGCGATCAGGTCGACCTGGCCGGAGACGAAGGCTGCAATGGTCGCGTTGTTGTCCTCGAACCGCTTGACGGTCGCATCCGGGGGGGCGGAGGCGGTCAGCGCCTGCTCCTCGATCGCGCCGCGGGTGGCGCCGATGGTCTTGCCCTTGAGATCGGCCGCGCTCGCAACCGCGACCGCCTTGGTGCCGAACACGCCGGAGAAGAACGGTGCATAGGCGATCGAGAAATCGATGACCTTTTCGCGCTCCTCGTTCTTGCCGAGGCTGGAGATCACGAGGTCGGCCTTGTTGGTCTGCAAATAGGGAATGCGATTGGCGCTGGTCACCGGAATGATTTCGGTCTTCACCCCGAGTTCCTTGCCGATCAGGTTGGCCATATCGATGTCGTAGCCCTGCGGCTTGAGATCGAGCCCGGCGGAGCCGAACGGCGCAAAATCCTGCGGCACCGCGATCTTGATCACCTTGGACTTCATGATCGAATCGAGGGCGTCGGCATGGGCCTGCGTCGCCACCGCGGCAGTGGCAATTGCGGCGGCAAGCATCAATCTCTTGAACAGCATACTTGGGATCTCCGAGGTTACGGCGAATACGCGCCCCCGAGATTTCTCTCGGTGCGTCTCATTCAGCTGATGTGGCCCGGCTCCACGTCGTGGTTCGACCCTGCCTGACGCCTCGCATTTAGGCAATGCTTGGCCGTGCTTTTTTTGAAGGCGTCTGTGGGTTGTTTTCGGGCATGGTCACGCCACCATGCATTGTGCTCGCGTTCGATAAACCAGTCGGTTCGTGGTTACCGCAGGCCTTCATACACCATGAAGCCACGCGCGATGGCGAGCTTGCGCAAGGCGCGCGGGACGAGCTTTTGCGGCCGATGCAAATAGCGCCACGACGTTACCTTGAAATCCCTGATCGTGCCGAGATCGTTTTCGAACGGCGCCAGCAATCCGGTCAGGCTGATCGGCGCATGCGCACGGTGGTTGAATGGCAGCAGCAGCAACTCCAGATGCGCCGTCGCACCATCTTGCGAAGTGGCGGCGATGCCGGCAATCGCTGCCAGCATTTCTTCTGCGACGTAGCTGATGATGTCCTCGATCTCGCGGCGGCTGTCCGGAGTGAACAGCGCCGAGAAACTCGTGTCCTTCAGGTCGTGGCCGAGCAGGGCACAGACCCGCGTCCCGGCGACACGAAACGGATAACCGGCCTCGTTGTCGTAGGACAGCACGAAGATGTCGCCGAGCAACTCGCGCACCGCGCCGGGTTCGATCTCGCTACGGTCCGGCGCCCGCGCATCGCCGCGTTTCGCATCCCAATAAGCGAAGAACTCGCGGCTCGATGGGTGTTTCATGCTTACCTTTCCCCGGCTTGCCTTGGCGGGACACCTCTGTCCCGCTTTTGCGCAACACGCCTTCCCTTGTTCGTTGTGCAGGACAGGCTGTGCAGCGTCCATGCCGGGGGCCGCGATTTGGCTGCTTCAGGCGCTGCTTTGCGTTGTTAACGTTAAATTAACTATGAGGTTGGCGGTGGCGCTGCGGCGTGCGTAATGTGGAACGCATCAGGCGGCGCCGGCTTATCTGTCCGGCGCAGTTGGTACACAGGTGGCGTCAAACAGTTTGGTCATCGCGCGGGGAAGGGCGGGGATGTGATCCCGGCTCCGGGGCGCGAAAAGGCCAGCAAGACAAGGGAGGATGTTCTCAGCATCCTCCCTTTTTCTTTTTTGTTTTTTTGCTAACGACATCGTGTCCCGGACGCGGCTCTGCGTCGCGTCACTGCGCGCCGCGTCCGGGACACGGGAATAGCTGCGATTGTGCACTTGCACAGGGCGGGCAAAGCCGCCTATCTGGGCCTATACGCCTCGAAGCCGCCAGCTAAGGTTCTGGACCCCTTGGAATCCCAGTCTTACTCATCCCCGGTCGAGCCGCCGGACGCCCCGCACGAGCCGATCTTGACGCTACCGGGCGCGCTCACGGCTTATATCGCGCTGATCGCAGCGATTCATTTGCGGGTGCTGCTGCCGGTTGAGCTGGAGAACTGGACGATCGACGTCTTCGGCTTCATTCCGAAGCGCTACGACTCCACGTTGCTCAACATCACCTTTCCAGGCGGGGCCGGCGCCAAGGTATGGACCTTCGTCACCTATTCGCTGCTGCATGCCAATCTCAGCCATATCGGCTTCAACGTGCTGTGGCTGTTGCCGTTCGGCAGCGCGCTGGCGCGCCGGTTCGGTCCTGCCAGGTTCTTCGTCTTCATGGCGGTGACGGCCGCGGCGGGCGCACTGGCGCATCTCGTCACCCATGAGCACGCGATCGCGCCGATGATCGGCGCTTCGGCCTCGGTATCCGGCGCCATGGCCGCCGCCATCCGCTTTGCCTTCGTGCGGGGAAGTTTTCTTTCGTTCAGGCGGGGCGATGCGGATGCCGCCGCGAAGGTTCCGGCGCTGTCGCTTTCGCGGGCGTTGCGCAACCCGCGCGTGGTCGGATTTCTGGCGGTATGGTTCGGCGTCAACATCATCTTCGGCCTTGGGTCGATTTCGATCGGCGCAGAAGGCGCCAGTGTTGCCTGGCAGGCGCATATCGGCGGATTTCTCGCCGGCCTGATGTTGTTTTCGCTGTTCGATCCGGTGCCGCGTGCGACGCCGCATGCCGCCGATGCTTCATCGCCGGACGAATCCGGCCGTGTCTGATCGCCGCTTGCGGGTCAGGGCGATTTCATTCATCATCGTGGCGAACTGCAAGCCGAGGCACGTGCATCACCACTTTGCTTGCCGACCGCGCCCGCGAAACGGAACCGGCGCGGAACTGTTGATTGAAGACTCGCGAACAAGTCGGGCCCTTGCGGGCGCGAACCGATTCAGGAGGCGACAATGACGGTACGTGCAATTCTCGATACAAAAGGCCATCAGGTCATGAGCGTCGAGCCCCACGTCAAGCTTTCGGCTGCGGTCAAGCTGCTGGGCGAGAAAAAGATCGGCGCGGTGCTGGTGATGAACCAGGGACGCCTCGAGGGCGTTCTTTCCGAGCGCGACATTGTCCGCGTGCTGGGGGAGCGCGGAGCCCGAGTGTGTGAGGAGCCCGTCAGCGCGGTCATGACGCGCAAGGTCGTGAGCTGCCGGGAATCCGACACCGTCGCCGGCATCATGGAAATGATGACGATTGGCAAGTTCAGACATCTGCCCGTGGTCGAGGACGGCAAGGTGGTCGGCCTGATTTCGATCGGCGACATCGTCAAGCGCCGCGTCCAGGAATACGAGGCCGAGCAGGAAGCGCTGCGCGACTACATCAAGACGGCCTGACCATTATTCCTTGTCAGGCTTTTCGAGCGCCTTCTCGGCTTCGCCTGCCGGCGGCGGCGCGAGGATGTGGATCGCCTCCTGGATAGACTCGATCGCCCGCTCGGCCGCTTTCACGCCATGGGCGATCAGGTCGTCGGCGCGATGAAAGTCGAACCAGCCGATCTTGCCGACGCGGGGCGAGATCAGGAGGTCCGGCGGGTCGCCGGCAAGACGAGCGCGGGTGATGCGGTCCTGCATGATGTTGAAGGCATCGACCATGACCGAGGAGATACCCGGCCGCCCGCCGCCGCCGAAGAATTCGCGCTTCATGGTGCGCTCGGCGGAGAAGAATTTTCCGATGCCGCGTTTGCGCGGCTCGGGTTCGGGCAGCGCTTCCGGCATCACCGTGACCGAAACGCCTGGCGTGGCGCCGTGGGAATAGATCGTCGTTGAGTGCGCGAAGACATCGCTGGAGAGATTGGCAGCGATCACGATTTCCGCCCCGAGCGCGCGCGCCGCCGACACCGGCACCGGATTGACCAGGGCGCCGTCGACCAGCCAGCGGTCGCCGACCAATATAGGCGAAAATATTCCCGGCAGTGCGTAGGAGGCGCGCATCGCGTCCACCATCGGGCCATGGGTCAGCCAGATCTCGTGGCCAGTGCGCACTTCGGTCGCGACGGTGGCGAATTTCACCGGCAGATCCTCGATCAGGCTCTGGCCGAGCGCCGCCTCCAGTTGGGCTGCCAGCTTGGCGCCGCCGATCAGGCCCGAGCCGTTCAGGCGGATGTCGAGATAGGAGAGGACTGTCCGCGGCTGCAGGCTGCGCGCCCATTCTTCCAGCGTATCGAGATGTCCGGCAGCATAGGCGCCGCCGACCACGGCGCCGATCGACGTTCCCACCACGACGTTGGGCATGATTCCATGAGCCACCAGGGTCCGGACGATGCCGATATGGGCAAAGCCGCGTGCGGCGCCGCCACCAAGCGCCAGCCCGATCACCGGCCGGCGGATACTGCCGAGCCCTACCTTGTCTTGGGCATCGGAGCTTTTTTGGCCGCGGCCCATCCAGCTATCCAACACGCAAACTCTCCTGCGGCTGCAACGATATTCGCCGCGGCGCGGCCGCGCCAGAATTGTCCATTCCAATCCGGATGCATGGTTTATGCCCGGCGAATGCCGGCCTAGGGGGGGAATGTGACTGGACCACGACCCGCAGCATTAACATTGGGTGCCGGTGTGGGTTCCGCTAGCGCCGCCGGCCAAACTTCGGCCACGAAGGCTTGAATTTGCCGCGTTTTCGGTGAAAAGCATGGCGATGATTTCGGGCGGTAACGGTATCGTTGGACACCGGAGGGGCGGATGGCCTTTCCCGGCGCTGGCACTTGCGTTGGCGCTGGTTTCGCTGCTTCCGGCCCCGGTCTCGGCCCAGTTGTTCTCGGACCGCCCGCCGCCAGTACCGCCCGCAGCAGTTCCAGACGTCCAGACCGGGCCCGCCATGAATCTGGCGCCGCCGTCGGGTACGGGAACGATCCCGCCGCTTCCCGCACCGATGACCCAGCCGCCGATCGTTCAGCCGTCGCTTGTCACGGTGCCGCCGGTGGTGCCGCCGCCCGGCGCCGCGACCGCAGGTCAGGCGGTGCTGTCGCTGACGGCGCGCTACGGCAAGGATCTGCCTGTCATCAACGGCGGCCTGGTGTGGCGGGTATTCGCCGACAAGCCCGACGATACCGGCACGTTCAAGCTGATCCGCGAGGAGCGCGGCGCGACTCCGAACATCGTGCTGCCGCCCGGCAATTACGTCGTCCACGTGGCTCTCGGCCTGGTCAGCGCGGTGCGGGCGGTGAGTCTGAAAGCCGAGACGGACCGCGTGGCTTTCGTGCTTCCGGCTGGCGGGCTGCGCATCGAAGGCCGCGTCGGCACCAGCAAGATTCCCCCGAACCAGATCTCGTTCGCGATCTACAAGGGCAGCCAGTTCGAAGGCTCCGAACGCGGCCCGCTGCTTCCGAACGTCGCCGCAGGCGACGTCGCGCTACTGCCGGAGGGCACCTACTACATCATCTCCAACTATGGCGATGCCAATTCGGTGGTGCGCTCCGACATCCGCGTCCAGGCCGGCAAGCTGACGGACGTGACCGTCTCCCACCGCGCGGCGGTGATTACGCTGAAACTCGTCAGCGACAGGGGCGGCGAGGCGCTCGCCAACACCGCATGGTCGGTGATCACGCCGGGCGGCGACGTCATCAAGGAATCGATCGGCGCGTTTCCGCGCGTGGTGCTGTCCGAAGGCGAATACCGGGCGATCGCCAAGAATGAAGGCAAGGTGTTCGAGCGCCCCTTCAACGTCGTCAACGGCGTCGACGGCGAGGTCGAGGTCGTGGCGCGCTAAAGCGGGCCGCGGGATGGGTTGGCGGTACATCGCAGGGCCGTCCGGACAAAAAATCGCAAAACAACCCCATACAAAGTAGAATTTGCCCCGGCTCCCGCCGCTTGCGTTCGGGGCATGAGAGGGCCCGTCGTCACCGCGGCGTGTCGGCTTCAGAACCGCGTCACGATATCCGACAACGCCGGGCGAGGGCGGTCTTCGGCCGGCTTCGCCGCCGTGCCGATATGGATGAAGCCGGCAAGTCTTTCGTCCGGTTTCAATCCCAGCCCGTCGAGCACGTCGCGGTCGAACGCGTACCAGCCGGTTAACCAGCAGGCGCCATAACCAAGCGCGGCCGCAGCGGTGACGATGTTCATGGCGCTCGCTCCGGCGGATAGTTCCTGCTCCCACGCCGGCACCTTGGGGTGCGGCTTGGCAAAGCTCACCACCGCGATCACCAGCGGCGCGTCCATCAGCCGGCGCTTCTCCACCTCGATATCGGCGGCCGGCGCGGACGGGTTCTTCGTCGCAAACACCTGCGCAATGATATCGCCGGCCCGGGCGCGGGCTTCGCCCTCGAACACGATGAAGCGCCATGGCGTGAGCTTGCCGTGATCGGGCACCCGCGCGCCGATGGTCAGGATGGTGTCGAGTTCGCTGGCGGTCGGGCCAGGGCCGCTCATCTCCCGGGGTTTGATCGAGCGGCGGATTTTCAGGAGTTCGATGGCGTCGGGCACAAGGGTCTCTTTCGTCGGAAATGGCTGTGCCAGAGATAGTGGCACAGCCCGTCCAGCGTAAGCTGGTTTAGACCTATTATGATTAGGCCGCCGCCCGCGCCCGCCTCACATCCGGCGGTGTCGCCTCCTCGACGAGGGCGGCCAGCGCCTCGTCGGTCGGCATCACCTTCTGCCCGTCGCTGCCGAGCCGGCGGATCGAGACCGAATGGGTCTCGGCTTCCTTCTTGCCGACGACGAGCAGGGCCGGGATTTTCGCCAGCGAGTGCTCGCGGACCTTGTAATTGATCTTTTCGTTGCGCAGGTCGATCTCGACGCGCAGGCCTGCGCGCCGCGCCGCGGCCGCGACCACCTTGGCGTACTCGTCGCCTTCGGAGGTGATGGTCGTGACCACGACCTGGATCGGCGCCAGCCAGAGCGGAAAATTGCCGGCAAAGTGCTCGATCAGGATGCCGATGAAGCGCTCCATCGAGCCGCAGATCGCGCGGTGCACCATCACCGGCACTTTCTTGGAGCCGTCGGCATCGATATAGAATGCGCCAAAGCGCTCGGGCAGGTTGAAGTCGACCTGCGTGGTGCCGCATTGCCAATCGCGGCCGATGGCGTCGCGCAGCACATACTCGAACTTCGGCCCGTAGAACGCGCCTTCGCCCGGGTTGATCTCAGTTTTGATACGGTTGCTGCCGCTGGCCTGGATTTCGGCCAACACGGTCGCCATCACGCGCTCGGCATGATCCCACATCTCATCGGTGCCGACGCGCTTGTCCGGCCGGGTCGAGAGCTTGACCGTGAGCTCGCCCTCAAAGCCGAAATCGGCGTAGGTCGACAGGATGAGATCGTTGATCTTCAGGCACTCCTCGGCGAGCTGCGCTTCGGTGCAGAACACATGCGCATCGTCCTGGGTGAAGCCGCGCACGCGCATCAGCCCGTGCATGGCGCCGGATGCCTCGTAGCGATGCACCACGCCGAACTCGGCCAGGCGCAGGGGCAGGTCGCGGTAGCTCTTCAGGCCGTGCTTGAAGATCTGGACATGGCCGGGGCAGTTCATCGGCTTCAGCGCAAACCAGCGCTTATCCTCGGCCTCGTCGCCGGCGGACTGCGCCGCGAACATGTTCTCGCGGTACCAGTCCCAGTGGCCGGATGTCTCCCACAGCACCTTGTCGAGGATCTGCGGGGCGTTGACCTCGTCATAGTCGCCGGTCAGGCGGCGGCGCATATAGGCAATCAGCGCCTGGAAAATCGTCCAGCCCTTCGGGTGCCAGAACACCACGCCGGGGCCTTCTTCCTGGAAGTGGAAGAGATCGAGCTCGCGGCCGAGCTTGCGATGGTCGCGCTTCTCGGCTTCCTCGATCTGCTTCAGGTAGGCGTCGAGCTCTTCCTGCCTGGCGAACGCCGTGCCGTAAATGCGCGTCAGCATCGGATTGTTGGCATCGCCGCGCCAATAGGCGCCCGCCACCTTCATCAGCTTGAAGGCGTTGCCGATCTTGCCGGTCGAACTCATGTGCGGGCCGCGGCACAGGTCGAACCAGTCGCCCTGGAAATAGATCTTGATCGGCTCGTCGCCGGGAATCGTGTCGACCAGCTCGACCTTGAAGGCCTCGCCCTTGTCGCGGAACACCTGCTTGGTCTTCTCGCGATCCCAGATTTCCTTGGTGAAGGGTTTGTCGCGCGCGATGATCTCGCGCATCCGCTTTTCGATTGCGGCGAAATCTTCCGGCGTGAACGGCTCGTTGCGGAAGAAGTCGTAGTAGAATCCGTTCTCGATCACCGGGCCGATCGTGACCTGCGTGCCCGGCCACAGCGACTGCACGGCTTCCGCCAGCACGTGCGCGCAGTCGTGCCGGATCAACTCCAGTGCGCGCGAGTCCTCGCGGTTGATGAGCTCGATCTTCGCATCGCAAGAAATCGGATCGTTGAGATCGGCGACCACGCCGTCCAGCGCCATCGCGACCGTGCGCTTGGCGAGCGAGGGCGAGATGCCCTTGGCGACGTCGAGCCCGGTGATGTCCTTGGCGAATTCGCGTTTCGCGCCGTCGGGGAAGGTGAGGGTGATTTTTTGCACGGGTTCGGCCGGTTTCAAATTCGCAAGGCCAAATTGGAACCCCGATGCGGGTGCATTGCTGTCAGGCATTGGCGTCTCCTAAAAGCTCACTCCTGCGAACGAGCGCAGGTAAGCGGGAAAGCAGCGGTATAGCAGGGGATTCGGCTCCTGCAATCGGGCAATATCGCTAAAATAGGCCGTGATGACAGCGGCCACGGGGCAACATCTGGCCCCATGGTCCGGGAAAGAATACTTGATCTCCGTCACGGCGACCGGCGGAGAGCCGCTCGGCATCAGCCGCCGTCAAATCAATAAAGCTCATGACAGCGATGACTAATAATCCGCTATCGCGTCCTTTATCTTGGCGCGGCTCACAGTCTAGATGCATCTGCATGAAACATGCGCCGATGCCCGTCCACGCCGAGCGCCGCTTTGTGCCGACTGCGCTGATGCTCGGCAACGTTGTCACCGGCTGCTCGGTGCTGGTGCCGGCAGGTATGCTGGTCGAACTGTCGGCCGGTCTTGACGTCTCTATCCGTACCGCGGGGCTGTTGATCACCTTCGGCGCGATCATGCTGTGCGTCGGTTCGCCGGTTACGGCGTGGCTGACTTCCAGGATCGAGCGGCGCACTCTGCTGACGGCTACACTCGCCGTGCTGGCGCTCTGCAACATTGCTTCCGCCTTTGCGCCTGACTACGCGAGCCTGCTCGTCATTCGCCTGCTGATGCTGGCAATCGGCGCGCTCTACACGCCGCAGGCGGCGGGAACGGCCGCACTGATCGTGCCTGAAGAAAGACGCGGCAGCACGATCGCCTATATCTTTCTCGGCTGGTCGCTGGCGGCGGCCGTCGGCCTGCCGGCGATCACCTTCATCGCCAGCCGCTATGGCTGGCAGGCGGTCTATGGCGCCATCGGTGCAATGAGCTGCCTGAGTTTCCTGCTGCTGGCGTGGCGCCTGCCCCGCGGGCTGATGGGTGCGCCGGTCGACCTCAAGACCTGGGCAGCCATCGGCCGCAACCGGATGATCCTGCTGTTGCTGTTGATCACGACCGCGCAGATGTCTGGCCAGTTCGTGATATTCACCTACATGGGCCCGTTGCTGGCGCGGTTGACGGGCGCAGGCCCGGACCCGATCGCCCTGGTATTTGCCTGCTACGGTATCTGCGGCGTTATCGGCACCGCGATCGGAACCCGCATCGTCGATTCCTGGGGCGCCTGGAAGACTTCGATGCTGTTCACGTCGGTGTTGCTGGCTGGTGTGGGCGGATGGGCGCTCAGCGCCGGCATCTATCCGCTGATGGCTGTCTCGGTCGCGATCTGGGGTATTGGATTTGCTTCCACCAATTCGATGCAGCAGGTGAGGTTGGTCGGCGCCGCGCCGGCGCTGGCGTCCGCATCGGTGTCGCTCAACACATCCGTGCTCTATGTCGGACAGGCCATTGGTTCGGCCATCGGCGGTTTCCTGTACGCGCGCGATCTCCTTTTCGCCAATGGCTACGTCGGAGCGGCCTTCGTCGCGCTCGCACTGACGACGGTGATCCTGACCAAACCCAGCAAGGTCTAATCGCGGTGACGAGGCCGCTTACCGGTTTGCGTAGGGCGCACCGGCGATCCGGGTCAAAGCCGGCGTTGCGGCCATCTTGACCAGCACGTCCTTGACCGGATGTTCGGTCCAGGCCTGCGTCACGTAATCGCGATGGGTGACGCCATCAGGCGTCTGCACGAACACGACGCTGCCGGGCTTCAATGGCCCGTCCATGCTCTCGGTGACGGCGATGCCCCTGTCGCGGAGCATCTGCATCAGCTCCAGGTCGTGCCGCTTGGTGTAGCGGGTATACGAAGAGACGAAGAAGCCGGTCCGGTTTTTCTCGATCCACGACGCGAACTTGTCGAGTTCGCCGTAGACGGCGTCGAGCAGGAACACACCGCGGACCCGGTTGGGAAGGCCGCCGACCTCCAGGCTCCACGCCGTCGGCAGGAAGCCGCCGCTATAGCCGACGATCACGATCGGCATGTTGGCGAACGCCTGTGCCGATTTCGGATCGCCGTAGAGGCGCGCGAGGTGGCCGGCCGATTCATCGATGAAGCGCTTGAAGCCACCGGGCTGCCAGAACTTGCCGGCCGAGGAGTCGGCGGCGTTGACCGCCATCTGCGGCGCCAGCAGCACGGCGTTGACGCCTGAATCGGAGATCTGCTGCGGCACCAGTTGCCGGTCGCGGACGTCGCGTTCCAGCGTCGCGCCGTTGCCGTGGAAGAACACCACGATCACGCCCGGCTTCCTGACATCGAATGTCTCGGGGACATGCACCAGCACGCGGCTGTCGTTGTAGGTCTCGTCCTGCCAGTAGACCTTGCCGCTGTAGCTGCGATGGCCCTTGCGGTCGCCCTTGGCGATGTTGAGGAACGGCTCCTCGGAGCGCGGATTGGTGCCGAAATAGGGGAAGGCCGAGGACTTCATGCTGACCAGCGTGGTCAGCTCTCCACGTTCGTTGCGGGGAAGTGTCAGCGTTGGCGTTAGCGAGGCGACTCTGACCGGCTCGGTCCGCACCGCACGCGGCTGCGGCGCCAGCGCGACCTGGTGCTGGATCTGCGGCAGGCTTTCACTGGCGGTTGGGAAACGGTCGGCGAACTGTGGTGTTGGGAAACGGTCGTCGAACGTATCGTTCGAAGCCAGGGATTTCGCGGCCCGCGACTTTGCGCCTTCCGTGTTCGCCGCGAGCATTTCGGCATTCGGCGCCATGCCGCACTGGACCAGGACAAAGGACAGCGGCACGAACAGCACAGCCATCGCAACCCAGCGCCGTCGAAGGGGCAAGGCGCGGCGCAGCACGGCCGGGCACATGGCCCGGTCGGCGCGATCCACTGTCTGGAATTTCGGATTAGCTCCGGCCATCCACCCCAATGCCCCAAGATCCACCGTCAACCGGCGTAAGCTCGCACGCGCTTAGGCGACATTAAGCGTCCGGAAAAACTCCCCACGTCCGGAAGCCTGAGCAGACCACCCAATCGTGTCGCGATTGTGGGACCGTCACGATGTTTTCGCAATCCGGGGGCGCACGGCGGCGGTTGGCCGGTACTATACGACCTATTTTGTGTCCCGCTTTAAACCATTGTTAACATTGCTTGAATTGAGGGGCGCGAGCCTGCACGATGCAGCTCCTGGCTGGGGACGCTGAAGGTACGGTCCGGATATGGCGGCATCAGAAACGGGAAGCCCGGCTCGGCCTGGCGCACGCGCCGGCAGCGGCTCCACCGTTTCGGTCCTGGTGGCGGTTGCCATTGTCGTTGCCGACATGGTCGGCGTCGGCGTCTTCACCAGCCTCGGCTTTCAGGTCAAGGACATTCCCTCCGGCTTCTCGATCCTGTTGTTGTGGACCGTGGGTGGCATCGTCGCGCTGTGCGGGGTGTTTTCCTATGGCGAACTCGGCGCGATGTTTCCGCGCTCGAGCGGTGAGTACAACTTCCTCGGCCGGGCCTATCACCCGGCCTTCGGTTTTGTGGCGGGCTGGGTATCGGCAACCGTCGGCTTCGCGGCACCGGTCGCGCTGGCGGCCATGGCCTTTGGCGAGTACGGCAAGTCGGTGCTGCCTAATGCGCCGCCGATGGCGCTCGCCATCGGCGTTGTCTGGCTGGTGTCGCTGGTGCAACTCACCGGGGTGCGGCACTCCTCGACCTTTCAACTAATCTCCACCATCCTGAAGGTGGTGCTGATCATGGCCTTTCTGGCCAGCGGCTTCGTGATCGGCTCCGCGCAGCCGGTGTCGTTTGCGCCATCGGCTTCCGACTTCACCCATATCGTCAGCGCGCCGTTTGCGATCAGCCTCGTATTCGTGATGTATTCGTTCTCGGGCTGGAACGCGGCAACCTACATCATCGGCGAGGTGAGGTTGCCGGAGCGCAATGTGCCGCGGGCGATGCTGATCGGTACGCTGATCGTGCTGGTGCTGTATGTCGCGCTCAATGCCGTGTTCCTGTACACAGCGCCGATCGACAAGCTCGCAGGCCAGCTCGACGTCGCCCGCATTTCCGGCAGCTACATCTTCGGCGAGCTCGGCGGCCGCATCGTCGGCGCGATGATCTGCTTCGGGTTGATCTCCTCGATCAGCGCGATGATGTGGATCGGGCCGCGCGTCATGATGACGATGGGCGAGGACATTCCGGTGCTGCGCCCGTTCGCCCGCAGGTCGACCGGCGGCGCACCGGCTTACGCCATTCTGTTTCAGCTCACGGTTGCGAGCCTGATGCTGTTTACGCGCAGCTTCGAGGCGGTGCTTGAGTTCATCCAGTTCTCCTTGTTGTTCTGTTCGTTCTTTACCGTGCTCGGCGTCATCAAGCTGCGCATCACCCATCCGGACCTGCCGCGACCTTACCGCGCTTGGGGGTACCCAATAACTCCGGTGGTTTTCCTGCTCGTGACCGGCTTCATGATGTACTATCTTTTGAAGGAACAGCCGCTGCGCTCGTTCCTCGGTCTTCTGATCATGTTTTCAGGTCTCTTGATTTATGCCGTCTTCCGCAAGCGGGTAGATCAAGTTCCCGTGGCCGCAACGGGTCGGGAATGAGCATGCTGCACTGTCTGAGAACGGCGACGCTTGCTACTGTCATGCTGCTGGCGGCCGTGGCTGCCGTCCGTGCCCAAACCGCGACGGCGGACGACACTGCGAAATTTCTCGCAGGCATGATGCCGTCGGCGGACTCGCCGCTGGCGCCGCTCACCAAGGATCCGGCCTGGCAACGGCACGCCAAATTCTTCGACACCGCGTTCGGCCAGCTCGAGCAGCGCCAATTGTCGCGGATCCGCGCCTGGGCCGATACCAATCTGGCGGCACCTAAGCCGACCATGTTCTACATGTTCTCAGGTCCGGACTTTCTCTATGCGAACGCTTTTTATTCCAGGGCGTCGACCTACGTGCTGAGCGCGCTCGAGCCGGTCGGCTCGGTGCCCGACCTGACGCGTTTGTCGCGCGGCGGCGTTGCATCCGCGCTCTACAATGTCGAACGCTCGCTCAGTTCGATCCTAAGCTTCAGCTTCTTCATCACCAAGGACATGAAGACCGATCTGCAGGCGGGCCAGATCAGCGGCACCTTGCCGATCCTCTATGTGTTTCTGGCGCGCTCGGGCATGACCGTGAACAGCGCCAGTCCGATCTCGCTGGACGACAGGGGCGCGGCGTATTTCGCGGGCGAAAATCCTGGGCCGAACGCCGTGCGGGGCGTGCGCATCATCTTCACAGGCAGCGATGGTCAGGAAAAGACGCTGTATTACTTCTCGACCGATCTCTCCAACTCCGGCGTGAAGGCGAGCGGCTTCCTGAAATTCTGTGAGACGCTCGCGCCCGGCAACAGCCTGATCAAGAGCGCGTCCTATCTCCTGCATTCCGGCAACTTTACTACGGTGCGCAACTTCCTGCTCAACAACAGCGCCACCATCATCCAGGACGATTCCGGAATACCGCTTGGCTACTACAGCACGCGGAAATGGCGCTTGTTCCCGTTCGGCCGCTACCTCGGGCCGATCGATGAGTTCCCGGGACGCTATCAGGAATCATATGCGGCACTCTTCCGGCGCGCGCAGCCGATCGATTTCGGCATCGGCTATCGCTGGCGCACGCCTGAAACGAATGTGCTGCTGGCGGTGAGATTGCCTGGCGATGGATCGCCCGCTATCGACGCCACGGCGTCGGCGGAGGCGTCGCCGCCACCGCCGCGTCCGCGCAGGCCGCGGCCGCCGGCGGATATCGGGCCGCGACCACAGCCGGATTTTTGGCCGCAGCCGCGGGGCGGATTTTTCTTCTGGCGCTGAGCGGCGGAATCCAGGCTTGCCACAAGCGTCGCATTCACGGGGCGTTGACGCCGCGCCAGCGTCCGTAGCGCCATGGCAGATACCATCGTGCGCCCGGTGGCGTCGTGAACGGCACGTTGTCGATGCCGGAGGTGCCCCACGGGTGGCAGCGCAACAGCCGCGCCAATGTCATCCAGCCGCCGCCCCATAGGCCGAAGCGCTCGATCGCTTCGTCGCCATACACCGAACATGTCGGCAGATGCCGGCAGTTGTAGCCGACCAGCAGCGACAGCGAGTGCCGATAGATCCAGATCAGCGCGCGTCCCGCATTTCGCGGCAGACGACAGACCATGCTGGCACAATCCGTGCATTGTTTTCGCTGTGACGTTGAACGATCTGCGGGCGCCATGCAGAACTATGTACGTAGTTTTGCGGGAGTTCCCAAGCAAGGAACTCAATTCGTGCAGATATTTAGCCACAGTTCGCAATTATCGCACTGCAAACTGACGCAACAAGCCAAGGTATTATGGACGACACACGTCAGCACAGTTACCGTTTTCATACGGATCGATGACAGAATCATCTCGCGCTAAAGTGGGGCCATTGCCGCCAGTCGTAGACGGGGCTTGGGGGAAGGATCCAAATTGAGATTTGTGACGTCGTTGAAATTTCGCGGTTGGGCGCTTCTCGCTGCCACCGGCCTTTGTTTCGCATTGCCCAGTGCGATCACGACGCTGGGTAATTCGGCACACGCCGGCGGAACCCTCGAAGCACGCAAGCAGCCGATGCATTTCAAGTGGAATGCATGCCAGCCCGATTGCAGGGGCTGGGTGTCGGCCGTCGGCATCGTTACGGCGGATAGTCCGCGCGAGTTCGACGAATTCGCCAAGGGCCGCCAGCTCGCCGGCGCGACCATCGTGCTGGATTCCAGCGGCGGCTCGGTCAACGATTCAATCGTGCTTGGCCGGCGGTTCCGCAGTCTCGGCGCGCTGACGACCGTTGGCACCACCGTGCGCACGAAGACCGCGCAAGGCGAACGCCCGAGCGTGGCGCCGGAAGCCTATTGCGAGTCGATGTGCGTGTTCCTGCTGCTGTCGGGCAAGACGCGCTACGTGCCGCCCGCCGCGCATGTCCGCGTGCACCAGATCTGGATGGGCGATCGCGCCGACGACGCGAAGGCCGCGAGCTACAGCGCGCAGGACCTGATGATCGTGCAACGCGACATCGGCCGCCTCACGAAATTCACCTTCGACATGGGCGGCACCGGCGACCTGCTGTCGCTCGCGCTCAGCGTGCCGCCGTGGGAAGATCTGCACGAATTGTCGCGCGCGGAATTGCGCCTGGCCAATCTCGTCACGACCGATGCGGTCGCCGATGTGTTCCCGCAGGACAATGCGTTGGTGCCCATGGCCGAGGCGAAACCTTCCAAGCCGCAGGATCGCTTCGTCAGCTCCGCGACGGAGAGCGACGCGCCGCAGCCGGGCAAATCGACCAGGACTGCCGAAGCCGCGGTTCCGACCGGCAGCTCGGCGACCGCGCCGGCGCAGCCGGCTCAGCCGCAACAAAAATAGGCTGCATCCCGACAGACGGTGTCATCATCCGCGAAAGCGGATGACCCGTACGCCGTGACGGTGCTGATTAAATCGAGAATTCCCGGCGTACTGGATACGCCGCATTCGCGGGGTACGAAGGCGGGTATGCTGGGCTCACGCCTGCGCCGGCTGCTTGGCCCTGGCTTCGATCTGCCCGATGGCATCCACCACGGCGTCGAACGTCAGCATGGTCGAGGCGTGGCGGGCCTTGTAGTCGCGCACCGGCTCGAGCAGGGCGATATCGGCCCATTTGCCCTGCGGGGGACTGCCGTTTTCCTTCAACATCTTGCGCACGGTTTCTCGCAATTCTCGTAACTCGCTGGCCGTCGAGCCGACCACATGGCTTGCCATGATCGAGGAGGAGGCCTGTCCGAGCGCGCAGGCCTTCACGTCATGGGCGAAGTCGCTGACCACGGGACCGTCCATCCTGAGGTCGACCTTAACGGTCGAGCCGCACAGTTTGGAGTGGGCGGTGGCACTGGCGTGGGGGTCGGGGAGGCGGCCGAGGCGGGGGATATTGCCCGCTAATTCAATGATCCGCTTGTTGTAGATGTCATTCAGCATGAGAATCGGTGTCCCGGGCGGCGATCGGAGCGCCCTTGGCGGCTGGGTTTCATCGTCCTATATATGGACAGCAACGGCGGAAAAACAGCCCGGCCGTTGCCGTAGGCGGACGGGCAGGGACCAGACATGGAAACCAGTTCGGCCGTCCGCGTGTTGTGGATGGGACTCAGGCGCCCGGCGCAAAACCGCCCCGTCTGCCCGGTGACACTCCGGTCTTCGCGGGCCGGTCGAACGGAGAAGACATGGACGCATTGATTAAATCCCTCCGCCCAGGCAAGCCTTCACCTTCCGACTTGAAGCCTTCCGAAGTGAAATCGCCGGATGTGGCGCCGGAAACCCGTCCCGCCGAGCTCGATCCGGCCGAGTTCCTGGCTGCTGCCGTCCGCGCCGACCTGCCGCGCCCGTCGCGCGCCGAGGCCGAGCACGCCGTGCACACGCTGCTCAGCTATATCGGTGAAAACCCCGATCGCGAGGGTTTGCTGGATACGCCCCGCCGCGTGGTCGAGGCCTTCGACGAACTCTACCAGGGTTATCACCAGTGCCCGGCCGAGGTGCTGGACCGTACCTTCGGCGAAACCGCCGGCTATGACGATTTCGTCCTGGTCCGCGACATCGAATTCACCTCGCAATGCGAGCATCACATGATGCCGTTCTACGGCAAGGCGCACATCGCCTATACGCCGGTGGAGCGGGTGGTCGGATTGTCGAAGCTGGCGCGGCTGACCGATATCTTCGCCCGCCGCCTGCAGACCCAGGAGCACCTGACCGCCCAGATCGCGGCCGCGATCGACGAGGTATTAAAACCCCGCGGCGTTGCCGTGCTGATCGAGGCGGAGCATACGTGCATGTCGGTACGCGGCGTCGCCAAGCATGGCGCGATGACCTTCACCAGCCGCTTCACCGGCATGTTCCGCGACAACCCGGCGGAGCAGCAGCGTTTCCTGTCCCTGGTGCGAGGACCGAACCGGTAACCTCGCCGAACTCTTAGCGAGGACTCCCGTGTCCACATCAGCCGACACCAAAGAGCGCGAGGAGGGGCTGGCTTTCCAGCCCAAATTCGACGCATCCGGCCTTTTGACGTGCGTGGCGACCGACGCTGTGACCGGCGACGTGCTGATGGTCGCGCATATGAACGAGGAAGCGCTGCGCAAGACGATCGCCAGCGGTGACGTCTGGTATTTCAGCCGTTCGCGCAATGCGTTGTGGCGAAAGGGTGAGACTTCAGGTCAGACCCAGCGCGTGGTCGAGATGCGGATGGACTGCGACCAGGACGCCGTCTGGATTCGGGTCGAGCAGCAGGGGGCTGCGTGCCACACCGGCCGGCATTCGTGCTTCTACCGCATGATCGACGCGGCCGACGGCGGCACGCGGTTGTCGTTCATCGATGCCGACCGGCAATTCGATCCGGCCGAGGTCTATTCCAAGCAAACGTGAGGTGTGCGAAGTGGTGCGCTGCTGGTCCGGGGTCCACAGCCGCCATGGGTTCCGGCTCTGTGCACCGTCAAAGAGACCCCGCACCGCGGCCGGGACGCGGAGGCTTAACCCGCCGTTAACCATAAATGCGGCAGTCTTGCCTTTATAGTAGGCATAGTAGGCGCTGATTGCCAGCGCACGCAGGCCGCACGGTTCGCGAGGAGCGGGGCTCCAACACATGTCGGTCGACACATTCAGCGCCACGGCTGCGGCAGGTGTCGATCCGGCGCGAGCCAGGATCGCGGGCTCGATCAAGCAGGCCGCATCCACCACCGGCGCCAGCTTCGAATATCTGCTCGCCACCGCGAAGATGGAATCCAATTTCAACCCGAAGGCCGCGGCGACCACCTCGTCGGCGCGCGGGCTGTTTCAGTTCATCGACCAGACCTGGCTCGGCACGGTGAAAGAGGCGGGGGCCCATCTCGGCTACGGCAAATATGCCGACGCCATCACCAGAAATCCTTCAGGCAGCTATTCGGTCGACGATCCCGCCGCACGCGCCGCGATCATGCGGCTGCGCGACGATCCGGATGCCGCCTCGTCGATGGCGGCGGTGCTGACGCAATCCAACAGTTTCAAGCTGACCGGCAAGATCGGCCGCCGCCCGACCGACGCCGAACTCTACATGGCGCATTTCATGGGCGTCGGCGGCGCCGGCAAGCTGATCCAGAACGCCGAGGACAATCCGAACACGTCCGCGGCGCAAATGTTTCCGGCGGCAGCCGCAGCCAATCAATCGATCTTCTACGACCGCTCGGGGCAGCCGCGCAGCGTCTCGCAGGTCTATTCCGTGCTGAGCACGCGCTATGCGGCTGCCGCGAGTTCGCCGGTGACGCGCACGGCGATGGCGGCGGCCGGCGGCGATCTGCCACGGCGCATCACGGTCGCAAGCGCCGCGCCGGTGGCAACCGCGATCGACAACGCCGCCTATCTCTCGAGCTTCCCGGATTCCCGCGCGGTGTCGCCGGTGGCGGCAACGGCGCAGACCGCCTCGGCGCCAACGGAGCCGATCTTCCGCTCGCTGTTCCAGGCCGGCGAACGCACCGAGCCGATTTCGCCGGCGGTACAGGAGTTGTGGGGCAGCAATTCGTCGCCGGCGTCAGTTGCCTCCGCGAGCGCCGTATTGTCGGGACACAAGCCCGAAGTCCGCGCGCCCGGAAGACTCGACCTCTTCAGCGACCGCAACGGCACGTTCAGTAGTTGATCACCGACCCGCGTCCCGGGCGCGATGCAGCGCGCAGCGATGCGTCGCAGAACCGGGACCCATCGCGGTGGGCGAGCTCGGATGGGTCCTGGATCAGCAGCGCAACACTGCGCGTTGCGCAGCATCCGGGGAACGAGACATCGCAACCTTCGTCGTACCCTTAACAAAACGTCAATAAAACCAGCCGTTTATGGTGAACCCTTTGTTAAGCGTCATGGTTTATTTTTTCTGACAGTGGCATCGCGTCACGGTGTCGTCTCAGGTTGCGTAGCCAGGACCATGATCGTTCGGCAGTTCATCAGTTGGATTCGTACCGCTCCGGCAGGCGAGCGGGCAGAGGCAACGCGGGCGTTGGCGCGGGCCTGGTTGATTTCAGATCTCAGCGAGGACGATCGCAGCGCCGCCGAAGGCGCGCTGCTGATGCTGCTCGATGATCCGTCGCCGCTGGTGCGCCAGGCGATGTCGGAAGTCTTCGCGCGCAGCTCGGATGCGCCGGCCGCGATCGTGCAGGCGCTCTCGCTCGACCAGCCCTCGATCGCGCTTCCCGTGCTCGAACATTCGCCGCTTCTGATCGACGCCGACCTCGTCGACATCGTCGCCACCGGCAACAGCGATATGCAATGCGCCATCGCCCGCCGCATCAACCTGCCGCCATCGGTTTCCGCCGCGATTGCCGAAGTAGGTTCAGCCGCCGCGGCGCTCGAACTGATCGAGAATGCCTACGCGGAGCTCGCGCCGTTCTCCTGGGATCGTATCGTCGAACGTCACGGCCATCTCGCCGCCATCAGGGAATCGATGCTGGTGCTGGAAGGCCTGCCGGCCGCAACGCGCGCGGCGCTGGTCGCGAAACTCTCCGAGACGCTGGCGCAATTCGTCGTCGCGCGGAACTGGCTGAGTGCCGATCGGGCAGGGCGGCTGGCGAACGAAGCGCGCGAGCGCTCGGCGGTGAACATCGCGGCCCGTTCGCGCGGCGATGACATGCTGGGCCTGGTGCGGCATCTGCGCGCCACCGGGCAACTGACCGCAGGCCTGATCCTGCGCGCATTGTTGTCGGGCAATCTCGAACTGTTCGATGCGGCGCTTGCCGAATTGGCCGACCTGCCGCTGGCCCGCGTCACCGCGCTGCTGCACGACCGCGGCGGCGCCAGCCTGCAGGCGCTCCTGATCCGCGCTGGCCTTCCCGAATCCACGTTCGGCGCCTTCCGTATCGCGCTCGAGGTCAGCCGTGAGACCGGCTTTGTCGACACGATCAGCGGCGCCGCGAGGCTGCGCCGCCGCATGGTCGAACGTGTGCTGACCCATTGCGAGACCGACCGCAAGGCAGCCGAGCCGCTCCTGATCCTGCTGCGGCGGTTCGCAACCGAGTCCGCTCGCGAGGAAGCCCGCCTGTTCTGCGAGGAACTGGTCGCCGACGAAGCGTTCGTGCCGGCCGTGCGCGATCTCGCGGCATAAGCCAACTCCCGCAGCACGACCGGTGTCGTCCCTGCGAACGCAGGGACCCATAACCACAGCCGTTTGTGGTTGCGCGGAAGCCGTCGACCAGCCTGTTTTTAATCGAAAAGCCGCAGCGTATGGGTCCCTGCGTTCGCAGGGACGACGCGTGGAGATATCGCGGTTTACTCTGCCGGCACGATGCTCGGCGCCAGGATCGCTTCGAGATGCTCGGGGCGGTCGCGGTTGACCTTGAGCAGGAATTCGTCGGCCACGCCGCGGAGCTGCTTGCTCAGCGCGCTGGCCATCACGGCGGTGTCGAGCTTGGTGCGTTCGCGCACGATCGCCTGAATGGCATTGATGTGATGGGTGATCAGCTCGGGCGGGACCTGGTCGAGATCGGGCGCATGTTCGATGATGCGGCACAGGCTTTCGGCGGCGGCGCCGGCGGAAGGGAAGCCGAACGTGGCGGCATCGCCCTTGATGTCATGGGCGGCGCGAAACAGCTCTTCGCGGTTGTCGATGGTGAAGCCATCGCAGAGAATGGCTGCGTGCGCGGCTGAGAGCCGATCCGCTTCGATCGTCATCCAGTTCTTGAATTCGCCGGATAATTCTGCAAGCGCCTTTTCCGCGCGCCCGACGGGATCGTCGAGATCGGATTCGGGAACGCGCAGCAATACCTTGCGCAACGGATTCGGCTGCGTGATCACGTGATGATCGGCAAACGACTTGACCTGTATCGTCCCCGGCTTCTCTTTCGCCATGATGGTCTCTCCAGGCTCGCGCTAGACGTTCGACCGCGCCTTGTCGAGCAGCGACGGCTGCTGCATCACTTCCATCTCGCCGCCGACCCGGCGCTCGGGGCCGATATAGGCGTTGTTGGTGTTGCGCCGCCGGTCAGGACCGAAATAGGTCTTGGTCTTGATGAAGGGGCGCGGGTTGGCGACGACGTTGAGGATGCGCTGATAGAGGCCCTTGGCCGAGATCGGCTTGGCCAGGAATTCGGTGACGCCGGCGTCGCGCGCCACCGTGACGCGCCGCTTCTCCGAATGTCCGGTCAGCATGATGATCGGCGCGTAGGGATTGCCCTTGGATTCCGGCTGCCGGATCATCTGCGCCAGTTCGAGGCCGTCGAAGATCGGCATCGCCCAGTCGGTGATGACGATGTCGGGCACGTAGTGGCTGTACATTTCGAGCGCGGTAGCGCCGTCCTCGGCTTCATAGGCTTCGCGCGCACCGAACGAATGCAGCAGCGTCCGCAGAATGCGGCGCATATGCGGATTGTCGTCGCAAATCAGAAATCGCAGCTTGTTGAAGTCAATGCGATACATGGTCCGGCCCGGCCAAACGGTATACTGGCGTTAACCATATCGCGGCGCCGGTTAAGGAATGGTTGCAAAACCGGCGTGAGAAGGGCTCGGCGAACCCGAGTTAATACCCGAACTGCTCGCGCAGGATGCGTTCCTCGAGGCTGTGGCCAGGGTCGAACAGCATTCGCATTGAAATCGTCTTGTCGGACAACACCTCGACGCGGCGGACGTCGCGCACGTCGTCATGGTCGGCGGCGGCCGCAACCGGACGCTTTTCACCCTCGAGCACCTCGATCACCACGAAAGCGGAGTTCGGGAGCAGGGCGCCGCGCCAGCGTCTGGGTCGGAACGCGCTGATCGGGGTCAGCGCCAGAAGCGCGGCGTTGATCGGCAGGATCGGTCCCTGCGCCGACAGATTATAGGCGGTGGAGCCGGCCGGCGTCGCTACAAGGATGCCGTCGGCAATCAATTCTGCCATCCGCTCGTGCTCGTCGATCAGGATGCGTAAGTGCGCGGCCTGGTTGGTCTGGCGGAACAGCGCGACTTCGTTGATGGCGTGATGCAGATGCACTACGCCGTGCACGTCGGTTGCGCGCATCAGGAGCGGATTGATCAGGGATTCCCGCGCCGCCGCCAGCCGCGTGTGCAGGTCGTGGGTGGTGAATTCGTTCATCAGGAAGCCGACGGTGCCGCGATGCATGCCGTAGATCGGCTTGCCCGAGCGCATATGGGCGTGCAGCGTCTGCAGCATCAATCCGTCGCCGCCGAGCGCCACCACGACGTCGGCGTCGTCGGCATCATGATTGCCATAGAGCTTGACGAGCTGCGCCAGTGCGGTCTGCGCCTCCGCGCCTGCGCTCGCGACGAAGGCGATCCGGTCGTATCGCTTGGGGGTAGCCATCGGACGACGAACTCATACCTGGCGCCGGATTGCGCCGCGCTCGTCTATACACCTTGGACCGGCTTGTCGAGATGGCCGTCAGGCACTTTCGCGCCGGTAACGTAAACCGGCGGTCATCGGGGCGTCATTTTTCCTGCAATGTCCGGATCGGGTCCCAGTCGTCGCCCGGCGGATTTTGGGCCAATTCCCGGGCCCGCGCGGCAAACAGCGATGCCGGCCGGTCGATATCGGCCGAACGGCCGAAACATTCTGCCGCGCGCGCGAACTCGCGGGCCCGCCAGTGCACCAGCCCGTCGGCGTAGTCGGCGATCACCGTCTGCTGCGAGGGCGCCAGCCCGGCCGACAGCGCCAGCAACTCATAGATTTTGAGCGCCTGGGTTCGTCCCTTGACCCTGATGGCGTCGAGTTCGCGCCAGGCGAAGGCTTCGCCGGCGAGCACGACCGTCGTCTCGGAAGCGATCACGGTGGTGCCGTAGAATTTGTTGGCGCCCTCCAGCCGCGAGGCCAGGTTCACCGCGTCGCTCATCACCGAGTAGTTGAAGCGTCGCCGCGATCCGAAATTGCCGACCAGCGCCTCGCCGGAATTGATGCCGATCCGCTGTGCCAGCTTGTACTCGCGAAACAGGGCGGAGGAGGCGTTGAGGTGCGCCAGTTGCGTGCAGCAGTCCAGCGCGGCGCGCGCCGCGTTTGCGGCATGGTCGGGATCGTCGGCCGGGGCGCCGAACACCGCCACGATGGAGTCGCCGATATATTTGTCGACATATCCGCCATGGCTCTCGATGACGTCGGTCATCGACGAAAGATATTCGTTCATCAGCTCCATCAGCCCGTCGGGCGACATCTTTTCCGCGATCAGCGAAAATCCTTCGATGTCGGAGAAGAACACCGTCACGTTGCGGGTTTCGCCGCCGAGCTCCGGCAATTTGCTCGACGACAGCATGCGGTTGATGACGTGCGGGGCGAGGTAGAGCGCAAAGCTCTTCTGCAGCAGGCGGCGGTCCTTGTCGGCGACGACGAAGCGGAAGCCGATGGTTGCGGCCAGCGCGGTCAAGCTGGCCAGGATCGGCTCGACGAGCGGCAGCGCCAGCGCGTGGTTGAAGGCGACCGTTGCGCCGGCCACGCCGAGCACGATCATTCCCGTCCAGGCAGCGAACGCGATGACGGGCCGGAACAGCCAGGCGGCGGCCGCGGCGAGTGCAGCAATCAGTGTCGCGATAAGCAGGCGGGGAAGCGGCCCAGGTTCGACCACGCCATTGCGCGCGATCAGGTTATTGACCGCGGTGGCATGGACATAGACACCTGCAATCGTGCTCTTCTTGAAACCTGCGGTTACCGGCGTGCTCTCTGCCGTGCAACGCGGGGTGCGCGCGCCTTCGATGCCGGTTGCGAAGCGCTTGGAGGTGAAGCGGCGGTCCTCGATATCGAGGACGGTGCCGAAGATGACAACCTTCCCGGCAAACCAGCGTCGGAAATAGTCCTTGTCGTTCTTGACGGCGCACGCGCGCAGATCGGCAAAGGAGAAGGTCGGAATGTCGTCGCTGCCGCCTTCGAAATTCAGCGTCATCGTGTTCGGCACGCGGCCGGGAACCCGGTAGCCGGCGAGCGTCAGCCTGCCGCGCTCGTCGAATTCGGGTGCAGCGCCGAGCGCCCGCGAGGCCAGCTCGACCGCCATCGAGGGGACCTTCGTCCCGTTGACGGTGAAGCTCAGCGGCATGCGCCGCAATATATCGTCGCTGTCGACGTGAACGTTGAGCGGGCGGATGTTCTGCTGCTGGCGGACCGCGACACGCTGTCCCGGCGATGGCTTGACCGGCTGGTTACCGCCCAGGACTTCTCCCAGCACCACCTTGCCGTTCGCCGCCGCGCCGGCCAGCGCGCGAAGGAAGTCGCGGTCAAATCCGCGGACTTTCTCGCCGAGCGTCCCCTCGCCAAACGGTATCTCCGATTGTTCCATCGATTTGGGGATCACCATGTCGAAGCCGGCCACCTTGGCGCCGCCTTCGAGCGTCGCTGACAATACGCGGCCGATCTCCCCGGTCCAGGTCAGCATCGGCGCGTCCTTGAACGGGGCAGTGCGCAGGCTCTCCTCGTCCATCGCGACCACGACGGCCGGGGAATTGGCCGGATCCTGCCTGCGGCCAAACACCTCCCAGCGCAGCGCGGTGAGAATATCGATGGAGAGCCCGCGGATCGGCCGGGCCGCGGGAGAAACCGAGGCCGCCGCGCAAACCAGCGCGATGACGGCGATCACAAGCCTGTCGCGCGTGTTGCGCCTGATCCTCAAGATGTCGGGCCCGGCACGCCTATTCCATCCGCAGCAGACGGCCGACGATCGGCGTCGCGCCGGGCTTGGCTTGCTCATCAACCCGGAACACGATCTGCGATGACTTGAATGAAGCGGCGTAGAGGCCGCCGGGAGCCAGCGCGACGTTCTCGCTGGCGAAATCTACGAAGCGTCCCTTGAGCTGGGTGCCGCCGAGGTCAATCTGCTGTCGCTCGCCCGCCGCGTCGAGACGTCGAATGATCAACTTGCCGCGTCCCTTGGCTTCCACCAGCGGGGAGGCGCCGTAAAGGGTGAGCTGCGGCTGCGGCAGGGAAGCTGCCTTCTTGCTGTCGACACTGCGCAGCACGGTTGCGGCGACGCCGCTGGTCTCCCGCGTCGTCACGTTGGCCTGGTTGGAATCGCAGTTCGTCTTCTCGGCCTTTATATCGGCGAGATGGACGGCGCTTTCTTCGGTGCCGACGACGACGGTGCCGGTACCGCTGATCGTCTCGCGCCGGCATGACTTCAGGTAGCTCAGAATGACAGAGCCGCCGTCGCCAATCTTGATCACGGCCTTGGGCGTCACATAGTCCATGAATTCCGCACCGGTCACCTTGCCCTGCACGTCTTCGACCACCGCGGCCGGCGACTCTGCGGCCGCCGGGGAAGCCAGCGCCAGCAGGCCGAGACAAACAGCAATCGTACGTTTCATTCTAAGACCCCATAAAAAAGCGCAGGTTCGTTAGTCGCGCCAGCGCCCGAATGGTTTCATGGATGGATCAAAAATATAATTGGCCGGTAAGCCAGCGGAACCGACCGATATCACTTTACGGCCGCTGAGGACAACCATCGGACGCAGCGCGGAGCCTTCCGATCCTCTCACGCGATACTGTCGGGATTGTGATTTCCGCGGATTTCCTCCCCTTGTGTACCAACAGCGCGCTGTCGCAGTGTCCGGGCAGACTTGCAGGCCCTGACCGATCGCGAGCGCAGGAGTAAACAGCATGGCTTTTGGCTTTACGGCAACGCGTCCCATGCGCCTCGCCGCCGCGATTCTGATCCTGTGTTGCGCCGCCGTACGCGCCGAGGAGGCGAGTTCGCCAACGTCGCAGCAGCCTGCCGCTGCGACGCCATCGCCGTCTCCCTCGGGCCAGAAGGGCGGACCGGGGCGCGGGACCGCCGCGACGCCGTCGCCGGCAGCCGAACAAAATCGCCTCCCGCCGGATTCCACCACCCAGCAGTCGCTGGCGCTGCCCGGTCGCACGCTCAACTTCACCGCCACCGCCGGCTCGATCCGGCTGTTCGACGACAAGCGCGAGCCGCAGGCCGATATCGCCTATACCTCCTACCAGCTCGACGGCGCCGATCGCGCCAGCCGGCCGGTGACGTTTCTGTTCAACGGCGGCCCGGGTGCGTCCTCGGCTTGGCTGCAATTGGGCGCTGCCGGACCGTGGCGACTGCAGATCGGCGGCGATGGCGCGGTGTCGTCGGCCACTCCCGATCTGTTGCCCAATGCCGAGACCTGGCTCGACTTCACCGATCTCGTCTTCATCGATCCGGTCGGCACCGGCTACAGCCGCTTCGTCGCGTCAGGCGAGGACGTGCGCAAGCGATTCCTTTCCGTCGATGGCGATGTCAGTTCGATTGCGCTGGTGATCCGGCGCTGGCTGGAGAAATACGATCGCCTGGCGTCGCCGAAATTCGTTGCCGGCGAGAGCTATGGCGGCATTCGCGGGCCGAAGATCGTCCGCAATCTGCAGACGCAGCAGGGCGTCGGCGTGCGCGGGCTGATTCTGGTTTCACCCTTGCTCGACTTCCGCGATTTTTCCGGCTCGAGCCTGCTGCAATACAGTTATACGCTGCCGACCATGGCGGCCGTGGCGCGTGAGGTGAGGGAAGCCGGCAAGGTGCCGCTGACGCGCGCCGATCTCGCCGACGTCGAACGCTACGCGCAGGGCGAATTTCTCACCGACCTCATCAAGGGGCAGGCGGACACACAAGCAGCCACGCGGCTCGCCGACAAGGTGGCGGCGCTGACCGGCATCGATCAGGCCGTAAGCCGCAGGCTCGCGGGTCGTTTTGAAGTCAGCGAATTCCGCAGGGAGTTCGACCGCCGCAACGGCAGGGTGACCGGGCGCTATGACGCCTCGGTGATGGGCTTCGATCCCTATCCGGATTCGAATTCCGCGCGTTTCGGCGATCCATCCGGCGATTCGCTAATGGCGCCGTTGACCAGCGCCGCCGTCGAACTCACCACCCGCAAACTCAACTGGCGGCCGGATGGTTCGTACCAGCTTCTCAGCGAGAGCGTGAACCGGTCGTGGGATTTCGGCCGCGGGCCGGCTGAGTCGATTTCGCAGCTACGCCAGATTCTCGCGCTCGACCCGAAGATGAAACTGCTGGTTGGTCACGGGCTGTTCGATCTCGCCACGCCCTATTTCGCGTCCAAGGTCCTTCTCGACCAGTTGCCAGCCTATGCCAGCCCGGATCGCGTCAAGCTCGTCGTCTATCCCGGCGGCCATATGTTCTATTCGCGCGACAGCGCGCGGAAGGCATTCCGCTCGGAAGTCGAGGCGATGGTGAAGTAAGTTCAAAACAAAAAAACCGGCGCGGTGACTGCACTGCGCCGGTCTCATTGTTTCGTCATTGCAATGACGCGGAGAGAGCGTGCCTCAGTAAACCAGCCCGGTGCCCGGCGGTTTTTCGAGCGCCGCGGCGAGCGAGCGATATTCCTCGCTTGTCGTGCCGGTGAGCTCTGCGATCCGGTTCAGGTGATATTGCGCCTGATCGCGGTTGCCCTGTTCGACCTGCCACAGGCCGTAATATTGCCAGGTCTTGACGTGGCTCGGATCTGCCTTCAGCGCGCGTTCGTACCAGATCTGCGAGACCTTGTAGTCGCCGAGCTTGCGATAGGAATAGCCGATCAGATTGGCGACGGCGGCCGAGTCGTCACGGCCGAGCGCCTTCAACTGCTCGATCGCCGACGCATAGTCGTGGCGTTCGTAGATCGCGGCGTAGGCGGCGCGATAGCCATTGGCGAATGCGTTTTGGGCGAATGCGGTTTGTTCGCTGCCCGGACGAGCTTCGCTGGATTTCTTCTTCTTCTTTGGCGGCGGCGGGGGATCGTTGTCGGGTGCTGCGTAGACGGCGGTAACGACAGGGGCGGCCGCAAGCGTGAGCGACAATATTGCGAGAGTCAAAAGCCTGATCGCTAACTTATTCATGCATATCTCCTGATGGCCGGTTCGGCGATCCTACACCGAAGCCCGTTGTTTTGAACCCCCGGCGGCCGAGAACATTCCCGCGCCTCCACCTCGATTTCCGCCAATTTCCATCGGCTGTCCGTCGCGAACGGACATGACAAAGATGTCATTGAGATGAACGGAGTCCGAAAGTTCGATTCAGGAAAGATTCAGCGCGCGGTCGCTAGCGTCTCCTGCATGATCGGCGAGCCGGCCCTTCGATCGGAACGCCCGCGGGTCCCAAGGGAAGGCAAAGGATAAGGACACAACCATGCTTGCCAGTGCAAGGATGGGTCGCCACCACACGCAATATCGGCATCATCGCCAACACAAGCACATCGGCGCATTGAAGACGCATGCGAAGCCGCACGTCGTGATCAAGCCCATGACGCCGGCCGCAAAACGTAGCTGAATCTGATTCGCCGGCGCGCGCGCTTCGCCCCCATTGCCCCGCGCCTGCGAATGTCAGGCCAGCCCACGCGCCATTTGCATCGCTAATGGCCGTGGGCTGGCGCACGCTCAACTTTTCGAGAGCGGTATGCGCCGATAACCGAGTTGCTAATTCCCTTCTACCACGAAGCGGTCTAAGAGACGGCGAACGGGCAGGGGAAGAGTTCGTTTGGGGCGTTCAGTCAAAATTGCGGCGATGATGTTGCTGCCGATCGCGCTTTCGGCCTGTGCGGCCAGCGACGACGGCAAACCGATCACCTATACCGATGATCGCGGCGTCTCCAGCCAGCCTTTTCCCAAGAACTACCGCACGGAAGTGCTGGCGTTCCTGAAGACCTATCTCAACAATCCCGTCGGCGTGCGCGACGCCGTCATGGCCGAGCCGATCGAGCGCGTCCTCGGCGGGCGGCTGCGCTATGTCGTCTGTCTCCGGTTCAGCCCGCGCGAATCCGACGGCGGCTACCGCGAGCCGCGCGAACGCGCCATCCTTTTTGTCGACGGCCGGCTCGACCGCATTATCGAAAATGCCGCGGAGCCCTGCGCGGGGCTGGCCTACGCGCCATTTGCGGAGCTGGAGAAACTGACGCGCTAAATTCGCGCGCGTGCTGTGAGCTCCACACGAGAGTGTGATGCTTCGGCGCCTATACATATCGTGTCCGATCATTTATATCGCATGCGATCTTATCGTATAAGATACAGACCGGAGAAAACCATGTCCCATTCCGCCACGCCTGACCGCCGCCGCTTCCTCGGCACCGCGGCAGCTACCCTTGCGGCCGCACCGTTTGCCATGAGCGGGGCTCTGTTCGCGCAGGCCAGCAATGCAGGAGCAGGCGCGGGCAGGCGGGGCGCCCACGCCTCGTTTGCCGCGCTGAAACAGATTGACGCCGGCGTTCTCAATATCGGTTATGCCGAAGCAGGTCCCGCCGATGGTCCCGTCGTCATTCTCCTGCACGGCTGGCCCTACGACATCTACGCGTTCGTCGACGTGGCTCCCGTGCTGGCATCGGCTGGCTTCCGGGTCATCGTGCCGTATCTGCGCGGCCATGGCACCACGCGCTTCCTCTCAGGCGACGCGCCGCGCAATGGCCAGCAGGCCGCGCTCGCCACCGACGTCATCGCGCTGATGGACGCGCTCAAAATCGAAAAAGCGGTGGTGGCCGGCTTCGACTGGGGCGCGAGAACCGCCGGCATCGTCGCCGCGATCTGGCCGGAGCGCGTCAAGGCGCTGGTCTCGGTCAGCGGCTACCTGATCGGCAGCCAGCACGCCAACACAAAACCGCTGCCGCCATCGGCCGAGCTGCAGTGGTGGTACCAGTACTATTTTGCGACCGAACGGGGCCGGCTGGGCTACGAAAAATACCGGCGCGAGTTTTCCAAGCTGATCTGGCAGCTTGCCTCGCCGAAATGGAATTTCGACGACGCCACCTTCGAACGCAGCGCGGCGTCCTTCGACAACCCCGATCATGTTGCCATCGTGATCCACAATTATCGCTGGCGGCTCGGCCTCGCCCCGGGCGAGGCCAGGTACGATGCGCTGGAAAAACGGCTGGCCGAATTTCCGGTCATTGCCGTACCGACCATCACCCTCGAAGGCGACGCCAACGGTGCGCCGCATCCGGACCCGAAGGCTTACGCCAGGAAGTTTTCCGGCAGATACGCCCACCGTCTCATCACCGGCGGGATCGGGCACAATTTGCCGCAGGAGGCGCCGCAGGCCTTTGCCGACGCCGTTGTCGAAGTGGCTCGTTCTTGAAGACGGACGGTCTTGCTGCCGGCAGCCACGACGGCTGCCGGCGCGGGCGTCATCTGGCGTTCCGGGACGGAACCGTGAACGAAATCGGATCACTTTTCGGCGAGGGTTGAACCTTGCCTTAGTCATCCGGGACATCCCCCAAGCGGGAAACCACCTCCTTAACCGGGGAAAAAGCCTTACGTGCGAGGGAACTAAAAACCTTTGTTGCTGTGCCGTCACAGTGGCGCGCCATCCGGTCGCGGGCGTTTGCCGCAAAGCAACCTAAATGAAGTCACGTTGTTTGGATTGGTATCCGCAATGTTCGTAACGGGGAAGAAGATGAAGAAGATACTGCTCGGGGCTGCCGCGCTGGCCGTCATGGCGGCCCCAGCCTTTGCGGCTGACATGCCGCCCCGGCCGTACACCAAGGCCCCTGCCTATACCGCACCTCAAGTCGTCTATAACTGGACCGGGTTCTATGTTGGCGGCCATGTCGGCGGTGCCTTCGCGGGCGATAACTCCCTGCAGGGCAGCGACGCCCGCTTTCTTGGCGGCGTGCAGGGCGGCTTCGACTACCAGTTCGCGCCGAACTGGGTAGTGGGCGCCGAAGCCCAGTATAGCTGGCTGCCCAATAGCAATAATAACGGCGTGCTGTTTCCGGGCGGAACGCTCGTGACCTCCAATACCGATCAGATCGGCTCGGTGACCGGCCGGCTCGGCTACACCTGGGGTCCGGCGCTGCTCTACGCCAAGGGCGGTTACGCCTGGCGTGACAGCAATAATCTCGGCGTATCGGTGGCCGGAGTGCCCGCAGGCTTCACCACCAACGGCAACCACAAGGACGGCTACACCGTGGGCGGCGGCCTCGAATACATGTTCGCCCCGAACTGGTCGGCCAAGGCCGAGTACCAGTATTACAATTTCGGCGACACGACCTTCACGTCAGGTCCCGCCGACATTGCCGGCCGCACCTTTCGCAACGACGAGCACTCCGCCAAGGTCGGCGTGAACTACCGGTTCGGCTGGGGTGGCCCGGCTGCTCCCAGATATTGACGCGACCGTTCGTGTCGACATGAGAAGGCCGGCGTCACGCCGGCTTTTTTGTAAGCGAATGCCGGGCGGCCGCGCGTTGCCTGCCTCGCCGCATGTGTCCTGCGCGCGTCAAAAAAATTTTTTGCAGTGCAAGCAACTTTTCGTCATGATGCGCTATTATGGTCTCGGCCGGCTGGTTGGACATCATAACATGCGTGCTTTTGCGTTAGGGCTGATCTTTTCCGCAGCGGCGTTTCCGTGCCTTGCTCAAACCGTCCTGAAATCCGAACCGCTTATTCTTGCTCCCTATGAAGTCGCCTTCGTGCAGGATCCCTCGTGTGGGGCCGGCAAGGTGCGCAAGGTAACCGGTGCGATCAGGGGACTGCAGCGGCGCAAGGCCTGTGTCACCCATGCTTCGGAACAGGCATCGCTGGTCTCGGCGACGCCGTAGGATCCGACTGTCCATTTTGGATGTCGTCCCGGCGAATGGGACCCACTCGCCGAGGCTTGTCGTGTATCCGGCTGCTTGCGGCCGGCCTACGACGCCAACTGCAATTCGGTCTGCGCGTCGCGCTCGGCGTCGGCCTTGTTTCGGGCGGGGTCTTCGTGCGGCTCGAGTTGGCACGGCCTGATTTCGTAGTCGTGGTCCAGCACCGGACGGGGGCCCGTGTTGTCTTGCCCGGAGACGACATCGACGACGAGGCCGCTCTTCCGGGCGATCTTCCAGACGTCGGCCGCGGTCGGATAGGCCTTGCTCAGCTTGGCATCATTTGAGAACAGCGCGTAGGGCATTGTTAGCTCCGGTAAAAACGGTCAACGCGGCAGCGGGGGCCGGGTTTCAGGCTTGGCTGCCATGCGGCTATTCCACAGGCTGTTTCGGGAGCAAATTGGCTCGTTTCGGCCCATTTTCGTGGAGTCTCTGAGTCTTTAACGAGCCGTAAATTCCCGAAAAAAGAATCCCCGAGACTCCTCGGCCAGAATCGCCGGATGTTTGGGCCATGAGAACGAGCCTCCAGACCTCCTGCGAGCGTGTCCAACTCACGCTGACCGTTTGCCTGCTTGTCGCCTGCGCGGCCAACATGGCGCTGGTTTATGCCTGGCTCTGAACATCGGGGCGTGAGGCAGGAGAGCGCAGCAAGATGTGTGGGGTCTACTTCGCCGGCGGCGCCGGGGGCTCGCCTTCTCGGAGCGCAGCGTGCACCTTTGCCATGGTCGCGGTGCAATAGGCCTCGCGCTCGCGGTTGAATCGCTCCTGATGGGCACGGAAATTCGCGACCCGCGCCTTGATTTCGGACTGGAAGTCGTCCCGCAGGTCAGGACGCGTGAGAGGGGCCAGCCTCGCTATTTCCCTCGACGCTTCCTTTGGCGCCTGGGCAATAGGCATCGTCTCCGCCAGCAGGGCCTGGATGTCAGAAAGTGGCGCAGCCGCGCGGACGGGTTCGGATGCCTCGACGGAGAGGACGGCGATCGACGCCGTGACCGTCTTCTCGGCCTCCGGCGGCTTGCCGGTCACCGATTGAACAAACGCCATCGTTTGCGCGATCAGGAGATCGCGTTCCCTCATCCATTTCATGGGACACCTCGGCCCAACCCACTCCATCAAACGGCTTTTGTGGAATCAAGCGGTCACGGAGGTAGTGGGGGATAACTGCCGCTCTTTTGCGCTCAGGGTGACAAAACGGTGACAGTTCGTCCCGCCGAGCTGCACATCGCGCGTCAGGTGATTGTGTCCCGCAAGCGCGGCCGCGCGAAGTGGGGTCTAGCGTTCGCGGGGATTGGTGTTCGGAACGAAGGGCGCGCCAATCATGCGCACCGGCGGCTGGTCGTTGATGTCAATGATCCGCTTGTCGGCTGCCGGCGAACGCTCGACGCGCACAGCGGTCCGGTCGGCGAGCCGGACCGTGTCGACCGGCCCGAGCAGCGTTGCGCCGGCTGCAACCGCCGAGGTGAACACGGTGACAACAGCGAGCAGAATCATGTTGCAGTTTTCTTCGCGAATTCTCATGCCGGGAAAACGCGAGTGGGAAAGGGTAGTTCCAGCCAACGAGGGCGAGAGACGTGTGACACCCGCAGCAGTGTGACGCTCTAGTAAGGCAGAAAAGTATTCAGAGAGTGACAGTACCTGATTGAGGACGACACCAGGCATGCATTCGACGATGAGGGCGTATGACGGTTTGGTATTTGAATCCATCCATAGCTGTATCGGTCGGACCACTCAAAGAAACCGCGGTGGTGGCCGCGAAGGCCGGGTGCCATTTCAGCTCGCGCAAAGTTGTCTCACAGCGGTATTGAAACCGTAGTAGACAGCTGACGCAATCAATTAAGCTGCGCCGGTATATGACAATTCACTTTGGTCCGGAAAGCCAAGTTCAATGGCAGGACAGCGACGAGTTCTCGACCGAATTCCTGAGGCTGCTGGGAGCGGCGCAGGAAGGCGGCTCGATGATTTCCGAATGCTTTCTCACCGCGAACCGGATCGACCCGAGCGATCGCGCCAACTCCTGGTATCGGGAATGGATCAGGATCGCCGACCTCAATAAAGAGCGCGCCAACGCTGCCTTCGAGCGCGGTCACGTGTTGACCGCACAAAGTAACTGGCTTCGTGCCATCAATTACTATCAGGCATCAACATCCGCATTGGACGCTGCCGACGAGAAGTCGCAGGATGCGCTCGGAGCCATGCGCGCCTGCGCCCGCCGCTACATCGCGCATTTGACGCCGGCCGGCGAGGCGGTCGAGATTCCATGGCTCGAAGGCCACGCGTTGGAGGGATATTTTCTCCCCGCCGTGACCGCTTCTGGTCGAGCGCCTGTCGTCGTGTGCATGGGCGATCCCGGCCACCGGAAGGAAGAATATCTCTTCAAGGTGGCACGTTACGCGCGCGAGCGGGGAATGTCGCTACTGGCCGTGGATCTCCTCGGTTCGGGCACCGGCACCAAATTCGACAAGGTGATCGGCCGTCCCGATCTGGAATCCTCGGTAGGCCACCTGATGGACTACCTGACAACGAGGGACGACGTCGACGAACACCGCATAGCCATGCTCGGCGATGGGGCAGGGTCGTCCTTTGTGGCGCGTGGCGTCGCCATCGACAATCGTTTCGCCGCGGTGGTTTGTGACGGCGGAATCTGGGATATGCACGAGCACGCCTTCTTGATGAATCGCCTCTCGCGGGATGGCGCCGCAAGCCAGGGAATTGCAGGTGGTTGGCCCGGCCGAAGATTCCATTGCCCGGTTCTGATCACCGTGGGCGGACAAGGCTGGCTGAAAAGCAGCGTTGTTACCGATCTGTTCGAACGGCTTAAGTCCTATCATCCCGATATTTCACTGAAGATTTTCGAAAGCTCGGAAACGGCCGCTGCGCAAGGCCACCATGACAATCCGACGCTGGCCAACGAGTTCATCTTCGACTGGCTTGCCGATCGCCTCGGCCCGGTGCCGGCCTGACGCCACCGCAAATAGTCACATGTCCATCGCAACCTTCAGGCAGGCCTTCTCGAGGCGATTCTTCAGTGCCGCGAGCTTTGCAGTGAAGTCGACGAGTTCGCGATCGCTGAATTCGGCAAAGATGAAGTTATTGAGCGCCTCCTGCTGGGACGCCAAACCTGCGATGTGCTTGTAGGTCTTGTCCGTCAATGACATCTGCACGACTCGGGCGTCATCCCCTGAGGTCTTTCGGCGCATGAAGCCCTTTTTCTCGAGCATTTTGGACTGAGTGGTGACGAAGGACGGGTCAACGTGGAGCATCTTTGACACGACCTTCACAGGTACGCCCTCTCCCTGATCCAGATCGGCCAGAGCCATCAGGATCATCCATTGCGGCCCGCTGACGCCGAGGGCCTTTGCCCAGTAATAACGAATCTCCTGGAGATGCACGTTGATGGCGGCGATCTCCCAGGCGAATTGCCGGGCGATGTCGTGATTCTTGCCCCCGAGCTCATGCGACTCTCCGCGTTTGGCGCGGCTCGACGAGTCCGATCCCTTGCGGGGTTCCTGTCCCATGGCGCTCCTTGTTTCAAGTCTGCACGAAGCAGCTTAGCTGATTTAATAACAAATTCATCCAATTGGGGAGCGTTAAGGTGGGTCTGTGCACACGACAGCCGCGTGTACGGTGGTGTTGCCACAGCGACACAGTCGGTCGGGATAGATATAGCTGAGTTCATAAAGTATTTTGATTAAGTAAATTGCGCATGCATAGTTCTGAAGACGGTCAGGGGGTCCTCGATCGTTCCGTTTTGGTGGTTCGCTTAAGTCCCTCGCGTTTATGCGGGTGTGTCCGAAGACGCGAAAGACTGAGCGGTTTTCAAGGGCGAGGGCGGACCGTCCTCTGGGGGATCATTCAGAGGTCCGCCCTTGTTCTGCAGAGCAACTTGGAGGTTTAACATGAATATGATCAAGAGCCTTGTTCTCGGCTCAGCGGCGGGTCTGATCGCCATGAGCGGGGCGCAGGCTGCCGATCTTCCCGTCAAGGCCAAAGCGGTCGAGTACGTCAGGATCTGCTCCCTGTATGGCGCGGGTTTCTGGTATATCCCGGGCACCGACACCTGCATCAAGCTGGGTGGCTACGTTCGTATCGATACCACGTTCAACGGCAACGTCTACGGTGGACCGGCCTGGTCGGGCGATCTGGGCCAGGGCAATCGTTATCGCGATTACTTCGCGTCCCGCTCCCGTATGGCGCTGACGGTTGATACCCGCACCGCCACCGAATACGGCGTCGTCCGCACCTTCGGTCAGGCCGACTTCCAGTTCAACAACTTCGGTGGAAGCACCAGCAACCCGGCAGCACTTGCTACCTTCGATGCGAACCGGCTCTCCACCGCGGGCGGCGGCTATGTCGCCGTTGAAATGGTGTTCATCCAGTTCGCTGGTTTCACCTTCGGTAAGTCGGCTTCGGCCTACGCGACGCCCTGGAACGGCTATCCGGGCAACAACAACTCGTTCTTGATGGGCGGTCCGGACTACGTCACCGGCGTCAACAACATCCAGTACACCGCTCAGTTCGGCAACGGCGTGTCGGCCAGCATCGGCCTCGATGATCCGACCGTGTTCGGCCGCACCTCGGTGCTGAACCTCAGCACTGGCGCAGGCTTCGCTACGGCCGGCTCCAACGCCTACGGTGGAACGCACGCTCCCGACATCGTCGGCAACATCCGCGTCGACCAGGCCTGGGGTCTGTTCCAGATCGCAGGTAAGGCGCACCTCGTGAACGCTTCCTACAATGTCCTCGGCGCCGGCGGCGTTCCGACCGCTCTGTCGGAAATCTCCGGTCACCCCGAAGACAAGTGGGGCGGCGCGGTGACGGCGGCGTTGCAGATCAAGAACCTGCCGACCGGTGCGGGCGACGACATCAAGATCGACGCCACCTACGCCAAGGGCTCCACCAAGTCGGTGGTCTCCACGAGCGGTTCTTCGCCGAGCTTCGTGATGTTCGGTGACAGCGGTTTGGGTGCCTATCAGAGCGTCGGCTTCGGCCAGACCACTGACGGGGTCTACCTGCCCGGCTTCACCGACGGCATCAAGCTGGTGGATGCCTGGGGTATCCGTGGTGCGTTCAACCACAACTGGGATCCCTACTGGTCGACCAGCCTCTGGGGCAGCTACGGTTCGGTGCGCTACGGCGGCAACGCCCTGGACATCACCTCAGCGAAGGGCGCCTGGTGCGCCGTCTACACCGCGGGCAAGGCCGTGTCTGGAGACTACTCCTGCAACCCGGACTTCAACTTTGCCCAGGTTGGTCTGACCACCCGCTGGACTCCCGTCAAGAACCTGACGTTCTCGGCTGAAGTTGGTGCGTTCTTCCTCGACCAGAAGATGACCGGTGCTGCCGTCCTGGCCGCCACGGCTCCCAAGCCGACCACCGTCTACGAGTTCAAGGACCAGAGCACTGTGTTCCTGAACGTTCGCGCTCAGCGCAACTTCTGATCCCGAAAGACTTGAAACACTAGGAGAACCCCCGGCAGGCAACTGCCGGGGGTTTTTCATTGATGCTTGCACGCCTTCGTAAGTCGCAGTCAGGAATCGATCGCGCTCGGAAGGAGCGCCCGAGAAAGGGGACGGGCGATCTAACAAATGCTTGAAGGCTTCAAAAAACGAAAAAATATGATTTACTCATGTAATTACCTAATCTAATGTGCCCTCAAGGTAGCCAGCTAATTCCTTGGCCGCCTCTTGGTCTCGAACGAGACGTAAACCTCCGAAACCTCCGGCAATGCCCTGCCGGAGGTTTTTACTTTTCGGGCAACCGTTCTTTGTGTTCCGAGAGCGTGCCGCACGATCGGCAATTCCCGGTTCAACGAGATTCTGAAAAGCCTGCGCTCGCATGGCGAACGGTATTCGGCGAGCTTGCATCCGAAGGGTTGGATTGTGGTGCCGGCTGAGGGGATTGAACCCCCGACCTTCGGTTTACAAAACCGCTGCTCTACCGCTGAGCTAAGCCGGCGAATTTGAAGCGATAGGCGAGCGTGAATATTCTCATCGCCTCCCGATTTCGCGGCTCGAATACCAGACTTGCCGGCAAAGGGCCAGAACCTCGGCGTTCCCTGCGCCACCGTCCCGCGCATCGAAAAGGCGGCCTACCGGGGGCGCCTTGAGTGTGCTCGATTCGGCTGGCCTTACTGGCAGATGTGCCTGCGGCCGTCATCGCCGCGGAACCAAGTGTCGGGGGTGCAGACAAAGCCATTGCGCCGGGCGTATTCGTCGCCGCCGATCGGGGCCCTGGCGGCGGCTATTGGGGCGGTCGCGATGGTTGCGGCGGTGCCGACCGTCCCGCCGACTACGCCGGCCGCGACATCGCCCGGCCAGAAGCCGCTGTCGTAGCGGTTGTAGCTGCCCCTCCAGGTGCGATCCCGATAGGCATGATCGCGACCGCCGCTCTTTGGGGGTCGATGAGGAGCCGCTCGATGAAGTCTTTACCTGACAAAGGCTTGGAAGTGGTATTTCATAGCGCAAGCGAAGCATGCCCTCAGACGCGATCCGTGGGTGGGGACCGGTTCGCGTGAAGAAAACGCGTCAATCCAAAATCGGAAGTTCACCTTTGTGCTGAGCTTCAACACGTGCAGCGAGCAGGGGGCGTATGTTCGGAATTCTGGGGCTGGGGTTTTTGCTGGGCATGCAGCATGCGCTCGAAGCCGATCATATCGCCGCCGTCTCCAGCATCGCCGCGCGCCGCAGCCATGTGGCCGATATCGTCAAGCACGGTCTGACCTGGGGGCTCGGCCATACGCTTACCTTGTTCGCCTTTGCCGGCGCCGCCATGCTGCTTGGCCGCGCGATCCCGGACGGCGTTGCCCAGCCGCTCGAGACCGTGGTCGGCCTGATGTTGGTCGGCCTTGGGGCGCACGTGCTGTGGCGGCTGTGGCGCGACCGGGTGCACTTCCATCGACACGGTCATGGCGACGGCACGGTGCATTTCCATGCCCATAGCCATGCCGGCGAAACCGCGCCGCATGCCCGCGCCGCTCACATCCACGAACATGGCTTTCGCTGGCGGACCCTGCTGGTCGGCCTGATGCACGGCATGGCGGGCTCGGCCGCGCTTCTGGTGCTCGCGGTCACGCAGGCTTCCAGCCCGGCGGTCGGGCTCGGCTATATCGCGCTGTTCGGCATAGGCTCGATGATCGGCATGGGCGCGCTGTCGACGGCGATCGCGGTGCCGCTTGCGGTCTCCGCCCGCTGGCTCACCTGGGCCAATCGCGGCTTGCAAGGGGCGGTCGGCCTTGCCACCGTCGCGATCGGCATCATGACGGTGGTCGAAACGGTGCTGGCCTGATGCGGGATCGCCTCAACGTCAGGGATTGGTGAACAATTATAAAATGTTTGGAGGAAATAGAATGAACCGCCGAGATTTTCTGGCCGGAAGCGCCGCATGTTCGCTGGCGGCGATGACAGGTAAGGCATTCGCGCAGGCTGGGCCGCTGACCAAGATCATCTTCCCGTTTGCGGCCGGCGGCGGCGGGGATGCACTTTGCCGGCTGCTGGCGCAGCACATCAGCCCATTGCTCGATCGCAACATCATCGTCGAGAACCGAACCGGCGGCGACGGGCTGATCGGCATCAAGGCGGTGAAGGGGGCCAATCCCGACGGCACGACCGTGCTCGTCACCACGGGGCCGACGATGTATCTGCTGCCGATGGTCGAGACCACGCCGAGCTTCGACGCGGCAAAGGATTTCGTTCCGGTCAGCCAGCTCGTGCGGTTCGAATTCTGTGTCTTCGTCGGCACGGCCGTGCCGGTCGAGGTCAAGGATTTCAAGCAATTCGTCGCCTGGCTGAAAGCCAATCCGGATCAGGCCACGTTCGGCGTGCCGAGCAACGGCACCATTCCGCATTTTACCGGCTCGCGGCTCGAGCAGGCGCTGGGCGTCAAGCTGACCCGTGTGGCCTATCGCGGCAGCGCGCCGATCATCAACGATCTCGTCGGCGGACACATGCCGTTCGCGATTTCCACCTTGACCGATGCCATCCCTCAGCATCGCGCGGGCAACGTCCGGATTCTTGCGGTCGGCAGCGCGCAGCGCTCGCCGTTCCTGCCCGACGCGCCGACGCTGAGAGAGAGCGGCGTCGATCTGGTGGCGGATGCCTGGTACGGCATGTGGCTGCCGGCAGGCGCCTCGCCGGACCTTGCGAAAAAGCTGAGCGAGGCGGTCGCCACCGCGCTCGCCAAGCCGGAGGTCAAGCAAAAGCTCTCGGCCATCGGCCTGATCCCGGTCGGCTCGACGCCCGAAGGCCTGACGAAGGAGCTCGCTGCCAACACCGCCTTCTGGCAGCCGATCGTGAAGGAGACGGGGTACAAGATCACGAATTAAGGCATGAAACA
The DNA here is from genome assembly GCF_001693385.1 of Bradyrhizobium icense. NCBI lineage: Bacteria > Pseudomonadati > Pseudomonadota > Alphaproteobacteria > Hyphomicrobiales > Nitrobacteraceae > Bradyrhizobium > Bradyrhizobium icense. The sequence goes on from NZ_CP016428.1 coordinate 3,518,294, forward strand.
AAAAGCTGGATCGCGATGACAGTTCGAGGAATGTCATCGCGCTCTACGGCGGGCACCCGGCTCGCACCGACAAAAAATGGCCCCTTGAAGGGGCCATTTTCACGCGTCAGCGTCTTTTCTAGTCGTCCCAGTAGTGACGCCGGATGACGACGTCTCGGTCGCCATAATTGTAGTTGCGGTGATACCATCCGCGACGCAAGCCGCGATCGCGTTCGTAGAAGCCGAAGCGGGGACCATCGTAATAGCGGTGGCCGTAATAGTCGCGATCGCCGCCCACATAGACGCCGAATCCGCCTGCGCTTGCTGCCGTGGGCGCAGCGATGGCGACGGTCGCCAACGCAGCCAGCACGTAAAGGAATTTCCTCATTGTTCCTCTCCATTCGATGTTGCCCGAGGAAAAACGAATGCCGCCTTGGCCTGTTGCAGGGAACACCGGGAAACTTTCTTGAATGCGTGTTCACCATCATTGCACGAATGTCTATGGCACCGATTGCGGCGCGATTCGCGCGCGTCGCGTCGTAGAACGAGTGTGATGAGATTGCAGCGCCGTCGTTCGATCTAGCCGGTGCGGAGTTCAAAAGTCTGCTTAAGTTCATGGAGCATTGACCAAAATCAACCTGGTAAACGAGGAGGGGTCCTTGGCCAGTGAAGGTAGAGTGACGCACACGCCGCGTGAAAAACCGGCTGCATAGTTTGTCATGCGACCGATCTTCCATCCGAGCCTGGTCAACGGTCGCTACGGCGACCCGACGGTCTATGTGGAGACACTGTTCAAAACGCGCAGTGTGCTGTTCGATCTCGGGGAAATCGCTTCACTGTCACCGCGGAAGATACGGCGCGTCGATCAGATCTTCGTCTCGCATGCGCATATCGATCATTTCGTTGGCTTCGATCATCTGCTCCGTTTGCTCGTAGGACAGGAAAAAACTGTACGTCTTTACGGTCCGGCCGGCTTTGCCGAGCGCGTCTTTCACAAGCTTCAGGCCTATCGATGGAATCTGGTCGAGAGCTACGGCGCCGATCTTGTCTTCGTTGTCAGCGAACTCGCGACGCCGAACTCCATCTCGACCAGGCAATTCCGGTTGAAGAGGGCATTTGCCGCCGAACCGCCGGTGTCGAAGACAATTCTTGACGGCGTCCTATGCGACGAGCGGACTTGCCGCGTCTCAGCCGCCATCCTCGAGCATGGCACGCCCTGCCTCGGCTTCGCCCTGCAGGAAGCGGCCCATGTCAACATCTGGAAGAACCGACTATCCGAGCGCGGGCTTCCGGTCGGCCCGTGGTTGCAGGGGCTCAAGCAGGCGGTTGTGGAAGGCCGGCCGGACGATCATCTGATACGGATCGATGGGGCGGCAGCTTCGGATGGTCACCTCGAACCGCTCGGCAACCTGCGTGACCTCCTGACTGTCACTGCCGGCCAGAAAATTGCCTATGTTACCGATGTTGTCGATACGCCAGCCAATCGCGCTGCCATCGTGGCGCTCGTTCGGAATGCGGACATCCTCTTCATTGAGGCGGCATTCGCAGGCACAGATGCCGCCTTGGCGAGGGACCGGGGCCATCTTACAACGACGGCTGCCGGAGAAATTGCGCGGGAAGCCAATGTGCGCCGTGTCGAGCCGTTTCACTTCTCTCCGCGCTATGCGGGAGAGGAGGAGCGGATGCTGGCCGAGGTGATGACGGCGTTCGGGGATCCCGCAACTGACGCAAAAACCTGAGCGGTATTTTCATGCTCGAGGAAAGACATTTGCCGGCTGGGCATCGGAAATTGGTGCGGCTCTTTCTCTGCGGAGATGTCATGTGCGGCCGCGGCATCGACCAGGTGTTGGCGCACCCTTGCAGCCCCGAGATTTACGAACATTACATGCGATCGGCGGAGGGGTACGTGCGGCTCGCCGAGCAGGCGAACGGGCCCATTCCGCGGCAAAACGGGCCGTCCTACGTTTGGGGCGCTGCGCTGGGCCAGTTGGAGCGCATGCAGCCGGACGCACGGATCATCAATCTCGAAACGGCAGTAACCCGCAGCAACGACCGCATGAACAAGGGCATCAACTACCGCATGAGCCCCGAGAATGCAGAATGCCTCGCGGCGGCCGAGATCAACTGCTGCGTACTGGCCAACAACCATGTGCTCGATTGGGGCCGCGCCGGCTTGCTGGAGACGCTGACTACCCTGCAGAAACTCAACGTCAAGGCGACGGGCGCAGGACGCAACGAGCATGAAGCGCGCGCACCCGCGGTGCTGAATCTTGGCAAAGCGCGGCTCTTGATCTTTTCGTTTGGATCGACATCGAGCGGCATCCCGCTCGAATGGGCTGCGACATCAGACGCTCCAGGCGTCAACTTGCTGCCTGACTTGTCCGAGGCGAGTGCGTCTGATGTCGCCGACCAGGTCATGGCGCTCAGGAGGCCGGGCGATCTCGTCGTCGTTTCAATCCATTGGGGATCCAATTGGGGATATCACATTCCCCCCGAGCAGAAAGTGCTGGCCCGGGCCCTCATCGACAAGGCAGGCGTGTCGATCGTTCACGGGCATTCTTCGCATCATCCGCGAGCGATCGAAATTTATCGAGACCGCCTCATTCTCTATGGCTGCGGTGATTTCCTGAATGACTATGAAGGCATCAGTGGTTACGAGCGCTACCGTGATGACCTTGCCTTGATGTATTTCGCCGACCTGGATCCGGCCAGCGGAAGCCTCCATGCGCTCAAACTGGTTCCCCTGCAGATCAAGAACTTTCGTCTCTCTATTCCAGCGCGGCAGGACATCGAATGGATCCAGCAGACGCTGGATGGGAGATGTCAGCAGTTCGGAACGAGGGTCATTCCTGATTCCGAACGGCAGCTTGTCGTTATCGGGGCGTAGGGCAGGGACCTAACTAATTCTGGTCACGCCGGCTTTCGGCGCGACGCGGACCATCTGCGAACGCTGACGTCTGCGCCCTTCTTGAGGCTTCAATCCGATCTTCTCACTGATCGCGCCGGGCCAGATGCAGTAGATATCGCGGCCTGCATCGCGGCGCGATGTTTTGCGCGTCGACGACGTATGGCGCGCGCTACCGCAGCGAGGAAAGCAGCGACCCAATGATCGAGGATCCAGCCGGCCTGGTAGACCTCCCGATTGCCTTGTTTTGCCTCTAACGCCTGCGTCATGATTGGGCACCCTTGCCACCGGAGAGCAGTGCTCCCGGTGGCGTAAGAAGCAACAATATGGTCGGCTTTATCGCCGCGCTTCGAGCACGATGTTGAAGGGCGTCTCGGCTGCGATCCGGACACGGCTAAATCCGGCTTCGCGCAGCACCGCCTCCAGCCGGGCCGGTCCAGCCTGCCCGCCGAGGGCGAGCCCTACCTCCTGAGCCAGGGAAACCGGCGTGCAGATCATGGTGGAGCCGGCATAATAGAGCCGGCCGACCGGATTGATATTGTCCTCCAGCCTATCTCCAGCAAGCGGCTCCACGGCCATGAACGTGCCGTCGGGGGCGAGAGCCTGCAGGATGCGGCTCGCCGCGCCGACGGGATCACCAAGGTCGTGCAGCGCGTCGAAGCAACAGATCAGGTCGAAATTGCCGCCAACAAAATTCTTGGCCGTGGCGACATCAAATTCCGTCCTGGCTGCTACGCCGTCGCGTTTCGCGGCGTCGCGGGCGCAGGCGATGGAATCCTCGTGGTTGTCGACACCGAGAAATCTCGATTGTTCGAAAGCTTTCGCCATCAGAATGGTCGAGATGCCATGGCCGCAGCCGATATCCGCGACCCGCGCGCCGCGCTCGAGCTTTTCGACCACGCCGTCCAATGCGGGAAGCCATTCCTGCACCAGATGGGCCTTGTAGCTCACGCCGAAGAAGCGCGCCATTCCGCTGAACAGGCAGTTGCATCGCCCGTGATAACCGGCGGCACCGCCGTTGCGGAACGCTCTGCTCACCTTGGGCTGGTCAACCATCACCGCCTGGCAAACCTCGAACGAGCCCAGCATATAGACGGGGCTGTCAGGATTGCCGAACACCATGGCCTGTTCGGGATTCATGGAGAAGCGCTTGGTCGTTGCGTCATAGTCCAGATAACCGGCGGCGGCGTGGGCGCTGAGCCATTCGCGCACCAGGCGCTCGACTGTTGCGGTCCGGCGCGCCAGTTCTTCCGGCGTCACCGGTCCCGACGCAGCGAGTGCGCTGTACAGTCCGAGTTCGTCACCAATGCGCACCAGCGGTGCGATCATGGCGGCGCCGAGATCGTCCAATATCCGCGTAACAAATACTTCCAGCTTCTGCTCGTTTAATTCTCTGACCAATATGTTCATTGCTGCCTCCTTTGGCGCGGATGGGACATAGGTCCTCGCGGGGGTGCGGCAAATGACCAGACTGCCGGATGGCTTGACTGAGCGTCTGAATCCTTCCTATTTTTGCCGTTCGTCCGAGAAGCGTGACCGATCGTCCGATTGGAGTGCGACTATGGGGGCGGATGCCCTGTCCGATGTGTTGCGCGCCGTACGACTTTGCAGTGCGATGTTCTTCCATCTCGACGTCCGCGCACCATGGGTGGCCGCGGCGCCGGCATCGTCCGCCTGCGCTTCAGCCGTGTTGCCGGGGGCGCAGCACGTGATCGAGTATCACGTCGTTGTCGATGGTTGTTGCTGGGGCGGGCTGATCGATCAGCCATCCGTACGGCTCGACGCGGGTGACATCATCGCGTTTCCGCAAGGTGCAGCGCATGTGCTTTCCAGTGCGCCGGGCATGCAGGCGGTCCCTGACCTGAGTTACTATCATCGGCCGGTGGTCGATCAGCTTCCCCACAAGATCCGCCTCGGTGACAACGGACCCGCCGATGCGCGCATCCTGTGCGGATTTCTCGGCTGCGACGCGCGTCCTTTCAATCCACTCCTGGAGTCGTTGCCTGCCGTCCTTCATCTGCGCGGAAGTTCGTATCGGGAGAATTCGGGACTTGGTTACCTGATCAATGCCGCACGGGTTGAATCGGAGGGGCGCCGGACCGGCGGGGAGGGCGTGCTGGCCCGGCTGGGCGAACTGCTCTTTGTCGAAGCGATCAGATGCCATATCGAAGCGCTTGGCCCCGAACAGACCGGCTGGTTTGCCGGCTTGGCCGATCGACACGTCGGTCAAGCGCTTAATCTCTTGCACGGCGAGCCAGCGGCGGATTGGACATTGGATGAGCTCGCGAAGACCGTGGGACTGTCGCGATCGACATTCGCGCAACGGTTCACCCACCTGATCGGGCAACCGCCGATGCAGTATCTGACGCGCTGGCGCATGCAACTCGCTGCCGGTCTGCTCGCATCTGGAAGCGATCCGATCGCACGCGTGGCAGAGGCAGTCGGCTACGATTCCGAAGCCGCCTTCAATCGTGCGTTTCGCAGAACCGTAGGGACGCCGCCTGCCGCCTGGCGGCAGACTCAGGTGTCGCCGGAGTAGGCGCGCGATTGCGCGGGCGCTTAGCGTCGTGGGGTAAAGGGCTCACGAAACGATCGTGACAGGTTGGCTTAACGGCAACACCTGCGGGGAAAATTATCGCTACGCGCGGCGGTTCCCAAGACCTGCACGATGCTAATCGTCTGAATTACTGCATGATTTGTCAACGTTGGCAGCCTGATCGAGGGAGTGTCAAACGTGTCGCGTCCGCGTTTTGACTTGATGATGATTTCCTAGTTTAACTACCATTCTGTCTCTGATGGAAGTTAGGGCATCGAAGCAGGTGCAGCCGGGTTGTGGTTGGCTCGTCTGGCCGCGTCTGCCGACAGCAGGGGGATAAGCACCGCATGAGTTCATATTTTCGGCGGCAGCTTGCGGATTACGTTGAATATCATCGTGACCCCTGGAACTGCGCAATGCATGTGTTCGGCATCGTGTTCTTGTTCCTGGCCGCTATCCTTCCGCTCAGCTTGTGGTCCATCACCATATTCGGGTTCCAAACCAGCGCGGCGGCCATCGCTGTCATACCGGTGCTCATCTACTGGTTCCTGCTCGACTTCGCGCTTGGCGCCGCAATCCTTGGGGCCGCAATCGTGTTGCTCTCAGCCGCCGCCGCGATCGTTGGTCACACGACGACTGCCGGCATGTGGTCACTTACGGCCATCCTCATTGTTGTCGGCGTCGCATCGCAGGTCGTTGGGCACCGCGTGTTCGAGCGACGGCAGCCGGCGCTGGTCGACAATCCTAGTCACCTGTTGCTGGGCCCAATGTTCGTCATGGCAAAGCTGTTTATCGCGCTGGGCTTTCGGCGCGATCTCGCCATCATCATCCAAGTGCATCCGCAAGGCGCTGCATCTTGATCTCGAATAGTTCAGCTCGAGTGCACCCGTAGCATGACGCGCATACTGGTCACAGGCGGCAATGGATTCATCGGAAAGCACCTCGTCTCGGCGCTGATTGCGCGAGGTCGGCAGGTGAGGGTGCTCGATCTTCAGCCATCCCCTCGCGCCTTGCAGCAGGTTCAGTATGTCAGGGGATCGGTACTTGATCGCGACCTGGTTGACCGCGCGATGGACGGGGTCGACGAGGTCTACCACCTGGCCGGCCTGCCGGGGATGTGGCTGCCGCGGAAGGCCGATTTTCACACCGTCAATTTCGGCGGCACCGAGATCGTGATTGAGACGGCGCGCAAGCGCGGCATAAAGCGCTTCCTGCACTGCTCGACGGAATCCATTCTGTTCCGTGCCTCGCCATCGACGGTTCCTGTCGCTGACGATGCGCTCCTGCCGGACGACATGCCGGGTCCATATACGCGCTCGAAAATGCTCGCCGACCGGTTCGCTATGCAGGCGGCCGCGTCCGGATACCCGGTGGTTGTCGGCTGTCCTACCATGCCCGTTGGGCCTTATGACCACAACGTTACCCCGCCGACGGCGATGCTCCGGTATTTTCTCAGCCGACGTCTTCAATTGCACCTTGATTTTGTCGTGAACCTCGTCGACGTGCGCGACGCCGCCGAAGGGCTGATCCTTGCCATGGAGCGCGGACACGCTGGACATCGCTACGTTCTCGGTGGCGAAAGCATGCCGCTAAGACGGGTTCTCGAACTCATGGCTGATGTCAGCGGCCGTCGCATCCGGTGCATTCAAGTGAACGGCAAGATCGCCGAAATGGTCACTGCAACGCTGGAGTTCATCGCCGATCATGTGACGCGCCGGCCTCCGTCCGGTACGGCCGAAGGCGTTCGTATCGCATTGCGGGCGGGGGCGTTGTCGATCGAAAAAGCCCAACGAGAGTTGGGCTATGCGCCGGGTTCCGTCGAACCCGTATTGCGTGAAACCATTGCGCATCTGCTTGATGTCGGCCACAACCAGCCTGAATGGGACTCGACGCCGAGCACTCGTTTCACGTCGAGCGCCTGTTCGGCGGTTGATCCAATCGCTTAAGATGGTCCGCGATATGCCGAACGATCCTGGTCAATGGCTTGCCTTCGCCTTGAGTGGCTGGACCACTGCCTGGCCCACGCAGTTGCTCGCCATCATCTGGATTTTGTGGGTTATTAGCTGGGTTTTGGCGTCGTTCTGGTCCGGTCAAACGAAGAAACACGTGATGACCTGGGACTCGCTCAAATACCGTCTCCCGATTCTCGCAGGGGCCATTCTTTTCCTGCCATTGACTGGCAAGGTCCTGGGGGAACAGCCGCTCTGGCAGTTTGGCAGCCTTGGCGTCTACGTGCTGGCGTGCCTTGTCCTTGCGGGGATCTCATTCACATGGTGGGGGAGAATTCATCTCGGACGGTTCTGGTCGAACGCGATCACGCACAAGGAAGGCCATCAGGTCATTGACACCGGCCCCTACGGGATGGTGCGCCACCCGATCTATACCGGGCTTATCGCCGGGATGCTGGTGACGGGTATAGCGGTCGGAACGGTGACCGCGATGCTGGGGGCGGCGCTGATCTCACTCGGGATGGGGTTGAAGGCCCGCATGGAGGAGGGCTTCCTCACGGCGGAACTCGGTGCGGATGCCTACGGATCGTATTGCCGTCGCGTCCCGATGCTGATTCCGTTCCTGCCGCGCACCTGACGTTGCTCTGCACCTACCGTCTCCGTCGCGACGCCGCCGATGTTGCGACAGGCGGAGCAAGACGGCGCGGAACCAGGACGCGTTGGCCAACTGACAGCGGTGCACTGTCGGAATACTGATTGGCCTGGGTAAGTGACCACAGCGGTACATGGTTCAGTGCCGCAAGCCTCTGCAAGGTATCGCCCGAACGGGCGAGTTGCTGCGTGCCGCTGTCCCACAGCTCCAGCGGGGCATCGGAAGGAACGACGTAGCGCAGCGGCACCGCCTCTCCCTTGGCCGGCAAAGCCGTCGTCGCAAGTTGGGCAATTGCCGTCACCAGTTGCTCGTGGATGGAATCCATCTTGTCGATGTTGATGTGGGTGACTTCCCCGTGCTGCTTCAAATCGAAGCTCGCGTAGTGACCCTGGTAACCCTGCTCCGCCACCACATCGCCGCCGCCCAATATGCTGTCGGACAGGAAAATGTTGATGTAACGCTCGACGTTCAGCGGCACCTTCGGGCTTGCCTGAGCCGGATCAATGGTGACCACCAGGCTTACCTGTATGTTTTCGGACTTCAGTATCCCGGCGAACGTCAAGGCGCACAGTCCGCCCATCGAATGACCGATCAGGACGATCGGAGCAGGATCGTCCCGGAAATCGCGGATCGCCTGATCCGCAATCAGCCGGCAAATCGTGAATTCGTAGACGTCAGCCCGGATACCGGCTTCCTGGAGACGGTTGGTCAGGCGGTCCATCCCGCGCGAAAAGATCGGGCCGAGCGCGCCGCGGAACAAATAGACGCGCGCCTGCGGCTGGGTCGCGGCTGGCGGCGTGTCGGGAGCGACGGCTGCGACAGCATTGGTGGTGCGTGCGACCGGACCGGCGACCGCCGGATTGCAAACGGCCGACAAGATGCAGACGGAAAGGGCTGCGCGGATCACCACGGCTGCAACCAGCGTCGGACTTCTCATGTATATTCCGCTCGCGATTTAGGCGTAAAGGCGCACCGGACCATGAATGCCGGCGGGCCACGCCACCCGGCGCCCTGCGGGTGATCTATCGTCGAGGAATTGGCAGAATTTGCGGCGCTCGTCGCTTGGCGCAGCCACCTGAACCGAGCGAACCGAGCTACTGAACCGGACTACTAACGTACCGCCGCGGCGCTTGCCGTGCCTGATCTCGTCGCGTTTGCCGCTTCGGGCTGCCGCGGTCTCTGCGCCCCCGGAGCTGGTACAGATCGGCCGAAGACGACAGCGTCGATCTCGCTTATCACCTTCCGCTGCATGATCTGGTTCTTTTCGATGGACATGTGCCCGACGCCGGGCACGTTCTGCACGTTCACATTCTCGAGCTTGCCTTGGAATCGGCCGGTTTTCGCAACCGGCGTGCCGGCGCCGTTGGCGATATAGAAGTTTATATAGCGTCCCACGCGTCCCGAGAGGCTGGTGCGAAACACCGAATCCAGGCCGATCGCGAGCTTCACGGGAACGCCAAGCTGACTCAGCTTGGCGACCATATCGGGCAGCGCGGTCGCGCCCGAGGAATGCCCGACCAGAATGATGGTCTTGATCCTGCCACTATTGTATCCGGCGGCGGCTTCGTCGGCCAGCGACGACCAGGAGGCAAAGTTCGCGACAGTGACCGGGATGCCCTGCGCCCGCAGTTGTGCCGCAATGTCATCGAGCCCCAGAGAGAAAATATTGAGCACGCCGCGGAGCAGATAGACATGGGCAGTCGAAGCTGCCGACGCGGAACTCCTCGCCTGTGCGGGGCTTGCGCCGATCGCCAGGAGCAGCAAGACCGCGATCGCCATCGCATGCAGTCGACGCCACGATGCTTGGCCGAGAATGGAGGACCAGCGGTCAAATCCGGTGTCGCCGCGATATGGCTTCATTGCGCTCCTCGAAGGGCTGCGAAGTGCTTCGCCGGGCGACCGTAGCGTCCGCGCGCGGAACTGCAATAAATGTGGTGCGAGCGGCCGCAATTTACCGACACGACGTGTCTCCGCCGCAACACCGAGTTCCAGACCTTCAATGATTTTCGCGACGTGCCGAAGGCAGAAAGCTGTCGGCGCGTGCGAGGCCGGCCAAGGCTGCGAACTTCTGGTCGTTCGCGGTCAAAGGGCCGCTCTTTCATTCAATGGCGACCGGCAGGCGTCTTGTCGAGTGGTGTGCACGCGATGGTGCGGTCGCGGTACCGAAGCGCAACAGACGACCACAATCAGATGTCAAAAGCAGAATTGAAATGAGGGAACTCACCAGACTCAGGTTAGATTCCCGTAGCTGGAATTTGGCAGGGGGCACCAATGCCATACTTCAATTTTGATCTCGTCATCGGCGCGGAGTTCAAAAACCAGGGCGGCATGTATCTCGAAAACACGGAAAACGCGATCGACAAAGCTGAAAGCCTCGCGAGCGAGCTTTGCATCGTTCGTCCCGAGCTGTGTTCCTCGGGATGTGCCGTGCGTGTCACCGACGGAGACAGTAACGAGCTCTACCGTACTCCGGTCGAACTTATCGGCCGCGGGTGAAATCGTCCCGTCGCGTACGGTGAGCGTCGTAAGCCCACGAGATCGAGTCGGTCTGAAATGTAGCTTACTGCAAGGGCAGTAGCTGAGTTGGTGGCGATTTCTTGCCGAGGGGGCAGTTCGTTCGGTCCTTGAGGGAATGAATCTGAGCTGCAGATTCGTTGGAATGGTTCGGATCAGATGCCGATGACTCGGCCGCACTCATACGCTCGGCCACGTCGGCATTCGATGACGATTCCACGTAACTAACAACGACGAACGTAAGGGCGAACAGGGTGAAAAGCCCGACCACCACTATGGTGCCCATTCCCTGCCAATCGATTTGGCTATTGAATAATGGCATGGCTCGTCTCCCGAAGCCGGGTTTGCGACGGCCTTAAATCAACTCGCGATTCTCAACTGTGAACTGCCTCACGTCTCACGCTCACTTGATGCCGAGACGGAATGCCGGACGTCCAGGTCGATCGCTTCCCTGCTATTTCGTCGCTACCCGTCGGGTTGGCGTCACAGTGCTGGTGGGCGCCATCGGCGAGATCGAAAACGTCAACCACGTATTCCAACCAGCCGGGCGATTCTCTGCGGCAAATTCGCCATAGCCCTTCAGATTCAGATAGCCCTGCATATCGCCCACGGGAAACAGAAAGCCGATCTGAGGACCGACGCTGAATACCCGGGACCGGAAGCCTCCCAGGATGGGATGCGCGCCGAAATCGTCCGTGATCTGCTGATACGCATAACCCACCAGGCCAACGAAAAGCTGCTTGGACAGAAACTGAGAGGCCCCCCAATCCAGGTGGAAGTCTATGCCGTTCTGGTACTGCGTATCCTGATTCTTGAAATTGTAGGTGAAGCCCGCGACAGCCGAAAACTCATGACCGGCTTGCGGATTGAAGTAGGTGTAGCCGCCGCCGGCGTCGATAGCGGCGTGACCGATGCCGAGATTGGCGAGGCGCCTCGAATCGTAAGCTCCTGTCGGAATATCTCCCGTCACGTAGGTCATGAAATTGTGCACGCCGGCGTTCCATTTGAGCGTTGCCTGCGGGTAGAGGTCGCCAACCGAGGTGATCGAATCGCCAAAACTGCCCATGCGCGTTATCGCCAGCGGGCCGATTGCCGCCGTCAGCGTTCCGTCAAGATTCGCACTCGAGCGCCCGAACAGGCCGGTTACGCCAATGGCGAGTTGTCCGCCGAGCACCGGCGTTGCAAACGTGTAGGTGGGATTGAGCAGCACGAGATCGGCGTGCGCATTCAGATGAAGGTTCAGGTCGACGTTCACCGTGGCGGGGATTCTGCCGACGTGGATTTCCCTGGCAGCCGCTGCATTGCCGAACGCACTTACGCTGGTGTGATAATAGACTTCTGCCATCGACCAGCCGGGAACCTGAGGGGTCGCTGCGAGGCTGCCGAAGCGGCCGGGCAGCCAATATGAAACTCCGCCTTCATCGGCGTAGACTGTTGCAGACGAGATTGACGTCATCGCCATCGCAATGGCGATGACTGAACTTCTGAACGGGAGACGGATTCCGGGTTTTGATATACTTCGTCTATTGGGCCTTCCCTCTGTCCGACGACCAACAAGGCACATCACACCCCTCCCTATGTTTTGAGCCTGTCGCGCAACGATTCGTGGTGCCCGCCTGATCGTGCTGTTCGCGGCGGCACAGCGCAAGCGCCAACGCGCCTAGGCTCATGCCGGCCCCCGCCCAAGGCCGGCATGAGACTCAAGCTCTCAAACGACCTTCTTGGCGGCGGGAACCGTCCATGTGCCGTTGATGATCGACGGATCCGTTTCCTGCGGCCAATACATGCGCAGCATCAGGATGAAATCTCCCGCAGGCGCGGGAAGCCAGTTTGATTCCTTGTCTTTGCCCGGGGAGTCCTTCTGAATGTAGAGGTCGGTTGAGCCGTCTGGATTTTCTTTCAGGTCTTGCCGCGCGCTGATCGAGTACCGGTTGAGCGGATTGTTCACGAAGAAGTAGCCGCTGTCGTACATGGTGAGCGACCAAAATCCCTCCACGGGAGGCAGGTGGCCTTTTGGAAACCGCATGACATACTTGTGTGCACCATTGTACTTGTGGCCCTCTGCATCTTTTTGCGAGGTCGGGTAGACCGCATCCTGCGGACGGTTGGCGCCGAGGCCGATGGCGGTTACGAGGGCCCGCATCAGATAGTCGGTACCGTAGATGCCGGTTTTTGTCGTGAAGGCAAAGCCGTTCTCGTCCTTGATCGCCTTGTTGATCTTGAACTGGAGCATGATCCTGTCGAACGACAGTTCCGGCACGCGCTTCAGGAAGTCCGCCTTAAGCTTGCTTTCATCAAAATCCTGCCCGGGAACGATGCCTAAGCGGGCGAATTTGGCAAGCTGGGACGCGTCTGCAGCGTATGGCGGATTGGTCTTCATGAGCTCACACAGCAGCTTGAAATACGACACCGCGTCCATGCGGTTCACCTGCTCGCGAACAGCCGTCTTCATGTCGATCGAGGGATCGACTTTACCCGCAGGCGGGGTGTACGGCTTGCCGTAGGAGCTGAGCGGAACGAGCTTGCACTCGTCCTGCAGCTTGTGCACGGCTGCATAATCTTCCGGCGTGCCGGTGCAGTAAATGCGACCGAGCAGCCAGACGATGTTGGTGGCCGATTTATACTCCTTTACGCCATCCGGCAGTTTGCCTTTCCAACCGGGTCCGGTGATTGCGTAGGTCTGTGCGCCGGTGCCGGTGGTGCGCTTGCCTGGGACCTGGAACACCGTCGTCCAGCCATCCAGCATTGGCATCAAGAAGTAGCGCCCCTTCATGTCCGGGATGCTGAGGACCCACGGTTCTTTCCCGACATCGAAAAAGGAAGTCGTGTAGAGAGTGTCCGCGTTCGGCGCCGTGACATCCCTGAACGAGGCGTCGGGATATTGGCGCAGCTTGATGATGTGGCCCATCGGGCCTCGCGTGCCAACGGGTTCGGCGACGTTGGTGATGATCCGGCGGGTCATCTCCATCGTCACCAACGGATAGCCAAATATGTAGGCGTCGCTCGCGAGCCAGAAATCCTCCAGGCCCTGACCCACTCCAAAAAAAGAATCCTGGGCAAGTGCAGATCGTGTTGCCGCGGCTCCTGCCAGCAGCCCCATTCCACCAAATGCAAGGGATCGACGGGTTATTTCCATTGTTGTCTCCATTGTGCCCTTATTGAAACGAATTCAAACGATTGTCGGGGAGGGCTGATGCTGACCAGAGGGAAAACCACTTCCACTGACCTGGCGCTGATCTGCGCTGCTCAATAGCAAGGTGGATAAGGATAGTATCCACATCGAGGTGCGTATGGGGAGGCGGTCGCGGCGCCAGCAACGGCGGCCGCGCCCGCGAAGGCAGCGCCGCGGTAGTAAGCGCCTCGCCAAGCCGTCCGGCGGGCGACGCCGGCAAAGGACATCGGCGTAAACGGTCGACCAATGATGTCGATAAAGATCGATGCCGGTCCATCAGCTCCCGCAAGGTCTCCTTCGAGCACATCGACGTCGAAAGTCAGCTTGTCGCCTTCAAGCTTCGGCGATTTGAGCACAACAACTGCGTCGGCCACCGATGATCCGTCCTTCTTGAACCCGGAAACTGTTGCGTTTGGAGGATCCTTCGCAAAATTGTCGCTGCCGTTGCCCCAATCCTCAACAATTCGCGCTGTGAGATCGTGACCGGCCGCGCGAACGGGCCGATCGGCAAATACGATCGCATTCGGCGAAACGCCGGTCAGCACAAGCCTGCCGTCTTTCAAGCTTGCGCCGCGCGAATTGAGGACGAAGAGGGAAGGGACGACTTCCGGCTTTGCCTGGCCTATGGATTTCTCAAGCGGCATGTGCGGCTTATGCTCGGATGCGGATTGAGCAAAAAGGTCTTGGGGGAAGGCTACCAATCCGGAGGCGCAAACTGCGATCAGAACAGCACGAAGTATCATGGAGATTCTCCTCGGAAAGCGGATAGTTTTCTTATTCGGCGGACCCGCTGGCTTTCCCAAACGGGCCCGCGCATGGTGTGCGCTTCGTCGACAAACAGTGGCTCCTTGGGAGCCTCGGAAATTAATTTCAGCAAGCAGCTTCGCTAAACATTTTGCGCCATTCAGATCGCGCGTCTTGCCATTTCGCGCCAATCGTTCGGAAATAGTTCAACGATGTGATGGCGCCTGCCGATGCTTACGAGAAAGTTGCTGCCGTCTGTAAACAACGGGTTGAACTTTCATCAAACGCACGAAAGTGCGGCTGAAGCTGCTGGCGTTGGTATAACCGAGGAATTTAGCGATATCCGACAGGCGCTCGCTTGAATTCACGAGCAAACGGCAAGCCATGTCCAGTCGGACCTGCGCGAGCATTTCGCTGTGACTTGTACCCATTCGACCGAGATGACGCTGCAAGGTGCGCACGCTGATCTTAAGTGCGCGAGCCGTACTATCGAGGGTTGCGTCACCGTGTCGCAGCGACGCGACAATCGCCGCTCGGACCGCTTGGAGTGAAGGCAAACGGACAACTCTCATCGGTTGGTGAGGCGTGAAGCCTGTGCTCCCTCCAGAAAAGCAGTCGATTCTGTGAGGCTAGAGGCGTTTCGGGGGCTAGTCTGGCCATCCGCTGCCAAAATTTTCGAAGGAAATTGGTCGGGTGTCTTACACCCATGCGCACGACAAAGACGAGGAAAGATAATCGGCGGCCTGCTATCTTGCGATCGCGACAAAGTTCTGGGGTAAAATAATAATGACCGTCATTCCTTTGACTCGTTGCCAATTCCTCATTCCTTTCGCAGAGATTCACTCCGAGATAGGCGGACCAACTTCCGCGCTTCTGGCAAAATTTCAGCTTCCTACGTGCCTGGAAGAAAAAGCGGACCACTACGTGCCGTTGCTCCCGGCCGTTCGTTTCGCGACGGCTGCCCAGGGAAAGCAAGGATTATCAGAAATTGCTTTTCGAGCGTCTCAGCGTCTGTCTTTCGATCATCTGAGCGATGCTCTGCGCGCCAGAATCCGCCATTCGCCAACTCTATTGGTCGCTCTTCAGCAGGCGTGCAAGTGGGCACCGATCGAAGATACAAATCTCCATCTATGGCTAGAGCCATGCGGCGAGAGCTTGAAAATCTGTAGCAAGCTACTTGGAACGGAGGGCATTTCACATCTTGAGATGTCCCAATGGCTTCAGAACATATTCGTCATACACATCGTCCGTCAGTTCGCTGGAGCGAACTGGACTCCTGCGGTGATCGCGTTTGAAGCAATCTATACACCCGGCATTGAAGTTCAGCCGTATTGGCCGAACACCCGCTTCTTGTCAGGTCAAAGGGCCTCATGGATCGAAGTGCCGCTGCAGCTCCTGAGCCTTCCCAATCTTGCCGATGCCGCCTCGTCGAAGGCACCTGAGAACGAGCCGCGGTCGTTCGGGAAGGACGTCGTCAGCGTCCTCAAGTTGAGCCTGCCTTCCTACCTTGATGAAGGTGGTCCTACGATAATCCAGGCAGCAGAGATGATTGGACTGAGTGTCAGGAGTCTGCAGAGGAAACTTTCGCTTGCGGGACTTACATACTCGAGCTTGCTCGAGCAGGTCCGCTTCAACAATGCGATAAAACTCCTGCGCGATACCGAGAACAAGGTCATCGACGTAGCGTTCTCATCGGGCTACGCTGATCCTGCCCACTTTACTCGCGCTTTCCGTCGGATCGCCGGATGCACCCCGCGAGAGTTTCGCGATAGATGGAGGCACGCTAACGAGTCCGCGCCCCAGACTGGGTCGATAGACCGCTTTCTCCTCAAGGCTTGATCCCGATCTTCTCCCTGATGGCACCGAGCTCGGCCTCGTCCCAGATCCCGATCAGCACGCCGTTTTTCACCTGCAATTGCTGGGCTGCATAGGCGGCGATCTTCGAATTCGGCGTGGTGATGTGCATCTTCGGGTGCAGCGCCCAATCGAACAGCTCCGCTTGCAGCCGTGCCACGATTTCGGCGCAGGCCGGGTCGGCGCCGCGGTCGACAAATTCCTGCGGATCGGTTTCGAGATCGTAGAGCATTGGGCGGAAGCCCGACGCGTGAATGAATTTCCAGCGGCCGTCGAACACCATGAACAGGCGGCAGCGCTCGATCGGCTGGTTCAGCATCACGCGAACATCCTGCATGGCGTAGTCGTATTCGGAGAACACCACCTTGCGCCAATCGGCAGGCGGCGCGCCGCGCAGCAGCGGCACGAGCGAGCGTCCTTCCAGGATATGATCCGGCGGCGTTGAGCCGAAATAGTCGATGAAGGTCGGCGCCAGGTCGATCGCCTCGACCAGCGCATCGCTGACCGTGCCGCGCGTGGCATCGGCAGCGGCCGAGGGATCGATCACGATCAGCGGGATTTTGGCGGATTGTTCGTGAAACAGGTCCTTCTCGCCCATCCAGTGATCGCCGAGATAGTCGCCATGGTCCGACGTGAACACGATCATGGTGGTGTCGAGCAGGCCGCGCGCTTCGAGGAAGCGCATCAAGACGCCCATCTGGTCATCGATCTGCTTGATCAGGCCCATATAGGTCGGGATGACCTTCTCGCGCGCCTCGTTGCGCGACATGTTGCGCGAATAGCGCATGTCCATATAGGCGGCGAACACCGGATGCGCGTTGGCGCGTTCTTCCTGCGAACGGATCACCGACTGCACGTCCTGCGGCCCGTACATGCTGGCGTAGGGCTCCGGCGCGATATAGGGCCAGTGCGGCTTGATGTAGGACAGATGCAGGCACCACGGCCTTCCGTCGTCCTCGGCTTCCGCGATGAACTCCATCGCGCGCCGCGTCATGTAGGGCGTCTCGGAATGCTCGTCGGGCACCCGCGCGGCCTTGTCGGCGTGAACCAGAAGCCAGCCGTTCTGCAGGCTGCCGTCCTCGGCCGCGCCGGAATTGGCCCAATGTTCCCACGGATTGGGCGCCTCATAGCCGTGCTTGCGCAAATAATCGTCGTAGGCCGGACGCGGCCGCCCCGTGGGATGCAGGCCATCGTCGCGCTCATAAGGCTCGAACCCGCATTCGGATACATGCACGCCGATGATCGAGTCGGCGGGGATGCCGAGGCTCCTCAGCCCTTCGAGGTCCGGCGCCATGTGCGTCTTGCCGACCAGTACGTTGCGCACGCCGATCTTCTTCAAGTGATCGCCGAGCGTGGGTTCGCCGACGCGCAGCGGCCAGCCGTTCCAGTGCGAGCCATGCGAGCGCATGTAGCGGCCGGTATAGAACGACATCCGCGACGGCCCGCAGATCGGCGACTGCACATAGGCGTTGGAGAACAACACGCCGCGCTTGGCCATCGCGTCGATGTTCGGCGTCTTCAGCACAGGGTGGCCGGTGCAGCCGAGATAATCGTAGCGAAGCTGGTCGCACATGATCCAGAGCACGTTCTTTGCAGGCGTTTTGGCTGTCATCTCAGGCATTTCGGCTGGCATTGGGGAGAGGGCGGGATGGTGCGATACGCCCGAGCAAATAACAATCTAGCGGGCGCCCGGTCCAGCAATGTTAACGATTGGATAGCGCCATTTCTCGCAATTGAGCCGCGATCTAGCCTCGCGCGTTAGCCTTACCGGCAGTTTGGCCGGCCGCCTTAACCCCTCAAATGGCGTGCTGGATTAAATTGGGACTCCAGGAAAACCGGATCCCAAGCGATGCGCATCGGCGTCACACTGGCACTTTTCATCGCGACGACGTCGAGCGCCTTTGCCGGCGGCGGCTTCGAGATCGTGATTCCGGGCCGTCCCGGCGTACCCGTCATCATTAACGGCGTCGACGCATCCTATGCGGTGGTCGAGGGTGACTGGGGCCTCGGCAAGGGCACCCATGTCGAGCCGACCGTCTATGGCGGCCGCTATGTCGATCCGGTCCCGCGCGTCGGTCATTATTATCCGAGCGCAGGCCGCGTGCCCGGTTACGGGCGCCTGGAAGTCGAGCCGCCGGCGAACCGCCGCTTGCCGCAACCGGCCGAGAGCTATCATCAGTCCTGGTCGGCGCAGTCGGCGCCGCTGCCGGCGCAATCCAACGTGCCGGTCGACCCACCCGAAATCATCTACGCGCCGGACTATGACCGACGCAGGCCGCGCCACCTTCCACGTTAAGAAGACCAAGCAAGATTAAGGACAGGAGAGAGTAATGCATCAGATACTTAAAGGATTGATCGCGGCGGTCGCCGTCATGACCGCGGCGCCCGCGATGGCGTGCGGTTACTACGCACCCTGCGCAGCGCCGGTCTATGCCTCGCCGGTCGTGGCTTACGGCTATGCGGGCTGGGGCTGTAACCCCTGCGGTTGGCGCGAGCGTCTGCCCGATCCGGAGCAGCAGTATTATTGGGTCAACCAGGGCCCGACCTATACCGGTCCGGGCAATTTCGCGCCGTATCCGGTCTATCGCGAAGGCGCGATCTCCGGCTACGGCTATGGCTACAACCGGCCGTACTACGGCTATCGCGCGCACCGGTACTATCACCGGAACGGTTACCGTTACACGGGGCGCTATTACCATGGCCGGCCCGTGCTGCGCCGCTATTACTGATCTGATCGATAACTGAAGCCTTCAACGCCCGTTCGCTTCCCGCGAGCGGGCGTTGTTCATTTCATCAGTCCGAGCCGGCTCGCGCCGATGTAGAGCGCGAGCACCGCGGCGTTCGAGACGTTGAGGCTCTTGATCTCGCCGGGCATGTCGAGCCGCGCCACCGCGCGGCAGGTCTCGCGGGTCAGTTGCCGCAGGCCCTTGCCCTCGGCGCCCAGCACCAGCGCCAGCGGCTGCTGCAAAGGCACGGCGGCAAGGTCCTCGGTCCCCTCGCTGTCGAGCCCGACCGTCAGGAAGTCGCGGTCGTTCAGTTCGGTGAGCGCCCGGGCGAGATTTTGCACCGTCACCAGCGGCACCAGTTCCAGCGCACCGGAGGCGGATTTTGCCAGCACGCCGGTGGCCTCCGGGCTGTGGCGGGCGGTGGTGACGATCGCTTTCACCGCAAAGGCCGCCGCCGAGCGCATGATCGCGCCGACATTGTGCGGATCGGTGATCTGGTCGAGCACCAGCACGATGCCTTCCTGCGGCAGCGTATCGATATCGGGCGAGGGCAGGGGATCGGCCTCGGCCAACAGCCCCTGGTGCACCGCGTCGGGGCCGAGCCGCTGGTCGATCGCGTTCGGCCGGACGATTTCCGGGGCAACGCGGGTATCGATCTTCTCGTCCGCCAGCCGCCGGGCGGCGTTTTCGGTCAGGAACAGCTTTCGGATCCGTCGTTCCGGGTTGGCTAGTGCAGCCGAGACCGTGTGCCAGCCATAGAGAATCACCGGCCCGTCGGGGCTTAAGTCCCGGTCGCGCCGGCCCGGCGGACGGGCGAATTTCCGCCCTTTTTCGAAGGGTTTGCCGCCGCCACGGCGGAACGGCGGTTTTCGGTCGCGATCGCTCATGGGGAGCTTGTGTCACGGGGGCCCGAATATGGCAATTTGGCCTGATCGAACCTATTTTTGGTGGTCCGCCTTGGTTGACTTTGGCATCCCGCTTCGCTCATAAACGCGCCGGCCGCAGCCGTTTCGAAACGGGCTTTCGGCCTCAGCGTCATCCTTGGGTCCGGTCCTCCGCCACTCGGGCGGTCGGTTCGGTGACGCTGTTGGACGGGGAAGTGTCCCGAGTGGCAAAGGGAGCTGACTGTAAATCAGCCGCCGTATGGCTTCGAAGGTTCGAGTCCTTCCTTCCCCACCATCCTTCGATCGCGAAGCGGGAGAAGGCTGCCACGCCGAAGCCCAACGGGCGTAGGCGGGCCGTGGCCGCAAGCTACGGCTGACTGCCAAACCCAACTGGCAGCATGCCGCCACCCCAAAATTCAAGGAGAGGTGCACTCACGGGCCGGAAACACGGCGCGTTCGCCGTCATCGAACTCCGTAGCATACAGCTCCCGAACAGTTCGGTGGCACTCGCACGCGCGCCGCTGCAGGAGATCCTGGTCCAGGATGCTTAGCTTGCCCCTGCTGTACGAGATCAGCCCCTCTTTTTGCAGTTGGCTGGCAACGCCGGTGACGCTGGTTCGCCTCACACCCATCATCTGCGCCAAAAATTCCTGCGTCACCGGCAGTTCGGTGCCCACCAGATCGCACATCCTGACCAACCACTTGCACGTCCGCTGTTCGACGCTGTGAACCGCGTTGCAGGCAGTCGTCTGCTGCACCTGTCCGAGGAGGAATTGTTCGTACTTGATGAGCAGCGCGAGCAGGTCAGGAGAAGACAGGGCAACAGCTTTGAGGTGCTCCGCATCCACGACGCTCGCGAGGCCGGATACCTGGACCACCACTTTATGCAGCGACGCCTTGCTATCGATCGCCTGGGCAGCCCCGAATGCACCATCGTTTCCGATCATGCCGCTTTCGATCGCCCAACCATCTTCCAGTTCAACAACGCATGAAAGTATGCCGCTATGCGGGAAGTACACCTGATTGACGTGCGCGCGGCTCTCCGCAACGACCTTGCCACGTTGCATTTCCACAATGCGAAGATGCGGCCTTAGGTCTTCGAGATCGACAGGGCTTGCCCGGGACAGAATACGATTATTTGAATGAGGCATTCGTACTCTCTTTCCTTTGCAGACGGGAGCACAACACTCTCAGCCACCGACGCCCACGGGCATTGATTGTGTCGGTGATACATTCAATGTGGGGCGGGGTGGCCCGATAGCGAGTCAAATAATGTTTCGATTTGAGGTCCGCTGCGGTGCGGTAAGCCGTGCCCTGGGCATCCGCAAACTCATTGCCAGCCGCCGGCTCAAACGTGCGCCACCTACTTTTGGGCGTTGGAGAAGGCCGTTTCGAGCACGTCGCCAATCGGCTGCCACGTGCGGCCGTCGAATTGAATTAGTCGCAGGTGTTTGATCGGCCGAAAGTTCCCAGGTCCAGTACTGATTTTAATCCCAGGTAGCAACATTGAGCCTTGATAGTCTTGAAGCGCTGCTGCCTGCTTCATGACGTTCTCGCGAGACAGGTCGTTGCCGCATTGTTTGAGCACTTGGGCCAATGTCTCGGCGGCAGCATAGCCGAAGACGGCGGCACTGTCATCCTTGCCTCCGGCCCGATTATATTTCTCAACAAATGCCTGCCAGTCCTTAGTGCCTTGTTCGTCCTTCCAGGCCGGATCATTTGCATCCTTCAGGAAGGCGGCTGTAATGACGCCCAAGGCGTTTGCCGGACCGGCGGGCTGCGCCGTCGCGATCGACGAAGCCATATGGTTCAAGATGAACACCGGATGCCAATTGAGATCCGCCGCTACGCGGGCGACTTTCGCTGCATTTGCAGGTGCCCCTGCAAATACAAAAATTTCAGCTCCTGATCGCTTCAGGATCGATACGTGCGTGTCCAGATGCTCATCTGCAATATCGTAGGCGATGTCGACCCTGATCATCCGGGCGACGTCACCGAGCCCGTCTTCCAACCCCTTGAACAGTTCTCGACCGAAATGATCGTTCTGCCAAAGAGCTACGATCCTTTTTCCGGGGTAGAACGCTTGTATGTAGTTGGCGTAGATGCGCCCCTCTTCCCGAATGGAGGGCTGCCAGCCCATCGTCCACGGAAACAACGATGGATCGCTCAGATGATCGTCTCCGGAGGCGACGAAGAGTTGAGGAACTTGCCTTTCGTTCAAGTAGGTGCGAACGGCAAAATTCCCCGGCGTTCCGAACGAACCGAACATCAAGAGGACGTCGTCCTTCTCGATAAGACCGCGCGTAAGGTCAAGCGCGGTCGACGGATCGGATTTGTCATCGTATGAGATAAAGCGTACCTTACGGCCGTTGATCCCGCCGCGCTCGTTGATCATCTCGAAATACGCCGCCTCGGCTTTGCCAATCGCTCCGAAGGCCTGCAAACTCCCGCTATAGGGCATAACGTTTCCGATGCGAATTTCAGTGTCGGTTACGCCTGGTTCGCGCACCCGCTCGGTGATTGCGCTCAATGACGTAAGTGCCAAGACAAGTGCCAAGACAAGAGCGATCAGCGTTCGGACCCTGGTTTGCATCGGATGAACTCCGTTACAAAGAGTGCAGCCAGATTTCGAGACCTATGGGAGGCGCGTAGCCTGATCTAGATCAAGCGCCGAGAGATTGGCGGCAACGTGATCGTCGTTCTTCTTTGCCAAAAATCGTCGTTCTTCTTTGCCAAAAAATGGATGAGCCTCTGTCCCGACCGACTCATACCGGCGATAGCTGGTGGCAGGCTGGCGCAAGTTCCCGCAAAACGCGATGGGACCAGCGTACGCTGCCGGTCGGTTGTGTCAACGCGTCCTCTTTTGTTCCCTTGGAGGCCATCCGCCCCATGCGACGAAACTCGTCGCTTCGAAGCCTCAGCCTTTGTCGCCTTCTTGCGCGGTTTCCGGCAATGCTTCGCCGGGAAGATAAAGCCTGATCGGGCGGATTTCGTAGACGGCGGACGGATTGGCGCGCCGGAGGTCGCGGGCAATCGCGATCGCTTCCTGCTCGTTGGCGCAATTCAACACGTACAGACCCAGCAACTGCTCCTTGGTCTCGGCAAACGGCCCGTCGATGACCATTCCCGCGCCCGGTCCGCGCAGGGTGCGGGCTTCCGCCGTGCTGCCCAGCCGCGCCGCCGGCCCGAGCACCTTCTTTGCGTTGAGCCGCTCGTGCACGGCCAGCAGTTCGCTCATCAGGGCCGCGTCTTCCTCCGGGGTCCAGGATGTGACCTCGGCTTCGACGTGATAGGCCAGCATGGCGTAGAGCATCGCTTTCTCCTTTGTGGCGGACGGGATTGGCTGCCTTTCGAGGACGTTTCGCGGCAGCCGATCCCGACAAACGGCGGGTCCACGAAACAGTCCGGAAACACGATATATCCGTTGCCCCTTGAACGTGCCGTCGCAGGCCCACGACTGACGAGCAGAACGCGAGCCAACGCGCACCTTCACGGAGACGGTCATGCGAAGCAAGCCAGCCACGATCATTTGCGATGCCGTCAGGTCCTGCGGGTCGCCGTCATCGTCGCAGGCCGGCGACTGGCACGACGTCACCGGCCATCACCGCTATTACGGCAGTTCGGCCATCAATGGTGGCGAGCGCATCGTCGAAAACCGCCGCGGCCCGCGCCCGCGCTTCGTCAATCTTTGCGGCTTTTGATCGGCAACTAAAAAGGCGCGGCGGGAGAACTCCCGTCGCGCCCCGATGTTGTGCTCGCTGGTCCAGGGCTGAGAGCGCCCCGATGCCAGGCCAAAAGACAAGCCTAGCGGGCGATCCCAGCGAGGTGACAGCGCTTGGTATAAGACACTGGATCACCTCCTTTCATTGTTGATGGAAACATCAATATAAGCGGCGAATCAGCCCCTGTTAAGGGGCGCGGACCGGTCGAAAGGGTCCACGCAGGACACGGACGGGGACGGCGGGGCGGGTTGAGGCCGCCTCCACGGCGTGTTAGGTCATGCCCCGCGCGCGGGTGTAGCTCAATGGTAGAGCAGCAGCCTTCCAAGCTGAATACGAGGGTTCGATTCCCTTCACCCGCTCCATTTCATTTGCTGCCGCGAACGCGCTGATGCCGAGCCATGGCGTCAGCGGGAAAGCGAGCGGTCTTTAGTTCGAAGAGACAGGCAGGCGGCAAGTCTGATGCGCATCATCTACTTCAGCCTCGGTTGGGTGATGGTTGCGCTCGGCGTGATCGGCCTGGTGATGCCGCTGATGCCGGGGGTGGTTTTCCTGATCGTTGCAGCCGGCTGTTTTGCGCGCTCGTCGCCGCGGTTCGAGGCATGGCTGCTGGATCATCCGACACTTGGCAAACCGCTGAGGGATTGGCGCGCTGCCGGGGCCATTCCGCGGTCGGCCAAGGTCATGGCTTGCGTGGGAATGACGATCGGGTTTGTCGTGTTCTGGTACAGCGTCGACCCGTCATTGCCGCTTGCCGTAGGGGTGGCGATCATGTTCCTTGCCTGCGCCGCCTACGTCGTATCACGGCCGGCGATGGCCGATGAGAACGGCATCTAGCGCGTCGGCCTGTTCGACCGGGCGGCCACCCGCTCCATCGTTTAAAATTTAGTCAAGATGTCGCTGCTATCGTGCCGGAGGTGGATGCGGCCCGGGCACCTGCGGTTGCGACACCAACACGCCCTGATTGCGCGTGCGGTGCGTTAACGGCAATTTCGTGCATTTCTTGGGGCGAAATACGCGCTCGGTAACCATGCCTTACGGAACGCCTGGACTCGCCACAAAATCAATCCGATTGAGACACAATGTCGGCGAGTAGGGTTGAAACGGTGCCCGCTCGCATCACCCGTTCAAATTATTTTGCAGAGTATGGGCTCACAGGGGGACTGTAATGGGAGCTACGATCGGCATCACTCGTTGGCGTATGGAGCAATTGTCCTGGGCCTGGGCCCGCGACGCCATGCGCCGGCTCAACATCGCCCCTCGGCGCAACGCGGCAGCGGCGCTGGTGTTGGCCGCGATGGCCGGCTCGATGATGAGCGATCGGGTGTACGCGGCGCCTCCGGGCAGCAACGAAATCCGGATTGGCAACACCGCCCCCTATACTGGTCCGGCTTCCGCCTACGGCGTCATCGCCAAGGTCATCTCGGCCTATCTGGACAAGGTCAACGCCGAGGGCGGCATCAATGGCCGCAAGGTCAATATGATCACCTACGACGACGCCTACGACCCCAACAAGGTCATGGCGCTGACCCGCAAGCTCGTCGAGGAGGATGAGGTTCTCTTCACCTTGGCGACCATCGGTACGAACACGAACGCGGCGATCCAGCCCTACCTGAACTCAAAGAAAGTCCCGCAGCTTTTTGCCTTGTCGGGCGCCGCGGCCTGGGACCAGCCGCGCGAATTTCCGTGGACCATGGGCTTCCTGCCGACCTACGCGGCTGAAGCGCAAATCTTTGCGCAGTATATCCTGGAGAACCATCCCCGCAGCCGGATCGCCGTCCTTTATCAGGAGGATGGCATGGGCAAGGAATACCTGAAGGGCCTGAAGGACGGCCTGGGTGGCAAGGTCGCGATCGTGGCCGAGGCTCCCTACAAGGTCACCGACACCAATATCGATGCGCAGATGGCCAAGCTGAAGGCGTCCAATGCCGACGTCTTCATTGAATTCACCACGCCGAAATTCGCCATCATGGCGATCCGGCGAAGCGCCGAGCTCGGCTGGAAGCCGGCACATTTCGTCGCCTCGATCGCCAATTCGTACTCGGCCGTGATGCAGCCGGCGGGCCCGCAAAATGCGGAAGGCCTGCTCTCGGCGGCATACAGGCTGGAGGGTGAAGACGCGGCGGCGGCCGGTGAGGTGGCGTTCCGCGAGTGGAGCGCCTTCATGCAGCGCTATGTCCCGAGCGTGAGTAAGACCAACGGTCAGGCCGTGCTTGGCTATCTGGTCAGCAGGACCCTGGTCGAGGTGCTGAAAAACTGCGGCGACGATCTCTCGCGCGAAAACATCATGAAGCAGGCCCGCGCGATCAAGGGTGTCCAGCTCCCCATGATGGTGCAGGGCATCCTGATCAACACCAGCCCGTCTGATCATGCGCCGATCGAGCAGATGCGGATGATGCGTTTCACCAACGGCAACTGGCAGCACTTCGGCCCGGTGCGAAGCGGCATCGATCCGGGCGCCGTCTCCGAATCCTTCAAGACGATCTTCAAGTACGGCACCGCCACCAAGCGCGAACTGGCCAATCAGCTCAACGCCAATACCGTGAGCCTGATGACGGGTTCGTTCGGCTCCACCTATGCTCAGGTGGGCGCCGATCTCGCCTCCGTGCTGGACAACGGCACGGCGCTGCGGATCCTGCCGGTCATGGGCCGCGGATCGGTGCAGGCGGTGGCGGACATTCTGCTGCTGCGGGGCGTCGACGCCGGCATCGTGCGCAAGGACACGCTGGCCTATCTCGACCGCAAGGACTTCGCCAAGGACATCCGCAACCAGTTCGTCTATGTGGCCAAGATGTTCAACGAGGAGATGCACGTCCTCGCGCCGAGGACGATCAAAAGCATGCGGGAGCTCGACGGCAAGACCGTGGTGGTCGATCTGCCCGACAGCTCGACCTTCGTGACGGCGATCAACGTGTTCGAGCGGCTCGGGATCAGGCCGCATCTGATCTACCAGGAGCCGCGACTGGCGGTGGACATGCTGCGCAAGGGCGAGGTCGACGCGATCGTTGCGATCGAAGGCAAGCCGTTGCAATGGCTGAACCAGGTCAACGATCGCAACCTGCATCTGGTCCCGGTCGACTATGCCAAGACGTTGCAGGAGGAGTATCTGCCGTCCAAGCTTTCCTCGGCGGACTACCCGGGCCTCGTGCCGGACGGCGGCTACGTCGAGACGATCGCGGCCGAAGCGGTGCTGGCGTCGTATAACTGGGCGCCGAACAGCGACCGCTACCGCCGACTGGCGCTGCTGGTGGATACGATGTTCGACAAGGTCGCGCAGTTGCAGCGTCCGCCGTTCCATCCGAAGTGGAGAGAAATGGCGCCGCGGGCGACCGTGTCCGGCTGGACCCGCTTCAAGGCGGCGCAGGAATGGCTCGACCGCAATATGCCTCCGGGCGCCGCCGTATCGGCAGCGTCGGGCGCCGTGCCGGCTCCCGCGCCAGCCGCCACCGCGTTTTCCCCGCAGGAGCGCGACCCTCTGTACCGCGAATTCCTGGAGTGGCGCGCCAGCCGCGCCAAGGCCGGCGCGAACAGGTAATTGCGGAAACCAAGGTTTGACGATTGGAACGGCCCGCCTCGGCGGGCCGTTCTATTTTTGGCAAGGCCCCGCCGTTGCCCGTCTGGCATGCCGTACGCTCCCTTCGAGAACTCCAGCCTGGGCCGTCGCTCCGGCTGCGTTGCGCATCGGCGGGCGGCGAACGGATGGCGTCATGCCGGTAATGCAGGGCTCAGCGTCACAAAATGGTGTATCGGCAAGCATTAAAGCGCCGGACCTGTTCCAGCGCCACCACGCCAAAAATCTTCGGAGGAAGTTCATGTCGGCTCTGCCACTTTCGGGCATCAAAATTCTCGACCTGACGCGGGTGCTGGCGGGCCCGCTGTCGGCGCAGATGCTCGCCGATCTCGGCGCCGAGGTGATCAAGATCGAACGCCCCGGCGGCGGCGACGACGCCCGCGCCTTCGGCCCGCCTTACCTGAAAGACCCCGAGGGCAAGAACAACAACAACAACTCGTTCTACCTCTGCGCCAACCGCAACAAGAAATCCGTTACCGTCAACATCGCGACGGCGGAAGGGCAGGACATCGTCCGCGAACTCGCCAAGAGCTGCGACGTGATGATGGAGAACTACAAGGTCGGCGATCTCAAGCGCTACAGGCTCGATTACGAATCGATCAAGGCGATCAACCCCGGCATCATCTATTGCTCGGTGACCGGCTTCGGCCAGACCGGACCCTATGCGCCGCGCGCCGGTTACGACGCGATCCTGCAGGCGATGGGCGGCCTGATGAGCGTCACCGGCCATATCGACGGTGAGCCCGGCGCCGGCCCGATGAAGGTCGGACCCTCGATCGTCGACTACATGACCGGCATGAATTCATCGATCGGCATTCTGGCGGCGCTCTATCACCGCAAGGCCAATGGCGGGGAGGGGCAGCATGTCGACGTCTGCCTGTTCGACACCGTGATCGCAGCGCTGTCGCATTACGCGCAGATCTTTCTCGTCAACGGCCAGACTCCGCCGCGGCGCGGCACCTGGGGCAATGGCGGCATGCCGGCCGGCGTATTCCGCTGCACCGATGGCGAGTTGATGCTGGTGGTCGGCAATGACGGCCAGTTCCAGCGCACCTGCGCCGTGCTCGGCGCGCCGGAGCTTGCGACCGATCCGCGCTTCGTCAAGAACAACGACCGCGTCGTGCACGGCAAGGAGATCATGGCGATCTTCGCCGGGCTGTTTTTGAAGAAGCCCGTCGCCTATTGGCTGGAAGAGCTGGAGAAGGCCGGCGTCCCCTCGGGGCCGATCAACGATTTCTCGCAGGTGTTTTCCGATCCGCATGTCCGCTCCCGCGGCATGCAGGTGAAGGTCAACCATCCGTTCGAGCCAGATCTTTCCCTGATCCGCAATGCCATCACCTTCTGCGGCACGCCGGTGAAGGAGTATCGCGCGCCGCCGCTATTGGGTGCGGATACCAAGGACGTGCTGGCAACGATCGGCTACGACGAGGCGAAGGTGGAAGCGTTGAAGCAGCAGAAGATCGTCTAAGCTCTCTTCGTCATTCCGGGGCGCGCCTCCTGGCGCGAACCCGGAATCCATCGGGCCGCGTCGGATTCAGCGCAGGCCCTGCCGGTCGACCAGGATGCGGTGGATCTGGATGAACTCGGGAAGTTCGATCAAGAACTCGGGATCGCGGTCGAGATGGTGCACCTTCGTCGGCGTGCCCTTGGTGAAGGCGGTCATCGACTCGAAGTCGGGCCAATAGGAGATGGTCGTAAACCAGCTCTCGTGTTCGCGATCCTCACGAAACAACTGCACGCCAAGCGCAGTTCTCTCCAGCGGCGGGATTCCTTCGGCTTTGATATAGGCTTCATAGCTATCCGCGATCTCGGGCCGCGTCCGGCCGCGCCAGATGCGCGCGATGGTCGGCTGGGTTGGCATCGGCATCTCCTTTGCTGGAATACGACAATCCCAAAGCCGGCCCGAGCGTTCCCAGTCGTTCGGATGCACTATCTCCGCTTCGCGCGCGCTATCCGCTTCGGCTTGATGTCCTCGACGACGGGCGCGACCGACTGCGCGAACAGTTTTGCCACCGGACTGAGCGACCGATCCTTCAGTGCGATCAGGCCGATCGCCCCGCGCGTGGTCGGCAGTCGCACATCGACGGCGGTCAATTGTGGGTGTTCGTTCGGTGCGGTCAGCATCGCGCGGGGATGGATGCCGAGGAAATTGCCGTTGCCGACCAGCACGCTCAGCGAATAGGTGCACGCCGTGGTCACCGTCGCGCGGGGAAATTCCAGGCCTTGATCCTCAAAGGCACCGCGCATGACTCCCGTGAGAAAGCCCGTCGGCGGTGGAAGCACCCACGGCTCGTGGACGAGGTCGGCCAGGGCGACGTTGCGGCGCTTGGCCCATTTGCTGCGCTTGCTGCAGAGCACGACTAACTCGTCGTGAAACAGCGTCTCGACGGCGAGATCGTCATTGCCGGCCATCGATGCCAGCCGGCTGATGACAATTTCGACGTCGCGCTGACGCAACTGCCGCAGCAGCACGTCGGTCGGGCCGACGGTCAGTTCGAACCTCATGCGCGGATAGCGCGGCACCAGGCGGTTGAACACGGATGACGCGACCGCCGCCATCGGCGGCGTGGTGCCGATCCGCAGCTCGCCGACTTCCGGGTCGGCGAGCGAGGCAATCTCGCTTATGCCATGCCGCAATTCATTGAACACGATGGCGCTGCGCTCGAGCAGCGCGCGTCCGTAGACCGTCGGCGTCACGCCCAGCGACGAACGGTCGAGCAGCGGCGCGCCCACGGCGTGCTCCAACTCGGAGATCGCATAGGAGACGGCCGGCTGCGTGATCGAAAGACGCGCGGCCGCCTTGGCCATGCTGCCGGTCTCGGCCGCGGCCTGAAATACATGCAGGTCACGCAGCTTGATGCGTCGGTCGACATTCCAGACCACGGCAAGCTCCAATCAATGAATTTTATCGCGTTATAAGGAGAACGAGACTTCCTTTATGGATCATTGGGGTACACGGTCGCCCGGTCAAGACAATACAAGCATCTCCATCGACGGGGCATCCGATGCGCAAGATACGAATAATGTTGGCGGCTTCCCTCGGCCTCCTCATGGGCGGCCCCGCCGCCGCACAGAGCAGCGAAGCCACGATCCGGATTGTCTTGCCGTATCCGGCCGGCGGCGTCGGCGACACCGCAGCACGGATGATTGCCGAGTCCATGCGCGCGCGGCTCAATCGAACTGTCATCATCGAGAACAAGCCCGGCGCGGCGGGACGCCTGGGCGTGCAGGCGGTCAAGGACGCTCCCTCCGATGGCAGCGTCTTGCTGTTCACGCCGATCGCGCCCATGGCGCTGTTTCCGCACGTCTATGACAACCTCGCTTACGATCCTGCGCGCGACTTCCAGCCGATATCGCAGGTCGGCACCTACGATCTTGCCATGGCTGTCGGCGCCAATGTGCCCGCCAAAAACCTCAAGGAACTGGTCGACTGGCTGAAGGCCCATGCCGATCAGGCGGCCTACGGCACGCCGGCCGCGGGATCGTTGCCGCACTTCTTCGCGGTGCTGTTCGCCCGCCATGCCGGCCTGGAGCTTCGTCACGTCACCTACAAGGGCAACCCGCAGGCCATCACCGATCTCATTGGCGGTCACCTGCCGATGTTCTTCACCTCGACACAGGATCTCGTCGAAGCCCACAAAGCCGGGCGTGTCCGCGTCCTGGCAACGTCGGGGCGGGCGCGGTCGCCGGTGCTGCCCGACGTGCCGACGTTCACAGAAAGCGGCTATGGCATTCACGGCGAGGGTTGGTACGGGATCTATGCCCCGGCCAGGACGCCTGCCGAGGTGGTCGCGCAATTGAACCAGGCCGTGGTCGAAGCCGTGCGCAGTGATGAATTCAGCAAGCGGCTGACACCGCTCGGCGTCCAGCCGACGGGGACACCGGCCCAGGAATTTGTGCAGATTCAGAAATCGGATTCCGAGTTGTGGGGGCCGGTGATCAAGGCGTCCGGCTTCAAGCCCGAATAGCTCGCAGCCAGTTGCACGCTGTCGCTTGGTGTGAGCAAAAGCGCACCTGCGCCCCAACCTCGATCGTCAATTACCTCTCGATGGTGGGTAAGCTGTCGCTTTGCCACCATATTCGCTGCGCGTTCCCAGCGATGCGAAAATGGAAGCACGACGAAGCCCGTGCCAAACGGTCTCATCCTGTGTTTCGACGCAGATTTGTCGCGCGCCGCCGTGGGATGCTTGGAACTCCGACGGTTGCTCAATCGCGCATGACCATAATCCCATAAATGGTCACGATTGGGTCAACGGCTGATCACAGTAGGCCAATAGCAGCAAATCAGATCGATCGCGAATGGTCCTTCAGCACATCGTCATCAGTCATCACCCTGCGAGGACATCGTCATGGCGCAGCCGAGTACCTATGAGCAGTATTTGCTCGAACTGATTAATGCCGAGCGTGCCAAGGTCGGCGCTCAGCCGCTTGCCTTCGATGGCGATCTCAACGAGGCCAGTGAAGACCACAGCCAGTGGATGATCGGAACAGACACGTTCTCGCATACAGGCTCGGGCGGATCGACCGCGGGTCAGCGCATGACTGCCGCGGGCTATGCGTTCACCGGTTCCTGGAGCTGGGGTGAGAATATCGCGTGGGCAACGACGCGGTCGCCCGCCGGGCTGCAGGACGAAGTGCTGCTGCTGCACACGAACCTGATGAATTCGTCCGGCCATCGGGCCAACATCCTCAACGCCAATTATCGTGAAGTCGGGCTTGGCTTCGAGGTGGGCGATTACGGCGGTCGCGACAGCGCGTTCATCACCGAAGATTTCGCGCGTTCGGGCTCGAGCGTGTACCTCACCGGCGTAGCGTTCGACGATAAGGACGGCGACCGCTTCTATGACGTGGGCGAGGAGCTCGGAGGTCTGACGTTGACTGCTGTGAGCAGCACCGGCGCAACCTACACCACGACCACGTACGGTTCGGGCGGCTATGATCTCGCGCTGCCGCCGGCGTCCTACACGGTCACGTTCTCAGGGGCCGGCATTCAAACTACCAGCATGCAGACCACGATCGGCAGCAAGAATGTCAAGCTCGACCTGATCGATCCCGCCACAAGCGGCGGCTCCCAACCGCCACCTTCCGAACCACCTCCGCCCGCGTCGAACGTGATCGCCGGCACGGCATCAGGCGAGACCCTCAGCGGTACGGCCGGCGCCGACACGATCCAGGGCCTCGGCGGTGACGACCGGCTCTACGGGCAGAGCGGCAATGACCGGCTCGAGGGCGGCTCCGGAAGAGACTACCTGTACGGCTCCACGGGAGACGACACACTGATCGGCGGCAACGGAAACGATCGTCTCTATGGAGGCGCCGGCCGCGATGTCCTGACCGGCGGCGCGAACCAGGACAGCTTCGTCTTCGACACGAGTCTCGGCGCTTGGAACATCGACAAGATCACGGACTTCTCGACGGTGGATGATACGATCCGGCTGGACAACGCGATATTCAAGGCGTTCGGATGGAACGGCACGATGCCTTCTTCGGCGTTCTATACCGGCGCGGCCGCCCATGATTCGACCGATCGGATTATCTACAACAGCGACACTGGCGCGCTGAGCTACGATCCGGACGGAACAGGCTCCGCGGCCGCAGTCCAGTTCGCGGAGCTCTCGACCAAGCTGGCGCTCACCTCATACGATTTCCTGATCATCTGATCCGGAACGCTGGATGCTCGCAGTAGCAAGCAAGTCGCGTAAAGTGGGCAAAGGAGCGTTAGCGACGTGCCCACCATCTATCCGCGATCGCGCTGCTTGATGGTGAGCACGCGGAGCCTGTCATCGGGCGCGCGCGACCCGATGACTTTGCCCACCCTACGATTTTGCTCCGGATTGCGAACTGATTTGCTGCGCGCGCAAGTATGTGCGTTCTCTACCGCCACATCATTGCGACCCGTTGGCTCGCAATGATGTGGAGCAAGCCGTTGGCTCATCCGGGCTGCGAGAATTTAGCGCGTTGACGAGTCCAGCTCACAAGTCTTGCCGGGTCAGCCTCCCGTGCGGCACCACCGGCCGGGCGGGCGCTTTCTTCGCCGGCGTCTCGCCGCCGGTCAGCGCCATCACCGAAACCGAAACCACGCGGTCGACGATCGCATCCACGTCGTTGAGGTCGCACTGCCCTTCCGACAATCTGGCCAGCCGCTCTTTTTCCCGGATGGTGTGATGCGACATCGCCAGCGCGAAATGCAGTCCCCAGTAGAGTTCGGCGTCGTCGCGGCCGGGCAGCGAGCGGCGCATCGCGGCGATGAATTTCCGCAAGTGATCGACCTCGCGGTTCTTGATGCGACGGATCGGCGGCACCGATTCAATGGATGCGCGGATCATGAAGCGTGCCGCGGTCGAACCTTCGCGGTCCGGGCCGAGGCAGCCGCGCAGAGTGGGGCCTACCAGGGCGTGCAAAATGGCGTCGATCGGCGCGCGGCCGCCGCCTTTCTCCTCCGCAAATTTCAGCTCGTTGAGCCGCTCGCGGTTGGTAGCGAGGCTCCGGGTGACGAACAGTTCCGCGATCAACTCGTCCTTGGAACCGAAATGATAATTCACCGCGGCCAGATTGACGTTTGCTTCCGCGACGATGTCGCGCAGCGTCACGTCGCCGAAACCGCGATCGGCGTAAAGCTTTTCCGCGGCGGCAAGGATGGCAGACCGGGTCCGATCGCTCGACATGGCTGGCGCCCATTTGGGGGAGTTGCAATTCAAACAGTTGTATGAAACTATCGTTTGAAGGGCCGGAAATGTCAACCGCATTTGCGAGCGTGTTGCATCTCCAGCCGGTCGGCACGGTCAGCCGGATTCGCCAGACGGCTTGCAGGCCGGACGCGGCGGGCAGACAGTGCGGCCAAACGATTTCAGAAGCCGAGAGCCGAGGAGCGTCCCATGAATTTCGACATGTCAGAGAAGCAGAAGGATTGGCTGAACCGCGTCCGCGCGTTCATGAACACGCATGTGCGTCCCGCCGTGCCGGTCTACAAGCAGCAGGACGCGCAGGGCGAACGCTGGAAGGTGATTCCGATCCTGGAAGATCTGAAGAAGAAGGCACGCGCCGAAGGCCTCTGGAACATGTTCATGCCGCCGTCCTCGCATGAGGACGATGAATTCCGCGGCGCGGGATTGACCAATCTGGAATACGCGCCGCTCTCCGAGGAGATGGGCCGCATCAGTTGGGCCTCCGAAGTGTTCAACTGCTCCGCGCCGGATACCGGCAACATGGAAGTATTCATGCGCTATGCCACCAAGGAGCAAAAGCGCAAATGGCTGCGTCCGTTGATGGACGGCGAGATCCGCTCCGCCTTCCTGATGACGGAGCCTGCGGTGGCGTCTTCCGACGCAACCAACATCGAAACCCGTATCGAGAAGGATGGCGATCACTACGTCATCAACGGCCGCAAGTGGTGGTCGTCCGGCGTCGGCGATCCCCGCTGCAAGGTGGCGATCCTGATGGGCAAGACCGATCCGAACGCGGCGCGTCATCAGCAGCAGTCGCAGATTATCGTTCCGCTCGACACGCCCGGCATCAAGGTGGAAAAAATGCTGCCGGTGTTCGGTTTCGACGATGCGCCGCACGGCCACGCCCAGGTGCTGCTGGAGAACGTCCGCGTTCCCAAAGAGAACATCCTGCTTGGCGAAGGCAGGGGCTTTGAAATCGCGCAGGGCCGTCTCGGTCCGGGCCGCATCCATCACTGCATGCGCACCATCGGCAAGGCCGAGGAAGCGCTGGAGAAGATGGTGCGCCGGCTGTCGTCGCGCACCGCGTTCGGCAAGAAGATCATCGAGCATTCGGTCTGGGAGCAGCGCATCGCGGAAGCCCGCATCGATATCGAGATGAACCGCTTGCTGTGCCTCAAGGCTGCCGACATGATGGACAAGGTCGGCAACAAGACCGCGCAGCTCGAGATCGCCATGATCAAGGTGGCGGCGCCGAACATGGCGCTGAAGATCATCGACAACGCGATCCAGGCTTTCGGCGGCGGCGGCGTCTCCGATGACGCCGGGCTGGCAGTGGACTACGCGCATGTGCGTACGCTGCGGCTGGCGGACGGTCCGGACGAGGTGCATAATCGCGCCATTGCCAGACTTGAACTTCGGAAGTATGCAAACGCTACGCACTAACGGGAACGCTCTGATGGCGCTCCCCAAAGTCTAAGAAGAATTGAGGGAGCGTCATCGTGGCGGACGGCGTCAGGAAAGACGAAGAGTTCTCGGGCACCAAGGAAGTCGAGGAGCGTCATCGCATTGACGAGGCGAGCCTCGACCGCTGGATGCGCGAGCATGTCGAGGGCTATCAGGGGCCGCTGAAAGTCCTGCAGTTCAAGGGCGGCCAATCCAACCCGACCTACAAGCTCGAAACGCCGGCCCGATCCTATGTGATGCGCCGAAAACCGTTCGGCAAATTGCTGCCGTCGGCGCATGCGGTGGATCGCGAGTTCCGCGTCATCGCGGCGCTCGGCAAGCAGGGCTTCCCGGTCGCAAAAGCCTATGCGCTGTGCACCGATGACGCCGTGATCGGCGCCGCCTTCTACATCATGTCGATGGAAGATGGCCGGGTGTTCTGGGACCCGACGCTGCCGAGCCAGACGCCGGATGCGCGGCGAAGAATCTTCACCAGCAAGATCGAGACGCTGGCGAAGCTCCACGTCTTCAATCCGGAAGCGATCGGTCTCGGTGATTTCGGCAAGCCCGGCAACTATTTCGCCCGCCAGATCGACCGCTGGACCAAGCAGTATCGTGCATCCGAGACGCAGCACATTCCGGAATTCGAGAAGGTGGCCGAATGGCTGCCGCGTACCGTGCCTGAGCAGAAGCGCGTCTCGATCGTCCACGGCGACTATCGCCTCGACAACATGATTTTCCATGCGACGGAACCGCGGGTGCAGGCGGTGCTGGATTGGGAGCTGTCGACGCTTGGCGATCCCATGGCCGACTTCACCTATCTGTTGATGCAGTGGACCATGCCGGGCTTGGAAAAAGCCGATCTCAAGGCGCTCAACATTCCGAGCCTGGAAGAGGCCGCGCAGATCTATTGCGACGTTACCGGCATGGAAGTGCCCGACCTCAACTGGTACTTCGCTTACAACATGTTCCGCCTTGCCGGCATCACGCAGGGTATCGCCGGCCGGATCCGCGACGGCACCGCGGCGAATGCCAAGGCGCTGGAGTCGGCGGCGCGCACCGTGCCCCTGTCAAAGTCCTCCTGGGAATACGCTCAGAAGGCCGGCGCGATCTGATCCGCGCGACTAACCGACTTGGCACTCTCACCGAATATTCGCGGCAGCCTGCTGATGGCGGTGTCCATGGCGGCGTTCACCATGAACGACTCCATCACCAAGGCGGTGTCGTCAGAGATGAACTTCGGCCAGGTGATGCTGGTGCGCGGGTTGTTCGCGATCGTGCTGGTCGCGGCGTTCGCGTACCATCAGGACGCGCTGCGGCCGCTGCGCACGCTGATGCTCAAACCGGTAGCGCTCCGGGTGTTCGGCGAGATCGGCGGCACGATCGCGTTCATGGCGGCGCTCGTGCATCTGCCACTCGCCAACACCTCTGCGATCTTCCAGGCGCTGCCGCTGGCAATCACGCTCGGCGCCGCCGTGATATTTGGCGAGCCGGTCGGCTGGCGGCGCTGGTCGGCGATTGTCGCAGGCTTCATCGGCGTACTCATCATCGTGCGGCCGGGGCTTGCCGGCTTCAGCCAGTTCTCGCTGTTCGCGCTGGTGTCAGTGGCGTTCTGCGCGCTGCGCGATCTCGCCACCCGGCGCATACCCGCAAAGATCCCTTCGCTGTTCATCACCTTGCTGACCACGGTGACGGTGACCACGGCCGGCGGCGTCATCCTCGTTCCACTCGGCGGCTGGACGCCGCCATCCGCGAGCGCCCTTGGCTTGCTGACGCTGGCCGCAGTGCTGCTGCTGATCGGCTATCAATGCATCATCTCCGCGCTGCGCTCGGGCGACATCTCGGCGGTCGCGCCGTTCCGCTATTCCGCGCTGATATGGGCAATGCTGCTCGGCTACCTCGCGTTCGGCGATGTACCCGACGCAATGATGGTGCTGGGCGCCTCGATCATCGTGGCGTCCGGCCTCTACGCCTTCTACCGCGAGCGCATCCGTCACCGCGTGCTGGCGGCGGAATCGTCCGGCTTGCCGCCGGACGGGTTGTGATCATGGAGCTTTGGCGATCAGATTGGCTTGCCGGTGTACGGCATCGACGCGGTGAGGCCGCCGTCGACCGGGATCGCCTGGCCGTTGACATAGGAAGCGTCGTCGCTGGCGAGGAACAGGCCCATTGCCGCGAGTTCGTGCGGCTGGCCGGCGCGCTTCAGGGGATTGAGCTGGCCGATCTTGTCCTGGGTGCCGCGCTCCTTGGCGCGGTCGAACACCGGCTTGGTCATGCCGGTTTCGATCAGGCCGGGGCATACCGCGTTGATGCGCACGCCGGTGCCGGACAGCGAATAGGCGGTGGTCTGCACCAGGCTGATGACGCCGGCCTTGCTGGCGCCATAAGGGTGGCCGCTGGCGCCGGCCTTCAGGCCTGCAACGGAAGCGGTGCAGACGATCGAGCCGGATTTTTGCCGGATCATGTGCGGCATCGAATGCTTGATCGCGAGGAACGGGCCGATCAGATTGACGCGCAACACTTCCTGCCAGTGCTCGACGGTCTGCTCGGCCAGCGGAACCAGCCCGCCACTGACGCCGGCATTGGCCCAGATCGCGTCGAGCCTGCCATATTTCGCGATCGCCTTGTCGATGAACGCCTTCACGTCCGCTTCGGAACCGGCATCCGCCATCACAGCCTCGACGGTGCCACCGGCATCGCCGACCAGTTTGGCGGTCTCCTTCACGCCCTCGGTCCTGTCGACGATGACGAGCTTCGCGCCCTCCCTGGAGAACAGCAGCGACGCCGCGCGCCCGATGCCGCTGCCAGCACCTGTGATGACGACGGATTTGCCTTCGAGGCGGCCCATGAGCTTCTCCCTTACGGTGTTATGCGCGCTGGCGTCTGCCGCCTCGCGGAATTCAAACAAGATTTCAAACGTCAGAGTGACTTGAGGCGATGCGTGCTCTGACGTACAGCGACAACGAACGATATTGAAGGGCTTTGGCGATGTCCAATGCAGACAAACCGCGACTGGTTTCGACGCGATGGTGGTGGGTGCGTCATGCGCCGGTTCGCGAAGATAACGGCTGCATTTACGGGCAGAAGGATCTTGGCTGCGACTGCAGCGATCGCATCGTGTTCGAGGCAGTCGGAAAAATCCTGCCGCGCAATGCAATCTGGTATGCAAGCAATCTGAAGCGCACACATCAGACCGCACATGCGATCTGGGCGGCGGGATTTCCCAAGCCGATGGAGATGCCGCACGTAAATGCGTTCGCCGAGCAGCATCTCGGTGAGTGGCAAGGCCTCAATCGCGCGGCGTTCCTCGCCAGCCGTCCGCTCGGCAGTCACTGGTTTGCGGAAATCGACGAGGTCCCGCCCGGCGGTGAGAGTTTTATGGACCTCTACAACCGCGTCAGCGGCGCTATCGAACGCATCAATGCCGAACAGTCGGGCGGGGACGTGATCGTCGTCGCCCATGGCGGCACGATCAGAGCCGCCATCGGTCATGCACTCGGCGGCCATCCCGATAAGGGCATGGCCTTCGATATCGACAATTGCTCGGTGACGCGGCTCGATCACCTGTCCAGCGCCAGTCACAGCCGCTGGCGGCTGCCGATGGTCAACCAGCAGCCGTGGATGGCGGATGCCTCGCACAACGCCATGCACCAGCCGGCGGGACCGGAGGTCGAGCCGCCGGCGACAAAACTCGCTTGACGCTTGAAGTTGTCGAGGACCGCAAAGGCTGCTTAGTTCGAATTCAAGACCAAACCGGCATCGCGCTGGATCAACATCGGGAGAGAGACATGAGCTTGTTCGATATGACCGGGAAAGTCGCAGTCATCACCGGCTCGACGCGCGGCATCGGCCGTGCCATTGCCGAGCGGATGGCCGAGCACGGCGCGAAGGTCGTGATCTCCTCGCGCAAGCAGGATGTTTGCGACCAGGTCACCAAGGAAATCAACGACAAGTTCGGCAAGGGGACAGCGGTTGCGATCGCCGCGAACATTTCCAGCAAGGAAAACCTGCAAAACCTCGTCGACGAGTCCAACCGCGCCTTTGGCAAGATCGACGTGCTGGTCTGCAACGCCGCGTCCAATCCCTATTACGGCCCGCTCGGCGGCATCTCCGATGAACAGTTCCGCAAGATCCTGGACAACAACATCGTCGCCAACAACTGGCTGATCAACATGGTGGTGCCGCAGATGATCGAGCGCAAGGACGGCTCGATCATCATCGTCTCCTCGATCGGCGGGCTGAAGGGCTCGACCGTGCTCGGCGCCTACGCGATCTCGAAGGCCGCCGACATGCAGCTCGCGCGCAACCTCGCCTGCGAATACGGCAAGCACAATATCCGCGTGAACTGCATCGCGCCCGGCCTGATCAAGACCGATTTCGCCAAGGCGCTGTGGGACAATCCCGAGACGCTGAAGGCTTCCACGGCGCGCTCGCCGCTCTTGCGCATCGGTGTGCCCGACGAGATCGCGGGCGCCGCGGTGCTGATGGGATCGAAGGCCGGCGACTTCATGACCGGGCAGACCATCGTGATCGATGGCGGTGCTACGATTAGTTGATCTCGTGTCCCGGACGCGGTTAGCCTAGGCGATGCGAAGCATCGTCCGGCAGCGCTGCTCCGCAGAGCCGGCACCCATGCATGCCGGCATACAGCGATAGGCCCCGGCTCAGCGACGCATCACTTCGTGCTGCGTCGCGTCCGGGGGACGAGAACTCACTCCACCGCCGCATACACCAAATCCCGCAGCATGTTGCGGATGTATTCGCGCTGGCCGGGGCCCTGCATCATGAAGACCGTGAACAGGTCTTCTGCGGGATCGATGAAGAAGAATGTGCCGGCCATCCCGCTCCAGAAGAACTGGCCGAGCGAGCCCGGGAAGGGCGCAATGCCGCGGTGCGTGCGGACCGCGAAGCCCAACCCAAAACCGTGACCCGGCGGCATCAGCGGCGAGTCGACCTTCACGTCGGGGGCGAGATGGTCCGATGCCATCAGCTCCAGCGTCTTGCGGCCGATGATCCTGTTGCCGTCGAGCGATCCGCCGTTGAGCAGCATCTGGCAGAAGCGGGCGTAGTCCATGGTGGTCGAGACCAGCCCGCCGCCGCCCGATTCCATCGCAGGCTTCTCCAGCATGTTGAACAACTGCACCTTGTCGCCGTTCCACGGATCGGTCGCGAACGGTTCGGCGAGACGGGCAGCGTTCGCTTCCGCGGTATGGAAAGCGGTCTCGGCCATCTGCAGCGGCGCCAGGATGCGCTCGGTCAGGAACGCGCCGAGCGACTTGTCGGAGACGACTTCGATGATGCGGCCGAGCACGTCGGTCGAGCGGCTATAGTTCCACTCCGCGCCCGGCTGGCAGATCAGCGGCATGCCCGCGATCATGGCCGCGTGTTCGGCGTTGGTGATCTTGCGGCTGCGCAGCCGTGACTGCTGGTAGAGCTGCTGGACCAGGCCGTTGCCGGTGTGGTCGTAGGTCAGGCCCGAGGTATGCCGCAGCAGGTCCTGAACGGTCATCTGCCGCTTCGCGGGGACGAGTTCGAGCTTGCCGTTGTTCTCGACGCCGACCTTCTGGTCGGCAAACTCCGGAATGAACTTTGCGACGGGATCGCCCAGGATGAAGTGGCCGTCCTCGACCAGCATCATGATGCCGACCGAGACGATCGGTTTGGTCATCGAGAAGATGCGGAAGATGCTGTCATGGGCCATCGGCGTGGTTGCCGCCGGGCTCTGCCGGCCGATCGCATCGAACCAGCCGACCTGGCCGCGCCGGGCGACCATGACGGTGGCGCCGGGCAGGGTTCCCTTGTCCACCTCGCGCTTGAAGGCATCCGACATCCGCTGCAGGCGGACGCTCGAGAGGCCGATGGTTTCCGGCTTGGCGTCGGGGAGAGAAGGGGTCTGAGGGGTTGTCTGGCGGGCGGCGGTCTGCGCGTTCATGGTCTCTCCCCGTTGCGCTTGTTGTTGTGATGGCCAAGTTTGACGCACAAGGCGTGCTTTGGATAGGGCGTCAAGCGGCTTCGCCCTTGCAATCAGGGTATGCCCTATGCTTGAAACAGCGCGAACCGACGCGCGCGCCGGTTCCCTGCAGGAGTGTAGCTCAATTGGTAGAGCACCGGTCTCCAAAACCGGGGGTCGCAGGTTCGAGCCCTGCCACTCCTGCCAGCTAAATCAAATACTTGCGCTGATTATCGATACACCGGCGATGCCTTCGGATCGATCCGCTTTGCGAGCGTGAGATCATGCAATCCCAACGGCTGATCGCTCAGCCGGCCGGGCCAACTCGCCGCCGATTGGTTGGGATTTGTCCGCGATCGGCGGACCCGTGTGGGCGTGGGCCGATTTTTCGACGCGCTTCGACCACGAGCGGTAGTAGGCGACAGCCGTCATGATGGAGATGCCGGCGGTTCCAACCAGAAGTTGCGCGATCATTCCGTCTGAAGTCTTCGTCAGGACAAAATATCCGATGAACGCAAGGTAGATGCCGACCGCAAACACTTCGAGAGACTGCTGGCCGCATTTGACCAGAGGCTTCCAGACGGTGGCGCGCAGTCCGGCCGCATCGATCGGCAAGAAGCGCGCGCCCAGGATGATTACGACGGCCAGATGCAGGAAGCGGTACGGCGCCAGATTGGTCTTGTCGTTCGGGTTGAAAGCTTCGAACAGAGCGCGCGGAAAAGCCTTCTGAAGTTCCGGTATCAGCCCGGCAAGCGTCATGACGGCGGCGAAGAGCAAGTAAGCCATCCCGAACACGAGGACCGCTCTGGAGCGCACCAGGAAATGCAGCGTATTGGCCCCGCCCAGTGCCAGCCACGCGCCGAGCACGAAGAGTAGCTGCCACGTGAATGGGTTGAAGTACCAAACTCCCGACGGATACGACGGCAGGTTCCAGCCGAATTGCCGGGCGGTGATGTAGAGCAATACGGATCCCAGCATGATCCAGTTGCGACGCCTGAGCATCAGCCAGAGCACGGGCGGAAAGGCGCCCATCAGGACGACGTAGAGCGGCAGCACGTCGAGGTTCAGCGGCTTGTATCGGAGCAACAGTCCTTGCGTGAGGGTTTCGACCGGCGCGTTCAACAGGGGGGCGACATTGAATCGATCGACGAGGTCAGGCGTGTTGAAGCTGTTTGTGAGGAAATGGACGGAAGCCAAGTAGAACACCAACAGCAAAATGTGGGCGACGTAGATCTGCCAGACGCGCCGGAATAGTCTCGTCGTTCCGAAAACGAAGCCGCCCTCGACCATTCGCCTGCCGAACACGAGCGCCGAAGTGTAGCCGGAAATGAAAACGAACAGATCGGCGCCGTCGCTGAAGCCGTAGTTTCGGAACGAAAACCAGGCCAGCACGCTGGTGGAGACGTGGCCAAGAAACATCAGCCAGTTGGCAAGGCCGCGTAACAGGTCGAGCCGCAAATCCCGCTTTGGAAGGGGAAGGGCAGTTTCGACCTTCATTTGTTTCTCAGCCTACGTCTGGAGAGATTTTCCGTTACGGTCTTTCAGCGCCGAAGCCTTCCGCGAGGGCTCCATGCTGGAACGATAGGGGCGGCGCCGGCGGGCTTCTTGAGCCAAATCAATGAGGAGACTGATTTCGAGAATCCAGGCGGCCCGGCGGCTGAGCCGCCTGCCGGGATCCGTTTGGCGGGGCCATCACTGCCGATATTCACGCTGCTGTTCGTAGCCACTACGGCTGCCCGAGTAGCGACGACGGGCTGCCTGGTATGATCTACTGGCGTCATCTTCTCCTGGGCGCATTTGTCACAGCCATGCTTACCGTCGAAAAATGCTGACCGGTACGACCCGGGTCGCAAGCCCGAACTAAGTCCCACACCCGAATTTGCCCACGCGGCGGCTGCACTGATCGCCCTCATGAACCGGGGCCTATCGGTGCGCTCGGATTCTCGCTTCGGTGCCGAATGGCACAGCCGAAGCGCGATCCGGCTACGCGTCAGGCCTCCCAGGAACAATTCAATAGCGCCCGAGTTCGTCTTCAAAATCAACACGAACCTAACAGGGCGGTGAGGACATGGCACGATCCGTAGAGGAGCTACGACGGGACTCCGAGCAAAGCCGCGCGCAGCTTGCGGCAACCGTCGAGCGGCTGAGGGAACAGATCACCGACACTGCAGAAGACATCCGCTACAAGGTTTCG
Organism: Bradyrhizobium icense; assembly: GCF_001693385.1. Lineage (NCBI taxonomy): Bacteria > Pseudomonadati > Pseudomonadota > Alphaproteobacteria > Hyphomicrobiales > Nitrobacteraceae > Bradyrhizobium > Bradyrhizobium icense. The sequence goes on from NZ_CP016428.1 coordinate 3,561,751, forward strand.
CCGGACGGCATCAAGGCCGAGGTTTCCGGCTTCATCAGTCACAAGACCCAGACTTGGCTTGGCGCGCTCAGGCAGCAAGCCATGGAAAATCCGATGCAGGCGATTGCTGCCGGCACCGCGATTGCGGTACCGGCGTTGCGGCTGGCCCGCGGTTTTCCGCTCCCGCTTTTGATGATCGGCGCGGGGCTCGCCCTGAGTTCGAAAACCGTGCGCGACCGCGCTGCGGAAGCGGCGGCGCCCGCCATCGAGAGGGCCCGGGAAGCTATGGACGAGACCGCGGCACGCGCGCAGTCCGTCGGCGATAGCCTGCGTCAGGCGGTATCCTCCACCCAGAGCCAGGCAGCCGCGATGGCCGGCGACGCCCAGGAGGCCGCGGGCGAGATGGCGAGCGAGACGAGGGATCGGGCCGCCGAGACCGCTGATGCCGTCAGCGGCAAGGTCAGGGCCGGCATGGATACCGCTTCTGAAATGGCCAATGACACTATCGAAATGGCGAAAGAAAAGATCGAGCGCGCCCGCTCCTCCGCCACCCGCGCGGCGACCACAGCACCCGCAGCGGCAAGCAAGGTGATCCGCGACAATGCTGCATTGATCGGCGGCCTGGGAGTGGCGATTGGTGCGATCCTTGCTGCTTCGCTTCCCAGTACCAGGGCCGAGGCCGGCGTAATGGGTAAGGCGAGTGACAGCGCTAAACGCGCTGCCGGCACGGCAGCTCAATCCGGATTCGATGCGGCCAAGGACGCCGTCATATCGGCTGCTGAAGCCGCGGCGAAAAGCGTTTCCGACGCCGACCTCGGCAAGCATGCCAGTCGGATCACCGAAGGCGTGACCGAGAGGCTCCAAGAAGTGGCCGACGACGTCGTGACGACGGCGTTTGATCCTTCCCGTAACCCGCATAGCTGAAAAGAGACCGCCATGAGCGATTTGGACCTCAACACCCGTAACACGAATTCCTCTCAGAACGAGAATACGGCTACCTCGCCCCAGAATTTGAAGGACCAGGCTGCGGATGCCGGCGAAGAGATGAAGCAGCGCGCCGGCGATGCGCTGAAGGCGTCGACGGAGATGGCGCGCGAAAAATTCAAGGAAGCGGCGGATGCCGCCAAGGACGTAGCGTCAGGAACTGCCGATCGTCTCCAGGAGCAGGCTGGCGAACAACAGCGTACGGGCGCGGATTTCATTGGCCGGCTAGCCGGCGATATCAGGAATGCGGCGCGCGCGTTCGAGAGTGATGCACCGTTTGCTGCCCGCAGCATCAATTCCGCGGCTGAATATGTTGACGAGGCCGCCGAAAAGATCCGCAACGGAAGTCTTCGCGATCTTCTCGATGGCGCGACAGATTTTGCAAGGCGGCAGCCTGCGGCTTTTCTCGGTCTCTCGGTGCTTGCCGGTTTCGCCGCTGTCCGCTTCCTGAAGGCATCCGGGAATCAGAGCTCTTCAACGCAAAGCTCTTCATCATCGTACTCGCCTCCACCGTACACGCCATCACCCTCCACCTCGTCCTCCTACAAAGCGGAGGCATCATGAGCACCAAAACGGATCTTCGGACGATCTCGAGCCTGCTGGGCGATGCGCTTTCGCAATTCGCCAAGCTGTTTCAAAACGAGGTCGATCTCGCCAAGGCTGAGCTTGGCGAGAAGGTTCAGCAAATCGGTGTCGCCGTTGGTCTTGTCGCGGCCGGCGCCGTCCTCGTCGTTCCTGCAATTGTCATGGCCCTGTTTGCCCTTTCCTCGGCCTTGATCGCGGGAGGATGGTCGCAGCCGGTCTCCTATCTGATCTCTGCGATCGTGGCCGCGGTGCTTGCGGCGATCCTGCTTGCGATTGGCATGAACCGGCTGGACGCGCGGAATCTGACGCCGCGCGAAACGCTGCGGCAGCTTGAAAAGGACAAGGATACCGTGAAGGGAATGGTGCGATGAGGGCAACACAAGGGAGTTTCATAGATGGTCTGACGGCTGCTGCCCGAGACAATCCGCTTGCTGCGGCCCTGATCGGAGGCGGCGCACTTTGGCTACTTATCGGCAATGACAAGCTGAAGGAGGCGGCGAACTCGGTCAAAGCCGCTGCCGCTCCGCTTGCCGATACGGCTGCGCGCGGTCGAAGGGCCAAATTCGAGAACAGCTACAATCCCGCCCGGGATCGAACTTCCCGAATGCAGGACGAAGCCTCGGGAGGCATTGGTGAAACCGTACGCAATGCTCGAAGCGCGGCTTCCGACACGATGGGGGATGCGGCGGATACGATAAGCGACCGGTTCGAGGAAGGTGTCTCCGGTGCGCGGGAAATGTGGGACCGGCTGGGCAGGGCCCTGCCGCGGAGGGAAACGCTTGCTCAGGCGCAAACCTCGCTTTCCGATCTCCTCGAACGGCAACCGCTGGTCCTCGGTGCCGTCGGTCTGGCGATCGGCGCCACCGTGGCCGGGGCGTTGGCGAAGTCCCGCGTTGAAGACGAATGGGTCGGCGACCTCAGCGATAGTCTGAAGGCGGACCTAAATACCCGCGCCGGCGCCGTGTCGCAAAGCGTGAGAGAGGCTTCCGACACGCTCAAGGCCGAGTTCTCGGATGCCGGTGCCGAACTGGTCGATCGGGTCCAACAGGCGGGTCACGATGCGATGGACGCCGCTCGAGAAAAAGCGGACACGACGTCCCGGTCGACCAGTATCGGTTAAAACGCTAGCAAAATCAGTGGCTTGTGAGAAATTCTGTCGCGTTCCCAGAACTAGCCGAAAAATGCGGTGAGGACTGCCATGTCCGATCTGGCGGGAGCCTCGCCCCGCAGGTCGGCGTCGATGACCCGGCGGCACGCATCTACGGTGAGAGTGTCGCCGAGATCGTTCGCAGCGTCCAGAATGGTCCAGGCGGTCTCGCCCGAAGGCCTTTCGTAGTCTTGACCCAACAGTGCCATGGTCGTCTCACTCCCCAGTGGAGCAAACAGGATACCCAAGAGCTTTTAAAATCAGGATCGCGGCCTTGTGTGCATTTGAGCCGACCCGGTACCGACGGTTAACCAATGGCTCCACCCCGTTTGAGCTGGCCGACGGGGGCGCGGCACCCCGTACCTTGACCTTTTGCCCGGCCGGCAGTAGATACCCGCCACCTGCTGCCGGCCCGTTAAATGCGGATATCCGGCGCGGCTTTGGATTCCCCCGAACAATCGAGCCCGCTTGGCGGCTCATCCTTCGAGAGAGGGCTGGGCACTAGAGGGCTGTTCGGATTCGCTTTAAATCACAATCGTCTCACGAAGGACGCGGTAACCAACGATGGCTTTCAGCCCGTTCAAATTCCTGCAGGAAGTGCGCTCGGAGACCGCCAAGGTCACTTGGCCGACTCGCCGCGAGACGACGATCACCACGATCATGGTGTTCGTGATGGTTGCCTTGGCTTCGATCTTTTTCTTCATATCGGATTTGATCATCCGCTACGTCGTCACCTTCCTGCTGGGCGTCCAATGATGAGCACCGGAACCCTTACGATGGACAAGCGCTGGTATATCGTTCACGCCTATTCGAACTTCGAGAAGAAGGTCGCGGAATCGATCCGCGAGCAGGCGAAGCAGCGCGGCCTCGAGGAACTGTTCGACCAGGTGCTGGTGCCAACCGAAAAGGTCACCGAGGTGCGCCGCGGCCGCAAGATCGACGCCGAGCGCAAGTTCTTCCCGGGCTACGTGCTGGTGAAGATGAAGCTCACCGACGAGGCGTTCCATCTCATCAAGAACACGCCCAAGGTGACCGGCTTCCTCGGCGCCGAAAACAAGCCGATGCCGATCTCCGAAACCGAGGCGATGCACATCCTGCAGCAGGTGCAGGAAGGTGTTGAGCGGCCGAAGGCCACGGTGTCGTTCGAAATCGGCGAGAATGTCCGCGTGGCCGATGGTCCGTTCGCGTCGTTCTCCGGCGTGGTTGAAGAAATTGACGAGGCGCGTTCGCGCGTGAAGGTCGCGGTGTCGATCTTCGGCCGTGCTACGCCGGTCGAACTGGAATTCGGTCAGGTCGAGAAGGTCTGATCGGAACGGCGCGAAGCCTGTCTTCGCGTCAACTAAGGCCGTGGAAGGGAGAAGGCGGTCGCCAACCGCGCTTCAACCGAACCACGGGCCCTGAAACCGCCGGCCCCGGCCGGCACAACAGGAGTGATACATGGCAAAGAAGGTGACCGGATACCTGAAGCTTCAGGTCCCGGCCGGTGCGGCAAATCCGTCGCCGCCGATCGGCCCCGCGCTTGGTCAGCGCGGCCTCAACATCATGGAATTCTGCAAGGCGTTCAACGCGCAGACGCAGAAGGAAGAAAAGAACACCCCGATCCCGGTGGTGATCACGATCTACGCCGATCGTTCGTTCACCTTCGAGATGAAGACCCCTCCGATGTCGTTCTTCCTCAAGCAGGCCGCCAAGATCCAGTCCGGTTCGAAAGCTCCGGGCCGCGACAAGGCGGGCCAGGTGACCAAGGCGCAGGTGCGCGAGATCGCCGAGAAGAAGATGAAGGATCTCAATTGTGATTCCGTCGAATCGGCCATGAAGATGGTCGAGGGCTCCGCCCGTTCGATGGGTCTGGAAGTTGCGGGGTAACGGGCCATGGCAATCGGAAAACGTTTGAAGAAGGTCCGCGAGGGCATCGACCGCGAGAAGCTGTATCCGCTCGCGGATGCCATCAAGATGGTCAAGGAACGCGCCAAGGCGAAGTTCGACGAAACGATCGAGATCGCAATCAATCTCGGCGTCGATCCGCGTCATGCCGACCAGATGGTTCGTGGCGTCGTCAGCCTGCCGAACGGCACCGGCCGTACGCTGCGCGTCGGCGTGTTTGCCCGTGGCGCCAAGGCGGAAGAGGCCAAGGCTGCAGGTGCTGACGTCGTCGGCGCCGAAGATCTGGTCGAGAAGGTGCAGGGCGGCAACATCGATTTCGATCGTTGTATCGCCACCCCCGACATGATGCCGCTGGTTGGCCGTCTCGGTAAGGTGCTCGGCCCCCGCGGCATGATGCCGAACCCGAAGATCGGCACCGTGACCATGGACGTCGCTACCGCCGTGAAGGGCGCCAAGGGCGGCTCGGTCGAATTCCGCGTCGAGAAAGCCGGCATCGTGCAGGCCGGCGTCGGCAAGGCGTCGTTCTCCGAGGAAAAGCTGGTGCAGAACGTGAAAGCGCTTGCGGATGCGGTGGCGAAGGCAAAGCCCGCCGGCGCCAAGGGCACCTACATCCAGCGCGTGGCGGTCTCCTCCACCATGGGCCCGGGCGTCAAGGTCGAGCCGGGCACGCTGCTCGGCTAGTCCGTGACGGTTTAAGTGAATTGCAGGGGGCGGAATCGGGTGACCGATTCCGCCCTTTGCGTTTGACGTCGCGTTTTCGTAGTCGTTGCGCCGCCGGACTTGGCAAGAAGGAAAAAGAATGCCCGAGAAAGTCCTGATCTATTCGCGTTTTCCCAAAGCGCAGATGGAACGTTTTGGCGAACGCTTTGAGTTGTTGAACGCCGCGGGCAAGCCGCCCAACGAGGTGTTCTCGGCCGATCAACTCGCCGATATTCGCGCGCTGATCACGGCGGGCGGGACGCCGCTTCGCAGCGATGCTATGGACATGATGCCGACACTGGGCGCGATCATCTGCTACGGCACCGGTTATGACGGCGTCGACCTCGACGCTGCGGCGAAGCGCAATATCGCCGTGGCTCACAGCCCCGGCGCGAATGCGGCATCAGTCGCCGATATCGCTGTCACCCTGATGCTGGCCGCCACGCGACGGCTGCTCGTGGCCGACGATTACGTGCGGGGCGGGAGTTGGGCAGCCGCAAAGCCGTCGCCGATGATGCGCCCGCAAGCGGGCATGCTTGGTCGCAGAATCGGTGTCTACGGAATGGGGGAGATCGGCCGAAAGATCGCCGCACGCGTCGCCGCCTTCGAGACCGAGGTCGGCTATTTCAGCCGGCGCCAGCACGATGTGCCGTATCGGTATTTTCCGAGCCTGGATGCGCTGGCCGAATGGTGCAGCGTCCTGATGATCGCCGTGCGGGCAGGGGCGGATACTCATCACGCGGTGGACGCGAATATTCTGCAGAAGCTCGGCAAGGACGGTTACGTCGTCAACATTTCACGGGGCTCGGTGATCGACCAGCCTGCGCTAATCGCGGCGCTGACCGATCAGACCATCGCCGGCGCCGGCCTCGACGTATACGCAAAGGAGCCGCATACGCCGGACGCCCTGACGGCGCTGCCCAATGTCGTGCTCTCGCCGCATATCGGTGGCCATACGCTGGAGTCGCATGTGGCGATGCAGAACTGCGTACTCGCCAATCTCGACGCGTTCTTTGCCGGCAGGCCGTTGCCGTACAAGGTGCCGTAGTTCACACCACGGCTGATTCAGCCGTTCATGATCACGGCGCGGGTTCGCCGCGCGGCATCGTGCTCGCCGACGAGCGCGGCGGGGTCGGTCGCCAACACCGCTTCGGGCAAGGCCAGCGGCTCGATGCCTGCGAAGCGGCGATAGGCGGCGCCCATGATGGCAGCGGCAACGACGACCAGCGCCAAGAGGGGTGTTGGAAACAACATCAGCAGCGCAACGCAGGCAATCACGCCGACAACGGCGCCGATGATGGCGTAGTCCATTCCAGCCGTGCGCCGGAAAGCGCGGGCGGCGGCGTGTGTAACGCTGACAATGATGGCCGACGGGATGGCCGTTGCGAGCAGGGTTGCCATGAAGAAATAGGCCGGTAGCGCCATTTGCGAAATCTGGTTGGCCCAGGCCGGATTCTGCGAACCACCGGTGTCCCATTGCGTCAGAAAGAACGTCACGAAGGGAATTGTGATCAACGCTACCAAGGCGGCCGGCACCATCGAGGCGATGGCGGTTGCAGCCATCGAGGTGCGGACCTGAACCGGTCCATCGAAGTTTGCGGGAATGGCCGGTGTGAGTGCGGCATCGGCAATTGCAGTATCGCCGTGACGGCCCCGGAGCATTTCGCGGCCGGCAAACTGGGCGTACAGAGTTGCGCTGATCATGCCGACGATGATCGGCAATATCGATGCGGTGAGGTGAGTGCCGTCCAGCGCCGGCGCGATATTGAGGTCTTGCGACAACGCAAAGGCATAGCCGACCGCTGCGGCGGCGCCGCCCATCAGCCCATAGACCATGCGCGTGGCGAGGCCGAACGAACGCAGCAGCCAGTGCCCGGCGGCAAGCAGGACGGCATCGACCGCGACGCGTGTCACGAAAATCTGAAATGCGCGGTCCGGAGAGGGCGGTTCGAGCTTGTTGGCCAGGAATACGCCAAGACCAAGCACCGACATGATGCCGTGGAATATGACGAGCACGATCAGTGCCGCGATAAAAGCACGGGCGGAATTACGGATAACGGGCATGGCGACGCTCTCCCTAGCGCGACAACGGAAGGGGGCGTCCGGCGCAGCTCGGTCTGAAACTGCAGGCGAGCGGTTGTGCTGCGGTTAACGCACGACCTCAGCGCTGCAGATCTGAACGGCGACATTAGGAGGCGGTTAGCGCAATTGTTAAATTTGCTTTCAGTGCATCCCGGCTGCCGGCGAAGACGAGCGAGACGACCCCGTGTGACGGAACCGGCCAAAGAAAATTCGGAAGCTATTTTCTGACCAAATTTTGTGGGCAAGGCTGCCTGCCAACTGGTCTGAATTTTGCTCTTGGCAAGCCGGGAAAGACTCGGTAAACAATGGCTTCCGGGCGTGCTAGCCGTTGCTGGCACGTCCGTGCTCGCATTCCGAAAACCCGATACGGTAGGAGATCATTCCTTTCAGGACATCCGCATGGATTGCTCGAAAGGAAGGAAAACTCATCGCTTCGGTCGAGTGCGGCAGGGGTCCTTCGGCTTGCCGGAAGGCCTCGATCCTGTCCGAGACTGCAGGCGCCCGCGAAGGAATTCAAGTTTCTTCAATGGCTTAATCTTTACAGCCTGCATAGACGGGTGAAGACCGGATTTCGCTTTAACGCCGCTTTGCAGCGGCGCCAGGGCTGATTTGGTTCGAACCTCGACACCCCGCGCCATCTGGTTCGGGAGGGCAGGCTTTTCAAATGTCGTCTGCCCGGCGTGTCCTTGAGACTGGTGTCTAGAGGTCAGGTTTGGGTGAGACGATGGGTGCAACCCGGTGGTCTCGCTCGTAAGCGAAGGCCGCCAACCGGAGAGAGCTTGCTGTGGAAAGAGCGGCAAAAAAGGACGCGGTTGAGGCGCTGAACGAGGTCTTCAAGACCACGAGCGTTGCAGTCGTCGCCCATTATTCCGGCCTCACCGTGGCCCAGATGCAGAAGCTGCGTACGCAGATGAAGCAGGCGGGGGCGTCGGTGAAGGTCTCGAAAAACCGTCTCGCCAAAATTGCTCTTGAAGGCACGGACGTCGTTGCCATCGGTTCCCTGCTGAAGGGGCCGACCGTGATCGCGACTTCAAACGATCCGGTAGCGGCGCCGAAGGTTGCCATGGAGTTCGCCAAGACGAACGAAAAGTTCGTCATTCTCGGCGGCTCGATGGGTAAGACCGTCCTGGATGTGAACGGCGTGAAGGCGCTTGCCTCGCTGCCGTCGCTGGACGAACTGCGCGGCAAACTCGTTGGCCTCATCGTGGCGCCGGCGACCAAGATCGCGCAGCTTTCCACCGCGCCCGCGGCCAAGCTCGCGCGCGTTGTCCAGGCATATGCCTCAAAGGGCGAAGCGGCCTGACCCTTCGCTAATCTCAAACCTGGTTCGAAACCAAACGTTTAAGGAAATAGATCAATGGCTGACTTGCAGAAAATCGTCGACGACCTCTCGAGCCTCACGGTGCTCGAAGCTGCCGAGCTCGCGAAGCTCCTCGAAGAAAAGTGGGGCGTTTCCGCCGCTGCCGCCGTTGCGGTTGCCGGCCCCGCCGCTGGCGGCGCTGCCGCTGCTCCGGCTGAAGAAAAGACCGACTTCACCGTCGTTCTCGCCGCTGCCGGCGACAAGAAGATCGAAGTCATCAAGGAAGTCCGCGCCATCACCGGCCTGGGCCTCAAGGAAGCCAAGGACCTCGTCGAAGGCGCTCCGAAGCCGCTGAAGGAAGGCGTGAACAAGGAAGAAGCCGACAAGATCAAGGCCCAGCTCGAAAAGGCTGGCGCCAAGGTTGAACTGAAGTAACGCAAGTTGCTTCGGCGAAATCCCCGGACAGCGAGGCGTCAGCCGAGCGCGATCCGGGGATCTGCCAAGGACGTGGATGGCCGGGGAAAGCCCCGGCTATGGCGGAGGCGGTAGAATTCAGTGCAAAAACTGGCGCGATGGGGTAACCCGGAGCACTACGTACACAGAAAAGTGTGGGGATTCGCGGAGTTAGCTCCTCGAATCTCCACGTTTCCGCCCCATATCAGGGCGGCAGCAGGAAAAGGCGGTAGGCGGCGGGACGGCAGGGTTCCCGGCGTAAGCCGTTGGGAGACAGTCAGATTTCGGGCTTTTTCAGTCCGTGAAGCAACCAGTTGTGACGGGCGGGTGCAGTCATGCGCCCCGCGCGTCGTTTTGCGTTTTGAAGGTCTAAAGTGCGGGTTCAGGATTTAATTCCTGAAAGTGGGCTTTGTTCCTTTTGAGCGATTCGACAATTCAACCCGGGGGCGATGGCAGTCGCGCTTCGGAAGGTTCGCCTACCAAGGCGACGAAAATGAGAGGCCACGATGGCGCAGCAGACATTCACCGGTCGCAAACGGGTCCGCAAGTTTTTCGGACACATCAAGGAAGTCGCCGAGATGCCGAACCTGATCGAGGTTCAGAAGGCGTCCTACGACCAGTTCCTGATGGTCGACGAGCCGGTCGGCGGACGACTGGACGAGGGCCTGCAGGCGGTGTTCCGATCGGTATTCCCGATCTCGGACTTCTCCGGCACCTCGATGCTGGAATTCGTCCGCTACGAATTCGAGCCGCCGAAATACGACGTCGACGAGTGCCGTCAGCGCGGCATGACCTATGCTGCGCCGCTGAAGGTGACGCTGCGCCTGATCGTGTTCGATATCGATGAGGAAACCGGCGCCAAGTCGGTGAAGGACATCAAGGAGCAGGACGTCTACATGGGCGATATCCCGCTCATGACGATGAACGGCACCTTCGTCGTCAACGGCACCGAGCGCGTCATCGTTTCCCAGATGCACCGTTCGCCCGGCGTGTTCTTCGACCACGACAAGGGCAAGACCCATTCCTCCGGCAAGCTGTTGTTTGCCGCGCGCGTGATTCCGTATCGCGGTTCCTGGCTCGACATCGAGTTCGACGCCAAGGACATCGTGTTCGCGCGCATCGACCGCCGCCGCAAGATTCCCGTGACCTCGCTGATGTACGCGCTTGGTCTCGACGGCGAGCAGATCCTTTCGACCTTCTACAAGAAGATCAATTACAAGCGCGCCAAGGACGGCTGGCGCGTGCCGTTCGACGCCACCCGCTTCCGCGGCTACTCCACCATCAACGATCTGATCGACGCCGACACCGGCAAGGTGGTGCTCGAGGCCGGCAAGAAGCTGACCGTGCGCGCGGCGCGCCAGTTGCAGGAAAAGGGCCTGAAAGCCCTGCGCCTGTCGGACGAAGAGCTGATCGGCAATTATCTCGCCGAGGATCTCGTCAACCCGAAGACCGGTGAAATCTACGCCGAGGCCGGCGAGGAGCTCACCGAGAAGTCGCTGAAGGCGCTGAACGAGCAGGGCTACAAGGAGCTGCCGCTGCTCGACATCGACCACGTCAATGTCGGCGCCTACATCCGCAACACGCTGCATGCCGACAAGAACATGACGCGTGAAGACGCGCTGTTCGACATCTATCGCGTGATGCGTCCGGGCGAGCCGCCGACCATCGACTCGGCACAGACCATGTTCCAGTCGCTGTTCTTCGACGCCGAACGTTACGACCTCTCCGCGGTCGGCCGCGTCAAGATGAACATGCGCCTCGAACTCGACGCGCCCGACACCCATCGCACGCTGCGCAAGGAAGACATCCTGGCCGTCATCAAGACGCTGGTCGACCTGCGCGACGGCAAGGGCGAGATCGACGACATCGACCATCTCGGCAACCGCCGTGTGCGTTCGGTCGGCGAATTGATGGAGAACCAGTACCGCATCGGCCTGCTTCGCATGGAGCGCGCGATCAAGGAGCGCATGTCGAGCGTCGACATCGACACCGTGATGCCGCAGGACCTGATCAACGCCAAGCCGGCCGCCGCCGCGGTGCGCGAGTTCTTCGGCTCCTCGCAGCTCTCGCAGTTCATGGACCAGACCAACCCGCTGTCGGAGATCACCCACAAGCGCCGTCTCTCGGCGCTTGGACCGGGCGGTCTGACCCGCGAGCGCGCTGGCTTCGAGGTCCGCGACGTGCATCCGACGCATTACGGCCGCATCTGCCCGATCGAGACGCCGGAAGGTCCGAACATCGGCCTGATCAACTCGCTGGCGACGTTCGCGCGCGTCAACAAGTACGGCTTCGTCGAAACGCCCTACCGCAAGGTGAAGGACGGCCGCGTCACCGACGAGGTCGTGTATCTCTCGGCGATGGAGGAGGGGCGTTATCGCGTGGCGCAGGCCAACGTGCCGCTCGACGCCAAGGGCCGCTTCACCGAGGACCTGATCGTCTGCCGTCACGCCGGCGAAGTGCTGCCGATCACGCCCGACAAGGTCGACTATATGGACGTGTCGCCGAAGCAGCTCGTCTCTGTCGCCGCGGCGCTGATCCCGTTCCTCGAGAACGATGACGCCAACCGCGCGCTGATGGGCTCGAACATGCAGCGCCAGGCGGTGCCGCTGGTCCGCGCCGAGGCGCCGTTCGTCGGCACCGGCATGGAAGGCGTGGTGGCCCGTGACTCCGGTGCTGCGATCGCCGCCCGCCGTTCCGGCGTGATCGACCAGATCGACGCCACCCGCGTCGTGATCCGCGCTACCGAAGATCTCGATCCCACCAAGTCGGGTGTCGATATCTACCGGCTGATGAAGTACCAGCGCTCCAACCAGTCGACCTGCATCAACCAGCGTCCGCTGGTGAAGGTCGGCGACATCGTCAAGAAGGGCGACATCATTGCCGACGGTCCGTCGACCGATCTCGGCGAACTCGCGCTCGGCCGCAACGTGCTGGTCGCGTTCATGCCGTGGAACGGCTACAACTTCGAAGACTCGATCCTGCTCTCCGAGCGGATCGTGAAGGACGACGTCTTCACCTCGATCCACATCGAGGAGTTCGAGGTGATGGCCCGCGACACCAAGCTCGGACCTGAGGAAATCACCCGCGACATTCCGAACGTTTCGGAAGAAGCGCTGAAGAACCTCGACGAAGCCGGTATCGTCTATATCGGCGCCGAAGTCCGTGCCGGCGACATCCTGGTCGGCAAGATCACGCCGAAGGGCGAAAGCCCGATGACGCCGGAAGAAAAGCTTTTGCGCGCCATCTTCGGCGAAAAGGCTTCCGACGTCCGCGACACCTCGCTGCGCGTGCCTCCGGGCGTGCAGGGCACGATCGTGGAAGTGCGCGTGTTCAACCGGCACGGCGTCGACAAGGACGAGCGTGCACTGGCGATCGAGCGGGAAGAGATCGAGCGTCTGGCCAAGGACCGTGACGACGAGCAGGCGATCCTTGACCGTAACGTCTACGGCCGACTTGCGGAGCTGCTGGAAAACCGCCAGGGCATCGCGGGTCCGAAGGGCTTCAAGAAGGACACCAAGATCACGCGCGCCGTGCTCGAGGAGTATCCGAAGTCGCAGTGGTGGATGTTTGCGTCACCGAACGACAAGCTGATGGCCGAAATCGAGGCGATGCGGAAGCAGTACGACGAATCGAAGAAGGGCCTTGAACAGCGCTTCCTCGACAAGGTCGAAAAGCTGCAGCGTGGCGACGAGTTGCCGCCCGGCGTGATGAAGATGGTCAAGGTCTTCGTCGCGGTGAAGCGCAAGATCCAGCCCGGCGACAAGATGGCCGGCCGCCACGGCAACAAGGGCGTGGTGTCCAAGATCGTTCCGATCGAGGACATGCCGTTCCTCGAGGACGGTACGCACGCGGATATCGTGCTCAATCCGCTCGGCGTGCCCTCGCGTATGAACGTCGGCCAGATTCTGGAGACGCATCTCGGCTGGGCCTGCGCCGGCCTCGGCAAGCGCATCGGCCAGACCATCGACGGCTATTATCAGAAGCAGGACCTCAAGCCGCTGCGCGAGACCCTGAAGAAGATCTATGGCGACGATGAAACCATCAAGACGCTGAACGACAACGAGCTGATGGAGCTGGGCCGCAATCTGAGCCACGGCGTGCCGATCGCGACGCCGGTGTTCGACGGCGCCAAGGAAGCCGACATCGAGGAGATGCTGAAGCTCGCAGGCTTCGACGCCTCCGGCCAGTCGACCGTCTATGACGGCCGCACCGGCGACGCCTTCGACCGCAAGGTGACGGTGGGCTACATCTACATGCTCAAGCTGCACCATCTGGTCGACGACAAGATCCACGCGCGTTCGATCGGTCCGTACTCGCTCGTCACCCAGCAGCCGCTGGGCGGCAAGGCGCAGTTCGGCGGCCAGCGTTTCGGCGAAATGGAGGTGTGGGCGCTGGAAGCTTACGGCGCGGCCTACACGCTGCAGGAAATGCTGACCGTGAAGTCGGACGACGTCGCCGGCCGTACCAAGGTGTACGAGGCGATCGTGCGCGGCGACGACACGTTCGAGGCGGGTATTCCGGAATCGTTCAACGTGCTGGTCAAGGAAATGCGCTCGCTCGGCCTCAACGTCGACCTGCACAATTCCAAGATGGGACCGGCGCCGACGTCCGAGGCGGCCGAGTAACGCTTGAGATTCCATGTCCGGCCCAAAGCGCGAGGCAAGCCTTTCGCGCAAAAGGGCCGGGCATTTGCGCTCCTCTCGGACGTTGAGCGGGGCGCGCACCAAATATGGGTTTCGAATTTGCTGCCGGTGACGACCGGCACGCGAGGAGAAGACGATGAACCAAGAAATTATGAATCTCTTCAATCCGACGACCCCGGCCCAGGTCTTCGACCAGATCCGGATCTCGATTGCGTCCCCGGAGAAGATTCTGTCCTGGTCCTACGGCGAGATCAAAAAGCCGGAGACCATCAACTACCGGACCTTCAAGCCGGAGCGCGACGGCCTGTTCTGCGCCCGCATCTTCGGGCCGATCAAGGACTACGAGTGCTTGTGCGGCAAGTACAAGCGGATGAAGTACAAGGGCATCATCTGCGAAAAGTGCTCGGTCGAAGTGACGCTGTCGCGCGTCCGGCGCGAGCGCATGGGCCATATCGAACTGGCGGCGCCCGTCGCCCACATCTGGTTCCTGAAGTCGCTGCCGTCCCGTATCGGCCTTCTGCTCGACATGACGCTGAAGGATCTCGAGCGGATCCTGTACTTCGAATACTACGTCGTGCTGGAGCCGGGCCTGACCGCGCTCAAGGACCGTCAGCTCTTGTCGGAAGACGAGTACCTGAAGGCGCAGGACGAGTACGGCCAGGATTCGTTCACCGCCATGATCGGCGCGGAAGCGATCCGCGAGCTGCTGAAGGGTCTCGAGCTCGAAAAGCTCGAGCAGTCCCTGCGTGCCGAGATGCAGGAGACTGAATCCGACATCAAGCACAAGAAGCTCGCCAAGCGCCTGAAGATCGTCGAGGCGTTCCGCTATTCCGGCAACAAGCCGGAGTGGATGATCCTGACCGTGGTGCCGGTGATCCCGCCGGACCTGCGTCCGCTGGTGCCGCTCGACGGCGGCCGCTTCGCGACCTCGGACCTCAACGACCTCTACCGCCGCGTCATCAACCGCAACAACCGCTTGAAGCGGCTGATGGAGCTGCGCGCGCCCGACATCATCATCCGCAACGAAAAGCGCATGCTGCAGGAGGCTGTCGACGCGCTGTTCGATAACGGCCGCCGCGGCCGCGTCATCACCGGCGCCAACAAGCGCCCGCTGAAGTCGCTGGCCGACATGCTCAAGGGCAAGCAGGGCCGCTTCCGGCAGAACCTGCTCGGCAAGCGCGTCGACTATTCGGGCCGTTCGGTGATCGTGGTCGGTCCCGAGCTGCGGCTGCATCAATGCGGCCTGCCGAAGAAGATGGCGCTCGAACTGTTCAAGCCGTTCATCTATTCGCGGCTCGACGCCAAGGGTCTGTCCACCACCGTGAAGCAGGCGAAGAAGCTGGTCGAGAAGGAGCGTCCCGAGGTCTGGGATATTCTCGACGAGGTGATCCGCGAGCATCCGGTGCTGCTCAACCGCGCGCCGACGCTGCATCGCCTCGGCATCCAGGCGTTCGAGCCGGTGTTGATCGAAGGCAAGGCGATCCAGCTCCATCCGCTGGTTTGCGCGGCGTTCAACGCCGACTTCGACGGCGACCAGATGGCCGTGCACGTTCCGCTGTCGCTGGAAGCGCAGTTGGAAGCGCGCGTCCTGATGATGTCGACCAACAACATCCTGCATCCCGCGAACGGCCAGCCGATCATCGTTCCGTCGCAGGACATCGTGCTCGGACTCTATTATCTCTCGATCATGCGCGAAGGCCTGCCCGGCGAGGGCAAGATCTTCGGCGACATGGCCGAGCTCGAGCACGCCCTGCATTCGAAAGTCATCCACCTCCATACCAAGATCAAGTACCGGTGGGAGGGTACCGACGAGGACGGCAAGGCGACCAAGCGCTGGATCGAAACCACCGCGGGCCGCGTCATGCTCGGCAATGTGCTGCCGAAGAACGCGAAGATTTCGTACGACATCATCAACAAGCTGATGACCAAGCGCGAAATCTCCGGCGTGATCGATCAGGTCTACCGCCACTGCGGCCAGAAGGAGACGGTGATCTTCTGCGACCGCATCATGGCGCTCGGCTTCTACAATGCGTTCAAGGCCGGCATCTCGTTCGGCAAGGACGACATGGTGGTGCCGCACAGCAAGTGGAAGATTGTCGACACCACCCGTACGCTGGCGAAGGATTTCGAGCAGCAGTACAACGACGGCCTGATCACCCATGGCGAGAAGTACAACAAGGTGGTCGACGCCTGGTCGAAGGCGACCGAAGAAATCGCCAAGGAGATGATGAAGGAAATCTCCTCGACCAAGAAGACGCCGAAGGGTGCCGACGCCGACATCAACTCGATCTACATGATGGCGCATTCGGGCGCGCGCGGTTCGCCGGCGCAGATGCGTCAGCTCGCCGGTATGCGCGGCCTGATGGCGAAGCCGTCGGGTGAGATCATCGAGACGCCGATCATTTCTAACTTCAAGGAAGGTCTGTCGGTGCTCGAATACTTCAACTCGACCCACGGCGCCCGCAAGGGTCTCGCGGATACCGCGTTGAAGACCGCGAACTCCGGTTACCTGACACGCCGCCTGGTCGACGTGGCGCAGGACTGCATCATCACGCAGGACGATTGCGGCACCAAGCTCGGCATCAAGATGCGCGCCATCGTCGACGCCGGTACGGTGGTCGCTTCGCTGGGTTCGCGTATTCTCGGCCGCGTCGCGGGCGAGGATCTGCGCGATCCCGCGACCAACAAGGTCGTGGTCAAGCGCGGCACGCTGATGGAAGAGTCGCATGTCGACGCCATCCAGCAGGCCGGCATCCAGGAGGTGAAGATTCGCTCGGCGCTGACCTGCGAACTCGTCAACGGCATCTGCGGCAAGTGCTACGGCCGCGATCTGGCCCGCGGCACGCCGGTCAACCACGGCGAGGCGGTCGGCGTCATCGCCGCCCAGTCGATCGGTGAACCCGGCACGCAGCTCACGATGCGCACGTTCCACATCGGCGGCGCGGCGCAGATCAACGAGCAGTCGTTCGTCGAATCGAACTTCGAGGGCAAGGTCACCATCAAGAACAAGTCCATCGCCCGAAACAGCGAAGGTCACTTGATCGCGATGGTGCGCAACATGGTCGTTGCGATCGTCGATGCCGACGGAACCGAGCGTGCGACTCACCGCATTCAGTACGGCGCGCGCATGCACGTCGACGAGGGCGACATGGTCAAGCGCGGCCAGCGCATCGCGGAGTGGGATCCGTACACCCGTCCGGTTCTCACCGAAGTCGAGGGCACCATCGGGTTCGAGGACCTGGTCGAGGGGCAGTCGATCTCGGAAACGCTCGACGAATCCACCGGTATCGCCAAGCGCGTCGTCATCGACTGGCGTGCGTCGCGCGGCGGGGCCGATCTGCGTCCGGCCATCGTGGTCAAGGGCAAGGACGGCAAGGTGCTCAAGCTCGCGCGTGGCGGCGATGCCCGCTACATGCTGTCGGTCGACGCCATCCTGTCGGTGGATACCGGCGCGAAGGTCAAGGCCGGCGACATCCTGGCGCGTATCTCGACCGAAAGCGCCAAGACCCGCGACATCACCGGCGGTCTGCCGCGGGTGGCCGAGCTGTTCGAGGCCCGCAAGCCGAAGGACGCGGCCATCATCGCGGAAATCGCTGGCACGATCCGCTTCGGCCGCGACTACAAGAACAAGCGCCGCATCTCGATCGAGCCGATGGACAAGACCGAGGAGCCACGCGAGTACCTGATCCCGAAGGGCAAGCACATCCATCTGCAGGACGGCGACATCGTCGAAAAGGGCGATTTCATCGTCGAAGGCAATCCGGCGCCGCACGACATCCTGGCGATCAAGGGCATCGAGGAACTCGCTGCCTATCTGGTCAACGAAATCCAGGAGGTCTACCGGCTGCAGGGCGTGCTCATCAACGACAAGCACATCGAGGTGATTGTCCGTCAGATGCTGCAGAAGGTCGAGATCACCGACCAGGGCGACACCGACATGATCTCGGGCGAGCAGGTCGACAAGATCGAGTTCGACGCGCTCAACCTGAAGGCAAAGGAAGAGGGCAAGAAGCCCGCCACGGGAACGCCGGTTCTGCTCGGCATCACCAAGGCGAGCCTGCAGACTCGCTCGTTCTTCTCGGCGGCCTCGTTCCAGGAGACCACCCGCGTGCTCACCGAAGCCGCCGTCAACGGCAAGGTGGATCCGCTGGAAGGCCTCAAGGAAAACGTCATTGTCGGCCGGCTGATCCCGGCGGGCACCGGCGCCTCGATGGCCAAGATCCGCGAAGTCGCCGTCAAGCGCGACAAGCTGATCCTGGACGAACGCGAGAAGCAGGCGGCGATCGTGCCGACCGCTCCGGAAGCGGAACCGCTGGCGCTGCCGCCGGCGGAGTAAGAATTCCGCTCAAATCAATAAGAAAGCCGGCTGTGAAGCCGGCTTTTTGTTTTGCGAACAAGGATATGGTGCTTCACCCGGACGGGTGATCGCTGCTATCAAGTCAGGAAATGGCGTCCTGCCTTGAAGGTAAGATTTGCAATTCCCATGAGCGAGTCGGCTCATCTTGAACCCCTGATCGACCGCATCTACGAGGCGGGGCTCATTCCGTCGCTTTGGCCGGCTGTGCTCGGCGAACTCAGTGCCGCGATCGGCGGCAACGGCGGCTTTCTGTTCGGCGTGCGCGATGGCTACACGAGCGCGGTCAATTCTGCCGAATATGATCAGCTCATGCCGGTTTTCTTGAGAGACGGATGGAGCGAACGCGATCCAAATCTGCCGCGCGCCATTGCCCTCAATCATGCAGGCTTCGTCACTGACTATGATCTCCTCTCGGAGGAGGAGATTGCGACCAACGACGTCTATTGCAACTTTTACCGCAAACACGGCCTTGGCTACCGCGCCGGAACGATCATTCCGATGCCGAGCGGCGATTCAATCGCGATCGTGATGCCGCGGCATCAGGATCATGGCCCGGTGCCGCAAGATGTCGTCAAACTGCTGGATGGGCTGCGGCCGCATCTGGCCCGGGCCTCCCTTGCAGCAAACCGCATTGGCTTCGAGCGCGCACGCGCTCAGGCCGACGCGTTGCAGGTGCTTGGCCTGCCGGGCGCGGTGTTGCGCGGGCGCGGTCGGGTCTTTGCGGCAAACGGCTTGTTCGAAGCGCTAGTCCCTTCGTTGTTTCAGGATCGTATCGAGCGTGTGACGATCACTGATGTCACGGCAGACGCGCTGCTTGCGGAAGCGCTCGGTCCGCGGTCTCTTGCCGATGGTCGAACCGTCAAGTCGATACCGGTCGCTGCGACGGCAATCCGCGTGCCGATGGTGCTGCATGTCGTCCCCGTGCGCGGCGATGCGCGCGATATCTTCACCCAGGCCACCGCGCTGTTGGTGGTGACGCCGGTCGATCGCGCTGCGGTGCCGACGGCGGAAGTCCTGCAAGGCCTGTTCGACCTGACGCCGGCGGAGGCGCGCGTGGCGCGAGGTATCGGCCAGGCTGTAACCATCGATGCGCTTGCGGATGCGACCGGCGTCAATCGGGAGACGGTGCGCAGCCAGCTCAAAGCGGTGCTATCGAAGACCGGCCTGTCACGCCAGCAGGAGCTTGTCAGCCTGCTCGCCGGCAAGGCGTTCCGTGGCGGATAAACAACCGTGCCGTGCAGTAGTGCCGTCGAAACGGCCGACCGTGCCGCTGCTAGAATAGCACGCCCGCAAGAATACGGTGCGAAGACAAAAGGTCGGCGCAAGCCGGCCTTCTTGCTGCTTTCTTTCATTGCTGCGTTGCGAGGGCCTGCTTTGTTCATCTTCCCTTCAGGGTGAAAAGGGCTTTTGCTAGCGGTTCAGACCGGCTGATGTCCTATAGGCAGGGGAGCCGGAGGGCGACGGAAAAGAAATGTTGGATCTTGCAATTGTAGGGGGCGGCCCAGGCGGCTTGATGAGCGCCTGGTACTTGAAGAAAAAGCTTGGCGATCTCTGCCGTGTCACGATTTACGAGGCGTCCGACCGCGTCGGGGGCAAGATTGTCTCGCGCAAATTCGATTCCGCGCCGGCGATGTATGAGGCCGGCGTCGCCGAAATCTACGATTATTCGATGACCGGCCCGGATCCCTTGCGGGAACTGATCCAGCATTTCGGCTTGCAGACGATACCGATGGACGCCGAGCAGGTGCACCTCGACGGCGTGCTGCTCAACGATGTGCCGGGCATGCGCCGCAAGTATGGCGAGAAGACCGCGGCCGCGATCGAGGCGTTCCGCAAGCGCTGCGCCGACTTGGTGTCGCCGATCGAATATTACGAAGGTGTCGGCGCCCACGACAACGAGCATCCATGGGCCTACATGACCTGCGAGGAAGTGCTCGACAAGGAAGTCGACGATCCCACGGCCAAGCGCTTCTTCAAGGTGATGGCGCGCTCGGATATCGCAACGGAGGCGCACAACACCAATGGCCTGAATGCGCTGAAGAACTTCGTGATGGATATCGACGGCTATATCGGCCTGTACTCGATCCAGAACGGCAATGAGCAGTTGATTGAATGCCTGCGCTCGGAAGTCGATGCTGAAATCCAGCTCAATCACCGCGTGCTGAAGGTCGGAAAAACCGCTTCCGGCCGCTATCAGCTCAACATGATGAACGGGAAGGGGCCCGAGACACGGGATTTCGATCTGGTGCTGATGTGCCTGCCGCATTCCTGGCTCGCCACCATGAGCTGGGATGGCGAGGAGCTGCGCAAGTCGATGGTCAAGCACGTCGCTTACTTCGACCGTCCGGCGCATTACTTGCGGATTTCGATCCTGTTCGATGAACCGTTCTGGGGCGAGAAGATCCCCGGCGCCTGGTTCATGTCGGAAGCGTTCGGCGGCTGCTGCGTCTACAATGAGGGCGCCCGCCACGACGTCGGCAGGCATGGCGTGCTCAACTGGTTGATCGCGGGCTCGGATGCGCTGGCATTTGCCAATCTCAGCGATCAGGAACTGATCGACGCCGCGCTCAAATCATTGCCGCCGTCTCTCGGCAATGCCCGCGACTATTTCCTGGAAGGCAAGATTCACCGCTGGCTGTCCTCGGTGAACGCGCTGCCGGGCGGCCTGCCGGTGCGCGACGTCATGACCAACCATCGCCCGGAGCCGAAAGAGCATCCGGGAATCGTGGTGGTCGGCGACTATCTTTTCGATTCGACGTTGAACGGGCTGCTCGACTCCTCCGACGCCGCCACCGACATCATTCTGACCGAGATGATGCGGCTGCGCCGCGCCCGCGCGCAACAGGGCGAGGTGTCGTCCGACAAGATCGACCGCAGCTATTTCGAGAATTACCGTGGGCTGGGCCCCTACAGCGAAGTCTGGAGCCAGTTTACCGACCCGGCCTATCTAACGGATCTGATCAAGATCGTCTGGAACAGAGCCAAGGGTTACAAGCTGCTCGTTGCCGGCTCGGCCAGCGGCGAGCTGGTCGGCGCGCTGCGCGAACGTGGCATCGATGCCTGGGGTATCGAAAACAACAAGGCGATCCACGCCAGCACACCGAAGGCGCTGAAGAAGTTCAACAAGCTCGGCTCGATCGTCGACATACCCTTCAAGGACGACGAGTTCGATTTCGTGTTCGAGACCAGCCTGTGTCACGTTTCCGAAAAGCAGGTCCCGCGGGCGGTGCGCGAACTGAACCGCGTCGTGAAGACCGGCCTGGTGTTCGGATCGGTGACATCGGACATGGCCCCCGCACTGATCGACCGTTACGACCTGCTGCGCGGCGTGAAGAAGCTCGGTACCTGGTGGGAATGGTCCGAATTGTTCTTCGGCAACGGATTCGACCTCTCGATGCACCGGCGCGACTGCACCGACGCGTTATGGGCCGCGACGCTGGCCGCCAACAAGGGGCCGGGGCAGTGGTACGCCGACGCCGACAGCCTGCGCTATTCGTTTTTCGACAAGGTCGAATCGGAAGATTGAGCTCCGACTGGTTGTATTGAGCGTGACCGCTCCGCTGAAGCGGAGCCGGTTACGCCAAACGTTTGCCGAATTCATCCCAATCGCATAGAATCTTTGCGGTAGCGTCCGCCGCTGCCGCGTTCGATTTGCGGTCATGCCGGCCGTGCAGCATCGGTTGGTTTCATGGCGCCCAAGCCTCCGTCCTCGGATGATCAGAATCCCGCGCCGGCGGACGATCCCGAGTTCGCGAAGAAGCTCGCGGCCGGGCCTGCCGCTACGACCGTCGCCGGTGGGAAGGCGGCCGGCATCCCCCCCGACGCTGACAAGGACGACGAAGAGGACGAGATCGAGCTCGACGACGATGATGATGACGAGGATCTCGTCGTCTTCACCGCCAAGGAAGCCGCCGGCGCGATGGCGACCATCTACGGCTTCGTCAAGCCGTATCTGGGCAATTACAGGAAACTGCTCGTCTTCGTGACCTTCGGCGTTCTCGTCGAGACGCTGTTCAACGTCATCATGCCGCTCAGCCTGAAATTCCTGATCGACGATGCGCTGGGCGAAGAGGATTTTCAGGCGCTCTACAAGATCCTCGGCGTGCTCGCGGTCGCCGGCATCGTCACCTCGATCATTGCGGTCTGGTACGAGCGCTGGGATGCGCGGCTGGCGGCGTCCATCATTGCCGACGTGCGGACGCGGCTGTTCGAGCACGTCCAGAACCTGCCGGCGTCATATTTTGTCCGTACCAAACGCGGCGAAATCCTCTCGCGCTTCTCGATCGACCTCGCAGCCTTCGAGGGCTCGGTCAAGACGTTCGCCAACAGCGCCGCTTTACCGTTCCTGGAATTGATCGCCGGCATCATCCTGATGCTGTTCTTGAACTGGCAGCTCGCGGCGGTCGCCCTCCTGGTATTCCCGATCACGCTGATCGGGCCGCGGATCCTGACGCCGAAGGCGGTGCAGGCGAATTATGAGCAGAAGCTGAATGAAGCGGCGCTGCTCGGCACGGTGCAGGAAAACGTGGCGGCGCAGGCCGTGATCAAGGCGTTCAGCCTGCAGCGCCGCACGCTTGGCTGGTTCACCATGCGCAACCGGGATGTGCGCATCAAGACCGCGTCCGCCGTGTTCCTGTCCACCATGGTGGAGCGCACTGTCACCATTTCGGTGCTGCTGCTGCATCTCGTGGTGCTGGCGATCGGCGCCTATCTCGCCACCAAGGGCCAGATCACCATCGGCACCTTCGTCACCTTCGAGAGCGCGTTCTGGGAGGTGTCCTACAACATCGCCCATTTGATGCATTTCATCCCGGTGTCGATCCAGTCGGCGGCGGCGGTGCGGCACATGCAGGAACTGCTGGATGAGCCGACCCGCGGCGCCGACCGGCCGGGCGCGCCGGATTTGCCGCCGATCACCAACGACATCACCTTCGACCGCGTCACCTTCGCCTATGAAGGCAGCGAGATGCCGGTGCTCGACAATTTCAGCCTCAAGCTCGATGTCGGCAAGCGCATCGCGATCGTCGGGCCGAGCGGCTCCGGCAAAAGCACGCTGCTCAACCTGATCCTGCGTCTTTACACGCCGGACGAGGGGCGGGTGGCGATCGACGGCGTCGATATCCGCCGCGTAACGCGCGAATCGTTGCGCCGAGGCATGGCCATCGTGTTCCAGGAGAACATGCTGTTCAACATGTCGATCCGCGAGAACATCCGGCTTGGGAAGGAAGGCGCCACCGATGAGGAGGTCGAGGAAGCCGCGCGCAAGGCCGAGATTCACCGCTACATCATGAGCCTGCCGCAGAAATACGACACGCCGGTCGGCGAGCGCGGCGACACGCTGTCGGGTGGCCAGCGTCAGCGCATTGCGATCGCGCGCGCGATCATCCGCAATCCGTCGCTGCTATTGCTCGATGAAGCGACCTCGGCACTCGACCAGACCACGGAAGCCGCGATCAACCGCACGCTTCTGAAGGTGGCGCAAGGGCGCACCATGATCTGGTCGACCCACCGCCTGACATCGGTGGTCGAGATGGACGAGATCATCGTGATTTCAGGCGGTAAGGCGATCGAGCGCGGCTCGCATGCGCAGTTGCTCGCGGCCAACGGCGTCTACCGCAAGCTCTGGGACGACCAGGGCCATACGCCGTACAACGCCGCCGCTCAGGCCGACGACGACAACGAAGATGACGACGACGATGAGGATGAAGACGAGGAGTGAGCGGAGCGGTTCGATCTCGCGCTGAGGCGCAGGCAGCCGGATCGCGCGATCCAGTTTTCGCCGTCATGGGTGGCCGAGCGCAGCACCGAATCGGCGATTCCGGTCTGGTAGAAGCGGCAGAGCTGCCCGTCGCCGTTGATTTTTTCGACGCGGAAGCCGGATGGATAGACCTGATGAGGGTCGATCGGGACAGTCGGAATTCACGCACGTCCGAGCATCGCGGCCGCGGTCGAGCTGGCTCTACCGCCCCGGATGATTTCATCCGGAATTTCAGCCGGGGTGCGACACTTTTGCACCCGGAAAAGGCAAATAAAGGCTTAGTCTGGCGATCGGCTCTGGATCGAAAGCCACGAGAATGCTGTTCCGATATATCTACCCGGATAAAAATGGCGACTCGGGCGGCTCAGGGCACGGCGGAATATTGCCCATTTCGGACTTCCCGAATTCATGCGAAGCGCTGAATCCACAGACGCCATAGGCATTTCCAGCGTTCTCCTTTTGCTTGACTTAGCTATCCACCGCTTATAGAAGACGGCCACTTAACGACAGGCGGTGAGCTACGCCAGCGTCGGAACGGACCACCCTTTCAAATCCTTATTGGACTGAGACGGGCACCAACCTCGACGAATGCCGCTCAAACGCTGTCGATCATACTGCTAGGCAATGCCAGGACGATTTTAGTTCTCTTGAGCACGTCCTCTTGAGAGTTAACTCGGATGCATGATCTCGGTGGCGGGCCGGACAGCGAACGCTGATCGGCCTTAACTCGCGGTCCTCTGTGGCGTCGAAGCGCTTTCCGCTCAGCAATGGGTGGTTGGCGCGATTTCGTTTTGCGTGAAGGTTTTTCGCGTGAGGCGGGCCGAACGGAACGGCTAGTTCCGAGAAGAATTTTGCGAAAGCCATTCAAGGTTTCGCGCGAACTAAAGGGTGAAGGCTGACATGCCGACGATCAACCAGCTGATCGCAAAACCGCGTACCGTACAGAAGTCGCGCAAGAAGGTGCCGGCGCTGCAGCAGTCGCCGCAGAAGCGCGGCGTGTGCACGCGCGTCTACACCACGACCCCGAAGAAGCCGAACTCGGCGCTTCGTAAGGTTGCCAAGGTGCGCCTGACCAACGGCTTTGAGGTGATCGGCTACATCCCGGGTGAAGGCCATAACCTTCAGGAGCACTCGGTGGTGATGATCCGCGGCGGCCGCGTCAAGGACTTGCCCGGCGTGCGCTACCACATCCTCCGCGGCGTCCTCGATACCCAGGGCGTCAAGAACCGTAAGCAGCGTCGTTCGAAGTACGGCGCGAAGCGTCCGAAATAAGCGGGAACAGACAAGATGTCTCGTCGCCATTCTGCCGAAAAGCGTGAAGTCAACCCGGATCCGAAGTTCGGGAACGTCATCATTACGAAGTTCATGAATTCGATCATGTACGACGGCAAGAAGTCTGCTGCCGAAAACATCGTCTATGGCGCGCTCGCCATGATCGAGGCCAAGACCAAGCAGGGGCCGCTCACCGTGTTCGAGCAGGCGCTGGAAAACGTCATGCCGACCATCGAAGTGCGGTCCCGCCGCGTCGGTGGCGCCACCTACCAGGTGCCGGTCGAAGTGCGTTCGGTCCGCCGCCAGGCGCTGGGGATTCGCTGGCTGATCACGGCCGCGCGCGAGCGTAACGAAAAGACGATGACGGAGCGGCTCTCGGCCGAGCTGCTCGATGCGTCAAACAACCGGGGGAACGCCGTCAAGAAGCGTGAAGACGTGCACCGCATGGCGGAAGCCAACCGCGCCTTCTCGCATTATCGCTGGTAACGGCGAAGAACGGATTTAAGGAACAAGCCCATGCCCCGCCAACATGCCATCGAGGACTACCGTAACTTCGGTATCATGGCGCATATCGACGCCGGCAAGACCACGACCACCGAGCGCATCCTTTATTACACCGGCAAGAGCCACAAGATCGGCGAAGTGCACGAAGGTGCCGCGACGATGGACTGGATGGAGCAGGAGCAGGAGCGTGGCATCACGATCACCTCGGCTGCGACCACCGCGTTCTGGAACGGCAAGCGCCTGAACATCATCGACACCCCCGGCCACGTCGACTTCACCATCGAAGTCGAGCGTTCGCTGCGCGTGCTCGACGGCGCGGTATGCGTGCTCGATTCCAACCAGGGCGTCGAACCGCAGACCGAAACCGTCTGGCGCCAGGGCGACAAGTACAAGGTTCCGCGCATCGTCTTCGCCAACAAGATGGACAAGACCGGCGCCGACTTCTTCAAGTGTCTCGCCGACATCGTCGACCGCCTCGGCGCCAAGCCGATCGCGATCCAGCTCCCGATCGGCGCCGAGAACAACTTCAAGGGTCTCGTCGACCTCGTGAAGATGCAGGGCATCATCTGGAACGATGAATCGCTCGGCGCCAAGTTCGACTATGTCGACATCCCGGCCGACCTCGTCGACCAGGCCAAGGAATACCGCGAGAAGATGGTGGAAGCCGCCGTCGAGCTCGACGACGACGCCATGGCCGCCTACCTCGACGGCAAGGAGCCGGACGAGGCGACGCTGAAGCGCTTGCTCCGCAAGGCCGTGCTGACCGGCGCCTTCTATCCCGTGCTGTGCGGCTCGGCGTTCAAGAACAAGGGTGTGCAGCCGCTGCTCGACGCCGTCGTCGACTATCTGCCGTCGCCGATCGACGTGCCCGCGATCAAGGGTACCGACGATGACGGCAATGAAGTGGTGCGCAAGGCCGACGACAAGGAGCCGCTGGCTCTGCTCGCGTTCAAGATCATGGACGACCCGTTCGTCGGCACCATCACCTTCTGCCGCATCTATTCGGGCATTCTGCAGTCGGGCACCGGGGTCATCAATTCGACCCGCGAGAAGAAAGAGCGTATCGGCCGCATGCTGTTGATGCATGCGAACAACCGCGAAGACATCAAGGAAGCCTATGCCGGCGACATCGTCGCGCTGGCGGGCCTGAAGGAAGCGCGCACCGGTGATACGCTGTGCGATCCCGACAAGCCGGTGATTCTGGAAAAGATGGAATTCCCGGAGCCGGTGATCGAAATCGCGATCGAGCCGAAGTCGAAGGCCGACCAGGAAAAGCTCGGCGTAGCACTGGCGAAGCTCGCTGCAGAAGATCCGTCGTTCCGCGTGTCGACCGACCAGGAGTCCGGCCAGACCATCTTGAAGGGCATGGGCGAACTCCATCTCGACATCAAGGTCGACATCCTCAAGCGCACCTACAAGGTCGATGCCAACATCGGCGCACCGCAGGTGGCGTTCCGTGAGCGGGTCACCAAGCGCGCTGAAGTCAAGTACACGCACAAGAAGCAGACCGGCGGTACCGGTCAGTTCGCCGAAGTGTCGCTCATCGTGGAGCCGAACGAGCCCGGCAAGGGTTACGAGTTCGAGTCCAAGATCGTCGGCGGCGCGGTGCCGAAGGAATACATCCCCGGCGTCGAAAAGGGCCTCAACAGCGTGATGGGCTCGGGCGTCGTCGCCGGCTTCCCGGTGGTCGACGTCAAGGTTCAACTGGTCGACGGCAAGTACCACGACGTCGACTCGTCGGCGCTGGCCTTCGAAATAGCATCGCGCGCGGCATTCCGCGAAGCGCTGCAGAAGGGCAAGTCTGTTCTGCTCGAGCCGATCATGAAGGTCGAAGTGGTGACCCCGGAAGACTATACCGGTTCGGTCATCGGCGACCTGAATTCCCGGCGCGGCCAGATCCAGGGTCAGGACATGCGGGGCAACGCCAACGTCATCAACGCGATGGTGCCGCTCATGAACATGTTCGGGTACGTGAATAACCTGCGCTCGATGAGCCAGGGACGCGCGACCTTCACGATGCAATTCGATCACTACGCTGAAGCGCCGGCGAACGTGTCGGCAGAAGTCCAGAAGAAGTTTGCCTGATTGTCGTTGGTTGCAAGCTAACGATTGAACGGAGAGTCAAATGGCCAAAGCAAAGTTTGAACGTACTAAACCGCACTGCAACATCGGAACCATCGGTCACGTCGACCATGGCAAGACATCGCTGACCGCAGCGATCACCAAGGTGCTGGCTGAAACCGGCGGTGCAACGTTCACGGCGTACGACCAGATCGACAAGGCGCCGGAAGAGAAGGCGCGCGGCATCACCATCTCGACCGCTCACGTCGAGTATGAGACGAAGAACCGCCACTACGCCCACGTCGACTGCCCCGGCCATGCCGACTATGTGAAGAACATGATCACCGGCGCCGCTCAGATGGACGGTGCGATCCTGGTCGTGTCGGCCGCCGACGGCCCGATGCCGCAGACCCGCGAGCACATCCTGCTCGCCCGTCAGGTCGGTGTTCCCGCGCTCGTCGTGTTCCTGAACAAGTGCGACATGGTCGACGATCCGGAGCTGCTCGAGCTCGTCGAGCTCGAAGTTCGTGAACTGCTCTCGAAGTACGAATTCCCAGGCGACAAGATCCCGATCATCAAGGGCTCGGCGCTCGCCGCCCTCGAAGACAAGGACAAGACGCTCGGCCACGACGCGATCCTCGAGCTGATGCGCAATGTCGACGAATACATTCCGCAGCCGGAGCGTCCGGTTGACCAGCCGTTCCTGATGCCGGTGGAAGACGTGTTCTCGATCTCGGGCCGCGGCACCGTCGTCACCGGCCGTGTCGAGCGCGGCATCATCAAGGTCGGCGAGGAAATCGAAATCGTCGGTCTGCGCGACACCCAGAAGACCATCGTCACGGGCGTCGAAATGTTCCGCAAGCTGCTCGATCAGGGCCAGGCCGGCGACAACATCGGCGCGCTGCTCCGCGGCACCAAGCGCGAGGAAGTCGAGCGTGGCCAGGTGCTGGCGAAGCCAGGTTCGGTCAAGCCGCACACCAAGTTCAAGGCTGAGGCCTACATCCTGACCAAGGAAGAGGGCGGTCGTCACACCCCGTTCTTCACCAACTACCGGCCGCAGTTCTACTTCCGCACCACCGACGTGACCGGCGTCGTGCACCTGCCCGAAGGCACCGAGATGGTGATGCCGGGCGACAACATCGCGATGGAAGTGCACCTGATCGTGCCGATCGCGATGGAAGAAAAGCTGCGCTTCGCGATCCGCGAAGGCGGCCGCACCGTCGGCGCCGGCGTCGTCGCCGCCATCATCGAATAAGGAAGCGAATAGGGATTGGCGAGTAGCGAATGGCACCATTCGCTATTCGCTATTCGCCACTCACTAAAGAAAGACAACGGCAATGAACGGCCAAAATATTCGCATCCGTCTCAAGGCGTTCGACCATCGAATCCTCGATACGTCGACCCGCGAGATCGTGAACACGGCGAAACGTACCGGTGCCCAGGTTCGCGGACCCATTCCGCTACCCACCCGCATCGAGAAGTTCACCGTCAACCGTTCGCCGCACGTCGACAAGAAGAGCCGCGAGCAATTCGAGATGCGCACCCACAAGCGCCTTCTCGACATTGTCGACCCGACCCCGCAGACCGTCGATGCTTTGATGAAGCTCGACCTGGCCGCCGGTGTCGACGTCGAGATCAAGCTCTAAGATTTTCAGGATCGTCCGACGTTAGCGGACAGAAAGAACAGGAAGCACGCCGATGCGCTCCGGAGTGATCGCACAAAAGGTCGGGATGACGCGGGTCTTTACGGAGGCCGGCGAACATATCCCTGTGACCGTGCTGAAGCTGGGCAATTGCCAGGTGCTGGGCCACCGCACGACCGAAAAGAACGGTTACGTCGCGCTGCAGCTCGGTTCGGGTACCCGCAAGACCGTGTATCTGCCCAAGGCGGAGCGCGGCCAGTTTGCCACGGCCAAGGTCGAGCCCAAGCGGAAAGTCGCCGAGTTTCGCGTCTCGGAAGACGCGCTGATTCCGGTTGGCGCCGAGATCCAGGCAGACCATTTCGTGGTCGGCCAGTTCGTCGACGTCACCGGCACCTCGGTCGGTAAGGGTTTTGCCGGCGGCATGAAGCGCTGGAATTTCGGCGGTCTGCGCGCCACCCACGGTGTGTCGGTTTCGCACCGTTCGATCGGTTCGACCGGCGGTCGTCAGGATCCCGGCAAGACCTTCAAGAACAAGAAGATGCCCGGTCACATGGGTGTCGATCGCATCACCACGCTCAATTTGCGTGTGGTGCAGACCGACGTCGAGCGCGGCCTGATCCTGGTCGAGGGCGCCGTTCCCGGCTCCAAGGGCGGCTGGATCTCGGTGCGCGACGCCGTGAAGAAGCCGTTGCCGAAGGATGCTCCGAAGCCCGGCAAATTCAAGGTCGCCGGCGGCGAGCAGGCTGCTGCTGCACCGGCCGAGCAGGAGGGCGCGTGAGATGGAACTGAAAGTCACGACCCTTGAAGGCAAGGAAGCTGGATCGGTCCAGCTCTCGGACGCGATCTTCGGTCTGGAGCCGCGTGCCGACATCATCCAGCGCTGCGTGCAATGGCAGCTCAACAAGCGCCAGGCCGGAACGCACAAGGCAAAGGGGCGCGCCGAAATCTGGCGCACCGGCAAGAAAATGTACAAGCAGAAGGGCACCGGCGGCGCCCGTCACGGCTCGGCCCGCGTGCCGCAGTTCCGCGGCGGTGGCCGAGCGTTCGGTCCGGTGGTTCGCTCGCACGCGACCGACCTGCCGAAGAAGGTGCGCGCGCTGGCGCTCAAGCATGCTCTGTCGGCGAAGGCCAAGGATGGCGGCCTGATCGTGATCGATAGCGCGCAGGTCAAGGAAGCCAAGACCAAGGCGCTGGTCGGTCACTTCTCCGGGCTTGGGCTCACCAATGCGCTGATCATCGACGGTGCCGAGCTCAACAACGGTTTCGCGACCGCGGCCCGCAACATTCCGAATATCGACGTGCTGCCGATCCAGGGCATCAACGTCTACGACATTCTGCGCCGTCAGAAGCTCGTGCTGACGAAGGCGGCAGTGGATGCGCTGGAGGCGCGCTTCAAATGAAGAATATCGATCCGCGCCATTACGACGTGATCGTAGCCCCCGTCGTCACCGAAAAGGCGACGGTTGCGTCCGAGCACAACAAGGTCGTGTTCAAGGTCGCCGGCAAGGCGACCAAGCCGCAAATCAAGGAAGCCGTCGAGAAGCTGTTCGACGTCAAGGTGAAGAGCGTGAACACGCTGGTCCGCAAGGGCAAGACCAAGGTGTTCCGCGGCAATTTCGGTTCGCAGTCGGACTCGAAGCGGGCTGTCGTGACCCTCGAAGAGGGCCACCGCATCGACGTCACCACCGGACTATAAGGCGACACAGCGATGGCATTGAAAACATACAATCCGACGACGCCGGGCCAGCGCCAGCTGGTGATGGTCGACCGTTCGGCGCTCTACAAGGGCAAGCCGGTGAAGGCGCTGACCGAGGGCAAGCTCGGCAATGGCGGCCGCAACAACACCGGCCGCATCACCGTGCGCTTCCGCGGCGGCGGCCACAAGAAGGCCTACCGTTTGGTGGACTTCAAGCGGAACAAGGTCGACGTTCCCGCCGTCGTCGAGCGGCTGGAATACGATCCGAACCGCACCGCGTTCATCGCGCTGATCAAGTATCAGGACGGTGAGCAGGCCTACATCCTGGCGCCGCAGCGGCTGGCCGCGGGCGACACCGTGGTTGCCGGCAACTATGTCGACGTGAAGCCGGGCAATGTCATGCCGCTCGGCAACATGCCGGTCGGCACCATCGTCCACAACATCGAGATGAAGATCGGGAAGGGCGGCCAGATCGCCCGTTCCGCCGGCACCTACGCCCAGATCGTCGGCCGCGACCAGGATTACGTCATTCTGCGCCTGAACTCGGGCGAGCAGCGCCTGGTGCACGGCCGTTGCCGCGGCACTATCGGTGCGGTGTCGAACCCCGATCACATGAACATTTCGATCGGCAAGGCCGGCCGCACCCGCTGGCTAGGCTGGCGTCCGCATAACCGCGGCGTCGTCATGAACCCGATCGATCACCCGCACGGCGGCGGAGAAGGCCGCACCTCGGGCGGCCGCCACCCGGTCACCCCGTGGGGCAAGCCGACCAAGGGCAAGAAGACCCGGTCGAACAAGTCGACCAACCGATTCATCCTCCTAAGCCGCCACAAGCGGAAGAAGTAAGGAACGCCGGACATGGTTCGTTCAGTCTGGAAAGGCCCGTTTGTCGAGGCGTCGCTGCTCAAGAAGGCAGATGCGGCGCGTGCGTCCGGCCGTCACGACGTCATCAAGATCTGGAGCCGCCGCTCGACCATCCTGCCGCAATTCGTCGGCCTGACGTTCGGCGTCTACAACGGCCAGAAGCACGTGCCGGTTTCGGTCAACGAGGAAATGGTGGGTCACAAGTTCGGCGAGTTCTCGCCGACCCGTACCTTCCATGGCCATTCTGGCGACAAGAAAGCCAAGAAGGCTTGAGGAATAGACGATGAGCAAACCAAAGCGCGAACGTAGCCTCGCGGATAACGAGGCCAAGGCAGTCGCCCGGATGCTGCGCGTCAGCCCGCAGAAGCTCAATCTTGTCGCGCAACTGATCCGCGGCCGGAAGGCGTCGGCTGCGCTCGCCGACCTGCAGTTCTCGCGCAAGCGGATCGCGGTCGACGTCAAGAAGTGCCTGGAATCGGCGATCGCGAACGCCGAGAACAACCATGACCTCGAGGTCGACGATCTTGTCGTCGCCGAGGCCCATGTCGGCAACGGCATCGTCATGAAGCGTTTTTCGCCCCGCGGCCGTGGCCGCTCGGGTCGTATCTACAAACCGTTCTCGCACCTGACCATCGTGGTTCGTCAGGTCGAGGCCGAGGCAAGCGCTTAAAGCGGCGCGGGAGAAAACGATGGGTCAAAAGATCAATCCAATCGGACTGCGTCTCGGCATCAACCGCACGTGGGATTCGCGTTGGTTCGCCGGCAAGAGCGAATACGGCAAGCTCCTGCATGAAGACGTCAAGATCCGCGAGATCCTGCACAAGGAACTCAAGCAGGCGGCCGTCGCCCGCATCGTGATCGAGCGTCCGCACAAGAAGTGCCGCGTCACGATCCATTCGGCGCGTCCGGGCGTCGTGATCGGCAAGAAGGGTGCCGATATCGACAAGCTGCGCAAGCGGGTTGCCGACATCACGGCTTCCGACGTCGTCATCAATATCGTTGAGATCCGCAAGCCCGAGCTCGACGCCACCCTGGTTGCCGAATCGATTGCGCAGCAGCTCGAGCGCCGCGTCGCGTTCCGTCGCGCCATGAAGCGGGCGGTGCAGTCGGCGATGCGTCTTGGCGCCGAAGGCATCCGCATCAACTGCTCGGGTCGTCTGGGCGGTGCCGAAATCGCGCGCATGGAGTGGTACCGCGAGGGCCGCGTGCCGCTGCACACGCTGCGCGCCGACGTCGATTACGGCGTGGCGACCGCGTTCACGACGTTCGGCACCTGCGGCGTCAAGGTCTGGATCTTCAAGGGCGAGATCCTCGAGCACGATCCGATGGCCCAGGACAAGAAGATGGCCGAAGGCGATACCGCGCGTCCGCGCCGCGACGCCGCCGCAGCGTGAGACATTAGGAAGGTTTGAGGGCTCAAAGCCATGATGCAACCAAAGAAAACGAAGTTCCGGAAGGCGCATAAGGGCCGTATCCACGGCGTTGCGACTTCGGGTGCGACGTTGTCGTTCGGCCAGTTCGGCCTGAAGGCGATGGCGCCCGAGCGCGTCACCGCCCGCCAGATCGAAGCCGCGCGCCGCGCGCTGACCCGCCACATGAAGCGCGCCGGCCGCGTCTGGATCCGCGTGTTCCCGGACGTGCCGGTGTCGAAGAAGCCCGCCGAAGTCCGCATGGGCTCCGGCAAGGGCACGCCGGAACTGTGGGTGGCGCGGGTCAAGCCGGGCCGGGTGATTTTCGAGATCGACGGCGTCAACGTGCAGACCGCGAAGGAAGCGCTCACGCTCGCCGCCGCCAAGCTGCCGATCAAGACGCGTTTCGTCGCGCGCATTGCGGAGTAACGGTCATGGCCCCGATGAAAGTTGAAGACATCCGCGCGATGAGCGACGACCAGAGGGAGGACGCCGTCCTCAATCTGAAGAAGGAGCGTTTCAATCTGCGTTTCCAGCGCGCCACAGGGCAGCTGGAAAACACCTCGCGGCTGCGCGAAGCCCGCCGCGACATCGCCCGCATCAAGACCATCGCCGCGCAGGTTCGCGCGAAGAAGAAGTAAGAGGCCGTATTATGCCGAAACGTACCCTTCAGGGCGTGGTCGTGAGCGACAAGCAAGCCAAGACGGTGGTGGTGCGCGTCGATCGCCGCTTCACCCATCCGATCTACAAGAAGACGATCCGCCGCTCCAAGAACTACCACGCGCACGACGAGAACAGCGAGTTCAAGCCGGGCGACATGGTGTGGATCGAGGAAAGCAAGCCGATCTCGAAGTTGAAGCGCTGGACCGTGGTCCGGGGCGAACAGAAGAAAACCGCCTGAGATTCATTCGGCCTGGCCGGATGAGTAATCGGGAAAATTTTAGGCGCTAATTCGAGCGCATCAGAAAGAGGACGAGGTGCATCAATGATTCAGATGCAGACCAACCTCGACGTGGCCGACAATTCAGGCGCACGCCGTGTCATGTGCATCAAGGTGCTGGGGGGCTCCAAGCGCCGCTATGCCACCGTGGGCGACGTTATCGTCGTGTCGATCAAGGAAGCGATCCCGCGCGGCAAGGTGAAGAAGGGCGACGTGATGAAGGCCGTCGTGGTGCGGGTCCGCAAGGACATCCGTCGCGCCGACGGCTCGGTCATCCGCTTCGACCGCAACGCCGCGGTGCTGATCAACAACCAGTCGGAGCCGGTCGGCACCCGTATCTTCGGGCCCGTGCCGCGCGAGCTTCGCGCCAAGAACCACATGAAAATCATCTCGCTTGCGCCGGAGGTGCTGTGATGGCTGCCAAGATCCGGAAAGGTGACAAGGTCATGGTGCTGACCGGTCGCGACAAGGGTCGCACCGGCGAAGTATTCGAGGTCCGCCCCGCCGAGAACAAGGCGCTGGTGCGCGGCGTCAACATGGTGAAGCGTCACCAGAAGCAGACCCAGAACCAGGAAGGCGGCATCATCTCAAAGGAGTCGCCGATCGACCTGTCCAACATCGCCTATGTCGGCAAGGACGGGAAGCCGACCCGCATAGGGTTCAAGATTCAGGCTGATGGCAAGAAGGTACGCGTTGCCAAGAGCTCGGGAGCAGAGATCGATGGCTGATACCGCTTACGTGCCGCGCCTCCGCGCGGAGTATGACAAGAGCATTCGCGGCAAGCTGACCGAGCAGTTCGGCTACGCCAACGTCATGCAGGTGCCGCGGCTGGACAAGGTCGTGCTCAACATGGGCGTCGGCGATGCGGTCAACGACCGCAAGAAGGCCGAGACCGCGGCTGGCGAACTGACGCAGATCGCCGGCCAGAAGGCGATCGTGACCTATTCGCGGATCGCGATCGCGACCTTCAAGCTGCGCGAGAACCAGCCGATCGGCTGCAAGGTCACGCTGCGGAAAGCACGCATGTACGAGTTCATCGACCGCCTCGTGAACGTGGCGCTGCCGCGCGTGCGCGATTTCCGTGGCCTCAATCCGAAGAGCTTCGACGGTCGCGGCAACTACTCGCTCGGCCTCAAGGAGCACATCATTTTCCCCGAAATCGACTTCGACAAGGTTTCGGAAGCCCGCGGCATGGACATCACCGTCTGCACCACGGCGAAGACCGACGACGAGGCGCGCGCCTTGTTGACCGCTTTCAATTTCCCGTTCCGGCAGTGAGACGCAAGTAAAGCCTCTCAAACGCGGAAACCCAGGAGCCAAGCATGGCAAAGAAGAGTTCGATCGAGAAGAACAACCGGCGCAAGCGGATGGCCAAGAACGCCGCGCCTGCGCGCGCGAAGCTGAAGGCGATCATCGCCGACAAGACCAAGCCGATGGAAGAGCGGTTTGCGGCGACCCTGAAGCTCGCCCAGATGCCGCGCAACTCGTCGACGACGCGCATTCGCAACCGCTGCGAACTGACCGGTCGCCCGCGCTCGAACTACCGCAAGAACAAGCTTTCCCGCATCGCGCTGCGTGAACTCGGCTCCAAGGGTCTGGTTCCCGGGCTCGTGAAGTCGAGCTGGTAAGGAGGGTCGTCAGATGTCAACGCACGATCCGATCAGCGATCTCATCACCCGCATCCGCAACGCGCAGATGCGTTCGAAGTCCAAGGTCTCGACCCCGGGCTCGAAGATGCGCGCCAGCGTGCTCGAAGTGCTGAAGGCCGAGGGCTACATCCGCGGCTATGCCAGCGTGGAGCATGCTTCGGGCCGCAGCGAACTCGAGATCGAGCTGAAGTATTTCGACGGCGAGCCCGTCATTCGCGAGATCGAGCGGGTCTCCAAGCCCGGCCGCCGGGTTTACGCCTCGGTGAAGAACCTGCCGCGCGTGAACAACGGTCTCGGCATTTCGGTGTTGTCGACGCCGAAGGGAATCATGGCCGACCACGCCGCGCGAGACGCGAATGTGGGCGGCGAAGTTCTCTTCACGGTGTTCTGAGGAAGGATTTTTAGCCATGTCACGTGTTGGCAAACGGCCTGTGGTGGTTCCGTCCGGTGTGACGGCGACCGTCGAGGGACAGACCGTCAAGATGAAGGGGCCGAAGGGCCAGCTTCAGTTCGTCGTGCATGACGACGTCGAGGTGAAGTTCGAGAGCGGTGCGGTCAAGGTCGCGCCGAAGTTCAAGACCAACCGCGCCCAGGCCATGTACGGCACTGCGCGCGCGCAGGTCGCGAACCTGGTCGAGGGCGTCACCAAGGGCTTCGAGAAGAAGCTCGAGATCACCGGCGTCGGTTACCGCGCCGCGATGCAGGGCAAGAACCTGCAGCTCGCGCTCGGCTACAGCCACGACGTGGTCTATGCGATCCCGGAAGGCATCACCATCGCGGTGCCGAAGCCGACCGAGATCACGATTTCGGGCACCGATTCCCAGCGCGTCGGTCAGGTTGCCGCCGAGATCCGCGCCTACCGTCCGCCGGAGCCCTACAAGGGCAAGGGCGTGAAGTACGCCAACGAATTCATCTTCCGCAAGGAAGGCAAGAAGAAGTAACGGAGCCGGTCATGTCACTCAAGGTCACGAATGCCCGGCGCAAGCAGCGCGTGCGCAACTCGCTGCGCCGGTCTGCCAATGGACGCCCGCGTCTGTCGGTATTCCGTTCGTCGAAGCACATCTACGCCCAGGTCATCGACGACCTGAAGGGCGAGACGCTGGCTTCGGCCTCGTCGCTGGAAAAGACCATGCGCGAGGCCGGCAACACCGGCGCCAACATCGATGCGGCCAAGGCCGTCGGCAAGCTGCTGGCGGAACGCGCCGTAAAGAACGGCGTCAAGGAAGTGGTGTTCGATCGCGGCAGCTATCTCTACCACGGGCGCGTCAAGGCGCTCGCGGACGCCGCCCGCGAAAGCGGACTGAGCTTCTAACGAACCGGTTTTGGATAATTACGAGGACAGGGGCTTTCTTCCCCTAAAGATTGGAAAACACCATGGCAGGTGAACGCGAACGCGGCGGACGCGAACGGAGCAGGGATCGCGAGGAGCGCGACAGCGAGTTCGTCGACAAGCTCGTCCACATCAATCGCGTGGCGAAGGTCGTCAAGGGCGGCAAGCGCTTCGGCTTTGCGGCGCTGGTCGTGATCGGCGACCAGAAGGGCCGGGTCGGTTTCGGCCACGGCAAGGCGCGCGAAGTGCCCGAGGCGATCCGCAAGGCGACCGAATCGGCCAAGCGCAACCTGACGCGCGTGGCGCTGCGCGAAGGTCGCACGCTGCATCACGACATCGCCGGCCGCCACGGCGCCGGCCGCGTCTACCTGCGCGCCGCTCCGGCCGGTACCGGCATCATCGCCGGCGGCCCGATGCGCGCGGTGTTCGAGACGCTCGGCATCCAGGACGTGGTGGCGAAGTCGATCGGCTCGTCGAATCCCTACAACATGGTTCGCGCGACCTTCGACGCGCTGAAGCATCA
Organism: Bradyrhizobium icense; assembly: GCF_001693385.1. Taxonomy (NCBI): domain Bacteria; kingdom Pseudomonadati; phylum Pseudomonadota; class Alphaproteobacteria; order Hyphomicrobiales; family Nitrobacteraceae; genus Bradyrhizobium; species Bradyrhizobium icense. The sequence continues at coordinate 3,599,513 of NZ_CP016428.1, forward strand.
GGATTCGCCGCGTTCGGTGGCGGCACGCCGCAACATCAAGGTGTCCACGCTGCAGTCGCGCCGCGTCGGTGGCGACGCCGAAGTGGTGGCTGAATAACCGGCGCGAACTTTAAGCGCTATTTGGAGTTAAGACGATGGCCAAGGCCGCAAAGACGATCAAGGTCGAGCAGACAGGCAGCGCGATCCGCCGCCACCACTCGCAGCGTTCGACGTTGATCGGCCTCAAGCTCAACAAGATCGGCCGGGTTGCCGAGCTGCAGGACACCCCTGAAGTTCGTGGCATGATCAGCAAGGTTCAGCATCTCGTCCGTATCGTCGGCGAGAAGTGAGAAAACAAGGAGACAGGGCGATGAAGCTCAGCGATATCGCCGACAACGCCGGCTCGCGCAAAAAGCGCATGCGCGTCGGCCGTGGCATCGGTTCGGGCAAGGGCAAGACTTCGGGCCGCGGCGGCAAGGGCCAGACCGCGCGTTCGGGCGTGCGCATCAAGGGCTTCGAGGGCGGCCAGATGCCGCTGCATCGCCGCCTGCCGAAGCGTGGCTTCAACAACATCTTCCGGCTCGACTTTGCCGAGATCAATCTCGACAGGCTGCAGGAGGCGATCGACGCCAAGCTGGTCGATACCAAGGAAACCGTCACGGTCGAATCGCTGGTGAAGGCCGGTGTGATCCGCCGCGCCAAGGACGGCCTGCGGCTGCTCGGCCGCGGCGAACTCAAGGCCAAGCTCGCGATCGAGGTGTATGGCGCCTCGAAATCCGCCATCGAAGCGGTCGAGAAGGCCGGCGGCTCGGTGAAGATCCTGGCCCCGGCCAAGAAGGAAGAAGGCGAGGCGGCGTAACATCTGCGTCATGCCCGCCCGATCGCGGGCATAGACCGATGGACTTATCGAAGCCGAGCACCAAATAATGTCCGGCGTCTGCCGATTGCCCCGTCCGGGGCGTCGGCCTTCGAGGCGGCGGGAGAAAGCCTGAACATGGTCTCAGCAGCAGAACAACTCGCGGCAAACCTCAATTTCGGCGCTTTGGCCAAAGCCGACGAACTGAAGAAGCGCATCTGGTTCACGCTGGGTGCGCTGCTTATTTATCGGCTCGGCACCTATATCCCGCTGCCCGGCATCGATCCCGCGGCCTGGCAGCAGGTGTTCCAGTCGCAGGCTGGCGGCATCCTCGGCATGTTCAACATGTTCGCCGGCGGCGGCATCAACCGCATGGCGATCTTCGCACTGAACATCATGCCGTACATCTCGGCATCGATCATCATCCAGCTCCTGACCACGGTATCGCCCAAGCTCGAAGCGCTGAAGAAGGAAGGCGAGGCGGGCCGCAAGACGCTGAACCAGTATACCCGCTACCTCACGGTGATTCTCGCCACGTTCCAGGCCTACGGCATCGCCGTTGGCCTCCAGGGTGCCGGCAACGTGGTCAGCGAGCCCGGGATGTTCTTCCTGCTCTCCACCACGATCACGCTGACCGGCGGCACCATGTTCCTGATGTGGCTGGGCGAGCAGATCACCTCGCGCGGCATCGGCAACGGCATCTCGCTGATCATTATGGCCGGCATCGTGGCCGAGCTGCCGTCAGCTCTCGCCAACATGCTGGAACTGGGACGCCAGGGCGCGCTGTCGACCGGCCTGATCCTGCTCGTGATCGTGATGGCGATCGCCGTGATCGCCTTCATCGTGTTCATGGAGCGCGCGCAGCGGCGGCTTCTGATCCAGTATCCGAAGCGTCAGGTCGGCAACAAGATGTTCGAGGGCCAGTCCTCGCATCTGCCGCTCAAGCTCAACACCTCAGGCGTGATCCCGCCGATCTTCGCCTCGTCGCTGTTGCTGCTGCCGGCGACCGTCGCAAACTTCAACGCCGGCCAGGGCCCGGAATGGTTCCAGTGGCTCAACACCCAGCTCAGCCACGGCCGTCCGCTGTTCTTGATCCTCTATCTGAGCCTGATCGTGTTCTTCGCGTTCTTCTACACCGCGATCGTGTTCAACCCGACCGAGACCGCAGACAATCTGAAGAAGCACGGCGGCTTCATCCCGGGCATTCGTCCGGGCGAACGCACCGCCGAATATATCGATTACGTGCTGTCGCGTGTCACCGTGGTGGGCGCGATCTATCTGGCGATCGTGTGTTTGATTCCCGAAATCCTGATTTCCTACGCCTCGGTGCCGTTCTATTTCGGCGGAACCTCGCTTCTGATCGTCGTCAGCGTGACCATGGATACGGTGGCGCAGGTGCAGGGTTATCTGTTGGCCCATCAGTATGAGGGGCTGATCCGGAAATCGAAGCTCAGGGGCCGCCGCCGCTAACCAGCGGACACGCGTGGTCTGAAATTCAAGACAAGGTGTGCGGCGACTCGCTCACCAAGCCGGGGGGCGAATAGTCATGAGATTGATCCTTTTGGGTCCGCCGGGCGCGGGCAAGGGGACCCAGGCCCAGCGGCTGGTCCAGAAGTACGGCATCGTGCAGCTCTCAACCGGCGAGATGCTGCGTGCTGCGGTCGCCGCCGAAACGCCGATCGGCCTGCAGGCCAAGGACATCATGGCCAGCGGCGCGCTGGTGCCGGATGAGATCGTGATCGGGATCATCTCCGACCGTCTCGACCAGCCCGACATGAAGAAGGGTTTCATCCTCGACGGGTTTCCGCGCACCGTGCCGCAGGCCGCAGCCCTCGACGAGCTCCTGAAGAAGAAGCACATCAAGTTGGATGCCGTCATCGAACTGCGTGTCAACGAGAGCGCGCTTCTCAATCGCGTCGAGACGCGGGTTGCCGAGATGCAGGCCCGCGGCGAGGAAGTGCGAATCGACGATACCCCGGAAGTGCTGTCGAAGCGGCTGGCGAGCTACCGTTCGATGACCGAGCCGCTGATCCACTATTATTCCGAGCGCCGGAAGCTTGCCACCGTCGACGGTATGATGACCATTGAGCAGGTCACGCGGGAAATTAACCGGATCCTGTCCGCCGTTGGCGCGGTGGAACCCAAGGCCGCGAGGTCGGCAGCGCCGGCCAGGAAGACCAAGGCGGGCACGAGGAAGAGCGCGAAGCCCGCAGGTAAAAAAGCCGGCAAAACCGCCGGGAAGGCGGCCAAAACGGCTGGAAAGGCCAAGAAAGCGGCCTCCAGGGGGACTGGGAGGGCGACCCGCAAGGCCGCCTCGACTGGCAGGGGGGCTGCTAAAGGGCGGACCGCCGGCAAGGCCAAAAAGGCCGCCAGGAAGACCGTTCGGAAGGCGGCCAAAAAGGTCACGAAAAAGCGAGCTAAGCGGTAGAGGCGGTTGACGAAACCGAGTTGAATCCTTTAATAAGCCCCGCATCCAAGTCGGATAGTTTTTTGACGATGCCGGGCCCCGAAAGAGATGAGGGGAAGGGCGTCGTGTTCGCGTTTGCGGACACCTGCCCGAGTTAGCAAGAACATGGTCCGGTCCATAGGGGATCGGCGACAGGAGAGAAGTCCGTGGCCCGTATTGCCGGCGTGAATATCCCGACCAACAAGCGCGTTCTGATCGCGCTCCAGTACATCCATGGCATCGGCCAGAAGAACGCGTCCGAGATCATGGAGAAGGTCAAGATCCCGGCTGATCGTCGTGTCAGCCAGTTGAGCGACCAGGAAGTCCTGCAGATCCGCGAAGTCATCGACCGCGACTATCTCGTCGAGGGCGACCTTCGCCGCGAGACCGGTATCAACATCAAGCGGCTAATGGACCTCGGCTGCTATCGCGGCCTGCGTCATCGCCGCGGCCTGCCGGTGCGCGGCCAGCGCACCCACACCAATGCGCGCACGCGCAAGGGCCCGGCCAAGTCGATCGCCGGCAAGAAGAAGTAATTTAGCGAATAGCGAACGGGGAGTAGCGAATGGTTCTATTCGCCATTCGCCACTCACCATTCGCTTCTTAGGTGTAGCCGCTGGCAGTACGGCGGCGTTTGAGATCACAGGAAGGTTTTAGGTAATGGGCAAGGAAGCCACCCGCGTACGCCGCCGCGAACGCAAGAATATCGCATCCGGCATTGCACACGTAAATTCGTCCTTCAACAACACAACCATCACCATCACCGACGCGCAGGGCAACACCATTGCCTGGTCCTCGGCCGGCACGATGGGCTTCAAGGGCTCGCGCAAGTCGACCCCCTATGCCGCGCAGGTCGCGGCCGAAGACGTTTCCAAGAAGGCGCAGGAACACGGCATGCGCACCCTGGAAGTGGAAGTTGCCGGCCCCGGTTCGGGCCGCGAATCGGCGCTTCGCGCGCTGCAGGCGGCGGGCTTCACCGTCACGTCGATCCGCGACGTGACCACGATCCCGCACAATGGTTGCCGTCCGCGCAAGCGCCGGCGCGTTTGATGTCTGGTCGCGGGCGGTTTTGCCGCTCGCGATTGCTTTTGGAATTTTCCGCGGACTGATTCCCGCGATCTCCAACGCCAGTGATCTGAAGGCGGATCGACTGGCCCGGTCTATTGACCCGAAGGGGTGACAAAGTGACGATCCAGAAAAATTGGCAAGAACTCATTCGACCGAACAAGCTGCAGGTAACGCCGGGCGGCGATGCGACCCGGTTTGCGACCGTCGTCGCCGAGCCGCTTGAGCGCGGCTTCGGCCAGACGCTCGGCAACGCGCTGCGCCGCATCCTGTTGTCATCGCTGCAAGGCGCCGCCGTGCAGTCGGTGCACATCGACGGCGTGCTGCACGAGTTCTCCTCGATCGCGGGCGTTCGCGAGGACGTCACCGACATCGTGCTCAACATCAAGGACATCTCGATCAAGATGCAGGGCGAAGGCCCCAAGCGCATGGTCGTGAAGAAGTCGGGTCCGGGCGTCGTCACTGCCGGCGACATCCAGACCGTCGGCGACATCGTCGTGCTCAATCCCGACCTGCAGCTCTGCACGCTGGACGAGGGCGCCGAAATCCGCATGGAGTTCACGGTTGCCGCCGGCAAGGGCTACGTCGCCGCCGAGCGTAACCGGCCCGAGGACGCGCCGATCGGCCTGATCCCGGTCGACAGCCTGTTCTCGCCCGTGCGCAAGGTCTCCTACAAGGTCGAGAATACCCGCGAGGGCCAGATCCTCGACTACGACAAGCTGACCATGACGATCGAGACCAACGGCGCAATCTCGCCGGAGGACGCGGTGGCCTATGCGGCGCGCATCCTCCAGGATCAGCTCAACGTGTTCGTGAACTTCGAAGAGCCGCGCAAGGAAGTCGCGCAGGAGATCATCCCCGATCTCGCCTTCAACCCGGCGTTCCTCAAGAAGGTCGACGAACTCGAACTGTCGGTGCGTTCGGCAAACTGCCTGAAGAACGACAACATCGTCTACATTGGCGACCTCGTGCAGAAGTCGGAAGCGGAAATGCTCCGTACCCCGAACTTCGGCCGCAAGTCGCTGAACGAAATCAAGGAAGTGCTGGCCCAGATGGGTCTGCATCTCGGCATGGAAGTGCCGGGCTGGCCGCCGGAGAACATCGACGAGCTCGCCAAGCGCTTCGAGGATCACTACTGAGCGAATAGGGAGTGGCGAATAGCGAACAGAGAAGAACTATTCGCTACTCACCATTCGCTAATCGCTACCCAGGGCGAACGCAGGCAGCCCACCTGAGCAACATGTCCGACGAACCGTCGCGACGAGGACAGACCAAGGAATAGATCAATGCGTCACGGCAAGGTTCATCGAAAGCTCAACCGCACCGCCGAGCATCGCCGCGCGATGTTCGCCAACATGTGCGCCGCGCTGATCAAGCACGAGCAGATCGTCACCACGCTGCCGAAGGCCAAGGAGTTGCGCCCGATCGTCGAGAAGCTCGTCACCCTCGGCAAGAAGGGTGGGCTGGCCATGCGCCGCCAGGCGATCTCCGAGATGCGTGACAAGGACCAGGTCAAGAAGCTGTTCGACACGCTGGCGCCCCGGTACAAGGACCGCCAGGGCGGCTACACCCGCATCATCAAGGCCGGCTTCCGCTACGGCGACAATGCGCCGATGGCCGTGATCGAATTCGTTGACCGCGACGTCGACGCCAAGGGCCAGGATTCCGGTCCGGTGGAAGAGAAGTCCGCCGAAGCGGCGTAACTCGTCCAAATCTCAGTTTTCAAAAGCGGCGCCAAAAGCGCCGCTTTTTTGTTGCCCGGCGCGGTCGCGATCGCGGCCGGCGCGTGACTTCACAGGAACCGTCCCGGGCCATCAACGTTGACAGGCATGAGTAGGGCGTTCGTCAAGGAACCAGAGGACGTCGAAGGTCTGCCTGACCGGCCAATCTCCGATCTTCCGAATGATGTGACGGCCGAAGGTCTTCGCCGCATCGAGCAGGCGTTGGCCGCAGCCCAGGCTGCGGCGCAATCCACCCGCGATCGCGAGGCGCTGGCTAGTGCCCGCCGCGACTTCCGCTATTGGAATGCCCGGCGCGCCACGGCAAGGGTGGCCCCCGAGCCATCAGACAATTCCGTCGTGCGCTTCGGCCACACCGTCACCATCGTGCGCGAGGATGACCGGCGACAGACGTTCCGGATCGTCGGCGAGGACGAGGCCGAGCCAGCGCACGGGACGATCTCGCACGCCTCGCCGCTGGCGCGCGCGCTGTTCGGCAAGGGTGTCGGCGAGGTCGCCGTCATCGCCGGAGGCGAAGCGGAGATCGTCGAAATCAGGTGATCAATCCCATCGCGCGAGGTGAAGATGTCAGCCTATGTCATTTCCGAAGTCGATGACGTGCGCGATCCGGCAGAGTTCGAAGCTTATCGAAATATCGCCGCGAGGACGATTGCGCAGTATGGTGGGCGCTACCTGGTCCGTGGCGGCGCCGCAGATTTGATCGAAGGCAGCCCGCCGCCGAAAACCATCATCGTCGTCGAATTTCCGTCGATGGAGCGCTTGCGCGAATGGTACGCCTCACCGGAGTATGCGGAGGCATCTTGGGATGCGGCAGGCCGCGTTCGATCGCCGGCTGATCTTGGTTGAGGGTGTCTCGCCGGCTTGAACGCAATGTGGCTTGAGCTTGCAATGCAATGCCGCGATGCGAGCGCGCGCATCGACGGGAATATCGTTGCACATTTGACGGGTTGCGGTGCCGAATTCCCAGCGGAACAAGAGGCTAAAAAATCTGTTTTCTCGATAGCCGCACTGATGCGGTTTGAGGAGGAACTAGATGAAGAAGCTGTTCATACTTGCGACGGCAGCGTCGCTGGTTGCGACCATGGCCAATGCGCAAACCACCGTAGTTACTCCCGGAACGACCACCGGAGCTGCGGGCGCCACGATTCAGATCGAGCCGGAATATCGTACGAAGATCAAGAGCTATGTCACCGAGAAGAGGATCCGTCCGGTGGAGACACGGGAAAGGATCGTGGTGGGCGCCAAGGTGCCGACCGAGGTCGAACTCGAGGCGGTGCCTTCGGATTGGGGCCCGACGGTGACGAAGTATCGCTATGTGTATTCGAACAACCGCGTGATGCTGGTCGATCCGGGCACGCGTACCGTGGTGCATGAGATCGACTGAGGTGCTTCTCGTCGCTCTATGCAAAGAGGGCCGCCAGTCGGGCGGCCCTTTTCATTTGCAGGATTACCAGCGACGCCAGTGACGGTGGTAATACCGCGCACCATAGAATCGCGGACCGCCATAGAATCGCGGACCGCCATAGTAGGCGTACGCCGGGCGGATCACGCGGCGATAGCGAACGACGGGGTAGTAGGGCTCGTTGTAGTATCCGCCGTAGTAGGCCGGCGCGTAACCACCGTAGTACCCGCCGTAATAGCCCGGGTACCCGCCGTAATATCCGTAGCCCGGACCATAGGCGTAGGCGTTCGAAGCCAGTCCGCCGATCACCGCGCCCGCAATCAATCCGCCAGCCACGGCCGGGAAAAATCCTCCTCCGCGCCAGTGGGCCTCCGCCGGCGAGGGTGCCGTGACCGCCGTCAAGCCCAAGACCGCCGCTGCGGCTAAGGCCAAAGGTGCCTTCTTCATGGACCACTCCTTTTCCGTAAATCAGACACCCGATCAACACATTCGAGTGAAGTTCGTTGCCTGAGCTGCCAGTTTCCAAATACTTCCCGGCAGATTTAACTTTCATGAACAGGTGTTCAGGACGGCGCTGAACCGCGTCGCCGCATGAAGGATCGTCAATTTCTTTCCGGTTTGGAACTCAAGGCTCCGTGAGCTTGTGGTCCCTCTAACGCAAGGGAGCTGAGATGAATCCGCCCTTGCCAGCCGGCCGGCGCACCGGCATCGCGCCTCCCGGCGGCTACCATCCCTCCAGCACGATCTTGCCGCGCGACTTGCCGCTCTCCAAGAGCGCATGCGCCCGTTTCAGATTGGCGGCGTTGATGGTGCCGAACGTCTGGTCGAGCGTGGTGCGCAGCACGCCCTTGTCGAGGAGGTCAGAGACGTCGTTCAGGAGATGGTGCTGGGCGATCATATCTGGCGTCTGGAACGACGAGCGCGTGAACATCGATTCCCAGTGGATCGAGACCGCCTTGCCCTTGAAGGCCGAGACGGTGAATTCCGGGGGATCGTCGATCAGGCCGAACTTGCCTTGCGGCGCGATGAAATCGGCGATCGCCTTGTAGTGCTGGTCGGTGAAGGTGAGGCTCGCGACCAGCGCGACGGGCGGCACCTTCAACTTTTCGATCTGCTCCTTCATGGGCTGAGAGTGGTCGATCACGGCATGCGCGCCGAGATCGCGACACCATTTTTGCGATTCGGGACGCGTGGCGGTAGCGACCACCGTCAGCCCGGTCAGGCGGCGCGCGAGCTGGATCAGAATCGAGCCGACGCCACCGGCGCCGCCAGTGATCAGCAGCGTGCGCGGATCGAGGCTCTTGCCGGGCACGGCGCCGAGCCGGTCGAATAGCAATTCCCAGGCGGTGATCGAGGTCAGCGGTAGCGCGGCGGCCTGCGCGAACGACAAGGATTTCGGCTTCTTGCCGACGATCCGCTCGTCGACCAAATGAAATTCCGCATTTGTGCCCTGGCGCAGGATCGAGCCGGCGTAGAACACTTCGTCACCCGGTTTGAACAGCGTGACGTCCGGGCCGATGGCATCGACGATGCCGGCAGCGTCGTAGCCCAGGATCTTCGTCTCGCCCTCGGGCGGGGCGGCGCGCTTGCGGACCTTGTAATCGACCGGGTTGGCCGAGATCGCCTTGACGGCGACGCGGATGTCGCGACCCGTCGGTTCCGGCTTGGCGGCTTCAAAGTCGATCAGCGCATTCGCGTCCTCGATGGGGAGCGATTTTTTGTATCCGACGGCCTTCATGTCCGAGCCTCCTCCATGTTTGACAGGTTGCTTGCCTAACTGTCGCTCTGGCATCTACTTGGCAAGTACTGTAATTTTGGGGAACTAGTCCCCGTTTGGATACTATTGGGGAAACTCCAGGAAAATCTCATGAAACGGCGAAATTTTGCCCGTCGGCCGGGCTGCGCGGTTGAAGCGACGCTCGATCTGATCGACGGCAAGTGGAAAGGCGTGATCCTGTTTCACCTGCAGGCCGGCACCCAGCGCTTCGGGGAGTTGCGGCGGCGGATGCCCGGGATTACCCAGCGCATGCTGACCAAGCAGCTTCGCGCGCTCGAGGACGACAAGCTCGTGATCCGCAAGGTCTATGCCGAGGTGCCGCCGCGGGTCGAATACACGCTGTCGGAGGTCGGCGAGAGCCTGCGGCCGGTGATCGAGACGCTCAAGGCATGGGGCGAGGGCCATCAGGAAAGGCTATCCTGTGCGCCGGCCTCCGACACCGTCAAAGCGTCCGATCGCGCGGCCTGACCGGCAGTAGTGCGTACCGCCTTAACTTTTCTCGTTGCCGCCTCGCATCTATATGTGAGGCGCAAAATTCCGGGATTTTCGAGATGAATTTGATCCGCTCCTTCACCCTGCTGCTGGTCTCAGTAGTCGTTGCAACGCCGGCGCTGGCGCAGGATCGGCGCGTGCCGACCTCGGGCGCCGAGCTGCGGCTGTCGTACGCGCCGATCGTGCAGCGCGCGCAGCCGGCGGTGGTGAACGTCTATGCCGCCAAGACCGTGCAGAATCGTAATCCGCTATTGGACGATCCGATCTTCCGCCGCTTCTTCGGTGTCCCGGGCATGCAGCCCGAGCAGATGCAGCGCTCGCTCGGATCGGGCGTGATGGTCGATGCCTCGGGGCTCGTGGTCACCAACAACCACGTCATCGAGGGCGCCGATCAGGTGAAAATTTCGCTCGCCGACAAGCGCGAGTTCGAGGCCGAGATCGTGCTGAAGGACAGCCGCACGGATCTGGCCGTGCTGCGCGTGAAGGACGGACGAGAGAAGTTTGCGACGCTGGACTTTGCCAATTCCGATGAATTGCTGGTCGGCGACGTCGTGCTCGCGATCGGCAATCCTTTCGGCGTCGGTCAGACCGTGACCCATGGTATCGTCTCGGCGCTGGCCCGCACCAAGGTCGGCGTCACCGATTACCAATTCTTCATCCAGACCGATGCGGCGATCAATCCCGGCAATTCCGGCGGCGCGCTGGTCGACATGACCGGCAAGCTCGTCGGCATCAACACCGCGATCTTCTCGCGTTCCGGCGGCTCGCAGGGCATCGGCTTTGCGATTCCCGCCAACATGGTGCGCGTTGTCGTGGCCTCCGCCAAGAGCGGCGGCAAGGCGGTCAAGCGGCCGTGGCTGGGTGCGAAACTGCAGGCGGTGACGCCTGAAATCGCCGAGACGCTGGGGCTGAAACTGCCGAACGGCGCATTGGTCGCCAATGTCGCGCCGAACAGTCCGGCCGCCCGCGCCGGGCTGAAACCGTCCGATCTGATCGTCGCCATCGAAGGGCAGACGATCGACGATCCCAACGCATTCGACTACCGCTTCGCCACAAGGCAGCTCGGCGGCGCCGCGCAGATCGACGTGCAGCGTGGCGGAAAGACCGTCAAGGTCACAGTGCCGCTGGAGACCGCCCCCGACACCAACCGCGACGAAATCGTGCTCACCGCGCGCTCGCCGTTCCAGGGCGCCAAGGTCGCCAATATCTCGCCGGCGGTTGCCGATGAGTTGCACCTGGATTCCCAGGCCGAGGGCGTCGTGGTGATCGATCTCGCCGACGGCGGCACGGCGGCAAGCGTCGGCTTCCAGAAGGGCGACATCATCCTGGCGGTCAACAATCAGAAGATCAGCAAGACCAGCGATCTCGACAAGGCTTCGAAAATTTCATCCAGGCTCTGGCGCATCGTCGTGGTGCGCGGCGGCCAGCAGATCAACGTGACGCTCGGCGGATGAGCCCGAAGAAACCCCGGGAGGCTGCCAACCTCTTTGCCGCGGCAGGGATGGAAGAGGATGCGCCGCGTCCGCTTCCAGACCGGCTGCGGCCGCGTTCGCTCGCCGATGTCGTCGGACAGGATCACATACTTGGCCCCGACGGCGCGCTGACGCGGATGCTGGAGACGCGCACGCTGGGCTCGCTGGTGTTCTGGGGACCGCCCGGCACCGGCAAGACCACGGTGGCGCGGCTGTTGGCGGATACCACCGAACTGCATTTCGAGCAGATTTCCGCGGTGTTTTCCGGCGTCGCCGATTTGAAGAAGGTATTCGACGCGGCGCGCGCCCGGCGCGAGATGGGCAAGGGCACGCTGTTGTTCGTCGACGAGGTGCACCGTTTCAACCGCGCGCAGCAGGATTCGTTTCTGCCTGTCATGGAAGACGGCACCGTGGTGCTGGTCGGCGCCACCACCGAAAACCCGTCATTCGAACTCAACGCCGCGCTGCTGTCGCGCGCACGCGTGCTGGTGTTTCATTCGCTCGATGCTGCCGCGATCGAAAAACTCTTTGCCCATGCCGAGAAGGTCGAGGGCCGAAAATTGCCGCTCGATGCCGAGGCGCGCGCCGTGCTGGTGCGGATGGCCGACGGCGACGGCCGCGCCGCGCTGACGCTCGTCGAAGAGGTCTGGCGCGCCGCGCGCACGGACGAAATCTTCAACGCCGCCCAGTTGCAGGAAATCCTGCAGCGCCGCGCGCCGATCTACGACAAGTCCGCCGACGGCCATTACAACCTGATCTCGGCGCTGCATAAGTCGGTGCGCGGCTCGGACCCCGACGCCGCGCTGTATTACCTCGCGCGCATGCTGGACGCCGGCGAGGACCCGCTGTTTTTGGCGCGGCGCGTGGTGCGCATGGCGGTGGAGGATATCGGCCTTGCCGATCCGCAGGCGCTGGCGATCTGCAACGCCGCCAAGGATGCCTTTGATTTTCTTGGGTCTCCCGAGGGCGAGCTCGCGATCGCGCAGGCTGTGATCTATCTCGCCACCGCGCCGAAATCGAACGCCGCCTACAAGGCCTTTGGCGCGGCGATGCGCACGGCGAAGGAGGGCGGCTCGCTGCTGCCGCCGAAACATATTCTCAATTCGCCGACAAAATTGATGAAGTCAGAAGGCTATGGCTCCGGCTACGAATACGACCACGACGCGCCGGATGCCTTCTCCGGACAGGACTACTTTCCGGAAGCGCTGGGGCGGCAGACGTTTTACGATCCGCCCGATCGCGGCTTCGAGCGCGAAATCCGCAAGCGGCTGGATTACTGGGCGAAGTTGCGTAGGGAGCGAGGCCAGCGCGAATGAAGAGTTTCGGGAAGTATTTTAGGCGGGCGGTCGGGGCTATTGCCTTCGTGACGCTGGCGTCGACGCTACCTGTGGCGGCGGAGACCGTCGAGGTTGCACCCGGCGTGCAGGTGACGAAGCGGACCTATGCAGCAGCGCCGACCAACGAGCAGCCGTTTTTCGGATTTGCAGTCAAGAATGCGGAGGAAAAGGCCGCCGACGAGAAATTCGTAAGCGCCATCATCGGGGCGACAGGCTCTCGCGAAAAAGCCTTTGAGGAAATAACGCTGCGTGGCTGGCGGGCCGTAAATACCGGCAAGATACGTGAGGCCGCGCTGCGGTTTAACCAGGCGTTTCTCATTTCACCGGAGCAGAGCGCCGTCTATCACGGCCTCGCGGTGGTCGCGCAATTTCGCTTCAATGATCTCGACGCCGCCGACGAACTGTTCAGGATCGCGCTCAAACAGCCCAATCCGGTGAAGGCGCTCAGGGCCGACTATGGCCGCATGTTGCTGATCGCGAAGCGCCCGCGCGATGCGCAGCCCGTGCTGGAGCAGGCGGTCAAGGATGCGCCGGATTTCGGCGACGCCTGGACCAATCTCGCCATCGCGCGCTTCCAGAACGGTGACGCGGCGGCCTGCGCTGCAGCGGATGAAGCCGCCAAGAAGCGTCCGTCGAACAATTCCGGGGCCGACCTGACCGCGGTGAGAAACGCCGCGCAGTGCAAATAGCGCCGGTGGTCTTCCGCGTCAGCCCGACCTTACTTCGTAGACTCGAATGCTCGAAATGAAAGGGTTGCCCTGCGCCATCTTCTCGGCGTCGTCGAGGCTTGCCGCGTTGACGATCGTGAAGCCGGTGATGGAGTCGGGTCCGAGCGGAAGGTCCTTCGTTCCGCCCTTCGAGATTTCGCGACCATTGCCGAAGCCGCCCATGTCCACGGCATGCGGCTTGGTGGCCTCGAACCATTTGCCCCAGGCGGCCATGATTTCCGGAGTGGGCTTTTCAAACCCGTAATGCAGCAGCACAAACTTCTTCATGTTCGACTCCTTTTCACCGATCTGGGCGATTGCTTGTTCTTTGGAGACGTCGCCTTCGCCGCGATTGCCTCGGCATACTTCAGCGAAAGATTGATCCAGAATGCGCGCTGGCCCGCGTCGGCCAGTAGCTCCTCGGGCAATCGCACATATTCGCGCATCGGCCGACCTTTCATCGGCTCGAAGGTCCGTTCGCCAAATTCGGCGGTGAAACGAGCGCGATCCTTCTCCGAGAGCCGCATGACGAAATCGTTCTGGTGCAGCCCGATGAAGAGATTTCCGTTGGCGAAGGCCGCCGGGTAGCCGAACATCTTGCGGCGGGAGATATTTGCGCCTGACGGAACCGACTGGTCGAACAGGTCGATCAGCGACTGCGGTGATTTCGTCCAGGCCACCGGCGCCTCCCGTCAGTTTGCAGCGGGCGTCATGCGCCGGCGTTCGGCAAGGTCGAACAGAAGGGGGAGCTTGCGGACGAGCGCCATCGAGCCGCTTACGCTGGCGCGCTTCGCATCGATCGCGTCCTGAACGGACACGCTCGTCCCGACAATCTGGAGCACCGCGTCGAACGGGGCTTCCAGCGTCCCCTTGCAATCGGTGATGCCTCTTTCAATAGCCGTCCCGACGCCGCTGCCTGCGACGGTGAAGCCTGCCGATTTCCTGCCATGGGTGACCACAAGACCGACCCTGATTTCCGGCACGGGTGAGCGCTTCGCAATGGCATCGAGGCCCAGCAGCACCCAATCCGGCTCGAACATGTCGCCCGGCACCGGCGGGAACAGGAAGCGGCCGCCCCAGCGGATCAACTCCCGGATCGCGGGCTGAATTTCCCGGCCGATCTCGGTCAATTCGTACACCTGCGCATTGGCCGGCGGCGGCAAGGCGGTGCGCCGCACGACGTTGCATTCGATCAGGGCGGTGAGGCGCGTGGTCAGCAAGGTGGGACTCATGCCGTCAAGATGATCCAGGAGATCGCCAAATCGCTTCGGCCCAAGAAGAAGCTCGCGGATGATCAGGAGGGTCCAACGCTCGCCGATGATCTCCGCCGCGCGGGCGAGTGCGCAGAATTGCGGATAGTGAAGATTGCTCATGCCGTCGAGCTTGTTTCCTCCGCATCATGTCGGTAGGCGAGGGCGATCAACGGCCCCACAATGGCGAATTGCAGGATCGTAAACGCGGTTTCGAGCAGCACGTAGTCCGGCACTGAAACCATCACATTCTTGGCTGCGACCGCGAGCGTTGTGAACGACCATGACAGCAGGCCAGCGCCAAGTCCGTACAGGAGCCCGTCCTTCAGAAACGAGCCGCTACGCTGTGGGAATACGCGCGGGAACAACCACGAGAATATCGCGCCCTGGATGATCATCGAACCCAGTCCGAAGGCGATCACCGGCTCGTCGCGATAGATCTGGAGCGCGTGGTACTTCTGCTCGAACAGGACGAGGTGCCAGACATAGGCGATCGGAAAGGATGGCAGCAGGTAGGCGGCGAAGCCAAGCCAAAAGCCGCGGGCGCCGGTTGGACGGGCAACGTCGGAAGTTGCTGACATCGGGCAACAGCTCCATCGTACTACATTTTTTATAGTACAAAGTCCAAAATCTGGAGTCAAGTGTTTCCGAGGATCGGCTGCACCTTCGCACGGACAAACTTGCGGGGCTCTGCTTCGTTGTTGTTTTTAGTGTGTTGCTTGGCGGTGTTCTTGAAAACCGCGTCGTTCTTACGGGTGCAACGCTTGGTATCATCACTCTCGAGCGAGACACTTCACCGCTTAATTCATTGAAGTGACGGCGAGCGCACCGCTGGCTATTTCCCTGTCGTGACGAAGCCCAGGATCTGATCGGTCAGACGCGTGTCGGCAGTGTTGATCGAATACACCTCCGACATGTGACTGTGCTGCGGCAGCAGGATAGCGCGTGCGCATCCGCTGGTCCGTTTGCATGAGGCTCGCCTCCCGAGATCGAGCTGCACCACGAATCCTTCCGGATCCAGTTCGGCGGCAACCATCATCAGCGGAATGTCGGTCGTCGCCAGACCCCTCGATGAGGATCGTTCGGCATAGCGCGCGGCATCGTTACCAAAATAGGCGCGCTGGGTATCGGCGAGTGGCATTGCGGTCAGGTCGTAAATGCCCGAGATCATGATCGCGCCGGCGAGGCCGCCGCCCTTGATCTTGTGAAGTTCGGGATGTGAAACATAGGTCGCGACGTGAACCGCGCCCGCGGAGTGCCCCATCAGAAAGATACGCGCACCATTGCCGCCGCGCTCGCCGATATTGTCCGCAACCCACTGCACCGCGGTGGCCAGATCCTCGGCGCCCGCCGGCCAGGGTGCTTGCGGTGCGAGGCGATAGGTCACGTTCACCCCGACAAAGCCGTTCTTTACCGCCCACAGCATGATGTTGTCATAGAATGGGCTGGTCGGCGTCGTGCGCTTGTTGCCACCCACATACGCGCCTGCATGTACATAGATCAGTACCGGCCGCGGAGATGCAGCCGTTTCCGGCATGAAAACATCGAGCAAGTTGCGGTCGGCCGGACCGTATTTGACGTCCCGCTCGACCCTGACACCTTGATAGGGCTCTTTTTCCTGCAGCGGCGCGTAGAGCGCGAAAGTCCTGGGCGGATCGATGACGCGGCCGAGTTCCAGCAGCGTCCGCGCGATATGCTCCGGCATCGGGCTCCGCTGCGCTTCGGCCGCGTTCGCGAACATTGCGGCCACAACGACCAAAACCAATCTTGCTAGGGCCATCCGGGCTCCCCGCGCATCGTCAAAACTGGCCTAGTCTGGCCGATCCGGCGCGGGATTGGCACCGAATTCACCGTGACGATTCGCTGCATTTGCGCTACCGAAAGGCTAACCTTTGGAGCCGAAATCAGATGAGCCGCCGCGACCGAAAACCGTTAGCCAAGTCGCGCCCGCAAGCCGATCGCGCCAAAGGACCTGCCAAGGGATTCGCCAAGGGAGCTTCGCCGTTTCGAGGCAAGAAGCAAGGCGAGCGGCCGGTGGGCAAGCCACCGCGGTTCACTGAACCGCGGCGAGAGAAGCCGTCCTATGTGGCGGCAGAGCCCGAGAAGACAAAAGCCGAACCGCCGCTACCGACCAAGGTTCAGACCGTCGTCGTCACGGCGGACGAGAACAACATGCGGGTCGACCGCTTCCTCGAGGCACGCTTTCCCGGCCTGTCGTTCTCCCACATCCAGCGCATCGTCCGGAAGGGCGAGCTGCGCGTCAACGGCAAGCGCGCCGACAGCAAGGACCGGCTGGAAGAAGGCCAGAGCGTTCGCATCCCGCCGCTGCGGCTCGATGCGCCGAAGGGCGCGGGTGCGCTCTCGGAAGCCGCGACCAAGACGCTGCAGGCGCTGAAGGAGATGACGCTTTACGAAGACGCCGACGTGCTGGTGCTGAACAAGCCGGCGGGGCTTGCGGTGCAGGGCGGGTCCGGCATCACGCGCAACGTCGACCAGATGCTGGAGGTGATGCGCGATGCCAAGGGGCAGAAGCCGCGGCTGGTGCATCGGCTCGACAGGGAAACATCGGGCTGTCTGCTGGTCGCCAAGACCCGCTTTGCTGCAACTGCCCTGACCGGGTCGTTCCGCCACCGCTCCGCGCGCAAGATTTACTGGGCGCTGGTGGCCGGCGTGCCGAAGCCGAAGCAGGGCCGCATCTCGACCTATCTCGCCAAGGAGGAAAGCGAGGAGGACAGCATCATGCGGGTCGCTAAACATGGCGACGAGGGCGCGAGCCACGCGGTGACCTATTACGCCGTGGTCGAGACCTCGGCGCAGAAGCTCGCCTGGGTGTCGCTGAAGCCGGTCACCGGGCGAACCCACCAGTTGCGCGCCCACATGGCGCACATCGACCACGCCATCGTCGGCGATCCCAAATATTTCAACAAGGAGAACTGGGATCTGCCGGGCGGGCTTCAGAACCGGCTGCATCTCTTGGCGCGGCGGCTCGTGATCCCGCATCCGCGCGGCGGCGTCATCGATGTCAGCGCGCCGCTGCCGCCGCACATGCTGCAGTCCTGGAACCTGCTCGGACTGGAGCATGATCGGTTCGATCCGATCGAGAACGCTCCGGAGGAGTAGCGGCGACGGCGATACCGGCGAGCGGAACCCGGCTTCAGCCGGTAGAACCGGCATCGCAGTTTGTCGGCCTAACGTCCTCATCGCCTTTATTTGCATCCACCGGCATCGTATTGTCAGGCTTGGATTATCCGACTGCTGGACACCGCATGCGTGAACTATTCGATGAAGTCGCTGGACAGTCTCCGCTCGATCCGCAGGAGTCGGTGCGTCGCGCCACCCGCGCGCCCCAGCGCAAGCGCTTCTACAGGGAAGCCGGCGTCGCGCCGGCCGATGGCGGGTTTGGCGTGACGCTGGACGGCAAGCCGATCCGCACGCCTTCCGGCCGCCAGGTCATAGCGCCAGCCGGCGCCATCGCCGAGCACATCGCTGCGGAATGGAATGCGCAAGGCGAGATCATCGATCCCCTGACCATGCCGCTGACGCGCTTCGCCAACTCTGTCGCAGAGGTCGCCGATCGCGTCGATGCCGTGGCGGACGATGTCGCAAAATATCTCGGCTCCGACTTGCTGTTCTATCGCGCCGGCCATCCCGAGGCGCTGGTCGCCCGCGAAGCGGCGCATTGGGACCCGGTGCTGTCATGGGCTGCGAACGAGCTCGGGGCTCATTTCATCCTGTCGGAGGGGATCGTGCATGTGACCCAGCCGGAGCAGGCGATCAAGGCTGCCCGTAGCGTGTTTCCGGCCGACCCCTGGGCAGTGGCGGCGCTGCATGTTGTGACGACGTTGACAGGCTCCGCGCTACTGGCGCTGGCGTTGCTGCATGGTGTCCGCGATCCCGATCAGGTCTGGGCGGCGGCCCATGTCGATGACGACTGGAACGCCGAGAAATGGGGCGTGGACGAGGAGGTGGCGGCTCGCCGGGCCGCCCGTCTGGTCGATTTCCGGGCCGCGGTGACCATTCTGGACGCCCTGAAGGCTTAAGCGCCGTCCGCCGCGGTTAAGGAGAGGTTTACGACGCCGGGTTAGCCTTCGCACCTGGGCCGAGACCTCAAGACATGGCGAATTCGATCAATCCCGTTCTGCCGGTGCTTGCCGCCCAAGAGGCTGGCGGCATTGCGCCTGAACTCGTGCTGCAGCCGGGCAGCGTGGTCAACGCCCAGGTCCTGAAAGTGCTGTCTGCCGATCTCGTGCGGATTGCGATCGCCAGCCTCTCGATCGACGTGGCCACGGAAATTCCGTTGCAGCAGGGCCAGAACCTGCAGCTCGCGGTATCGCAGACCAAGGACGGCATCCGCCTGGCCGTGGTCGGGCAGGGCAGTGATGCCGCCGGGGCATCCGCCGACGCCGTCACCTTGTCATCCAATGCGCTGGCCGAGGCCGCAGCCAATCGGCCGGCCATCGTCTCAGTGAAGAACGTGCTGACGCCGCTGGAGCGCGCGGCCGTCTCCGCCGCCGCCCAGGCCGCTGCGACCGAACAGGACAGCCTGGCGCCGTTGTTTGCCAATCTGGGGGCGGCGATTTCGTCCAGCAATCTGCCGCCGAAATTGCAAGCGGCGATCGCGCAGGTGCTGGCGCAACAGACCAGTCTCGATCAGAACCTCGATGGCGCCGACATCAAGACGGCGTTCCAGAAGTCTGGAATATTCCTCGAAACCTCGCTGGCGTCGGGCACGGTATCTCCAAGCGGCGTACCCGACTTAAAGGCCGCGCTGATCGTGCTGCGTCAGACGCTGCAGTCGGCGCTCGGCGTCAATTCGACGACCGCGCCGCCGGCGACACCGGCCGGGGCGCAACAGACTGCGCCGCCACAGGCCGTCGCGAGCCTCGCGCCGTCTTTGTCGCCCAACGTCGATGTGCCGGAAATCCTGCTGCCGCAGGCGCGATTGCTTGCAGCCGAAAATCTCGCGCTGCCGGCTCACGCCGCCCGAAGCCCGCTGGCGACCCCGCCTTCGGCCGGCGCAACGCTGAACCTTCTGCAGGAAGCGCTGCAGGAACTCGGCGTTCCCGTCAGGGCTGCCACCGCCGCGTCGAAAGACGTTCGGGCCGGCGACGTCACCTTCCACACCAACACGCCGCCGCCGCCGATCCGCGGCGGACTGCCGACCGCACAGCCGATCGCCTCGCCCAGCATCGCGCCGCATGCGCCGCTCGAGGCGACCGCGCACCATCTGCTTGATGATACCGATGCTGCCATCGCGCGGCAGACGCTGCTGCAGGTCGCCTCCTTGCCCGATCGCATCGATGCGGGGCCGAAAGCTGACGTCACCGCGCCACGCTGGAATTTCGAAATTCCCTTCGTGACGCCGCAGGGCACCGCGATGGCGCAGTTCGAGATTTCCCGCGATAGCGGCAGCGAAGCCGTCGAGGCGGTCAAGCGGGTGTGGCGGGCGCGATTTTCGCTCGACGTCGAGCCGGCCGGCCCGGTTCACGCGCTGATATCGCTGACCGGCGAAAAGACTTCGGTGCGGATCTGGGCGGAACGACCGGCGACCGCAGAGCAACTGCGTGCCGGGACCTCGCAGCTGAGCGAGGCGCTCAGCCGCGCCGAGTTGCAGCCCGGCGATATCGTGATCCGCGACGGCGCGCCGCCGCAGGCCGCACCCGCGGCCCGTGCCGGCCATTTTCTGGACCGCGCGCTATGAGCGTCGAGACCAGAAGCAAGCTTGCGGTCGCGCTGCATTATGACAAGACCGGCGCGCCGCGGGTCGTCGCGAAGGGCAAGGGCGTCATCGGTGCGAAGATCATCGAGCTCGCCCGGGAACACGATATTCCGATCGAGGAGAACGAGGTGCTGGCGGGCGCCTTGTCCCATGTCGAGATCGGCGACGAAATCCCGCCGGAGCTCTACAAGGCAGTCGCCGAAGTGCTGATCTTCGTGCTGCGGCTGTCGGGCCGGATCCGGTGATTGCTGTGGTTTTTCGCGCGAGCGGATGCCGGCTTGCGCCGGGAACACGGATCAAAGTAAGGGCCACTTGTCATAGTTTTTCCACGATGCCATCCGCATCGTCGGCATTCCTCAACCAGTTCGGATATCCTCGTGATCAATCGTCGTCATGCGCTCGG
Source organism: Bradyrhizobium icense (assembly GCF_001693385.1). Lineage (NCBI taxonomy): Bacteria > Pseudomonadati > Pseudomonadota > Alphaproteobacteria > Hyphomicrobiales > Nitrobacteraceae > Bradyrhizobium > Bradyrhizobium icense. The sequence goes on from NZ_CP016428.1 coordinate 3,620,157, forward strand.
CCTGCTTACTGCGACCACGCTGTTGCCCGCGCGCGCCCTTGCCAACGTCTCCTATCAGCGCAGCGAGTTTCGCGACGATCTGGCCAAGCGCTTTTTCGATCTCGGCACGACCGGCACCTTCGTTGGCTACAAGGTGGATGATTACCTGATCATCGCCAGCGACAAGGTGCGCTCGGGCGAGGGCAGGCTACCGGCCTCGACGTTCAAGATTCCGAATTCGATCATTGCGCTGGAAACTGGCGTGGTCGAGGACCCCGACAAGGACGTCTTCAAGTGGGATGGCGTAAAGCGCAGCATCGAGCCCTGGAACAAGGATCACACGTTGCGCTCGGCGATCGCGGCCTCCGCAGTGCCGGTCTATCAGGAAATTGCCCGGCGCATCGGGCAGGAGCGCATGCAGAAATATGTCGACCTGTTCGACTATGGCAACCGCGACATCGGCGGCGGCATCGACCAGTTCTGGCTGACCGGCAACCTGCGCATCGACCCGATCCAGCAGATCGATTTCGTCGACCGGCTGCGGCGCGGCGTGCTGCCGGTCTCCAAGCGCAGCCAGGAATTGACACGCGACATTCTTCCCGTGACGAAGGTCGGCGACGCCACCATCCGCGCCAAGAGCGGCTTGCTGGGCGCCGAGCAAGGCAAGCCGTCCTTGGCCTGGATGGTCGGTTGGGCCGAGAAGGGCAGCCAGCAGACGGTGTTCGCCATGAACGTGGACTGCAAGGAGCAAAGCCACATCGCCGCGCGCATGACGGTCGTGCAGCAATGCCTAGCCGATATCGTGGCGATCTAACCTAACTCGCTGCTAGCGCCGGTTGAGCGCCAGCGAGACCGCCGTGACGTTGGTGCCCTGGGGCTGGATCGACACCGTCTGCCTGCCGCCGCGGGTGGTCAGCGACAGATGGGCCGAAAAATTGTCGCCTCGGGCGGCAGCCTCGACATGATCGCCGGCGGCGCGCCCGGTAAGCGTTCCGGAAGCGTTGCGGCTCGCTTCGCTCCATGAGCCCGAAATCGCGCCGCCACGGTATTCGACTTCGCTTGCGAGATCGAAATTGTAACTCTGGCTCGCGCCTCTCAGATTGAGTTGAAGCTGATCGCCCCTTCCAGCGACGTCGTACGACGCGCGGCAGCGCAATTGCTCGCTTTGTCCGTCACTGGTGCTGAGCACGCCGCCGCCCGACCATGTACCCGCCATGGCGGCGAAGGGCGAGGCGGATGCGGCGAGCGCTGCGCTGCCGGTCAGGCTGAGCGATGCCAAGAGAAGCGCTGCTCTCGTGAGACTGGATCCGTACATCTGATTGCCTCCTTCGGTTTGGCAACTAACGTCCAAACCAGCAGCGGGTTCATGGTTCCGCCGTCGGCACGCTTTGAAGGCGAGGTTCCGTTGCCTGAGATTGCAGCAATGCCTCTCCGATATCCGGACGGAGCAATCGCATATGCGGTCATTCTGCTGGTTCGGTAGCTGATCGGTCCACAAGCCCGGCCGTGACGCGAAGAAGCTGCTCGCAAAGAGCCTGAAAATGCCGGTTGCATTTTCAGTCAGGCTCTAAGGGCAGGTACGACTACCCGAGCTTCAACAACGCCTGCAGGAAGTCGCTCACCGCTTTCCGCGCTTCCTGCGCGGTGGCCGGGTTGCCGCCGACGTGCGGATTGAGCGCGATGCAGGCATCCTTGTAGGTGAAGGGCGCCTTGGTGTCGTCGTTCATCAACACGCCGCCTTCGCCTTCCTTGAGGCGACAATTGCGCGCGGTTTGCGCATTGGCGGAAACGGCAAGCCTGCTGACGCCGAGCAGGCCGACGTCGAAGCCGTGCGGCGAATCCGGATATTCGGTCAGCACGACGTCGCGCTTGGCTTCCTGCAGGCGGACGAGATAGGCCTTGCAGCTTGCGACGGGATTGTAGTCGTCGGGCGTGCCGTGAAAAATGCGGATCGGGCGCGCCACGACGTCGGTGTCGGTAGCATAGGTCGTGGAGCAATCCGGATAGAACGGAATATAGGCGGCGAATTGCGCCCCGGACTTGTTCCAGAGCTTGTGGAAGCGCTCGAGGCTGGCGTAGAGCGTGGCCTGTCCGCCGCGTGAAAATCCCATCAGCACGATGCGATCAGGGTCGACGCGCGGATGCTTGGCAAGAATATCCAGCGCGCGGTAGATGTCGACGATGAAGTTGAGCCGGCCTAGCAGGGCCTGGTTCGGGCCGACCATCGTCAGCCCGCGCCCGCTGAAGCCGTCGATGACGAAGGTCGAAATCCCCATTGCATTGAAGTGGCGCACCCACGGATCCATCGCGGCGCCGACGCCGCTCGAGCCGTGCATCAGTACCACCACGGGGAGTTTGCCGGTGCCTTGCGCGATGCGGAATTGGCCGGCGACGGTGACCTGCTTGCCGTTGGTATCGCCGGTCAAAAATTGCTGGTCGGAAATCGTCAGCGACGGGATCGCGTAAATCTCGGTGCGCGCGGCGACGTCTTTCGGGATCGATTGCGCTGACGTTTCGATGCAGGTGAATAGCGTAGCGGTACAAAGAATCGCAGCTCCCGCTGCGACGCGCCAACCCGTCAGCATCTGTTTCCCCCAATATTGGCCGTCCTGCGGCAGCCTTAGGGAGACTACATCAAGCTACAGATCGGCTGTCAATTCGAAGGCTTCCCGATCCGGCCCAGATGCGTGAAACCAAAACCGGTGGCGTATTTCAGCCCGTAGCCCAGCGCGCGGTCGAAGCCGATATGGGCCAGCCAGATCATGGCGATCGAGAGTGTGAGCGGCGCGGCAGTGGCAAATCCGGTCGTCATGATCGCCATCGGCGCGAGGTAGCTGTGGGCGGTGTTGTAGACGAGGGCGCCGGTTCGCGGTCCTCCCAGATAGGCGGCAAAGCTCAAGTCCGGCACGAAGAACAGCAGGGCGTAGACCCACCACGATCCGTCCCAGATATAATAAAGCAGCGTCATACCGATAAAGAGCGCTAATCCCTCCAGCCGCAGCACCGTTCGCGCACCCCCTGTAACGGCGCCCGAGGTGTCGGCGCTTGCGGTATCGGTCATTCCGTTCCCCATAGTCAGGATGCGCATATAGGGGGCGCCGGACCGCGGTACCAGAGGCGGGATGAGGGTGTTTCCGCTTCCGAAAATGCCGTGTTAGAAGGCCTTCAAATCGTTACTCAAAAGGCGGGCGGAAGCAGCATGAAGGATATCCTGGACACCCTCGAAGAACGGCGCGCCGGCGCCAAGCTGGGCGGCGGCGAAAAGCGCATCGAGGCGCAGCACGCTCGCGGAAAATTGACCGCGCGGGAGCGCATCGAGCTTCTGCTCGACAAGGGCTCGTTCGAGGAGTTCGACATGTTCGTCGAGCACCGCTCGACCGAATTCGGCATGGAGAAGACGAAGGTGCCGGGCGATGGCGTCGTCACCGGCTGGGGCACCGTCAACGGCCGCAAGACCTTTGTGTTCGCCAAGGATTTTACCGTGTTCGGCGGCTCGCTGTCGGAAACCCACGCGCTGAAAATCACAAAGCTGCAGGATATGGCGATGAAGGCGAGGGCGCCGATCATCGGCCTCTACGATGCCGGCGGCGCGCGCATCCAGGAGGGCGTGGCGGCGCTCGCAGGCTATTCCTACGTGTTCCGCCGCAATGTCATTGCCTCGGGCGTGATCCCGCAGATCTCCGTCATCATGGGGCCATGCGCCGGCGGCGACGTCTATTCGCCCGCCATGACCGACTTCATCTTCATGGTGAAGAACACCAGCTACATGTTCGTGACCGGACCCGACGTGGTGAAGACCGTCACCAACGAGGTGGTCACGGCCGAAGAACTCGGCGGCGCCTCGGTCCACGCCACGCGCTCCTCGATCGCGGACGGCGCGTTCGAGAACGACGTCGAGACGCTGTTGCAGATGCGCCGGCTGATCGATTTCCTGCCCTCCAACAACACCGACGGCGTGCCGGAATGGCCGAGTTTTGACGACATCGGCCGCGTGGACATGTCGCTGGACACGCTGATCCCGGACAATCCGAACAAGCCCTACGACATGAAGGAGCTGATCCTCAAGGTGGTGGACGAGGGCGACTTCTTCGAGATCTCGGAAGCGTTTGCGAAGAACATCGTCACCGGCTTTGGCCGCATCGCCGGCCGCACCGTCGGCTTCGTCGCCAACCAGCCGATGGTGCTGGCGGGTGTGCTCGACAGCGACGCCTCGCGGAAAGCCGCGCGCTTTGTCCGTTTTTGTGATGCCTTCAACATCCCGATCGTGACGTTCGTCGACGTGCCGGGCTTCCTGCCGGGCACAGCTCAAGAGTATGGCGGCCTGATCAAGCACGGCGCGAAGCTGCTGTTCGCCTACTCGCAATGCACGGTGCCGCTCGTCACCGTCATTACGCGCAAGGCCTATGGCGGCGCCTTCGACGTCATGGCGTCCAAGGAAATCGGCGCCGACATGAACTACGCCTGGCCGACCGCGCAGATCGCTGTCATGGGCGCCAAGGGCGCCGTCGAAATCATCTTCCGCAGCGACATGAACGATCCCGAGGCGATCGCCAAGCGCACCAAGGAATACGAAGACCGCTTCCTGTCCCCCTTCATCGCCGCCGAACGCGGCTATATCGACGACGTCATCATGCCGCATTCGACCAGGAAGCGGATTGCAAGGGCGCTGGCGATGCTGAAAGACAAGAAGGTGGAAATGCCGGCGAAGAAGCACGACAATTTGCCGTTGTGAGGGCACGCAAATGCCGGCCGACATCGAGTTCGATTTCCATATTGACATCGATCGACTGGTACGGGCGATGGATACGCCAGATGATGTTGGCACAGTCTTACGGGTCCATCTTGAGCTTGAACGCGTATTAGATCACGTGATTGGCAAAATACTGCCAAAACCGGAGAAAGCTCAGTGGCGGTGGGGTGATTAGCGCAGCAACCCACCGGCCGAACCAACCGCGCGTTGAGAGTTTGGTACGTTACGCTGCGCTAACGAACAGTTCGAAAACTCAGGACCGCGCCCCCTTTTCGAGAAATGGCCGCCAGGAGAGCGCTTCCCTCCTGGCTTCGCTAAAATCGCCATCCTCCAGAAGCCTGCCGACGCATCTGAGGTATTCGCAAAGGAATGACGCATCCGGCAACTGGTACACGTGCTCGTTCGGGACCCACAGTTCGAATTTCCTGGCTGAGCTCAATACAGACAGCAGTGCAGGCTTGAGATCAGGCACACTGTCCGGCCACCCTGACGACGCGGTCCGAGTCCTGATGCTCTCTGAAAGACTGCGAAACTTCCAGCCGAGGCTGCGCAGCTCGGAGGCTTTCTTCTCGTCCGACCTCCGGCTCAGCCATTCCAGCGAGACGCCGGCGACAATTCCGGTCAGGAAGACCAGCGCGAGTTTGAACCAGGGCTGTTGGCCCAGCGCCAGGAAGTAACTGAAAACGGGCGTGGCCATCGCGTCACGAAAGGCCGCTGTGGCCATACCCTCAGGATCGGAGAAGATGTTTTCCTCCAACCATTTTTTGACGGCAGGCGCGATCAGCGGGACGAGCAGAACACCCCAAATCCCGAACAGAAGCTTTTTGAGCCACCTGGACATAGGGCTCTATTGTCTAGCATGCCGGCGCAGCGATCCAGCCGAATTAGAGGCCAAATCATTCCAGCCACCGCCGGAAAACCCAAGTGCGGCTGCCGCCTGCCGCAGCGCATCTTGCCTCTCCTCCTGAACTCAACCCCCGGGCCAATAGTGCGTGGGGCGGGTTGGGCGGAGCCGTTACCCGCCGCCTACGTGACTGGCAGATTGGCGGATTACGCTAACGCTGATCCGCCCTACGAGTTCTGACGAAGCTTACGAGCTCCGCCTACGCCGCCTTGTGCTGCTGCTTCATGAACTCCGTCGCGCGCTTCTTGAGTTCAGTCGGCGATACGTCCTCGATGTGGGTGCCGATGTGCCAGCTATTGCCGGCCGGGTCCTTCACGCCGCCGCTGCGGTCGCCATAAAATTGATCCGCGGGCTCCATCAACGATGTTGCGCCGGCCTTAAGCGCCTTCTGATAAACTGCGTCGACGTTGGGCACGTAGAGATACAGCATGGTGGATGTCGGTTGTGCACGCTCCGAGGAGTCGGAAATCATCACGATGGAATCTCCGATTTTGAACTCCGCATGCATGACCTTGCCGTCGGGCCGCATCATCGGCTCGAATACTGGTTCGGCTCCGAAGGCCTCCTTCATGAAGCGAATGACCTTCTCCGCCCCATCGACGACGAGATAAGGCGTGACGGTGTGAAATCCCTTGGGAACCGGCTTTACCTGTGTTGCCATGGCTGTCTCCTCTGGTTTGATGGATTTAAATCCATGCAGGACGGCCCAGCCCGCTTATTGTTTTGCCCGCGATGTTCGATCCAGTCTTTGAGCAAAGTGTGGCGGCTGCGGTCCGCGCACTCGTGGTCGCGTCAACGTGTTCCGCTGCCAAGTTCCCCTAACTGGCGAAGCTAGCTCGGCAAGGGGGATTATATACTTTGACCACAGGCCCCCAAAGGTAGTTCGGCAAGCGCGGACAGTGCTTCGGCACTGGATGCTGGCGCGCCAGAGGTTATTTTTTCTGCCCCGGTTTGTAGGGGTTGTCAGCTTCGTCCCCAAATAGCCCTGCCCATAATCCAAGCGGAGTTGGAGTTGTGGGACTGGACGCCTTTTTTGAGTGCAGAAGTAGCGGAGTGGATTCTGGAAGCGCTAAATTCTTCAGACTGACGCTGGGCTTATTCAGCAAGCCGAGAATGCCCCCGAAATTCTGGTTCTTTGCGTTATGTCGCCTCATCCAAGCTTTGTGGGCTGCCGTTCGCGCGCCATGCCTCTTCTTGCTCATTATTCCAACGGAATGGAGGCAGAGCGATATGTATTTCCATTGGGGGTCGAAGGAAGCGGTTGGAGCAAGTTTCCGCTTTTGGCCTCTTGGGAATGCCATTTTCGCCAATTCATCTGCGATGATGGAATGATCGAAGCTAATCAGCCGCTTAGTATGAGCAAACCTGTTCCGAACATTCCGGATGATGTCCAGGTTGGCTCGGATTTGCTCATCTAAGAGGCCGAGATAATTCGCGAACTTTATCTTTCGGTCGAAAGAACCTAAGGGGCCTTCCTTGTCCGAGAGTATCGCCTCCCATTCTTTTTGCGATATCTTGCGCAGGCGGGACTTGATCAACAATTCCAATTCATGCTCGACGGTTAACGCGCCAATGATGCCATATGAAATGGCAATGGGTGGTTTGAGCAAAGCGTCGAGCATGGCGCTTCGTTCTTCGAGGGAAAGTTCGCGTGTTAAGAGATCGCGTTTCTCTCTGGTTTTTTTGCCCCTGTTTCGCGACATGAGTTCTCCATGAACAAAGAGAAAGATGACAAGTACGGCGAGAAAGAAGCCCAAGCCCGCTTTGAGGCAGCATTGCGCGGCGCGCTCAAGACGCCCCACGCGCCTTAAAAAAAGAAACGCGATGCGAAAACTAAACGCCGCCCGATAAAGAAAAAACCAAACACCGGGATTGATTGAGCTCCTCTGCCAGTGCTTTATCCCAGCCAAGCAGGGAGGGCACAATATGGCGGAAGATGCAAAGGCGCCGGAAGAGCAAAAAACTGACCCAGAAGCAGCGCCAGTTCGTTGCAGATTGGGTGTTTTCTAAGGGCGGGACCCCGGCAAAGGGGTGTGCAGTCTGTGGCGCGGTAAAGTGGGTTGTCGGCGAGTACATTGTCGCTCCAGTGCGACTGCAGGGCGCGTCAGTGATGCTGGGTGGCGGGTCGCTCTACCCTCTCGTTCCGTTGATCTGCGGAAATTGCGGAAATACTCAGTTTTTGAACGCAGTCATAATGGGCCTCAAGGAAGATGGAGGCGAATCGTGACTGTAGAGGGGGGCATTTCAACTGCTGCGCCGCCAACCCATTTCGTCACACACGAAACGCAGGTTATTGACCACTGGATAAGCGATGACCAACTAATGGCTCTTTCAAGGGGTGGGAAGGACAAGTCATTCGATGTTGCGCTCGCCGCAAGCGGTGCCTCGTTGGGTTTTCTGCAGAACTTCATCACTATCGTTTCAGAGGTCTCCGCAAGCAAAGCGTTAGCTGCCGCTCAGCTCAGTGGCGCTTTTGCATTCGCTATTGCCGTTACAATAGCCGGTTTTTCCTTTTGGTCCCACTTCTCAACAAAAGCTAACGTTGATGATCTCGTTAACAAGATCAAGTCTCGCACCCATGCGAGGGTACCTAGCCCAGCGACAGAGGGATAGCTGGCTGTTTTGTCTGCCGCCTACGAAACGGCTATCGTTCACTCCTCTTCGTCCCTTATGCGCTGCTCGCCCTCGCGCAGCCGCTGGGCGATTGCCTTTCGCCTTGGGATCAGCGCGGCTTCGTCGGCGAGCCGTTGCGCAAGGTCGGAGTGATATTGCTGTACGACGTCGAGGACCGCTTCCTTGGCGAGTCTTCGGTGGTACTCGGCCAGGAATTTGTGCAAGTCAGCAAGCTGTTCGTCATCCATTTCTATCGCGCCTCAGCCGCGATATCGGAGTATACAGCAACCCGTTGATCCCGCACAGCTTGCACCATCCCAATCTCGGTGGGGGTCACCACCCGGCCGGGCAAAGTGGCGGCCGCGGCACGCTGAAGTCGGCACCCGGCTGTCCTTTAACTGTTTGTTAACCATGATCCCCCTAACTTAGGGGGACTATCCGGTCATCATCAGACGATTCCAGCGCGGTTCGTTCGAGGAGAACAGCCGATGTCCGTTGAGATTCTGACCTACGCAGCCCTGGGCGCGCGCCTGAACATCTCGGCCGCGGCCGCCCGCTCGCTCGCCAGGCGGCTCCGATTGCCGCGTTCGCTTTCCGATGATGGGAAAGCCCTGGTGAGCGTCGATCTCGCCGAAGTCAGGCATACGCCACACCCACCGGGCGGTCACCGGGCGGGCGAGGCCGCTCAGTTGAGGGCAGTCATCGCGACGCTGCAGGCCGAGGTCGCGCGGCTGGAGGCCAGGGCCGCCGGTCACCGCGCGGACTTCGAGCACGAACGCGAGCGCGCCGATCGCCTGATCGCTGAGCTGCTACAGGCGACGGCCGAGACCAAAGCCGCCGGGGAGGCAACGGCGCGGCTCGAGGGGGAGGTGGCAGCTCTGCGGACCGCTCTCCGAACTAGCAGTTCGAACGAGAATCACGGACATTCTGCACGCCGGGTGGGGCATCTGGCTGCGAGCTTGGTGGAAGCAGACCGCAAGGCTGCTCGTGGGTAACAAATCTCTTCCTATTCCGCGGTTTGGCGGAGCAACCGTGGGGCAAAAATGGGTGGCACTGATATTCGCGAGTTGAGGGCGCGCATTATCGTGTTCGGGGTGGGCGGTGCCGGCGGCAATGCCGTCAACAACATGATCGACGCGGGGCTTGAAGGCGTCGAGTTCATCGTCGCCAATACCGACGCCCAGGCGCTCACCAGTTCGAAAGCCAGGCGCGTCATCCAGATGGGCACGCAGGTGACCGGAGGCCTTGGCGCCGGCGCGCAGCCCGACGTGGGGCGTGCCGCAGCGGAAGAGACGACCGACGAGATCCGCGACCATCTGACCGGCGCGCATATGGTGTTCATCACCGCCGGCATGGGCGGCGGCACCGGCACGGGGGCCGCGCCCGTCATCGCCAGGATTGCGCGCGAGCTCGGCATTCTCACCATCGGCGTCGTCACCAAGCCGTTCCAGTTCGAAGGCCAGCGCCGCATGCGCTATGCCGAAGCCGGCATTGCGGAACTGTTGAAGGCGGTCGACACGCTCCTGATCATCCCGAACCAGAACCTGTTCCGGGTGGCCAACGAGAAGACCTCCTTTGCCGATGCGTTCGCGATCGCCGATCAGGTGCTCTATTCGGGCGTGGCCTGCATCAGCGACCTCATCGTCAAGGAAGGCCTGATCAATCTCGATTTTGCCGACGTTCTCTCGGTGATGCGCGAGAAGGGCAAGGCCATGATGGGCAGGGGCGAGGCTTCCGGCCAGAAGCGCGTGCTGAACGCTGCGGTAGCTGCGATTTCCAACCCGTTGATCGAGAATCCCTCGATCAAGCGCGCCAGCGGCCTCATCGTTTCCATCACCGGCGGCCGCGACCTGACGCTGTTCGAGGTCGACGAAGCCGCCACCCGCATTCGCGACGAGGCCGATCCGGACGCCAACATCATCGTCGGCGCGACCTTCGATGCCAGCCTCGAAGGCATCGTCCGCGTCTCGGTGGTAGCGACCGGCATCGATAATCTCGACGTGGCAGGCCAGACGCAAGCCGCGGAAGGCCTGCTCACGGACCTCGCCGGCAGGCTGAGCAACGACCGGCGCCGCATCGCCGAGCGCAGCGTACCGCCGCCGCAATTCGCCAGTCCGCCTTCGCTGATTCCGGCACGCCACCTCGAAGGACGGCCGCCGATCGTCGAACAGGCACGGCACGTGGCGCCGCAGCGCCTCGATCCGTACGGCCGCGCCTCACCCGCGCGCAACCCGATCGAGGAACAGGTTCTGGATATCCCGGCATTTCTGGGCGGCAAGGGCAACTGACTGGCGTAAGCGCCAACCCGCTTCAAGGTGGGCAGACCGCCGCACCGCGACTTCAACAGGTCCGTCGTCGAGGCCCCCAAGGCGATGGCTGAAGGGTTTTGCCTAGAATCGGTCCCACACTTTCCATTCTCCAGCCTTGCTTTGGTCAAAACGGCGGGAGGAAGTGTCCAGAATTCGACGACCGTCGATTCAGGTGATCGCAAACCGGGCAGGAGGCGCTCATGGATACCGCGGTAAATACCAGGCAAACCGATCCACGCGATGGCAATCCGGGACTGTCCACGCAAGACGTCGAGCTGGTCGCGCGCGCCGATGAACGGCTGGCGCATGCTTATGAAAAGATCGCTCGCGCGGATGAACAGCTCGCGCTCGTCAATGAACAGATTTCCAGGCTGGAGAAGAAGCCCGTAAACGGGGTTCGTCGGCCATCACGCGGCAGGCCGGCGCTGCGCGGCTTTATCGGCCTGCTGTTGACAGCGGGTATTTGCCTCGCTGCTTTCGCTTCGCAATCCTATGGCGAGGCGGCGAGGCTGATGATCGCTCCGTGGGTACCGCAACTGGCTCCGGCTTCCTCGTTGCCATCGGAAACACCCAAGCTCGCCGCCCAGCAGAGCGAGCCTGCCGTTCAGGTGGCTGCGGCGGATGCAGCGGTTTCGCAATTGCCGGCTCAGACTGTAGCGCAAGATGCGGCAGCCGCCCCGATCCCTCCCGAGGTGACACAGTTGCTCGAAACGATGGCGCGCGATCTTGCCAACATGCAGCAGGAGATCGAACAGCTCAAGGCTGGCCAGGAAGGATTGGTCCGCGAAAATGCCAGCACCGCCGAGCAGCTCAAGGCAAACCAGGAGCAAATGGCGCGCTTGATCGCCACCGCCGCAGCGCAGAAGCCGCGGCCCGGAACATCTGCGGCGACATCACCTAATCCGCCAGCGCCGCTCGCCGCTGCGCCTTCGCGTAAGCCCGCGCCGACGCTTCCACCGACACAAGCCAGAGCGCAAGCGCGAGCGCCAATGCAGTTGCAGTCCGGACAACAATAACTTTCGGCGTTGGCAGAAGGCTTGTCTTTGCCGGGAGAGGGGCAACCCGACAGTGGGAAGTCGGGCGGAGTGTGTTCACTCTGCCCAAGGAACGACTTGTTCCACCAGGGCTTCGATCCTAGATAGCGGACGGTGCCTTCGATTTTGGATGGCCGCATGATCATGAAGATCCTGCTGCTGCTCGTTCTGTCCATGGTTGTCGTCGCGCGGGAGGCGACAGCACAGGAACCACAATGCGACCGCGAACGCGCCGCCATGGTGGAAACCATCCGGACCTACGCCCGCTCCGACGCCAGTGTTTTGGGGCGGCAGGGCCCGTCGGAGAGAGTCCTTGAGGCCATCGGGCGAACGAAACGCCATCTGTTCATCCCCGAGCGGTCTTGCTCCATCGCCTATGCGAACAAGCCGGTTTCGATCGGCCACGGCCAGACCATATCGCAACCGTTCATCGTGGCCTTGATGACGGAGTTGGCAGAGGTCGCGCCCGATCATGTCGTGCTCGAGGTCGGTACGGGCTCGGGCTATCAGGCCGCCATCCTTGCGCATCTGGCGCGGAAGGTCTGTACCATCGAGATCATCCCGTCATTGGCCGAGACCGCCACGAAAACACTGCGCGGCCTCGCGTATGAAAACGTGAGCGTCAGGCTGGGCGACGGCTATGCAGGCTGGCCCGAATGCGGTCCTTTCGACGCCATCGTCGTAACCGCGGCACTGGGCCAGGTACCGCCACCGCTGATCGAGCAGCTCAAGGTGGGTGGCAGGCTCGTCATGCCGGTGGGATCGGCCTACACCAGTCAGCAGCTCACGGTCGTTGAGAAAACCGCCCCTGACAAGACGACGTCGCGCGCCGTTGCCCTCGTGCGCTTTGTGCCCTTTACGCGTTCAAAAGAGTAAGAGCCGGTACGGTGGCTCAGATGGAAAATAGCAGGGAGGAGGCCGTGAGCGGTGCAAGGCTAAAACATTACGGCTGGGGCCGCGAAGACGAAGGCATGACTACCGAGGAGCGGGCCTTTGTGCTCGGCCGCTACAGCGAAAAATTTGCGCGCGATGCATTTGAGACAAAAGTCGTCCCGCGTCTGGAGGACCTGACATTGCGCGCGCCGCGCGTGGCGCCACCGGCCTCACTTGCCGCTATTTGCACGAGCGACCGATACGACCGCGCCGCGCACGCCTACGGCAAATCCTATCCGGACTACGTGCGAGCCATGCTCGGCGATTACGATAGCGCGCCCGACGTGGTTGGCTATCCAAGGAACGAAGCAGAGATTGCCGCTGTCATGGACTGGGCCGGCGGCGTCAGCGCGTCGCTGACGCCGTTCGGGGGCGGGACGAGCGTCTGCGGTGGTGTCGAGCCGCGCGTTGACGGTATCAGCTACAAGGCGGCCGTCACACTGGACTTACGCAATCTCGGCAAGGTCGTCGAGGTGGATCAGATATCGCGCGCCGCACTGATCGAAGGCGGTGCCTTTGGTCCGTCTCTGGAGAACCAGCTTAAGCCGCATGGCCTCACGTTGCGTCATTTTCCCCAGAGTTTCGAGTATTCAACCCTTGGCGGCTGGATCGCGACGCGGTCGGGCGGTCATTTCGCCAGTCTCTACACGCATATCGACGATTTCGTTGAAAGCCTGCGCGTCGTGACGCCGCGCGGCACATTGGAAACGCGTCGCTTGCCGGGATCAGGTGCTGGGCCGAGTCCCGACCGCATGTTCATAGGCTCGGAAGGAACGCTCGGGGTGATTTCGCGCGCCTGGATGCGATTGCAGCCACGTCCGAAATTCCGTGCCGGCGCATCGGTTCGTTTTCACTCGTTCTTCGGTGCGGCCCGCGCGCTGCGCGCGATCGCACAGGCCGGCCTCTATCCATCGAACTGCCGCATCCTTGACGCGCAAGAGGCGTTCAACACCGGGGCGGCCGACGGCAGCGTCGCGATCATGGTGCTCGGCTTTGAATCGGGCGACCATTCGCCGGATGCCTGGATGGCACGCGCGCTCGAATGCTGCGCCGACCATGGCGGGACACCGGAGGCGGCAAAGGCCGGCGATTCACATCTCGAAGGCGCGGCAGGAATCTGGCGTAACGCATTCATTCGTATGCCCTATGCGCGCGAGTTTCTGACCCCGGCCGGCATCATCAACGACACCTTCGAGACCGCAATCACCTGGGATCGGTTCGAAAGCTTCCACGACAAGGTGAAGGCGGCGACAGAGGATGCGATCCTTGAGGCGACGGGCGTAAAAGGCGAGGTTACATGCCGCTTCACCCATGTCTATCCTGACGGGCCCGCGCCCTATTTTTCTTTCCATGCGCTCGGCCGCCACGGTGCTCTGCTGGAACAGTGGCAGGCAATCAAGAATGCGGCCAGCGATGCGCTGATCGAGGCAGGCGGGACGATCACGCATCATCACGCCGTTGGCCGTGATCATCGTCCCTGGTACGATCGTCAGCGTCCGGAGCTCTTCGCGGCCGCGCTTCGGGCGGCAAAAAGAGAACTCGATCCGCAAGGCATGCTCAACCCCGGAGTGCTTATCGATCCGTAAGGCTGATCGGCGCGGCAATAAGGAGTGCGCTCTTTGGTCGCGGTACAGGGCTCGGCGGAAGGTCCTATGGTCGCCACGACATGATCCACGTCCTCGACATCGATCCGCGCACCGCGCGACGTTGCTTGCACGCCGGACGCCTCCAAGCAGGAGCTTAGCCGGACGGTAGTTGTGCCGTCCGGATACTCCCTTCCTTCATCAAACAGCTTTGGTGTGAGGCTCTCCCGCGAGGGGAGCCCAAGCAAGGAGGCATGTCGTGAACAACCCCTCTATCCCGGACATCACTCTTCCGGCGTCTGACCATCGCCGCTTGGAACGGCTCGCGCGGGTGGGCGCAGATCAAGGCGACTTGGACGCACGCTTTCTGTTGAGTGAGATCAACCGTGCGGAAATCGTCCCTGATCGCGCAGCCAGATTGGACAACATCGTCACCATGGGTTCGTGGGTGACGTTCTGGATCAACTTGGGCTTCCCTCGCGAGACGAGGCAACTGGTTTACCCCGAAGACTACACGTCCGAGCGAACCCAGATCCCCGTGACGTCACCGTTTGGCGCAGCGTTGGTGGGGCTGAAGGTCGGAAGCGAAATCCCCTTCTTCACCGCTGGGCGCACCAACGTGGTCAGGATCGAACGCGTCAGTCGAGGTGATCCGAATGATGTTGTCAGGGCTCTGTTTAGCAATCCGGTGGTCCAGGGCCAAAAGCTCTTTGATGACGATGATCCAGGACCATCAGCCGCTTAGGAAAGGAGAGCAGGTAATGAGCAAGACCAATCGCAAGAGCAAGCCTGAAATCGTGTTGCCGCCCATCACGGTGATGGAGGATGAGGCCAGGCGTCTGAACGCCCTGGCCAGTTCGAGCGCGGTGCTCTTCCCTCGCGTGGCCCATTTCCTTGCACAGGAGATGGAGCGTGCAAGCGTGGTGGCGGACAATTCCGATCTGCGCGGCGTGGTCCGGATGGGTTCGCAGGTCCGGTACTGCGATGACAAGACCGGTGAAGTCCGCGACGTGGTGTTGGTATATCCGCACGAAGCGGACATAACGCTAAAGCGCGTCTCGGTTCTTACGCCGGTTGGAGCTGCGTTGATCGGCCTGTCGGTTGGCCAGGCTATCGAGTTTCAAACGCCGGGCCACAACAAGCGCTCTTTGAGAGTGCTAGGCGTGTCCGATTGAAGGAGGCGTTTGATATGCGCGACGTTTCAACTAAACAGGCCGCCTTGACAGTCATCGGTATGACTGTCGTTTTGGCTGCCGTGTTCTATCTTGCGACCGTCTTCAATGCTTGAAGGCCCAACCTCCAAGGTGGCCCCTCTCGGTCTATGATTGAGCTGGGGCCACCTTCCACCGCCACCTGCTTCACTCGGCCGCCACGGTGCTCTGCTGGAACAGTGGCAGGCAATCAAGAATGCGGCCAGCGATGCGCTGATCGAGGCGGGCGGCACGATCACCCATCATCACGCCGTTGGCCGTGATTAGGGCCACGAAACTCGCAATTGATCCTGACCGTGCTGTTCGGCTTTAAGCATCCATGACCTACGAACTCGAACGGTTCCCGCCGGGACCGCCATCTTCCGTAAACATGCCGTTGCTTGTCCTGGCTCGGGCATGCACGACCGCGGTATTCATGACTTATCCCGCGTGTCTGAGTTGGCTCATGGACGCTTGGCAAATGACAGCAACCCGGGCCGGTTTGGTTCAGGGGGCATTCACAGCTTCGTTTGCCGTCTCCTTGCTCGTCGTCTCCTTTCTGTGTGACAGGTTCGGCGCAAAAAGTGTGTTCGCCTGGGCGGCTATCTCCTGCGCCGTTTCAGCTTTCCTCTTTGCAGCGTTCGCACGATCTTTCGAGAGCGCACTTGTATGCATGACGCTTTTGGGGCTGGCCCAGGGTGCCACTTACACGCCCGCCATCATGCTCGCTTCGACCAGTGCACCGCCGAATCGGAGGGCTTCGGCTGTCGGATGGATTCTCGCCGGCATGTCAGCCGGCTACGTAGCGTCCATTCTTATTGCAAACGCCATGCTCGCAGTCGCGGACTATCGACTGTCGTTCGCCGTTACGGCTGGCGTCGCGGTTGTCGGCTCGGCGCTCAGCATTGCCGCTACGCGAAACGCACGCGATCAGGTCGCGCAAATGGACCTGGTCAAGACGTCGTACGATCGGTCTTGGAAGCGCCAGGCCCGTCTTCTCACTCTCGGATACATTGGCCATACGTGGGAGCTGTTGGGAGCGTGGGCATGGATCCCTGCTTTTCTGACAGCGTCGTTGCTATCCCAAGGTCGAATGACCGGCATCGAGGTTGGCGTCTGGACAGCGGTCACGCTCCACGTCTCGGGCTTCTTCGGCTCCTTCCTGTCGGGTTACGCAGCCGATCACTTTGGCGCTAAGCCGGTTCTGGTGACGTTTGCACTGGTCGGCGCCGCCTGTTCCCTCGTCATGGGCTGGCTGAGTGAGCTCAACGCTGCGCTATTGCTTGCTCTGGTTTGGATCTACGGCTTCGCGATCATTGGCGACTCATCGGTGCTTTCCTCAGCCATGACCGAGGCAGTGCCTGCATCGCAACTGGGCCGGGCACTTGGCTTGCGATCAATCTTGGGCGTTGGCGCGGGTTCCGTGTCACCCATTGCGTTCGGCATGGCACTCGACATGGCACCCGCTACTGTGTCGTGGGGTCTGGCCTTTTGCACTTTAGCCTTTGGCGGGGCGCTGGCGTTGGCCAGCGCCATAGCATTGCGGAAATGACTCCTATTGGCGCCAACAGCAGCCATTCATTGATCAGAGGTAACGCAAAGGACTGACTTCGAAGGTCGCCATTTGTGCCGCGCGTTGGTGTATTGCGGCAAAGCGGGTGCAATAGGGAACTCGCTACTCACGGATGAGTTTATTCGCAGGGATTCACAGACCTTCAACCCGGAGGGAAGCCATGGAGCATCTGCGCTACCCGAACGAAACCGCCGAGTATCGCGCTGCCAGAAACGCGCTTCTAGACGACGAGATCGCGCTTCGTGCCCATATTGAAGCTGTTGCAGCCAAGCGCCGCGCCTTGCCGCTCGGCGGCGAAGTACCGGAAGACTATGTATTCGAGCGGATCGGCAAGAATGCGGCGCCTGAGAAGGTCAGGATGTCTGAGCTGTTCGGCCCGCATGACACGCTCATTCTGTACAGCTTCATGTATGGACCCGAGCGGGAGCTGCCATGTCCCGGCTGTACGCACCTGCTCGATGGGCTCGATGGCGCGGCAAGGCACATCGGCCAGCGAGCTGCACTTTACATCATCGCGAAATCCTCAATCGCGCGTCTCACCGCGTGGGCTCACGAGCGCGGCTGGGATCATCTGCCGCTGGTGTCTACGGCGGGCAATAGCTACGACGCGGATTATTTTGGTGACACGTCGAAGTTTCCCAAGGGCTTGCGTGCACAGCATCGCGTTCCGGACGGCGAGAACTGGGACGAAACGATCTTCAACGTATTCAAGAAGAATGGCGGAGCAATTCGTCACTTCTGGGGTTCAGAGATGAGCTTCGCACCAACCGAACCCAATCAACATCATCGCGCCGGGGATCAGGTCGACCCCTTGTGGGGTCTGCTCGATATGACCCCCGAAGGCCGCGGAGACTTTTTTCCCAAGGTAAACTACGATTGATCTTCGGCCCCTGTGACCAGCGGAACTTTGTGCCGTCACACTCAAGCTCATGCGCTGGAAAAAGAACGTCGGCTTACCTACATTGACGGCGAGTGATCAAGGGAGCGACACGATGTCGGCGGCACCGGAAGTCAAATCCGCGGACGCAAACGACCGAGCAAACGCGATCAGCACCATTGTGCTCGGCTTTGCGGCCGACCCGATGGCGCGTTGGGCTTGGTCCGATCCGTCCGAATACCTCAGAATAATGCCTCGGTTCGTCAACGCTTTCGGCGGCCGTGCTTTCGAGTATGGCACAGCCTACGTCACTGAAGGGGCCCGCGCCGCCGCCTTATGGTTGCCACCGGGCGTCGAGCCGGACGAAGCAGAAATGGACGCAATCATGGAGGAGTCCCTGCGCCCGGAGATCGCCGGGGATATCGGGGCCATCATGAAAGGAATGGCCGAACATCATCCGCTTGAGCCGCATTGGTATCTGCCTCTTATCGCCGCCGATCCGACCTGGATCGGGCAGGGGCTTGGCACGTTGCTGATGAAACATGCGCTTCGCCGATGCGACGAGGAGGGCATCGCGGCCTACCTCGAAAGCTCGAACCCGCGTAACATTTCGCTCTATGAACGCCATGGCTTCAAGATTGTCGGCAGGATCCAAAGCGGCTCTTCTCCGGTGGTGACGCCGATGCTGCGGCCCGCATCCTGAACGTTCGAGTTGACCGAAACCCTTGAAGTTGGAACGCGACACGTGCGGGCAGGATGTACGCTCCGACGGCCACCCTTTGCCAACGCGCGCGAAGCGCTACGCGGCCTGCTAGTCTACAGCGACCTTCGCATTGACCAGAGGATAGCGCTGGTGAGGAGACGCTGGTAGCGGGCGTCCTGCCAAACTGACGGCTCGTGGCCTAGTGCCGTATAGAACACGCGTCCTTCGCCGTAGAATCGCGTCCATGCGAGAGGCCAACCATAGAATCGTTGATGCACGCCGGCCTTGCCAAGGTCCACCGAGCTTGGGTCGAGGCGCAGGAGCACGCGTGAGCGACGGTAGTCGAAGTCGCTGATCTGGTAGATCTCGTCCTCGACCTGCAACGAATTCCCGAGAAAAGCCACCAGAGGATCGCTGGGATCGACCACCTCGATGGTCACGCTCTGATGCCAGGGATGACCATTGAAGTAGCCGCCGACGAGGTCGAGATAGTCCGGCCAGGTGTAGAATGTGTCCGTCGCCGAATGAACACCGAGGAATCCGCGGCCCGAGCGCACGAAGTCGAGAAGAGCGTTCTTTTGCGCCTCGCTCATCGGCAGTTCTCCTGACGTGTAGAACATCACCGCGGCGTAGCGCCCAAGGTTGTCGGCGGAGAATTCAGACGTGTCTTCCGTTGCCGCGACTTCGAAGACGCCCGAATCGCTTCCGAGCCGGGTCAGGATGGCCTTGGAAAGCGGTATGACATCATGCCGGTAGCCGGCCGAGTGCGTGAAATAGAGGACGCGCTTTCGCGGGGCTTCCGCATGCGCGCCGAGTGGCCGGATGGCCGCCGCGCCGCCGAGGAGCGCGATGAAATCACGTCGCCGCACAATCCCCTCCGCTAAACCCCACCAGCAATGTGTTGAAAGAAGCTTAGCACGGATCGGCGGCACTGGCCCCCCGGGGCATCGCTACTTCCTGCCGTCCAATGCAACGCCCATGGCCAGCGGACGCTATCCATATTTTCGCCGCTCGGAAAATAGCAATCGCGAATGCCTTCCTTCGGGTCGGCCCGCCTGCGAAAGCCCAAACTTCGAGTGCGCCAATCTGTCCCGCCTTGCGGCTATGGCAGGGACGGGACGATGCGCTACGCTCGTTGAAAATCAGGGAGCGAACATGCCAGTGAGAATCATCACCCGCCGTCACTTCATCGCCGCCGGTACGGCCGCCGCCGCGACGCCTTTCCTCGCGCGCGGCGCCTCCGCGCAAGCCGCCTGGCCGTCGCGAAATATCCGCATGGTCTGCAGCTACCCGGCGGGCGGGCAGACCGACCTCCTGGCGCGCGCCTTCGGCGATTTTATCTCCAGGCAGGTAGGGCAGACCGTCTTTATCGAAAACAAGGCGGGCGCCTCCGGCTCGATCGGCGCGGCGGAAGTCGCACGCGCCGCGCCCGATGGCCACACCATCCTGTGCTCCATCTCGACGACCTACGTGATGAACCGGATCATGATGAAGAACCCCGGTTACGACATGGACAGAGACCTGACGCTCGTCAGCATCATCCCGGGCGCCGGGCTGCTGCTGGTCGCGAGCCTGGCGTCCGGCGTCAAGACGCTGGACGATTTCGTCGCGTTCGCGCGCAAGAAGGGCCAGGTGAACTTCGGCACCTATAGCGCCGGCTCGGCCCCGCACATGACCATCAACGAACTCAACAAGCAGTACGGCCTCAAGATCGAGCCGATCCATTACCGAGGCGAAGCGCCGATGTGGACGGGGCTGTTGGACGGCACGCTCGATGTCGCGATGGGCAGCTACACGGCGGCGCAGGCCGTCCTGCAGGGCGACAAAGGCGTCGTGTTCGCGGTGCATTCGAAGAAGGTGAGCGCGATCCCGAACGTCAAGACCCTTCCCGAACAGGGCGCGACATCGAAGTTCTTCACCATCAGCGGCTTCACGGGCTGGGCGGTGCCGAAGGCGACGCCCCAGCCGATCGTCGACCGGCTTTCGGAACTCTGCGTGGCCGCCAACAACGATCCCAAGGTGAAGGAAGTTCTCAGCACCTTCGTGCTGGACCCGGCGCTCGGCTTCAAGGAAAGCAATGCCTTGTATCAGCGCGAATTGCCGACCTGGATCGAGAGCGCGCAGGCCCTCGGCCTTGAGCCGGCGTAAGCGAAGGATGTCGGGTGGGCAAAGGCGCATTGCGCCGTGCCCACCACTACCCGCGGAGTGCTGATGGTGGGCACGGCGCAAGAGCGCCTTTGCCCGCCCACGAAGTCCGAAATCACTTTATCCCCGTGCAACTCGCATAGAACGTCGTCGTTGCCGGCCAGTCCGAGAACATGCCGCGGATGCCGACCTGCTTGGCCAACACATCCAGCACCGTCAGCGTATCGCCGTCACGGTCGACGGCCGATTTGATCGACTTGTGATAGAAGCCGCCGCCCTTGTCGAGCGGGCCGTCGCGTTCCAGCGACCAGCCGATCAGGTCGAGGCCGGCGGCCTTGGCCGCCTTGGCGTATTCGGACGGGACGATTTCCTTTTTGTCGTTCAGCGTCAGCATGGTCCAGATCGGTGGGCCGAGGATTGCGACGCCTTGCGCCTTCAATTCCGTCATCGAGGGCTTCCACGTCTCCGGCTTGTTGGGATCGAGGCCCTGCTTCTGGTAGCGCTCCTCGAGATACACCGCCTGCCTGCCAAATTCCGGCTCGGTCTTCACCCAGTGGAGCACGTCGGCGAGATCAAAGCTTTGCGCGAACACGTCACTCGCCGGAATGCCGGCCTTCTTGTAGGCATCCAGCATCTGGCTCGCATATTTCTCCTGCGTGTAGTCGCCGTCGAACGGCATCGGTACCTCGGGCGCTTTGAGCTCGGGCGTGAATTTGGCGCCGAGACTCTTGATCAGCACGATGCTCTCGTCATGAGTCATCAGCGTGCCGGAGTTCGCATAGAGGTCGGTGCGCCAGCGCGGCGTGCCGTTCTGGTATTCCGCCGGCGTTTTGGCATCCGGATTGAAGCCGTCCATCTTCGCGCTCAGCCGGCGGAATTCGGCAAGCGTGATGTCGCTCGTGCAGCATTTTGCGGAGGCTTTCCTGCCGGCCGCGGGATCAGCGGGGCTGAAGGCTTGCGAGCATTTTGCGGCAAGCTCCGGCACGGTCAGTATGTTGGTCGTGGTGTGCAGGTCGCACTGCGAATGCCGGCACACGAGTTGCCGGTCTTTCGTAAAGGTGACGTCGCATTCGATGATGCCGGCGCCCATCCGGGCGGCGGCGATATAGGACTCCCTGGTATGCTCGGGAAATTCCAGCGCGGCGCCGCGGTGGCCGATGGAGAAGTCGGTCTTGCGAAACGGCCCGGTGCACTGGCTGAGCTGTTGCTTCAGCGGCCCGTCCTTCATCTTGTCGACGAGATAAAACGGCCGCGGCCCGATCTGCGGCTCGCGCGGCAGCACGACGTCCTCGGCCGTGGCGGGAAGGATTGCAGTCAAGAGCCAGAGCGCTGAGACGAGGGGGGAGCGGTGGCGGACGAACATAGGTGGCACCTCGGATAACGCATTGCGCGCGGCCTTGATATCACGGAGCATGTGACAGTTGCGTGTTGGGAGGTGTTGTAGGGTGGCCAAAGCGCAGCGTGCCCACCATCATCAGAATGGGTGCAAGAATGGTGGGCACGGCGCAAGCGCCTTTGTCCACCCTACAAAGCGAATAAATTGGAGGGAATAAAATGCCCGCAGCCTTCTTCGTCGTCCGCGCCACCGTGTCCGATCCCGCCAGGCGTCAGGCCTTCGACGCCTGGTATTCGCGCGAGCATCTGCCGGATGCCATGAGATCGTTCGGCGCCGTGAAGGCGTGGCGCTACTGGAGCGCGACCGATCCGGCGCTGCACCACGCGATGTATCGATTTCCGGACCAGGCAGCGCTCGATCGCGCGATCGATGGGCCGGAGATGAAGCGGCTGGTCGCCGATTTCAACCGCGATTGGCCCGACGTGACACGCACGCGCGAGGTGCTTGTGCTGGCCGAGGAGCTTGTAGCGTAGGGGAATAGTTCAGGCGAACTCGCCGCCGGAGTTCGGCGAGCGACGGCGGATCGTCACAACTGCGCATGATGCAGAAATGCCGCAAAGCCGACGAAAGTTCCGCTGCAAGCAACAGTGCGCGAAAATAATCTTGGATCGACTCCGTTCGCAGCAAAGCTGAACACGCAGTTCACCGCGCATTCATCTCGGCGCATCGAAACTCTCTTTCTCGCACACAGCAAACGGGGAGGAAATGTGATGGAGCGCCGCCACTTTCTGAAACTCGCCTTTGGATTTGCCGCGGGCGGCGTCGCGCTCGCGGCGAGCGCGCAGGCCGCGCCGCTGATGCCGGCACCGCTCGCCGATGACGCGAAGCTACCCGCCAACAAGGATGCGCAACCCGCTGTCACCTCTGGCGCCGAGGTCGATCGCCTCACGCCCGAAGAAGTAGGCTGGCGTCGCCGTCACTGGCGCCGCCGTCACTGGGGCTGGCGCCGTCGTCGCTGGCGCCGCAGGCACTGGGGATGGCATCGCCGCCGCCGTCGTTGGCGCCGCCGTTACTGGCGCCGTCGTCGTTACTACTGGTAAGACTTCGCCGTGGATTGTTTAGAGAAGAAATAAAAAAGCCCCGCGCGAGCGGGGCTTTTTCGGGCTTTGAAAAATATCAGTAGGCGCGGCAGCGTCCATAGCGCCACACGGTGCCGTAGGGGCACACGCGGCCGGGCCGCACCACGACGGCCGGAGCTGCAGGCCGCACCACGACGACCGGGGCCGGCCGCCGAACAACGACCCGGCGATTGGGTTGGCAGCCTCCATAGGGGCCGCGATGCCAGCCGGGGCCGCATCCGCCCGCGGCTTCCGCCGCGCTGAAGCTGGCAACCGTGCCCAGGGCCAAAACTGCTGCGAAAAGGTACTTCATGTTTTCTCCCGTTCTTGGCCGCAAGGCGGCACGTTCGGAACCTAGTCACGAACGCCTGAATGGAACATGAATGTCGTGATTTGTAATGGCGCGATTTGTCATGGGGCTACAGCGAGAAATCCGAGCACCAGCTCGCCATATTTCGCCGGCGCTTCCAAAAAGACCAGATGCCCGGTGTTCGGGATCACCTCGGTCCGTGCGTGCGCCATTTTTGCGGCGAGCGCCTTGGCCAGCTCGGCGTTCTGCCCCATTTTCGGGCGCAGCGCCTCCGGTGCATTCGCTCTTCCCGGCGCGTTGTGATCGTCGGCGCCCATTACGAACAGCGTCGGCTGCGTGATCAGCGGGATCTCGTGCACGACCGGCTCGCGGTAGATCATCTGTGCAGAGCTGACGAACGCGCGCAGCCAGCGCGGATATTCGGCGCTGCCCTTGATGTTGAAACGCGCATCGATAAAGGGCGTGATCTGTTCTGGCGGCAGTTTTAGCGCGTAATTTCTCTCGAGCTGCTTGCGATAGGCTTCCGCTGTAAGTCTATCTTCGTTCTCCAAAATCTTCTCCGTCGGCGTCGGCGGCACGTAGAGCCGGTAATCCTCCAACCCGATCGGAGCCGTCAGCACCAGATGCGCGATCCGGTCGGGGTAGGCGCGTGCGATCCGCACCCCGAGCATGCTGCCGAGCGAATGGGCGACGATGTCGGCTTTGGCGATCTGCAGATGATCGAGCAGCGCGATCGTGTTGCGCGCCAGCGTATCGAAATGCAGCTCGCCTTGCGGCTTCGATGACTTTCCGAAGCCGATCTGGTCCGGCACGACGACACGATAGCCGGCATCGCTCAAGGTCTTGATGACCGGCGCCCAGTAGCTCGATGGAAAATTGCGGCCGTGCAGCAGCACCACGCTGCGTCCGTTCGGCTGCGCGGAAGCGACGTCCATATACGCCATCCGCACCTGCTCGCCGTCGTTGACGAGCGGCAGCATGTGGACGGGGTAGGGATAGGCAAAACCTTCGAGACCAATGCCGTAGGGTTCGCGCTGCGCGGATTCCGCGGCTCCGGCCGGCAGCAAGGGCTGAATGCAAAGGGCGGCGGTGAGCACGCCGGCAAGAATTGGTCGCATCGCAAACTCCATCTGAAGACGAAGTTGTATTGATGCCGATGCCAGGTGCCGTAAAGGCCGCGCAACTTCACATTTTGCGGAGATCAGGCCGCCTCATTCGGCGTTCAGCGCGGTCTTGAAATCGCCGCCAGTGTCGGTCGTGTGAAGATGCCTACGTCCAAGAAGCCATCACGAGAAAGCTTCGCTGCTCCCAAACAGCGCCGCGAACCGCTTTTCGCCGGTGCGGGTGAAATTCACGACGCGGCTGCCGGGCGCGTGATCGCGCGCCGCCCAGTTCAATTCGGTGAAGCGGTTCATCAGCGCGGCACCCAGCGTGCCGGCGAGATGGTGCCGCCGTTCGCTCCAGTCGAGACAGGCCTTGCATACGGGGCGACGCGGGTGGGCGAGCCTATCGGCGTCGATCTGCAGCGCCTCGGCCATGAAGCGCTTGCCCTCGCCGGTGAGTTCGATGGCCTGTCTGGTCTGGCGGACCAGCTTTTGCTTTCGCAAGCTGTCGAGCATCTGCACGCCGAGATCGCCGGCCAGATGATCGTAGCAGATCCGGGCGCGGCGCAGCGCCGGCTCCTTCGGCCCGGTGCGCACGCGCGTGTGCCCGGCGCGCTCGGCAAGGCCCGCCAGCCCTTCGAGCACGCCTGCAACATCGGGGCCGGTGAGGCGGTAATAGCGGTGACGGCCCTGCTTCTCCGGCTCGATCAGGCCGCCGGTCTCGAGCTTGGAGAGATGCGAACTCGCGGTCTGCGGCGTGATGCCGGCCTGGTGCGCCAGCTCGCTCGCCGTCAGCGCGCGGCCGTCCATCAGCGCGGTCAGCATGTTGGCGCGGGCGGGATCGCCGACCAGGGAGGCGATCATGGCGATGTCGGGACCTGCTTTCATAGTTCGATGATAGACGAAGCATCGGCGTGAGGCAAGCCGCTATGACGGAGAGAACCATCGGAGCACCACAATGACCGTCACCGTCTTCATCCGTTACCAACTCGACCCGTTCAAGCGCGCCCTGTTCGAAGAGTATTCAAGGAACTGGCTCACCATCATCCCGAAATGCGGCGGCGATCTGATCGGCTACTGGATGCCGCACGAAGGTACCAACAACATCGCCTTCGCGCTGATCTCGTTCGACAGCCTCGCGTCTTATGAAAGCTACCGCGCACGTCTCCGGACCGACAGCGAAGGCAAGGCCAATTTCGATTTTGCCGAGGCGAACAGGTTCATCCTCGCGGAGGAGCGGACGTTTCTGCGCAAGGTGGTGGCGTGAGACGTCTGGCGGAGCAGGCGCAGCGTTCCTATGTAGTCGGCGCCAACAAACGGAGGGGAGCGACCCATGCTGACATCTGCTGACAAACGCGCCGCATTCAGGAAGTTGCACGAGAGCGGATGCTTCATCATCCCCAATCCATTCGACGTCGGCAGCGCGAAGGCGTTGCAGCATCTCGGCTTCAAGGCGCTGGCTTCGACCAGCGCGGGCTTTGCCTGGACGCTGGGCAAGGCCGACAACCGCGTCACCGTCGACGACGTCTGCGCCCATCTCGCCGCGATCTGCGCGGCGCTCGATATTCCGGTCAATGCCGATTTCGAGGACGGCTTTGCGCACGAGCCGGACAAGGTCGGCGCCAATGTCGCGCGCGCCGTCAAGACCGGCGTGGCCGGCCTGTCGATCGAGGATTTTACCGGAGACAACGCAAAGCCGTTGTTCGATCATGCGCTGGCGGTCGATCGCATCCGCGCGGCGCGCCAGGCAATCGATGCTGACAATAGCGGCGTCCTGCTCACCGGCCGTTGCGAGGCATTCCTGCGCGGGCAGAAGGATTTGAAGCTCGTGATCGACCGGCTCACCGCCTATGCCGAAGCCGGCGCCGATTGCCTCTATGCGCCGGGCATCGCGACGGCGGAAGAGATTTCCGCCGTGGTGAAAGCGGTGCATCCAAAGCCCGTCAATCTCCTGGTCGGTGCGGCCGGCCCGTCGCTGCAGGCGGCCTCCGATCTCGGCGTCCGCCGCATCAGCGTCGGCGCTTCGCTGGCGCGGATGGCGTGGGCCGGCTTCATGAAGGCATCGAAAGAGATGGCGGAGAAGGGCACCTTCGGCGAATTCGCCAACGGCTATCCCGGCGGCGAGATCAACAAGATGTTCAGCTAGCCGCGCAAAGCGAAGCGCAAAAGAAAGCAGCGGGCGTTGGGCCCGCTGCAGTGCCAGTGTGTGTCCACTCTACTGCTTCGCGCGATCGACCTCCGTGCCGGTCGGGTTCTGCGACGGCTGCGTCGGGCGATTGGTCGCGGCGCCGGTGGTGGTACCCGGCTCGGTGTTCGCGCGCGGCGTTACGTCCCGCATGCCCGGAGGCACCGACGGATTGGCCGGCTGCGTCTGCTGCGCGGTCTGGTTGGTCGACGAGGTGCCGGCCTGCTGCACGGTGGTGTTGTTCAGGCCGTAGAACAGCGCGCCGAGTACGAGCGCGATGGCAACGGCGAATATCGCGACCCTGGTGCCACTCGGCGGACCTTCAGCCAGCGCGGGGTCGGGCTGCAACTCGTTGTCAAGATTGTTGAGCCGGGCCTGACGGCGGACTTCCTCATCGCTCAGGCCAGCGCGGTAGGGATCGTTCGGATCGGGTTGATGTGCCATGAATGGGTTCCTCCGTTAGGTCCCGAAGTCAAGCGTCGGGACAATGGCTGGCGTGCACGAATGTTCCGCGCCAACGTTGCAACCTCGTAATGTTGGAACCGATGTTCCGCGTTCCTCGGATGCTGCGCAGCGCCACAAGCGCGTTCACGCGCGTCTTCGACGCGCTCTGGCGGTGCGCTGCTGTTCCGGGCCCAGTTATCGAGGAAGCATCGGGTCCCGGCTCTGCGCTGCAGCGCTGAAGAAGCGCTGCATCGCGTCCGGGACACGATCATTTACGCCGCGCGTTCGCGACTTCCGCTGCCGTCACCAGCGGGGCAGCGTTGCCCCAGGCATTGCGAATATAGTTGGTGACGTCGGCGATCTCCTGGTCGGTCCACTTCGCATAGGCCGGCATCGATCCCTTGTTGGGCGCGCGCGGCGTCGTCACGGTCTCGGCGCCGTCGAGCATGATGCGCAGCGCAGAGGAGGCATCGGCCGACTGCAGATTGGCGTTGCCGGGCAGCGGCGGATAGATCCGCGGCGCGCCCGATCCGTCCTTTTCGTGGCAGGCGACACAGGCGCCGTTGTAGAGCTTTTCGCCCGCGGCCATTTGCGAAGGCAAGGGCGGAGTGACCTTCGGCTCCGGCGCACCCGCCGGCAGGTCTTTCAAATAGACCGCGATGGCGCGGACATCCGCATCGCTCATCTTCGAGGTCGAATTGACCACGACCTCCGACATCAGCTCTCCGGCATGGCTCTTGGCGTTGCGGCCGCTCTGCAGATATTCGGCGATATCTTCCACGCTCCAGGATTTCAGGCCGCTGCGCTCGGCGGCATCGAGCCGCGGCGCGAACATCCCCGCCACGCGCCCGCCGCCATAAGCCTGGCCGCGCTTGTCCGCGCCGAAAAAGTTCTTCGGCGTATGGCAGGCGCCGCAATGGGCGACGCCTTCGACCAGGTAGCGGCCGCGATTCCATTCCGCGCTCTTGGCCTGGTCCGGCATCAGGATGCCGGGCTTGAAGAACAGCCAGTTCCACCCGCGCATCACGAAGCGATAGCTGAACGGCCAGCGCAGCTCCGGCGCACGCGGTGCGTTTTTGACCGGCGTCAGCGTCGCCAGATAGGCGCGGATCGCAAGAATGTCCTGCCGCGTCAGTTTCGTAAAATTCGGGTACGGGAAGGCCGGGTAATAACGCGAGCCGTCGCGCGCCACGCCGAGGCGGAGCGCGCGGTAGAAATCGTCATCGCTCCACGCCCCAAGCCCGGTCTCGCGATCCGGCGTCAGGTTGGGCGCGTAGATGCCGCCGAACGGCGTGTCGATCCGCTTGCCCCCGGCGAACGGTTTTGCCGGATCGGCGGTGTGGCAGCTTGCGCAGTCGCCGGCTTCCGTCAGCGCCTTGCCGCGCGCGATGTTCTCGGCCGTCGCCGGTTCGCCCTTGGGCTGGGCATGACCTTCGCCGGCCATGAACGCAGTGCACAAAAGCAGTCCCGCGAGAATCGCCCGCATGGTCGTCCCTGCACCGATTGACCTTCCGGAGCGTTATAGCGCGAAAGCGTACACAGCGGGGGGCGCCATGCCGTTTCGCGCCGAGGCTTCCGGACGACACAAACCGAAAAGGGCTGCCGTTATTCCCGGCACGAAATTGCGATCTTTGAAAGCACGGCTCAGGCGGCGAGATTTGTGGTGCGCCCGCGGAAAAAATCGACATAGACTGGTTCTAATGAGTTCAGATGACTAGCTAAAAAAGCGTCGTCGCGATCAAGGCTTACCGCCAAAGAGGGCTGCAATGGGAATTAACCAGGGTCCGATCAGTCTCGATCAGAAGTACACGCAAGGGTCCGGCCACATCTTCCTGACCGGCATCCAGGCGCTGGTCCGCCTGCCGATGGCGCAAATCCGCCGCGACCGCGCCGCAGGGCTCAACACCGCAGGCTTCATCTCCGGCTACCGCGGCTCGCCGCTCGGCGGTTACGACCAGCAGCTCTTCGCCGCCCGAAAACATCTCGAACAATACAACATCATGTTCCAGCCCGGCGTGAACGAGGACCTCGCGGCCACCGCGATCTGGGGCTCGCAGCAGCTCAACCTTTCACCCGGCGCCAAGTACGACGGCGTGGTCGGCATCTGGTACGGCAAGGGCCCCGGCGTCGACCGCTGCGGCGACGTGTTCCGGCACGGCAACACGGCGGGCTCCGCGAAGAACGGCGGCGTGCTCTGCCTCGCCGGCGACGACCACGGCGCAAAGTCCTCGACCGTGCCGCATCAGTCGGACCACGCCTTCATCTCGGCGCTGATGCCCTATCTCTATCCGTCCAGCATCCACGAAATGATCGAGATGGGCCTCCTGGGTATCGCGATGTCGCGCTACTCCGGCTGCTGGGTCGGCATGAAGGTGATCACGGAGACGGTGGAGACCACCGCCGAGATCGACCTTACCGACGAGATGACCCCGTTCGCGATCCCGACCGATTTCGAGATGCCGCCTGGCGGCCTCAATTTGCGCTGGCCCGACGATCGCTATGCGCAGGACCTGCGCCTGCAGGACTACAAGGGCTATGCCGCGATCGCTTTCGCCCGCGCCAACAAGATCAACCGCATCACCATGGATTCGCCGAACGCCCGCTACGGCATCATGGCGTCCGGCAAGAGCTACGAGGACATCCGTCAGGCGCTGCGCGAACTCGGGATTACCGAGGAGGTCGCCGCCAAGATCGGCTTGCGGCTTTATAAGATCGGCATGCCCTGGCCGCTGGAGCCGGAAGGCGTACGGCAGTTCGCCGTCGGCCTCGAGGAAATCTTCATCGTTGAGGAACGCCGCGAGATCGTCGAGAACCAGGTCAAGCAGGAGCTGTTCAACTGGCGCGACGACGTCCGCCCGCGCATCGTCGGCAAGATGGACGACCACGACAAGCGTTTTCTCACTTTCGCCGCGGAGCTTTCCGTTGCCTCGTTGGCGAGTTCGCTGACCGAGCGCCTGCTCCGACTTAACCTCAATCCCGAAATCGCCGCGATGCTGCGTGCCAAGGCCGACTGGTTCAACGGCCGGCAGGCGACCCAGATGCAGGCGGTCGCCCCCGTCACCCGCACGCCGTATTTCTGCTCGGGCTGCCCGCACAACACTTCGACCAAGGTACCGGAAGGCAGCCGCGCCTTCGCCGGCATCGGCTGCCATTTCATGGCGCTGTGGATGGACCGCAACACCGAGACCTACACCCACATGGGAGGCGAGGGCGTGCCGTGGATCGGCGTCGCGCCCTTCACCAAGGAAGAGCACGTGTTCGCCAATCTCGGCGACGGCACCTACTTCCACTCCGGCAGCCTCGCGATCCGCCAGGCGATCGCCTCGGGTGCCAACATCACCTACAAGATCCTCTATAACGACGCGACCGCGATGACCGGCGGCCAGCATGTCGACGGCGAATTGTCGCCGCAGCAGATCACGTTCCAGCTTCACAGCGAGGGCATCCGCAACATCTATCTGGTCTCGGAAAACCCCGACGCCTATCCGGCCTCGGAGATCGCGCCCGGCGTCAAGACCGCGCACCGCGACGAGCTGCAGGACGTCATGAAGACCTGCCGCACGCTGAAGGGCACGTCGGCGATCGTATTCGTGCAGACCTGCGCCGCCGAAAAGCGCCGCCGCCGCAAGCGCGGCCTGATGGAGGATCCGGCCCGCCGCGTCATGATCAATCCGGCCGTCTGCGAAGGCTGCGGCGACTGCTCGGTGCAGTCGAACTGCATCTCGGTTGAGCCCTTGGAAACCGAGATGGGCCGCAAGCGCACCATCAACCAGTCGACCTGCAACAAGGACTATTCCTGCCTCAAGGGCTTTTGCCCGTCCTTCGTCACCATAGACGGTGGCAAGCCGCGCCGCCGTGCGCCGGCCAGCCTTGATGGTAAAGGTCTTGGCGACATCGGCGATCTGCCGGAGCCGACCTCACTCCCGT
Source organism: Bradyrhizobium icense (assembly GCF_001693385.1). Classification (NCBI taxonomy): domain Bacteria; kingdom Pseudomonadati; phylum Pseudomonadota; class Alphaproteobacteria; order Hyphomicrobiales; family Nitrobacteraceae; genus Bradyrhizobium; species Bradyrhizobium icense. The sequence goes on from NZ_CP016428.1 coordinate 3,651,173, forward strand.
CGTTGGAGCGCCCCTACAACATCGCGGTCGGCGGCGTCGGCGGCACCGGTGTCTTGACCATCGGCGCGCTGCTCGGCATGGCCGCCCATATCGAGGGCAAGGCCAGCATGATCCTCGACATGTCGGGCCTGGCGCAAAAGGGCGGGGCGGTGCTCAGCCACGTCCGGCTCTCCGAACATACTGCCGACGTGACCTGTTCGCGGATCGTCACCGGCACGGCCGATCTCGTGATGGCCGCTGACGAAGTGGTCGCCGCCGCCAAGGACACCATCACGCTCTGCGAAGCCAGCCGCACCGTCGGCGTCATCAATACCCACGTGATCCCGACCGCCGACTTCATCCTCAACCGCGACTTCAATTTCCAGAGCCGCAAGGTCAACCACGTGCTGGAAACCGAGTTGCGCAAGGATTCCTCGTTCTACGATTTCACCAAGCCGGCCGAAGCGCTGCTCGGCGATTCCATCGCCACCAACATCATGATGCTGGGCTATGCCTACCAGAAGGGCCTGCTGCCGCTGTCGGCGAAGGCGATTCTGCAGGCAATCGAGGTCAACGGCGTCTCGATCAAGATGAACACGCAGGCCTTCCAGCTCGGCCGTCTCGCCGCGCACGATCCCGCGCGGCTTGAGGCGATGATGAAGGGCCAGGACGAGCCGGTGGTGGCGAAGGCGCTGGAGACGATGACGCTGGATGAGGTCATCGCCCACCGCAGCGCGTTCCTGACTGACTATCAGAATGCCGCGCTAGCCGGGCGCTATCGCGCTCTCGTGAAGCGTGTTCGCGATGCGGCGATCGACGGCGGCTATGGCGAGGCGCTGCCGCGCGCGGTTGCGATCAACTACGCAAAGCTGCTCGCCTACAAGGACGAGTACGAGGTGGCGCGGCTATTCACCGACGGACGGTTCGAAAAACAGCTCCGCGACCAGTTCGAAGGCGAGTTCAAGTTCAACTTCAATCTGGCGCCGCCCATTCTCGGCGGCGGCCTCGATGCGCTGGGCCGACCGAAGAAGCGCGCCTTCGGCGCGTGGATGATGCCGGTGTTCCGGACGCTGGCAAGGCTGCGCTTCCTGCGCGGCACGCCGCTCGACATCTTCGGCTACAGCGCCGACCGCAAGATCGAGCGCGAGTTGATCGCAGCGTACGAGAAGGACGTCGCCGCCGTGCTCGGCCTGTTGTCGCCGGTCACCCACGATACCGCGGTCGAAATTCTCTCGCTGCCCGACCGCATCCGCGGCTACGGCCCGGTGAAGGAAAAAGCGGTGCAGGACGCGAAAGCACGCCACGCGCGATTGACGGCCGATCTCGCCAATCCTCCGCCCGCGCCAAGGCAATTGGCAGCGGAGTGACTCTCGTGTCCCCGACGCGGTGCAGCGCTCTCGTCCGGTGCGTTGCGCCGCAGAGCTGGGGACCCATCTCGCCGCATAGGCCCCGGCTCAGCAGCGCTCGCGCCGCGCTGCGTCGGGGCACGAGAGCTGCGCAGGGTGGGCAAAGGCGCTCTTCGCGCCGTGCCCACCATCCAACGCTCCGCTCGTGAATGGTGGCGGAGCCTGTCATCGGGTGCGCATTCGCGCGACCCGTTGGCTTTGCCCACCCTACGAATTGCCCAATTGAATCAAAGCTTGTCCCCAGAGCTACGATAGGCTGTAGTCGCCATCAGCTTGCCACTGCGTTGACGCATTGCCTGCTTCGCACCAGCAACGGGTTAGCAGATGGACCAGCCCCTCGCCGACATCGGCATCATCTCCGCCTATCGCTTCGAAAGGGACGGCTCTGCGACGAAGCTCGACGTCGCCAACCTCGATGCGGAACTCGCCGATCCGCACGGCTGGCTGTGGCTGCATTTCAATCTATCCAACCGTCGCTGCCACGACTGGCTCGCCAGGGGTGCGCCGCTGTCCGATGTCGCGCGCGAGACCTTGCTCGATCCCGACGAGCATATCCGCCTCGATATTTTCGACGAGGAGATCGCCGGCGTTTTGCCCGACTTGCATCAGGAGTTCATGCAGGAGGGCGACGATCTCCTGCGGGTGCACTTTGCGATATCGTCAAGGCTGATGATCACGGCTCGGCGCAAGCCGCTGCGCGCGATCGAGCTGACGCGGCGTGCGCTCGATAGCGGCCGCAAGTTTCCCACCCCGGTGTCACTGTTCGATGCGATCGTCGACCAGTTCGCCGATGTGATCGGACGCTATTCGGCGAGCCTCGGGGACGAGCTCGACATCGTCGAGAATCATGTACTGCACGATGAGATCGACGATGAGCGGCTGCGGCTCGGCCGCGTGCGCTTGCAGGCGATCCGCACGCGGCGGCAGTTGTCGCAGATCCGTGCTCTGTTTCATCGCATGGAGGCGCGCGAGGACGTCGAATCCGAAATCCTGCTGTCGGCGATGCGCAAGCTTGCGCAGAAGTTCGACGCGCTCGACTACGAGTTCAGCGCAATCTACGAGCGCGCGCGGCTGCTGCAGGACGAGATCGCCGGCCGCATGACGGCGATCACCAACCGCCGCCTGTTCACGCTGTCGGTCCTGACCGCGTGCATGCTGCCTTCGACGCTGGTCACCGGCTTCTTCGGCATGAACACCAAGGACATGCCATTCCAGACCGGCGACGGCGGCACCTGGTACGCGCTTCTGCTGGTGATCGCCGCGGGAGCACTGACCTGGTGGCTGCTCAGGCGGACCAAGGCCCTGTAGGCCGATCGACGCCGAAACCGTACTCGGCGCGCTATCGCCGGTGACACATGACGCCGCCGTCGAGCTCCTGTCCTTGCCCGACCGATCGGTCCGTGTCCCGGACGCGGCGCAACGCGCCGTGCCCACCGTCTCACACTCCACTCGTGAGGGTGAGCAACGACTAGCCTGTCGCTGGCAGTCGATGTATAATCATCGCCATGGGTTGGGATGCGAACGACGTAGCACTGCTCAAGAAACTCTGGGCCGATGGCCACAGTGCCGGGCAGATCGCAAATCGGTTAGGCCTTAGCCGCAACGCCGTGAGCGCCAAGTTGAAGCGCATGGGCCAGAAGCGCGGTCGTAAGCCGCCAACCGCAAACCCCAGGATCGTGTCGGTGCCGAAGCGAAAGGTGGCGCCGTTGGTGGCCTGTGCGCGCCCGGCGGACAAGGTCGTCTCTCAGCGCAAGCCGACAGCAACGCAGCCCAAGGAATTCACCAAGCGCCAGCTTTACGCCATGCTGGTCGATGCGGTCAGGAATACCGGCTGACGCACATCGGCGTGCGCCGATCATGCGGCGCGCATACAAGACCGCCCCAAAACCCGCTGCGCCAAAACACGAATTTCACCAGCCGATTCAACGTGATTTGGGTCGTCCAGATCGCACGGCGAAAATAAACCGTTTCTCATTACCCCCAAATCAGTTCCATGTTCGCGCCATCCCGCCTCATCGAAGAGGGGCGTACGCGTCGTCACGATACGTGGAGTGCGGGGAGCGGTGGACGCGAGGGCGCTCGCGCGCGCGAGGCATTGCAGGGCGGCCTCAAGCTTGGTCTTGGGGCTGAGAGCAATCAATCAGCGCAGGACGAGCGGCGCATTTCGCGTACGGCAAAACCGTGTGGTCCTGGCACCCGTGGCTGGTGTCAAGCCGGCGGAAGATTTGCGATCCCAACCGGGCTCGCCAAAACCTTCAATCCGCCGGCGATGGAGGCAAAACGAATTGGTCTCCAGGGAGAGCGCGGCATAAGCTGTCAAGCCACTGCGCAGGGAAGGCCGGTTGTTTCGGCTGATACCTGTATGCTCGTGTGCGTATCTTTGCGCATTGCCTGCACACAAGACCGCGGGTGCCAGCCAGCACCCGGCGTTTCCTGCGCCCTCTCGACAAGGAGCGGGCAAGCGATCAGGTACAACTCGGGCGCGTCGCGCCGCGAGAACGCATAGGCGTGAAACGTGAAGCCGAACGGCGGAACGCTCGCTTCGGCCTGATACGATTTCCGCGGATAATCATCCCGACTTGAGTCCAGTCGCTACCCTCTCGCCCGGCGGAATATTTCCGCGCTTGCCAAGGTCCGCCCGACAGGCCAGAAAACTTTCGGAAAGAAGAAACGCCAACGGAGAACGATTTGACCATCAAAGGCAAAGCCTACATTGCCGGAATCTACGAGCATCCCACCCGGCACGCACCCGATAAATCAACGGCACAGTTGCACGCCGAGGTCGCCAAGGGTGCGATCGAGGACGCCGGGCTCACCAAAGCCGATATCGACGGCTATTTCTGTGCCGGCGATGCGCCCGGCGGTGCTTGGCCGATGGTCGATTACCTCGGATTGAAGGTGCGCCACGTCGATTCCACCGAAACCGGCGGCTGCTCCTATTTGATCCATCTCGGCCATGCAGCCGAAGCGATCGCCGCCGGCAAGTGCTCGATCGCGCTGGTCACGCTCGCCGGCAAGCCGCGCACCGGCCCGATGCCGCCGCGTGCCGCTGGCGCGGAGGCTGATTTCGAGGCGGCCTATGGCGCCACCACCCACAATGCCTATGGCATGTGTGCCATGCGCCATATGCACGACTACGGCACCACCAGCGAGCAGCTCGCCTGGATCAAGGTCGCGGCTTCGCATCATGCCCAGTACAACCCGCATGCGATGCTGAAGGAGGTTGTCACCGTCGAGGACGTCATCAACTCGCCGATGATCTCCGATCCCTTGCACCGCATGGACTGCTGCGTCGTCACCGATGGCGGCGGTGCGATGATTGTGACCACGCCGGAAATCGCCAAAAGTTTGAAGAAGCCGCTGGTGCGCCTGATCGGCCATGGCGAGGCGATGAAGGGTCCGCGCGGCGGCAAGGATCTCGATCTTACGTATTCCGCCGGCGTTTGGTCCGGCCCGCGCGCCTTCGAGGAAGCGGGCGTGACGCCGAAGGACATCAAGTATGCTTCGATCTACGACAGCTTCACCATCACGGTGCTGATGCAGCTCGAAGATCTCGGCTTCTGCAAGAAGGGCGAGGGCGGCAAGTTCGTCGCCGACGGCAATCTGATCTCCGGCGTCGGCAAGCTGCCGTTCAACACCGACGGCGGCGGTCTCTGCAGCAACCACCCCGTCAACCGCGGCGGCATGACGAAAATCCTCGAAGCCGTCCGGCAACTGCGCGGCGAAGCCCATCCGAAGGTGCAGGTGCCGAACTGCGACCTCGCGATCGCCCATGGTACGGGCGGACTTCTCGGCGTGCGTCACGCCGCCTCAACCTGCATTCTGGAGCGCGTGTGATGGCTGAAACGAAGAAATATCCGGCGCCGGTGACCAATCCCGAAACCGCGCCGTTCTGGGAAGCGGCCAAGGCCGGCAAGTTCATGATCAAGCGCTGCACGGCTTGCGGCGAGGCGCACTACTTCCCACGCTCGATCTGCCCGTTCTGCTTCTCTGACAAGACGGTGTGGGAGGAGGCTTCCGGCGAGGCCACGGTCTACACCTACAGCCTGATGCGCAAATCGCCGACCGGGCCGTATGCGATCGCCTATGTCACCTTGAAGGAAGGCCCGTCGCTGCAGACCAACATCGTCGATTGCGATCTAACGAGCCTGAAGATCGGCCAGAAGGTGAAGCTGGTGTGGAAGCCGACCGACGGCGCACCGCTACCGTTCTTCACCGCGGCTTGACGGAATTGTCCGCACTGCGCGCCAAACCAAAGGTCGTCATCCCCGCCATCGGGTCGCGCGAATGCGCGCCCGATGACAGGCTCCAGCGGGGATTCACTAAACGCCGGTGGTTACTGGACGCCCGCTTTTCGCGGGGGTGACGAGGAGCGATTGGGGAGAAGAAACGAAATGCCTATCAACTACGAACAGCTCATGGCCCTGAAAAATCTCGGCCAGAAGTATGCCTATACCGATCGCGAGGTGATGCTCTACGCCTACGGCATCGGCATGGGCGCCGATCCGATGGATGAGAACGAACTCGCCTTCGTCAACGAGGGCACGCTGACGCCGCGGCCTCTGAAGGTCGTGCCGACCTTCGCCTCGGTGGCCGCCTGGGGCTCGAGCCCCGGCGAGATGAACCTCAACCGCGTGATGGTGGTCGACGGCGAGCGCGACATCACGTTCCACAAGCCGCTGCCGAGCGCGGCCAAGATCACGGCCGACTCCACCGTGCTCGACGTCTTCGACAAGGGTAAGGACAAGGGCGCCGTCATCCGGCACCAGACCGTGCTGAAGGATGAGAACGGCGAGAAGCTGGCGACGCTCGTCGCTTCGCGTTTCGCCCGCGGCGACGGCGGCTTTGGCGGCCCGTCCGAAGGCCAGCCCGAGCCGCACAAGGTGCCGAGTCGGGCGCCCGACAAGATCGTCGACATCACGACGCGGCCGGATCAGGCGCTGGTCTACCGCCTGTGCGGCGACCGCAATCCGCTGCATTCCGATCCCGAGTTCGCCAGGAAGGCCGGCTTTCCGCGGCCGATCCTGCACGGCATGTGCACCTACGGCATCACCTGCCGCGGCGTGCTGCAGACCTACGCCGATTACGATCCGTCCGCCTTCAAGCAGCACGTCGCGCGGTTTTCCTCGCCGGTCTATCCCGGCGAGACCGTGACGATGGAGTTGTGGAAGGACGGCAACGTCGTCTCGTTCCAAGCCAAGGTGAACGCGAGGGGCGTCACCGTGATCAAGAGCGGCAAGACGGTGCTGGGTTAGAGGCGAGGGCGGTGCGCTCCCTCGCCCCGCTCTTGCGGGGAGAGGGTTGGGGTGAGGGGCTCTCACCGCGAGCTGTGAAAGAGGTGAGACCTGTACCCCTCACCCGGATCGCAAGGGCGATCCGACCTCTCCCCGCAAGCGGGGCGAGGTAAGGAAGAGAAGGAAGAACGGGAGAACGCACCATGGGATTGCTTGACGGCAAGGTTGCCATCATCACCGGCGCAGGCGGCGGGCTCGGTGAGGCCTACGCCAAATTGTTCGCGCGCGAGGGCGCGGCGGTCGTAGTCAACGACCTCGGCGGTCCCCGCGACGGTTCCGGCGCCGATGTGTCGATGGCTCAGAAGGTGGTCAACGCCATCAAGGAAGAGGGCGGCCGCGCAGTCGCCAATGGCGCCGACATCTCGACCATGGCGGGCGGACAATCGGTGTTCGACGACGCCATCAAGAATTTCGGCCGCGCCGATATCCTGGTCAACAACGCGGGCATCCTGCTCGACGAGACGTTCGCCAAGGCCAAGGAGGCCAATTGGGACAAGGTGATCAGGGTGCATCTTAAAGGCACGTTCTGCTGCACCCAGCCGGTGTTCAAATGGATGCGCGAGAACGGTGGCGGCGTCATCGTCAACACCTCCTCGACCTCGGGCCTGATCGGAAATTTTGGCCAGACCAACTATGGCGCCGCCAAGGGCGGTATCTGGGGGCTGTCGAATGTGCTGGCGATCGAGGGCCGCAAGTACAATATCCGGATCTGGACGCTGGCCCCGGGCGCGCTGACCCGCATGACCGCAGACCTGCCGCGCTATAAGGAGAACCCCGGCGCCGCGCTCGGCCCGGACGGCATCGCGCCCGCCGTGCTATACATGGTCAGCGATTTGTCGGGCGACCAGACCGGCAAGGTGCTCGGCGTCTCCGGCCCGCGCGGGGTGCGCGAAATGCGGATGATGGAAATGGAAGGCTGGAAGCCGCCGTTCACGGGGTGGAAGGCCGAGGACATCGTGACCCATGCCAAGGAGATCTTCTTCTCCGAAGAGCAGATCAAGATGGGCGCGCGCCGGTTCTAGTTCTTCCCGGTAGAGGAGAGGTGCGCCATGCTCGCGTTGCGCCCTGCACGTCCGGAAGAAGGGCCTGCTCTCACTGAGCTGTGCCTGCGCTCCAAAGCCGTGTGGGGATATGACGACACGTTCATGCAAGCCTGCGGCAAGGAGCTCACGCTGACACCGGCGACCATTCTGGCGTCCCACGTGCAGGTGGCCGAGCTGGACGGCCGTCTCGCGGGCGTCGCGGAGGTGAAATCCAGTGGCGACACGGCCCAGCTTGAGAAACTGTTTGTCGAACCGGGCTTGCTGCGCACCGGTGCGGGCCGAAAGCTGCTCGATTGGGCCAAAGCCACCGCCCGGGCGGCCGGCGCTACTGCGCTGGTCATCGAGGCTGATCCTGACGCGGCCGACTTTTACCGCCGCATGGGGGCCGTCGACGACGGCCTTGTTCCATCGGGCTCCATCCCGGGCAGGCTCATTCCGAGGCTCAATCTGCCGCTTTGAGGCACAGGTTAGTTGGTGATATCCATGCCGCAGATGCTCCATTCCGTTAGCCCCTGCCAAAGAAGGTAATCATGAAACTCACCGCCCAGGCTGCAGGCACCTTTGCGATTGCGCCGACACCGTTCCACGATGACGGCCGGATCGACGAGAAATCCATCGATCGCCTGACCGACTTCTACGCCGAAGTCGGCTGCGACGGCGTCACCGTGCTCGGTATCTTGGGCGAGGCGCCAAAGCTCGATGCCGCCGAGGCAGAGCAGGTGGCGATCCGCTTCGTCAAGCGTGCCAAGAACATGCAGATCATTGTCGGCGTCTCCGCGCCGGGCTTCGCCTCGATGTGCTCGCTGGCGAAAGCGTCGATGGATGCCGGCGCCGCCGGCGTGATGATCGCGCCGCCGCCGCACCTTCGCACCGACGACCAGATCACGGGCTATTTCAAGCAGGCGCAGGAAGCGATCGGCGACGAGATTCCCTGGGTGCTGCAGGATTATCCGCTGACGCTCAACGTCATCTTCACGCCTGCCGTGATCCGCAAGATCGTGATGGATAGTCCGTCCTGCGTCATGCTCAAGCATGAGGACTGGCCGGGCCTGGAGAAGATCTCCACGCTCCGTAACTTCCAGAAGGACGGCTCGCTGCGGCCGCTCTCGATCCTGGTCGGCAACGGCGGACTGTTCCTCGATTTCGAAATGGAGCGCGGCGCCGACGGCGCCATGACCGGCTACGCATTCCCGGAACTTTTGATCGACGTCGTCAAACTGTCGAAGGCCGGCAAGCGCGATGCCGCGCACGATTTGTTCGACGCGCATCTGCCGTTGATCCGTTACGAGCAGCAGCCAGGCGCGGGCCTGTCGGTGCGTAAATACGTGCTGCAGAAACGTGGCATCATCTCCTCCAGCGCGCAGCGCAAGCCGGGTGCGACGATTACGGCGACCGCAAAGGCGGAAGTCGACTATCTGTTGTCGCGGGTGGCGCGCGTCGACCGCCGTGCCAACCTGCAACCGCAGTCCAGCGCAGCGGGTTAGTCCAATGGCCGAAGCCGTCGCCCCGCGTCCTGCATCCACCATCCTGCTGCTGCGCGACAGCGCGGAGCGAGCGGAGATCGAGGTCTTCATGATGGTTCGCCATTATGAGATCGACTTCAATTCCGGCGCGCTGGTGTTTCCCGGCGGTAGTGTCGACAAGGGCGACAAGGAGATCATCGCTAGACCCGAACTCTATTCGGGCGGCGAGGGGCTCGATGAAGCCACGCTGAGTTTCCGTATCGCGGCGATCCGCGAAACGTTTGAGGAGAGCGGCATCCTGCTGGCGCGGGCCAAGGGGGCGACGGCGCTGGTCGATGCCAAGCGTGCCAGCAAGATCGAGGCGGCGCATCGCGCCGACCTCTGCGACAGCAAGATCAGCTTCCTCCAGGTGCTGACGGACAACGGCATGGTGCTGGCGCTCGACGAGCTCGTTCCTTACGCGCACTGGATCACGCCGGAGGGCATGCCCAAGCGGTTCGACACCTGGTTTTTCCTCGCCGCTGCCCCGCCTGAACAGGTCGGCGCCCATGACGGCAGGGAATCCACCGACTCGATCTGGGTGTCGCCGCGTGAAGCGCTTGAAGGCGGCGAGAGCGGGCGCTTCAAGCTGCCGTTCCCGACCACCCGCAACCTGATCAAGCTCGGCAAGCAGGCAACCGTAAAGGCTGCGTTGGATGACAGCCGCGGAAAATCCGTCGTCACGGTGACGCCTGTCATGACGAGGAACAATGGCGGCCGGCAGCTCCGTATCCCCCTCGAAGCCGGTTATGACGGCGACGTGTTCGAGGTCGGCTCCGTCGGCTGACGCGTCCCAAATCGCCTCGGTGTCCGCGGGCGGTCTTGCCGGCCGTCCCCATCGGGAAAGGTTAACGGCCAATCTGCCTTGGCTGGTGCCGCCTCTTTGGTGTCCTGATGGCGAATCCGGCCGATTCCGGCATGTTCCCCACGGCCCGAAATCCATCGTATATTGCGCCCGATTGGAGCCCGGCCCCGACCCACATGACCGCTGAAACGCCGCCGAATTCGCCGCCGCGATCGTTCTCGCTTTCGATCGGCCAACTGACATTCGGCAGTTTCATGCTGGTGCTGGCGGTGATCATCATCACCTCGACGGCCAGCGTCATCGCCATCCGCCACATCGATGCGACCTTTGCCGAGCTGCAGCGGCTGCAGAGCGTCGGCGATCTGGCCGAGGACATCGACCGCCGCATGAACGAATTGCGGCTGGCGGCGCGGGATTTCGTCACCGATCGCGGCAACCAATCGCTCCAGGTTGGCGAAGCCGCCAACGCGCTCGGCGAGATACTGAAGAAGACGCGGCTGGAGCTAGCGCCAGAGCAGCAGGACATGATCGACGGCGTCACCGAGCGCCTGGCAACCTACCGCACCGGCATCGAACGAATTTCCGCGCTGATCAACCGCCGTGCCGAGATGATTGTCGCGTTGCCGCCCTTGCGCGAGAAATTCGATACGGCGATCGCCGAGGCATCCGATCCCCATCTTGCGACGGCCCTGGCTCAGACCCAGAGCCGCATCGCTTCGGCGTTGCTGGCGCATAACCCTTCGGCGGCCGAACAGGCTGCGGAAACGATGCGCTCGATGACGATTACGGACCCAAAGCTGCGCGCGCTCGTCGACGACTATGCGTTGGCGATCGTCAACATATCGATCCGGGAACGGCAGATATCCGACATAGACAGGGAGGTGCTCGGTGCGGAGGGCCGCCTGATCCAGCGCGTCACCGAATTGTTGCGCGACGTCAGCGAGCGGCGGGGGCGCGTCCTCTCACGCGATTTTGCGCGGACCCTGACGGAAGCGAAGTGGCAGAGCATCGTCCTCGGCACGGCCGGTGTCCTGATCGGGCTGTTCGCCTCGTTGCTGGTGGTTCGGCGCACCGTGCGTCCGCTTGCCGCGATCGCAGCCTCGATCCGCGCGGTGGCCGGCGGCGAGAAGAGCGCCTCGATCCCGGCGACCGACGTGGACAACGAGATCGGCGACATCGCCCGTGCCGCCGAAGTATTCCGGCAGACGCTGGTCGATGCCGACACCGCACGCGAGGCGGCGGTGCGTGCGCTCGCCGAACAGCGGCTTGCGGAGGAAAGTTACCGCAAGCTGTTCGAGTCCTCGGTCGACGGAATCTACGTCACGACGCCCGGCGGCGCGCTGCTCAATGCTAACCCGGCGCTGGCGCGGATGATGGGCTATGCCACGCCGCAGGATCTGATCAATGGCATCGGCGACATCGCAGATACCGTTTACGTTCAACCCGAAGCGCGGGCGGAGTACGCGCGGCTGATGCAGCGCGACGGCATGATCCGCGAATATGAGTACCAGGTTCGCACCTGCACTGGGGCGGTGCTCTGGCTCTCCGACAGCGCCAGCGCGGTGCGCAACGAAGCGGGGGAGATCGTCCGCTACGAGGGAACGGTGCGCGACATCACCGACCAGAAGCGCGCCGAGGATGCGATCGCCGAAGGCCGCCGCCTGCTGCAGATGGTGATCGACACCGTACCTGCGGTCATTAACGTCAAGGACAAGCAGCTCCGTTACGTTCTGATGAACCGCTACATGGCCGGCATTTTCGGGGTCGAGCCCGGGGATGCGATTGGCCGCACCACGGCCGAACTGATGTCACGTTACGGCGCGGAAAAGACAGACGAGCCCGACAAGCGGGTGCTGGCGGCCGGCAAGGAACTCGGGTTTTACGAGGAAGAATACAAGGACGCGTCCGGCCATATGCGGCAATGGCTGGTCAACAAGCTGCCGATCCTGGATGCGGTCGGCGAGATCGAGAACATCGTGACCGTCGCGCTCGACATCGGCGAGCGCAAGCGCGTCGAATCCGAGATGCGCAAGGCCAAGGATGCGGCGGAGGGAGCGCTACGGAACCTGCGTGAGACGCAGAATTCGCTGATCGAGGCGGAAAAACTCGCCGCGCTGGGGCGGCTGGTGGCCGGCGTCGCCCACGAGGTCAATAATCCCGTCGGCATCAGCCTGACGGTGGCATCCGCGCTGGAGCGCAAGACGTCGAACTTTGCAGCCGAGGTCGCCCGCGGCGAGCTGCGCCGCTCCAGTCTCAACGATTTTCTCGACACCAGCCGCACGGCGTCGTCGCAACTGGTGGCCAATCTCAATCGCGCTGCCGAGCTGATCCAATCGTTCAAGCAGGTCGCCGCCGACCGCAACTATTCGGATCAGCGCACCTTCGATCTCGGCGATCTCACCGAGCAGGTGGTGATGTCCTTGCGGCCGGGCCTGCGCAAGCACAATCTGACGCTCAATGTGGAGTGCCAGCCCAACCTGATGATGAACAGCTATCCCGGGCCGTACGGACAGGTGCTCACCAACCTGTTCCTCAATTCGGTGGCGCATGCCTTCCCGGACGGCAAGCCCGGCACGGTCGATATCCAGGTGCGGGAGTCCGGCAAGGACAATGTCGAGATCATCTTTTCAGATAACGGCATCGGCATGAGCCTCGATGTCCGCCGCCGCGCCTTCGATCCGTTCTTCACCACGCGCCGCGATCAGGGCGGCACCGGGCTCGGCCTGCACATCGTCTACAGCATCGTGACGACCCGCCTCGGTGGCCGGCTCGACCTCGATTCCGAGCCAGGCGGTGGCACGCGCATCCAGATGATCCTGCCGCGCGTTGCACCGCTGGAGCTGGCAGCGGAGTAGGCGTACGCCGGGAGCCGCTAGTTGATGTCCGCCAGCTTGTGCAATGTGGCGCCGAAGATCTGGCTCGCCTTGCCGACGAGCGCGGTTCCATTCATGCTGCCGCGGGTGTCGGTGAAGGTTCCGGATACGCCGATGCCGACAGGGCTGGGGCCGCCGAACAGTGGATTGTCATTATCGCGCGGGGTGGTGTGACGCTGCACCAGGACCTCGCCCTTGAAGGTGTCGCCCTTCACGGTGTAGCTGCCGGTATAAAACAGATAGGCGTCGCCGCCGAGAATCTGGCCGTCCCGGAACAGGATAACGCCGCTGCCCTTGCCGATGCGCCCATCCAGCAAGGTGACGTGGATCGAATACAATCCGTTCTTCATGGCGTCCCAGGTGCCGGCCGCAGCGCCCACCGAAGCCGGTCAAGGAGTTATGCCAAAGCGCGACCGGCACCGTCAACGCGTCAGGTTGCCCGCCTGTTCCCAATCTTAAACGTACCACCCCCGACGTGACGCGGGGTTGACTTGCGGGCCACCGAATCGAGTTGGCCCGCGAAATGCATAGTTCGCCCTGGCACCGGCCGGCGGGTGCTGGAGCAAGAGAACAGGTGACCAACTGGATGAATACAGGCGGCCACGTGCCGCACCCACACGCACAGAAGAGTAGCAATCGTGAAGCCACGCGCCGCCATCGTGCGGACCGCTGGAAAGGGCCGCTGATCATCGGCCCCGTATTGCTGATGTTGCCGCTGGCCGCAGTTCCCGGCGAGGCCCGCGACCCCGACGGGCGTTATGCCAACTCACCGCTGAAGCAGTGGTTCGACAGTCTAAGGAGCGGAAAGGGACCGTGCTGTTCCGACGCGGACGGCAGCGCCGTCAGCGACGTGGATTGGGAATCGAAAGGCGGGCGCTACCGCGTTCGCATTGACGGCGAGTGGTACGAGGTGCCTGAAGACGCCGTCATCACCGAGCCGAACCGGGCAGGGCGAACCATGGTCTGGCCGATCCGCGGCTATCAGGGATTGAGCATTCGCTGCTTCATGCCGGGATCGATGACGTAACGCACGAGCCCTGGCCGACCCACGACCGTCCTGTCATCGGGCTCGCCGAAGGCGAGAGCCGGCGGCAGGCGATGACAATTTCAGAAAGATATCCTCAGTGGCGCGTCATGCGTACTTCTTGTCGCGCTCGAGCAGTTCGATCGAGATGCCCTGCGGCCCGCGGATGAAGCAGATGCGAACGCCAGGCCGTATGGTGGTCGGTTCCTTCGTAAACTCGACGCCCTTGGCCTTGATCTCTGCGGCGACCGCGTCGATGTCTTTCACCGTCAGTCCGAAATGATCGAGCCCCTGATAGGGCGTCGCTGGCGGCGCATTGACCCCGTCGCCGGCGCTGACGGGTGCGATGAACACATTGGCGCCGCCGAGTTTGACGTCGATCCGTCCCGGGGCACGAACGATCTCGCCGCCCAGAATGTCTTCCAGCCAGGCTGCAGTCGCTTCGGGATCGGGGCTGCGCAAATGCACATGGTCCCAGGTAACGGTCGGCATCTCGATCGGTCTCCCTATTATTGTTGTTGCGGCGCTGAAGGCCGGTCGCGGCGCGGCGGCCAATCGCCGCCGGCCATCCACAATCCCTGCAAGCCTTGCCACCCCTGCAAGCCTTGCACTGCCGCCGCAATATTGTCGAGGTGGTATGAAACCAATCCTGTCATGGATGATTGTTGAGGGGCGGCGGGATCCGTACAGCGGCGGTCGTGACAGAAGCCGTGCGGGAAAACGCCCGTATGGCTTTTTTCATGCGCGGCACGGCAATCGCCGACGCTGCGGGGTGAGGACGCGGCTATGAGAATCGCCGGCTGGTCGTTCGGAAAGTCCGAAGCGCGGCTTGCCGTGCTGCCGGCCATCGCCATCGCCGGATGCACCATATGGTTGATGCTACCGCAAGCGAGCGACGCCGAAAGCCGTTCAGCGGCGACGCCGTCTGAAGTCACCGGTGTCACGCAAAACAGATCCAGCACGAATGATACGGCCGCGACGCAGGCGACCCTGTCGAACCCGGCGCCGGCAGCAGCTTCTACCGATCCCAACCAGGCGGTTGGCGCCGCCGTGCCTCTCGACATCGCGCCGCCAGAAACGGTTGACCCTGCCAAGTCGCCGCTCGACGGCCTGAAAATCGTCGCGCAGTCATGGCGAAGGGGCGGGCTCGGCTCGAAAGCGCTGGTGACCTTCACGCTTCGCAATACCAATGACTACGCGGTGAAGGACATCGAGATCGCCTGCAGCTTCATCCGCCGGGATGGCAGCCATCTGACCGACCGCCGGCGGATCATTCGCGATACCGTGAAGATGAAGAGCCGGAAGCGATACGCCGGCATGCTGGTCGGGTTCGTCAACGTCAACGCAAGCAAGGCGAAATGTTCACTGGTGGCGGCCAGCCGCATTTAACCCTGTGCGGCCGAGCTGGCGTTCCGTCTCCGGAAAATGTGACTGGCGCCTTTGAACCTTGCCGGATGGGTAGGAACTAATCGCTATATCGCCCGTTGGGCGACTGAACCGCGCGCTACTCGCGCGGGGGGAGCGAGTCCGATGCCTGTTGTGCGTTATTTCCTGTTTGTCGGCGGAGTGCTGCTCGTGCTGTTGTTGGCGATCGATGCGTTCGCCCCCCAGCAGGCGGTCGTGGCCAGCCAGGCCGTTTCGTCGGTCGACAAAACCGTCGTGCGCATTCGTTCCGACCAGAAACTGCCGGAACGGGTGGTCTTTGACACCAGCCTTCCGACCATTGTTCCGCCGCCGGCCATGACCGCCCAGGCCGCTGCGCCGTCCGCGCCTGCCGTGGCCCCTGCCTCGGCCGACGCTCAGGCCCGTGCGCGGGAGACATTTGCCCAGTTCGTGCCGGCCGAGGCGAAGAAACCGGAGCCGCCGATCCAGCGCAAGCGCAAGGTGGTAAAAAGCCGTCCAGCGCCGCAGCCGTCGCAAATGCGGGTCGCGCAGCAGTCGCACTTCGGCTTCTTCGGTGGTCCGAATTGGAACAGCACTTGGTAAGCCGCGCCGCCTGATTTAGCGCGGTAGCTTCGGAAGCTTATCCGCAAAACCATTATAGCAGGTCAGCCGTTCGTCTTCCTCCTTGACGAAACGACAATCATTGACGCCCTTTGCCGTCGGCGCCTTCGGTTTGGGCTGTGGCGCATAAATGGCGTCGTAGCAATTCAGGCGTTCTTTGGTCGCATCGTCGATGTCCTGGCAGGCCTGCAGCTTCTGGGCGACAGATAAGGGCTTTTCTTTTTTGCCCGCCGTCGGATTCTTCGAACCGACTACAACCAGCGGCTTGCCGCCGACCGTCGGAGGGTTGGCTTGGGCGGCCGGGGTGTTCGTTCCCTGGGCCAGCGCCGCCGCCGGATACAGGATCGCCAGCGTCAGGATGATCTTTTTCATATCGAAATGTCCGAATAGCCGTAAGCTGAACAAGCGCCTCTGGGGGAGACTGCAACTCCCGACTCTCGGAATCGAAAATCCCGCTGTGCGCCTGCGTTCTCTAGCATCATCCCCGAGCATCTGTCTAACCTGTTGATTCAATAGCCATTCAATTGAGACCTGCGCGATGGTCCGGAGGGTGTCAGGGAGCTCCGCTTAACGTCCCCCGGAGCGCCGCGGCTTACGGTGGGGGGATTGCCGGCGTCTCGATGCGGCTTGAGCCTGGCGCGGGGCGCGAGTTGCTGGCACGCCACGGCCGCAGAGTGGCCTTTCGTCATCGAGAGACGCGGCACCTTCAGCGTCACTGACTGCATCGGTCATACGCCGCCGGGGTTGCCGGCGAAGAATTTCGGCCTGCCGGAGTCGGCGTTCGCAACGTTCCCGAAGGAGGAAGTGTATTTCGCGCGCGGCAAATACCGCCTGTTGGCGCAGTCGCCGCATGCGACTTATCGAGGTGGCCGCGAGTGGCGCGTCGATTCCCGCCGCTTCCCGATTGCGGAGAGCACGAAATTTCCGGATCGCGACGTGTTCATCGCCGGCAAGGATGGCTCTCGTTAGGAGACGGCCGCCTGCCGCACACCAGATGTCACCGATCTCGCGGTGCATCCTGTCCGTGCGGCGTTGCGCCGATCTAGCGCAGGCGATAGGCGTCAAATGCGTGGGCCAGGAATATGCCGATGCTGACGAAGATGAGGAATGCCGCCACGACTTCGGTCATAGCCGTCCTCCCTGGATTGCCATGCCGGAAAGGGCACGCTTGAGGAATTCGCGATAGATGAGGTTGAGGACCGCTACCAACATGATCTAACCCCGTTGTTCGATTGGCCAGACCCTACCGGCGCTTTGTTTCCGGAGCGCTTCGCGGCGGAATAGAATGGTTTCGTCGCGCCTGCTCTCGATCACAGAATCGCGACGGAACCGGAACGATCCAAAACAAGCTCTATCAGCGATCGGCCCGCCCTTTTCTCGCCATCCTAATTCGGGAGACGTGCGGGGCGGTGCTACGGGGCAATGTTCCCAAAGGTCCTACGTGATCATCCGACATTTGCAGCAAAACGAGACGTTTAGGTCACGCCGCGCGTTCCTGCGCGGAATTGTGTCTTCGGCCAGCGCGCTTGCGCTCGGCGGATGCGCCAGTCTGGGCGCGACGGGCGCGCGCTACGATGCTTCGTCGCTCTCGGTGGAGCCGACATTGCTCGTCGCGACCACGCGCAAGCCGGCGAGCGGCGGCCGGGCGAAACCGTGGTTTGGTCCGGAGCGCGCTTCGAAGATGACCGTGGCACGGGCGAAACTGGTGCCGCCCGACGAGAATCGTTTCTCCCTCGCCGCAGCCGGACTTGGCGATTGGCGTCTCGATACGGTCGAGCCGGTATCGGGAGAGGTCGGTGATCTTCTCGGGCAAGCCAGCGGCGGCCCGGACGTGCTGATCTACGTGCACGGTTTCAAGCAGACGTTCGAGACGGCGGCGCTCGACGCTGCGCACCTCGCCGACGGCATCAGATTCCGCGGTCAGACGATGATCTTCTCCTGGCCATCCAAGGCGGGACTGTTCGATTACGACTATGACCGCGACAGTGCGATGTACTCCCGCGATGCCTTCGAGCGCGTGCTGCATTCCCTCGCCACCGCCCCGAGCGTCGGCCGCGTTCACATCGTCGCGCACAGCATGGGAACCATGCTGACCCTCGAAGGGCTGCGTCAGCTCTATGCGCGATATGGCGACAGCATTGCCGGCAAGATCGGGGCCGTGGTATTCGCCTCACCGGACATCGATATGGATGTGTTCTCTTCGGCGACCCAGAATATCGGACCACTCACCCGCAAGATTACCGTCGTCGCCTCGACGAATGATCGCGCGCTTGCGTTGTCGGGACGATTGGCCGGTGGGATGACGCGGGTCGGCGCCGCAGAGAAGGCCACTATCGAGCAACTCGGCGTGCGCGTCATCGATGCGTCCGATTCAGGCTGGGGTATCATCAACCACGATCTGTTCCTATCCAACGCCGAGGTACGGAAGGTGATCCGCCGCTCGATCGATACCTCGGCCGCGTGAGCTCGCCTTCGGCGCGACGGGATCGCACGGCAATGATGGTGCCCGTCCATCGCCGGCAAGCGGCCACCACAACGTCACGGTGTCGTCACCCATAATCTCGCCAAATTGACGGAACAATTATTCGTGGCCGGCACGGTGGTGCCCGGTCTCGCCTCGAACTGCTCAACGCTTGAATTGCTCGACGTCCGCAACGCCGACCGGTTTTCGGCGCGCGATGCTTTGCGACTCGATCAGGGAGATATGGGCGACAGCGGGCGTTTGTCGGCGATCCAGATTGTTCAGTTGTTACAGAGGAATAAAAATCATGCGTCAAGCAACATCCAAAGCCGGGACGGGTTCGAGCGCGAACCGTCAACAGGTGCTATCACTCGCGGCGGGCATCGCCTTGCTCGCGGGCGTCACCACGGCTCATGCGCAGAGCACGGGCATCGCCTCCTGCGACGACTTCCTGACCAAATACGACGCCTGCGTCGTCTCCAAGGTCCCCGAGGCACAGCGCGCGATGTACAAGACGCAGATCGACCAGACACGCAAGGCCTGGGTCGACATGGCCAAGAATCCGTCGACCAAGGCGACCATGGAAGCGACCTGCAAGCAAACCCTGGACGCGACGAAGGCCTCGCTCACGGCCTATGGCTGCTCCTTCTGATCGGCGCGTGCGTCGCTGAAGGGAGTGGCGTCGAATGGGCGCCACTCCTTGAAGGCGGGCGGGCCGAATCGGGAGGCGCGGCCGATGATGACGGCGTGGCGCGCTTTGCGGAACTTCGATCGAACCGACATGTGCTGCGCTCGCGCATGCTCATCTGGATTAACCTCTTGTTAACCATAACGCCCCAGCATTGCCGCTTCACAGCGAGTCGCCAAGGACCGTAGTCCGAAGGCGCGATTGACCGTTCATCTTGGGGGCGAGCAGTGCTCGCGGGGCTCCAAGGAGTAACGTCATGTCATCATCTGGCGTACGCCTGCTGTCCGAATTCGTCCCGGCGATTTTCGGAGCACTTGGTTTGGGTATCCCGATTGCGGTTGCGATTATCTGGATTTGTTCCTGATCGGCGTGCCCTTGTCTTCCACGGTGCCCGTCTGAAGCGGGCGCGGCGAAGCATGGGACGAAGCTAATCGTGCGTGCGGGGATCGTGATGATTTCAATAGGTCGGGATGCATCTCAACACGTGATGCGAGCGTCGAAGCAATCTCCTGAAATTCTTAAGCTTTTGCCAGCATCCCGTGCGAGAAACCGGGGTAGGTCTTCAGCGTGCCGTTCGGCAGCAGCTTGATCGCCTTCAAGGCCGAAGCGGCGATCGGAACGACCTGGTCGTCCTCACCGTGCAGCACCAGCGTCGGCACGGTGATCGCCTTGAGGTCCTCGGTCTGATCAGTTTCCGAGAAGGCCTTGATGCCGTCGTAGTGCGCCTTGGCGCTGCCCATCATCCCCTGCCGCCACCAATTCTGGATCACGCCCTCATGGACCGTCGCGCCCTCGCGATTGAAGCCGTAGAACGGCCCGACGGGACGTCACGGAAGAACTGTGCACGGTTGCTGGCCAGCACCGTCCGAAAGCCGTCGAAGACCTCCATCGGTGTGCCCTCGGGGTTGTCGTCGGTCTTCAGCATCAGCGGCGGAATGGCGGCGACGAGAACGGCCTTGGCCACCCGGCCCGCCGGTTCGCCGTGTCGCGCCACGTACCGCGCGACTTCGCCGCCACCGGTGGAATGGCCGATATCAACCGCGTTCCGCAAATCCAGCGCCTTGGCGACGGCAAAGGCGTCGGCCGCGTAGTGGTCAATGTCGTGACCCTCGGCCACCTGCTCCGAGCGTCCGTGGCCGCGTCGGTCATGCGCGACGACGCGATAGCCCTTCGACAGGAAGAACAGCATCTGCGCGTCCCAGTCATCGGAACCGAGTGGCCAGCCATGGTGAAAAACAATTGGCCGAGCGTCCTTGGGACCCCAATCCTTGTAGAAAATCTGTACGTCGTCGTCGGTGGTGACAAAGCCCATAGTATGCTCTCCTTCTTGAACATCGTGGGTGCTTCAGCGGCCCTTTTTGGATATTTGCCTACTTCGGCGCCGTTGTTCCGATCAGCGGCTCCGGGATGGGCTGGGTGAACAGCCGGTCCCGGCCCGACATGACATCGCCCTGCACCTGCTCGGAAAGGCGTTCGGTGTCGCGCTGACGGATGTCTTCGATTGCCTCCTCGACATCGACCTCAGCGAAACCCAATGCACGAAGCCCTTCCGCCCCCATCCGGTAAGCGGATTCGACCGTCTCGCGGATCTGATAGTCGACACCCGCCCGGATCAGCTCCGCGGCATGTCCGCGATCGTAGCTTCGCACCAGCAGCCTCGCCTGCGGAAATTCGCGCTGCGCCAGTTCCACGATCTGCAGCGCGGCCTTCGGGTCGTCGATGCAGACCATGATCGCATCCGCTTCTGCCGCGCCCGAGTGGCGCAGGGTGTCGAGCCGGACGCCGTCGCCGAAAAAGACTTTGAACCCATATCGGCCTGCATCGCGGATCCGGTCGGGGTCCCGGTCGATGACGGCAAGGTCGACGCCCCTTGACAGCAGAAGTTGCGAGGCGATCTGGCCGAAGCGGCCGAAGCCGATGAGGAGGATCCGCCCCTTCAGATCGCGTGCGACATCGACGCCGTCCATTGACGTCTCGCCATGCAAGAGCCGGTCGGCCGCCAGCATGAACAGCGGTGTCATGGCCATCGAGAGGATCACGACGGTGACGAACAGCGCATTTTCCCGCGCATCGATCACGCCGCCCGACGTCGCCGCGGCATAGAGCACGAAGGCGAATTCGCCGCCCTGCAGGAACATGGACGCCCGGCGCACGGCCTGATGGTTGGAACCGCCGAATAGGCGCGCCACCACATAGACCATGGCACCCTTCGCCACCGTAAACGCAGCCAGCATGGACAGCAGAAGCCGCCATTCGGCCGCGACGACGGAAAGATCGAGCGACATGCCGACGGCGAGGAAGAACAGTCCCATGAGCAGGCCACGAAACGGTTCGATGTCGCTCTCGATCTGGTGGCGGTAACTCGAGCTCGACAGCATTACGCCGGCAAGGAATGCGCCCATGGCCATCGACAGGCCGGCCGCGTCCATCAGGAGCGCCGCGCCGAGGACCACCAGCAACGCGCCGGCCGTCAGCACCTCTCGCGTTCGTGCGCGCGCCAGCAGGGCGAAGAAGGGGTTCAGTGCCCAGCGCGACACCCCCAGCAGCGCCACCAGCGCAGCCGCTGCCAGCATGGCGTCGGTCCATCCGGCATGCCCGTGCGAGAGTGGCGACAGGAAGGCGACCACCGCCAGCAATGGCACGATCATCAAATCCTCGAACAGCAGGATCGCGACCGATTTCTGGCCTTCCGCGCTCGAAAGCTCACCTCGGTCCTGCAGCACCGACATGATGACGGCTGTCGAGGACAGAACGAAGCCGGCCCCGGCAATGAAGGCGACCGGAGCGGAAAAGCCGAAGATCGCCGCGCCTGCGAGCGCCAGGGCGACCGTCGCGCCGGCCACTTGAACAGAGCCAAGTCCGAAGATCTGGCCACGCATCGCCCATAGTTTTTGAGGGCGCAGTTCCAATCCGATCACGAACAGGAACATCACCACCCCGAGTTCGGAGAAATGAAGAATGGACTGGGCATCGGTGATCAGGCTCAGCACCGATGGCCCGACCAGCAGACCGGAGGCGAAATAGCCCAGGACCGATCCAAGCCCGATCCGCCGGAACACCGGCACGGCGACAACCGCCGCCCCCATCAGGACGACCGCAGGTCCGATCACCTGCCCAAGGCTCGCTTCAGCCATCAACACGTCTTTCTGATCTCATGCGCGAGGCATGTCGGACTGGGCCGCAGGGTGGGGATGACGAGGCTCGATCAACCTTAGCTTTCGCGATGCATCGCTCGCCATCCCAGCTCAGTTCACTCTGCGGCGCGTGGAAGCGGCGTGTTGAGAAGCTGCTGCTCCCAAAGATACGCGATGCCGCTGCCGCCGAAGTGCTGGATGAGAATCTCGGTCAGCTCCTCGACATGCTCGGTGCGCGCCCAATCGCGTTGCCATTCGCCAGCGAGCGCCATCACGGTCATCACGTTCGCGCCAGCCGCGATCATTCGCTGGATGGCAACTTCGTGAGACTCCTTCGAAATCCCGCCCGACGCGTCGGTGATCACGGTCACGTCCCAGCCTCCGCCGGCGGCTTGGATCACAGGCATTGCGACGCAGACCTCGGTCCACAGGCCGGCGATGATCAGCTGCTTGCGGCCGGTCGCCTTGACGACGTTCACCACATTCTCGTCCTGCCAGGTGTTCACCCAGGTGCGATCGATGACTTCCTGGTCCGGAAATACGTCGGTGATCTGCTTAAAGAGAAGTCCACCGCGCGCCGCGATCACGCTGGTGAGAATGGTCGGAACATTGAAGGCTTTTGCTAGCTTCGCTAGCGCGGTCGTGTTGTTGACCACAGCTTGCGGATCGTGGCTGTTCAAGTTCGCGAGCTGATAGGGCTGGTGATCAATCAGAACGAGGACCGAGTCTTCGGGGCGAAGAAGCGAATCAAGGCCGTTGCGAAAAGCCATTACGACTTCCTTTCCTGCTGTTGTAAGCGGCATCGGGTTTTCCGGTAGGCATCCGTCAGCGGCGACGTCGCCTGGCCGCAATTTGTCGTTCCCCACCGCGATGCGGTAGTGCCATAGTTCGGTAATCTGTGTCGCGAGAAGCGGAACGCCAGAATGGAAATCGAAGATCTAGAGACATTCGTCGCAGTGGCCGATGCCGGGGGCGTATCGGCCGCCGCGCGCCGGCTCGGCGTCTCCAAGTCAATCGTCAGTCGGCGGCTCTTTCGGGTTGAAGCGGAGCTCGGCGTCCAGCTTCTTGCACGAACGACCCGCGGCGCCGCGCTCACCGAAGCGGGAATCACGTTTAGAGATCATGCGGCTAGAGCCAGCGCCGAGATCGACACGGCCAGGGAAACGATCCTCCCGACCGGCGACCTTCGCGGCCGCCTGAGGGTTGCCATGCCGCTGACTTTCGGCCCGACCCACTTCGCCCCGGTGCTCGCGGAAATGGCGCGCCAGCACCCGCAGCTTCACATTCATACCTCCTACAGCGATCGCTTCGTCGATCTCGTCGCAGAGGGTTTCGATTGCGCGATCCGGGGCGCCTACCTTCAGGACTCCAACCTGATCGCGAAGCGCGTCGGGCCGATCCATGGAAAGCTTGTCGCAAGCCCGGATTATATCGAAGCGCACGGGTCACCCGAGACTCTGGACGAACTCGTCACCCATCAGGCCCTCATGCAGGGGACGGAAGCCTGGCAGTTCTTGGATGGCCGCAAGATTGTTGCGGTCCAGCCGCAGGGCAGGTTCAAGGCCGACAGCGCCACGGCGCTTGCTGCCGCCGCGGCGGCAGGTCTCGGCATCGCCTGGCTCCCCGATTGCATCACACATGAATATGTGGCCTCCGGCGCGCTGGTCCCAATCATGACACGCTATCCGGTACCTCCGGGGGCCGCGTATGTCGTCCGACCGCCGGGTCAGCATCCCACGCGGAAAGTGCGGGTGCTCACCGAGATGCTAATTGAGTATTTCAAACGGAACCCGGATCTTTGGGGTCTCGACGGCTAGGGCGCGAACGGTGCGAAGCCTTATTAAAGAGTTGCGTTCGACGGTCGCTCTACAGCGAGCCGCCGGGCTCGACGACACCGCGCGCCCGTTCCACTTGCCGCGACACAGCTTGACGCATCACAGGACTAGTTGGGCAGACGGTCGCTGGCCAAGTTTAGGCGTTCGTCGGGCCGAAAGCGCTCTTCCCGCTCGTGTGGTCCGGATCAATCGAAATCAGGCATTCGCATCGGCAAGGGCGAGGCCTCCCGGAAGCCCAAGAGAGGATGACGTTCATGAGTTGGAACCCGGCAATCGACCCCGGCTGCCCCGATGAGGTCGGCATCGACGCGATCGAAACTCTCATTGTTCCACGCGCTCGCGATCTCGGCGGCTTTGAGGTTCGGCGCGCCCTGCCGGCGCCGAAGCGGCAGATGGTCGGACCGTTCATCTTCTTCGATCAGGCTGGGCCGGCCGAGCTCCTGACCGGACAGGGCGTTGACGTCCGGCCGCATCCGCATATCGGTCTCGGCACCGTCACCTATCTATATCGCGGCGACTTCCATCACCGGGACAGCACCGGGGCCGATCAGATCATCCGTCCGGGCGAGCTGAACTGGATGGTCGCCGGGCGCGGTGTCTCCCATTCCGAGCGCACATCAGCGGCCGCCCGAAGCGGTCCGAACAGCCTGTTCGGAATTCAGACCTGGCTGGCGCTGCCCGAGCGTCACGAGGATAAGGCACCGATGTTCGAGCATCATGGCAAGGAGGCGCTGCCGGTTGTCGAGGATAGCGGCGTCTCGGTCCGGCTCATCCTCGGGGACGCCTACGGCGAAAAGGCCCCTGCGACGATGTTCTCGGAAACATTCTACGCCGATGTGGCGCTCGAAGCAGGAAGCCGACTGCCGATGCCGGATGATCACGAAGATCGAGGCATCTACATCGTCGAAGGTTCGATCTCTATCGCCGGCCAGGAATACGACGCATCTCAGATGATGGTCTTCCGCCCCGGCGACAGGATCACGGTCGCGGCCGGCGACAGAGGTGCGCGCCTGATGATTCTCGGCGGCGCGACCTTTCCGGGCCCCCGCTACATCTGGTGGAATTTCGTCGCGTCTTCGCAGGAGCGCATCGAGGAGGCCAAAGCCGAATGGCGCGCGCAGAACTGGGGCAAGGGGCGCTTCGATCTCCCGGTCGATGACCGGGATGAGCACATTCCTCTTCCGGACTGACCGAGGCTGATAACGTGATCGCTGGACACGGCTCGAGCGGTCGAGGACGACACACCCGCTAGAAGGAGCAATTCCCATGAAGGTTCGCAAGTTCGCCATCACCGACGCAGTGCTGGAGCGTTCCCCGGGACAGGACGGAGACGTGTTTGTGGGCAATCTGGTCGACCAGCGCCATGCCTCCCCGATCACCATCGGGTACGGGCGCTATGGGCCGGACCAGACACTCGAGGAGACAATGGCCGTCGATGATGTGATGGTCGTCCTCGAGGGGCGGCTGTCGGTATCCGGAAAGGCAGGCAGCGTCACCGCAGGGCCGGGCGAGATCGTCCATATGCCCAAAGGCCAGAAGGTCACGATCTGCTCGCACGAGCAAGGCGCAGTCACCGCCTATGTCACCTATCCCCACTGGCGGGAGGCACGGGGGTAAGTCCTCCGGGCGACGCCGCAGGCTCGACGTCCACGCGGATCATGCTCATCCGAGTAGGCGTTGAGGTCTTGCCTGTTCAGATCTGGCGCGAGGCCTCTCCGCTTTGTCCCAGCGACGCCTCGCGTGCGCAGGCTCAAAGCTGTGCAAATCCGCCGTCCAGAACACCTCGCCCCCGTCTGGAAGCTGCTGTCGCTGAGGCGAGGAAGGCAGCGACGGCGGTGATAACGGGCGGCAACGTTCGAATGCCGCCGCGGCGAACTGAACGGCGGACTCGGGCGCAAAGCTGCCATCCAGCGCCGATGCGTGAGCACCGCCTTGGGCCAATACGTCATTCGACCGTAAGCGATTCGAACTTTTCACCGCCGTTACCACGCTATTCGCCCCCTGGTTGTTACCACCTCTTTGCGCAGGCGTAGTTCCGGTGGCGATTGGCGGTAATTCTCGGTGTTGGCGTAGTGGAAATGACCGAATTGGCGCGCCGCACCGGGTGATGATGAGAACTATGTCTACTCCATAGGCCTCTAAGGCCCGCCTGTGGCGCTCTTCGCCGACATTAGGACGACGGCCCGAGCAGCAACTGCAGCAGGTGGCGAACTCTCGTGCGTGCCCAACAATCGGCGGCAGGTTCATGGCGCAGGCGCAGGGTATCGGGCGTCGTGATCGTGATCGTAGCGGCCGGCTCGCGGCGTCGGGCCAGGATGAAATGACGTCTGCCGAGTGGACGCCTTCCTTCAGTGCCGTAGCGCAGGCGGTTTCGACCGCCGGCAGACCGTCGCTTAGCACCGGCCAGGATATCGACCATCTGCACCACCCTGCACTCCGCGAGCTTCCGACGCACCTGGTCCAGTGCGGCCGGAAGGATCCGACCCTTGAAGGGTGCGCAGAATACCGCCGAGCCTTCGATTTTCTGAGATTCGGGGGGCAAGCGAACTAAGTTTTGTCAGCGGCGATGTCACAGGGCGCAAGGCCGGGGTGTCTTAAGGATGTGATCAACCCAACACCCTCACGCGAAGGAGAGCAACTATGAGCCACCCCAATGCCCAATCACGCCTGAACTTCATGGAGCAATCGCCCGATCTGTTCAAGAAACTCCAGGAACTGGGAATTGCGATCGTCAAAAGCAGCGATATCGAGCCGGGGTTGGGCCAATTGGTGGACATCCGTGCCTCACAGATAAACGGCTGCGCCGCCTGCCTGGATATGCACGTCAAGCAGGCAAAGCTAAGCGGCGAGCGAGAGTTACGCTTGTATCACATCGCGATCTGGCGCGAGTCGCCGCTGTTTTCCGCCAAGGAGCGCGCGGCGCTGGCCTGGACCGAGGCGCTGACCCAGATCGCGCCGACGGGCGTCTCCGATGACCTCTATGCCGAGCTGCGCGAGCAGTTCAGCGAAAAGGAACTCTCGACGCTGACTTTCCGCGTGATCGGCATCAACGCGGCGAACCGCGCCAATGTGGCCTTCCGCACCCCGCCCGGCAAGTACGATAGGGAATTCGGTCTCGACAAGGCCGAGCTTGCCTAAGCGTGCGAACGATCCGGCGAATGCACCCCGCTGTCTGCGGCTTGGTCGCTAGGTTTGGGGCGACCGAGGTGATCGCCAAGGTCTAGCAACCGACTTACGCAAAGCTGTCCGCGCGCCGCGTACTCTTCAATAGTGAGCCGGCAGTTCTGACGTGGTCCGCGAACGGCAACCACCTACGCAGCGCGACGAGTGACAACTGGCGCATATGACAAGGGTACCGGAACCCATATTCGACGATGCAAATCGAATGTTCAGCGGAGATCAAAGAAAGAAGGAGAAGACATCATGAGTAAGGCTTGGTTCGTCACCGGTTCGTCGCGCGGTTTGGGCCGCTGCTTCGTCGAGGCCGCCCTGTCTCGCGGCGACAGGGTGGCCGCGAGCGCCCGAAACACCGCGAGTCTTGATGAACTGGCCGATGCCTATGGCGACGCCGTGCTTCCGCTCGAGCTGGACGTGACCGACAAGGTCGCGGTCTTCGAAAGCGTGAAGCGGGCCAAGGAGCACTTCGGCCGTCTCGACGTCATCGTGAACAATGCTGGCTACGCGCAGATCGGCGCAATCGAGGAACTGACGGAGCAACAACTGCGCGACCAGTTCGAAACCAACGTGTTCGGCGCGGTTTGGGTCATTCAGGCCGCGCTGCCTTACCTGCGCGAGCAGCGCGCAGGGCACATCATCCAAATGTCCTCGATCGGCGGGCTCATCGCGATGCCGCTCGGCGGCGCATACCAGGCCTCCAAATGGTCCCTCGAAGCTCTGAATGACACCCTTGTCCAAGAAGTCGCCGACTTCGGCATCAAGGTGACCGTGGTCGAGCCCGCCGGCTTCGCCACTAGGTCCGGCAAGAATCCAAATCCATTAGCCAACGGTCACATGGCCGAGGCGAACCCGGTCTACGACGGACTCCGCCAACGCCTTGCCGTGCTCGTGGGAAAGCAGCCCGCCGGCGACCCGGCCGCTGCGGCCCAGGCACTCCTCAAGATCGTCGATTCCTACACCCCGCCCCTGCGGGTGCTTTTCGGCCAGGGCTTCTACCAAATGCTCCAGCAAGTCTACGCCGACAGGCTCAAGTCCTGGGCCGACTGGCAGAACCTCTCGGCGGAGGCTCACGGGCAAGCTCAATCAAGAGATCGGTGACCCCTTCGGTGTGAGCTTTCGAGATCTGAGACGAGTGCATCAACCATGCCCGAATACAGACGGCATGCGTGAGGCGGTGGCGTTCTGGTGGTAGTCTTGCGGCACAGGCGAGGCCATTTAGTGCGCTATCCCTTTATTGAGAATTCGATGCGTCCCGAGCGGTTTGGCGGCGCGACGGCGCTGAATGAGAGGGATCGAGATTTGAACGACCATGCCAATAACGACCATGCCATTGATGTGGCGACGGAGGCTTTCACAGAGCACCGTGATCTTCTCTTCACGGTCGCATACGAGATGCTTGGATCGGCATCCGATGCCGAAGACGTCCTTCAGGAGACCTGGCTGCGTTGGGTGAAGGTCGACTTGGGACAGGTACGCAACAAACGCGCCTATCTTGTCCGAATTGCAACTAGGCAGGCGCTGAATCGGCTCCGCACCATAAAGCGGCGCAGGGAGGAATATGTCGGGCCGTGGCTGCCTGAGCCGTTGATCACTGCGCCGGACGTGACGGAAGACGTCGAACTCGCCGAAAGTGTTTCCATGGCGCTCATGATCGTCCTTGAGACGCTGTCACCGGTCGAGCGCGCTGTCTTTGTTCTTCGCGACGCCTTTGATGTAACTTATGAGGAGATCGCCGCCGTCGTCGACAAGACTCCCACGGCCGTCCGCCAAATAGCGCATCGGGCCCGTCTGCACGTCGAGACGCGCCGCCCTCGCCAAGTGGTCTCTCCCTTCGAGGCGAGGAGGGCACTGGAGTTATTCCGCCGTGCACTCGAATCCGGGAATCCCCAGGACCTCATCAACGTGCTTGCGCCTGACGTCGTCCTCGTGAGCGACGGCGGCGGCGTAAAGCAGGCTGCACTGCGCCCGATCATCGGGGCACAAAGGGTTGTCGGGATGTTCGTCCACGGCCTCCCGAAGATCGAAGGTGCGCTCACTGGCGAGCACACTGTCGTCAACGGCAACCCGGCGCTCCTCATGCGCCTTGATGGGAAAATCGACGGCGTCCTCGCGGTCCGGGTCGAGGACGCGCGCATCACCGGTCTTTACTACGTTCGAAACCCAGAGAAGCTAACACGGATCGCATCCATGACGTCGCTGACACTCGCATGAGCAGCGGCCCCGAACGAGCCCTTGCGATCAAGGGTCGTGGCGACGCGATTCCGATGCTGAAGATTTTCCGTGGGGTGAATGTACTTGCCAGATCTTGCTCTTCCTGCGATTCCCGCACGCTCCACTGTCGATACCGAAGGAATCAGGATCCTCGTCTGGCGCAGCGCGTCGATCACTTTTTCACCGCCGATCGCCGCCGCTACTACGCCTTTCGCGCGCAGGATATTTCTCGCGTTTCACTCAGCCGTAGTTCCGGCGGCGATTGGCGGTTATTCTCGGTGTTGGCGTGGTGGAAACGACAGAAGTGGCGCGCTCGGAGAGATTCGAACTCCCGACCCTCGGAATCGAAATCCGATGCTCTATCCAGCTGAGCTACGAGCGCCTGCGGTCTGCCGATATCAGACTTGGCTCGGCAGGGCCAGCAGTGGAAGCTAGTAGCAGGGATGCCGCCGGCGGTCCTGGCCGAGATAGGCAGCCGCGCCCTGACGGCAGAGGACAGTAGAGGGGCCGTCATAATAGGCAAAGGTGCCGGGTTGTGGGCCGGGCCCGTAATTGTGCAGGAAGCTGATCGGGTAGGGTAGGCCCCAATTGCGCAGGTGGTGCCGATTATGGCGGGCGTCCGCCAGGTTTGGGGCGATTACCGCCGCTAAAAGGAGGGCGGCGGCAACGAAAAACTTTGCTTTGGTCATTTCGATTCTCCGGAAGTCCCTCTGAGACTGTAGTGATTCGAGCCGAACGGATAGAAATTCGTGTGAAGAAAGTGCATCAAAACAACAAGATAGAAGCCTAAGCTGTGATTTGATCGCAGCTCGTAGCCCTGACATTCTGGCCGATCCGATGTCCCATTCCAGGAGAAGTGGGCCGAAATGCTGCGGAAAACCATCCTACCGCGCCCATTTTTGGCCTCAAGGGATGCTTAACGAATTCCCAACACAGTCCGGCCAGAGTTCTGTCCGGTCTTCGACAAGGGCAGACCTATCCCCGGCTGACAAAGGCTATCTGGTTCCAGATCGACCCATGCGCATCACGTCCCTTGCCTTGCTGTCCCTCTCGGTCCTGGTCGCGAGCCCGGCGCGCGCCGACCTGCATATCAGGCGCGATCACGGCGGATATGTCGAGGAGTACAAGGCCAAGTACAAGCGCATCCGCGACCGCAAGGAGCGCGTCATCATCGACGGCATCTGCAACTCGGCCTGCACGCTGGTGTTCGGCATCGTGCCGATGAACAAGATTTGCGTCACGCCGAAGGCAAGCGTTGGTTTCCACCAGGCTTATTACGACAAGGCCTTCACTTTCGGCATCAAGGTCACGAGTGCTGAAGGGACGTCGGATCTGATGTCCTATTATCCGGAAACGGTGAAGGACTGGATCCGCAGGAATGGCGGGCTCACGACCGAAATGAAGAAGATCAAGAACGGCCGCGAGCTCTGGAAGATCGTCGATCCCTGTCCGGAAGAGTGGTGAGCCCCGTTACCTTTCTCGCAAGCTCCAGAACGTGACGACGCAGCGATAGATTCGCCGCGCTTCATCCGTTCGTTCTTCGACATGTGAAATCGCGCCGGCGGCCCCGCGTGACCAATGCTTGCCGCACAACATGCGATCGGGCAACAGGGGCGAGCAAATGACCGGCGACTTCGAAAAAATGGCCGCGCGCGCGGCGCCCGCGATCTTCGTCGTCCTCTGGAGCACGGGCTTCATCGGTACCAAATACGTGCTGAACAGCGCCGAGCCGCTGACCTATCTCGCGATCCGAATGGCGTTGGTGGTGGGACTGATGGCGATCATCGTGGCGGTCGCGCGGCCGCGCTGGCCGGATCGCATCGGCATCGCGCACAGCGCCGTCGCCGGCATTCTGGTGCATGGAATCTATCTCGGCGGCACCGCGATCGCGATCGCACATTCGATTCCGGCCGGACTTTCGGCTTTGATCCCGGGCTTGCAGCCGATCCTCACCTCGACGCTTGCGAGCCGCTGGCTCGGCGAGCGCGTCACGCCGCTGCAATGGGGCGGATTGCTGCTCGGGCTCGCCGGCGTCGCACTGATCCTGCACGACAGGCCGATGAGCGGCGAGGCGGGCTGGGGATGGCTCGCCTCGGCCGTCTCGCTGGTCAGTATCACGCTCGGCACGCTGTACCAGCGCCGGTACTGCAGCGCGATCGACTGGCGGTCAGGCAATCTCGTGCAATACGTCGCGGTGACGATTTTCTTCGGTCTAGGCGCATGGCTGTTCGAGACCAACGAAGTGCATTGGACCACCGAGTTCATCTTGGCGCTGGCCTGGCTTACGGTCGTCCTGTCGATCGGATCGATCGGGCTGCTCTATTGGCTGATCCGGCGCTCGGCCGCGACGTCGGTAGCGAGCCTGTTCTATTTGGTGCCCGCTGTGACGTCGCTGATGGCCTACCTGCTGTTCGGCGAGCGGTTGGACGCGGTCTCTGTCGCCGGCATGGCCGCCTGCGCGGCGGCGGTGCTGGTGGTCAACCGCCGCTCAGTTTGAAGTAGAGCGTTCGACTCGCTTGCACGTATAAATTTCGTGAGGCTTATCAGTATTTTCCCTGGGTTGTGGCCATTAAGGCGATCGTAAGCAAAACAGGTCAGATTGGGCGCGATTTTGGGGGATTTCTCGTCATGGCCACGCAATCTGTTGGAAAGTTCCTGCCGGCGCTCAAGCTGCGCCTCGGTACCAAGGCTGTCATCTGTGCGATCCTCCTGATCGCGGTGAATACCGCGCTGGTGGTAGGGGCGGCCCATTGGTCACTGACCTCCGAATTTGGCGACCGGGCGCTCCGGGACATCGAGGTCAACCTGCGCACGCTGGGGCTGGCATTTGCCGAGACTTACGGTGACGCCAAGATCACCATCAAGGATGGGGCCGTCGCGCGCGCCGAAATTCCGAAGATGCCCGAGTTCAAGGACCACGCGATCGTCGATCGCGCGGTGGGCTATGCCGGCGGCAACGCGACGCTTTTCGTCTATGACGACGCCAGTAACCAGTTCGTCCGCCGCACCACCAACGTCAAGAAGGAGAACGGCGACCGCGCCGTCGGCACCCAGCTCGCGGCCGACCATCCCGGGCAGGCGGTGGTGCGCCGCGGAGAGGCCTATCGCGGCCCGGCGACGCTGTTCGGCAGGACGTTCATGACGGCCTACTATCCAATCATGAATCCGGCCGGCAAGGTGATCGGGCTCCTGTATGTCGGCATTCCCATGGCTCACTTCGAGAGCATGCTGTCGCACGCCATTCAGAACATGGCCATTGCAGCCGGCGTCGCGGCGCTTCTGGTGATGCTCCTGACCTTGCTGCTCGTGCGCCAGGTGACCAAGCCGCTCACCTCGGTCACGGCTTCGCTCACCGCCATCGCCAATGGCGACACCGACGTCGAAATCGACTGTGACGACCGGATGGACGAGATCGGCGAGATTGCGCGTACGCTTGCGGTCTTCAAGAGCAACTCGGTCGAGCGTCGGCGCATGCGCGACGAACAGACCTCAGCCGCCACTGCCGCGGCCGAGCAGCGCAAGTCCGAGCTGCGCGGCTTCGTCGATGAGTTCCAGACCAGCGTCGGCGGCATCCTCGACAAGGTGCTGAACTCCTCCGGCGAGTTCGAGCGCGTCGCGCGGCAGCTCACCGACACCGCGCGCACCACCGCAAGCCTGTCCGGCAAGTCGGCCGGCGCTTCCGAGACCGCCTCCGAGCATGTCCGCACCGCGGCGGCAGCCTCCGACGAGCTCTCCAGCTCGATCGCCGAAATCACCCGCCGGGTCCAGGAATCGAACGGGATCGCGGCCGACGCCGTCAAGCAGGCCGTCGCCACCGACCAGCGCATCAACGAATTGTCGGAAGCCGGCGCCCGGATCGGCGACGTGGTGAAATTGATCACCTCGATTGCCGAGCAGACCAACCTCCTGGCGCTCAACGCCACCATCGAGGCGGCGCGGGCAGGCGATGCCGGCCGCGGCTTTGCCGTAGTGGCGCAGGAGGTCAAGAGCCTGGCTGGCCAGACCGCGAAGGCGACCGAGGAGATCTCCAGCCAGATCGGCAGCATGCAGCTTGCGACCGAAGAGTCGGTCAGCGCGATCAAGGCGATCGGCCAGACCATCGAGCGCATCAGCGACATCGCCACCTCGATCTCGGCGGCGGTCGAGCAGCAGCGCGGCGCGACCCAGAACATCGCGCAGAGCGTGCGTGCAGCGGCGAGCGGCACGGCCGATGTTGCCGCCAACATCCGCAACGCCGCGCAGGGCGCCGACGAGACCGGCGAGACGTCGAGCCGGATGTTTGCCTCGGCACAGAATCTGTCGAGCGAAAGCCTGCACCTGAAGGCCGAGGTCGAAAAATTCCTCGACCGCGTCCGCGCCGCCTGACGGAAGCGTAGCGGTTGCTCGTGATGAACTGGCTGGTGCCCTGTTACCACGTCATTCCGGGGCGGTGCGAAGCACCGAACTCTGGTGCGCAATTGCGCACCAGAGAATCTCGAGATCCCGGGTCTAGTGCTTGCGCACCATCCCGGGATGACGGTTTCGATTGATCGCTACGCGCTCAATCGCAACCGTCACTTCGGCTGCGGCACGATCCGGATATACGGCTTCGGCGCCTTCCAGCCGGCCGGATAGATCGTCTTCGCCTCGTCGTCGCTGACGGAGCCTGCGATGATGACGTCCTCGCCCTGTTTCCAGTCGGCCGGCGTTGCGACGCGATGCTTGGCCGTCATCTGCAGGGAATCGATCGCGCGGAGGATTTCTGCGAAGTTGCGGCCCGTGGTCATCGGATAGACCAGCACCAGCTTGATCTTCTTGTCCGGCCCGATGACGAACACGTTGCGGACTGTCTGGTTGTCGGCGGGCGTGCGCGTGAGCGGATCGCCCGACGTTGAGGCCGGCAGCATGTCGTAAAGCTTGGAGACGTTGAAATCGATGTCGCCGATCATCGGATAGTTCGGCGCCGCGCCCTGCGTCTCCTTGATGTCCTCGGACCATTTCGAATGCCGGTCGACAGGATCGACGCTCAAGCCCATCAGCTTGACGCCGCGCTTGTCGAATTCCGGCTTCAACTTCGCGAGAGCGCCGAGTTCGGTGGTGCAAACCGGCGTGAAATCCTTCGGGTGCGAGAACAAGAGCGCCCAGTTATTGCCGATCCAGTCATGGAATTTGATTTTCCCTTCGGTGGTCTCAGCTTCGAAATCGGGGGCGGTTGCGCCAATCTGGAGTGCCATGGTTTCACCTCATGTTATTCAAGTTACGGGGGAAATTTGTCTTCAACATTATAGGAGTCTGAAGCGGTTAAGTGAACCGGCTAGCGCAGAAGGTGAGATCCTTCTCAGCAAGCCCGGAACTCCTAGCATCTTCTTTTGATCCGCGCCTCTGCGACGAAAAGAACCGTTGGCTCCTGCATTCGATGGAGGAAGTAGATTCGGGGGCCATCCTGTTGTTTGGTCGCGATCTTTTCATCGCTGCTCCACTTTTTTGCCGTTGCTGCCCAGATATTGCCTTTTATGGCCCGCATCACGCCGGGCCATTTTGCACCCGAGCGTGCTTTGGCTGAACCGTGACGGACCTCACAGCGACCAATTGGCAACCATGTAAAAATCTCGGAATGCGGGTTTCGAGTCGTTAACCGCTCGTTCATGCCCCGTATGGAAATGCTGGACTGGAATTGAAATTGAGAAGTGCAACTATGTCTGCCCCGACGGCTGTAGCCGCTGAAACATCCCTTCAACCATCCTGCCGCAAGACCGCCGCTTATGCGCTCACCATCGTGCGCGATGGCGTGATCACCGGCGAGGGCCCCACGACCAAGGGCCGCATCCATTTCTCCCGCGCGCTCGATGCCGATGACGCCGCTTGGTGCGTACGCATCCTGACCGTGAGCGCCGTCGAACATGAGCCGGTGAGCCGCGCCGAAGTCGAAGCGTTGTTCGAAATCAGCGATGCGGCCGCGGAACGCACCGACGACGGACGTTTCGACGATTTGTTGGCCAAGGCGGTCGCCCACCATGCCGCTTCCGAGTCCGGCCTGCCGGTGCCGCCGCGCACGGTGGCGCTGTCGCCGGATACGCCGATCGAGAGCTGGGCGCCGGTGAAGGCCGCCAACATCGACACCAAGGTGCTGGAATGGATCGCCAGCCAGATGCGCGGCAAGCGCCACAGCAACCGTCGCCTTGCGGCGCTGGTCGCCACCCTGGTCGGCGCCGCCGCGCTGCCGCTCGCGCAACTGCCGGGCATGCTGGACATGGGAATGCTGTAGGTCCATTTGGCGACACTTGTGCGGAACCGACCTCGGAGTCGGGGAGCATTGCCGGTCCCGGTAAAATCCTGCTCGAAAACACGTGGAAACATTGCCGCCTGACGTCGTTCTTCGATGGAAGGAGGCCCGCCATGAGCAAGTTCCATGAGAAGGTCGAGGCTCAGACCAAACAGATCATCGGGCAAATGCTCGGCGACGAACTGTTAGTTCGGGAAGGCAAGGAGCAACATCGGCAAGCGACAGAGCCCGAACCGACCGATCCCGGATCGTCCGATGGCAGCGACGACCAGGGCATCGTCCGTGATCAACGGGGACAGGAGCAACCCAAGGACAAGGAGCGCGCCCAGCGCGTGAGCCGGGTCGACCGCGGCGGCGATCCACCCGGAAAGAAGACTTCAGACAATCGCTAAATCTTCAGGGTAATCGCTAAAACCAAAAGAGAAGAGGCGTATTTGACCGCCTCTTCTTCAAGGCCTGTCGTGTTGGCTACTGACAGATGTGACGCCGGCCGTCCTCGCCGATGAACGTCGTTCCGGGCTGACAGACGAATCCGCTACTGTAGCTGCCATAGTAGCGACGCCCATAATAGCCATCATTGTAGGCGTAGACGTCATTTCGGAACGGAGCTGTCGCAATCGCGCCGGCCGTGCCGCCGACCACGCCGGCGGCTATCTCACCCGGCCAGAATCCGCTGTGGCGGTGATAAACCCGGTCCTGGGTCTGCGGTTTACGGATGGCATCCGACCGTCCGTGAGGATCCTGCGCCAGTGCTGGCGCTGCGACCGCAGTCGAAAGAACCGCCGCTGCGGCTAGGAGCTTCAAGTTCATGGGTTGCCTCCGTTGTGCTTACGCGGGGCCAACAAACAGCGATGTTGGCCGTTCCGATCTCGTGATCGGCTCGTTTCAAACGGATGTGAGGTTTCTGTTCCGGCTTCTGTTCCGCCAAAGGTGCTCAATCAGCAAACGCACCACTTTTGTGTGGCCGGAATAGCGGCCGCGATCACACGCCCTCCCGGCCCGTTGGGAACGATGCCCCGCAGTACCGATTTACCGAGACAGCTCAATCTCAGGATCCGGGTGACCGAAGCGTTCAGTGCGAAGGTCATCGAGGAGGTGAGGGAAGGCCGGCACACCAGGCGGGCTTCTCAGGATGAGGGTTTGAGCAGCTATGAAGCAGTAAGACTGACCGCAACCCATGAGGTCGCCATGAAGAGCATGCTTATCGTCGCCGATCACGAGGCGCAGGTTCACGTCGTCATTCTGGACACGGGAGAGGAGGCGTTTGCCGCGCTCACCCGGTTCGCCGAAAAATCCGGAATTTCCGCGGCCTCGCTGACCGCGATCGGCGCCTTCGAACGGGCGACGGTCGGCTGGTTCGACGTCGCCGCGAAGAACTACCGGAAGATCGAGGTCGACGAGCAGTGCGAAGTCCTCAGCGCGATCGGCGACATCGCCGCAGGCGACGACGGCAAGCCCAGCCTGCACGTCCATGTCGTGCTCGGCCTTTCCGACGGTTCGACACGCGGTGGTCATCTGCTGGCGGCAACCGTCAGGCCGACGCTCGAAGTGATCTTGACCGAAGCGCCGGCAGCGCTTCGACGCAAGAAGAGGCCCGACCTTGGAATTGCCCTGATCGATCTTGCGGCGGGGGGCGGGTAGCGCCTTCGACGGGCGCTTTAGGAACCATTTCATTCGGTCCCATGTTGTCAGCGCACCCATCAATGGAGGAAGCCATGCCGGACAAAGACCTGAATGAACTGTTCCTGGATACGCTCAAGGATATCTACTACGCCGAGAAGCAGATCCTGAAGGCGCTGCCGAAAATGGCGAAGGCCGCCACTTCGGACAAGCTCCGGGCCGCCTTCGAAAAGCACCACGAAGAGACCGAGGAGCAGGTCGAAAGGCTGGAAGAGATATTCGAGCTTCTCGGCAAGCCAGCGCGCGGCAAGAAGTGCGAAGCGATCGAGGGCATCATCGACGAAGGCAAGGACATCATGGAGCAGTATGCCGACACGCCCGCGCTCGATGCCGGCCTGTTGGCCGCCGCCCAGTCGGTCGAGCATTACGAGATTTCTCGTTACGGCACCCTGAAAGCCTGGGCACAAAAGCTCAACAATCCGCAAGCCGTGAAGTTGATCGATCAGACGCTTGCCGAAGAGAAAAAGACCGACGAAACCCTGACCAAGATCGCGGAGACTGAAGTCAATTACGAGGCCGCGGCATAGAGCACTCGTTCTATTGCGTCATGGCTGCTCAAACCGCTCATCCCGAGGCGCCCGCAGCGCGGGCGTCTCGAAGAATGTAAGCCACAGACGGGGCCTCATGCTCGTCGGCGCCCCACGTGAGCACCTTCGCAATCTGTTCGACTTCCTTTCGGGCCGAACAAATATTTGCGCACCGGGCGCCAGCGTAAGCAAACGTTTAGCCGCTGCCCGTAAAATGCCGGCATCAACTTCTGCATTAACCCCTGGTTAGTCATGCGCCTTCTGCCGATGAAAGAGCCGGACAGGTCCTGGCGGTCGATCAAGGGCCAGTGGAAGAAAGACGCCGAAAGCGTCGGAGAGGATTTTTCGACCTTTTCGACGGGAAGCTTTGCGGCTTATGACGGGCTGACCAGGGAAGGCGATCACCCCAGTCTCTACTGCCTGTCCGATGGCGAACGCGTCCACGCGGCCTGCCAGGTCAGCCGCCTGATGATGAGCAAGTTTCCAGATCCCATCCTCCGCGCGCGCTTTATCGTGGTGTCGCCGGTTTACGAACTCGGCATCGCGGATGCCGGCCAGTATGCCCAGACGATGGTGGCGCTGTTCTCGGGCATCGTATGGCTGTCGAGAGACACGATGTCGGCGAGCCACATCCGGTTTTTCCTGCGCAGTCCCGGAGACTCGCAGTTTTTCGCGGCGCTGCAGGCTTCGACGCCGGGCTCGCTGTTTTCGAAGTTCACGATCGACGGCGCGCTGATCGAGTGCAGTCTCAAGGAAGACGAGATGGCGGAATCCGCGTGATTCCGCGGCCGTCTTAACCCCTCGATAACTCATTTTGCTAACCGCCTCTTGGCTTGTGGTCCCTACAACGAGCGCCTGTGGGGGCAGCGAAAATGCTGAATAATCCATCGAAAGACGTCATCGCGGAGAGCCAGCCGCTGTTCGGTCGCGGCATGCCGTGGCGGATCAGGCTGAGTGCGATCCAGTGGCTGATCCTGAGCGCCGCGGGGCTCGTGATCGCGATCATGCTCGGCACCGGCTATTTTGCCCTGCAGTACCGCGAGCGGGCGCTGGAAGTCGCCGAGCGCGAACTCAACAACAGCGCGCTCTTGCTGTCACGGCATTTCGACCAGCAATTGAGCGATCTACAGCACGTGCACGAGGACGTCGTCGCCGCCATGCGGGCCGACGGGGTCGATACGTCGGAAAAGTTCGAACAGAGAATGTCGACCTTGAGCGTGCACGAGATGCTGCGCAGCAAGCTTTCGGCGCTGCCCCATGTCGGCGCGCTGAACCTGTGGAACGCCAAGGGATGGCTGATCAACTCCTCCGAGATGTGGCCAGTCCCCGATCTCAGCATCGCGGACCGCCAGTACTTCAAGGAGTTCACGTCGGGAAGATCGACGCGAGACGTGATCGTCGATCCGGTCGTCAGCAAGGTGACGAGGAACTGGACCACGCTATTTGCGCGCAAGATCGTCGGCCGCAATGGCGAGATCATCGGATTTGCCAGCCGTGGCGTCGAACCTTCGCATTTCGAGGCCTTTGTCGGATCGCTGGAGCTCAACAGCGATACCGCGATCTCGATGATTCACCGCAACGGCACCATCATTGCCCGCTATCCCAAGGACGACAGCCTGATCGGCTTCAATGTCGCCGAAACCGAGGCCTTCCAACGCGCGCTGGCCGTGGATGGCAACATATCCGGGCGCTTCACCAGCGCGAGGCGGGCGGAAGACAAGGTCGGCGCGGTCAAGTCGCTCATGCACTTTCCGATCCTGATCGTCGCGACTACCCGAACGGAGGCTGCGTTGGCCGACTGGCGGGCGCAGACCAGGCTGCAATTTTTCGCGGCAGCGTTGGCAATCATCGTCGTGATCGGCATGGTCTTTCTGATCGTGCGCCAGCTCCGCGGCCAGCATGCCGCCGCGCAGCGCAAGCTTTCGGAGAAGAGCCAGCATCTCGACACCGCCATCAACAACATGACGCAGGGCCTGTTGCTGTTCGATGCCTCCGGCCGTCTTGTGATCTGCAACCGCCAGTATATCGAAATGTTCGGGCTGTCGCCGGAGGTCGTCAAACCCGGCTGTCATCTGCGCGACCTGATCCGGCACCGTCAGGAACGCGGCTCCTTTCTCGGCGACGTCGACGCCTATTGCGACCGCTTCCTCGATCCCAATGGCAGCCTGGTTCAGGACACTGTAACCTCGACGCCGGACGGGCGCATGATCCGGCTGATCTTCAAGCGCTCGGCGGACGGCGGCTGGGCCACGACGCTGGAAGACGTCACCGAAGGGCGTCGCGACCAAGCCAGGATCGAGCATCTCGCGCATTACGACGCGCTGACCAATCTGCCGAACCGCACCCTGTTCCAGCGCCATGCGGAGGGACTGCTGCTGGAAACCGAGGGGTGCGAGTTCGCGATCCTCTATATCGACATCGACGAGTTCAAGCGCATCAACGACACGCTGGGACATCTGATCGGCGACGAGTTCCTGAAGGGCGTTGCGGAGCGGTTGCGCCAGTCGGTCGGCCCGGAAGACTTCATCGCCCGCCTCGGCGGGGATGAGTTCGCCATCCTGCAGCACGACATCGGGAGCTCCGAGGACGTTCACGCGCTGGTCGCGCGGATCTATCAGGCACTGCGTACCCCGTTCGATTGCCATGGCCATCAGCTTTCCAGCGATGCCAGCATCGGTATCGCGATTGCCCCGCGCGACGGCTCGGACCTGTTCGATCTCCTGAAGAACGCCGATCTCGCGATGTATGCGGCGAAGGCCGCCGGCCGCAGGACTTATCGCTTCTTCAATCCGGAGATGGAGCAGCAGGCCAATCATCGCCGCGAGTTGGAGGCGGACTTGCGCGAGGCGCTGGTGCAGGGCGGGTTCGAATTGCATTATCAGCCGCAGGTCGATCTGCGCGGCGACGGCGTCACCGGCTGCGAGGCGCTGCTGCGCTGGCGGCACCCGGTGCGCGGCATGATTTCGCCCGCCGACTTCGTACCGGTCGCCGAGGAGACCGGCCTGATCGAGGAGATCGGGCGGTGGGTGTTGCGCACCGCCTGTACCGAAGCCGCCGCCTGGCCGGCCCATGTCCGCATCGCCGTCAACGTCTCGCCAGTCCAGTTCCGCTCAGAGACGCTTTCGCTGAAGGTCGCCGCGGCGCTGACCGAGAGCGGGCTCGACCCGCGCCGGCTGGAGCTGGAGATCACCGAAGCCGTCCTGATTGCGGACGACGACGCCGCGCTTACGACGCTGAACCAGCTCCGCGCGCTCGGCATTCACATCGCGCTCGACGATTTCGGCACCGGTTATTCATCGCTGCAATATCTGCAGCGCTTCCCGTTCGACAAGATCAAGATCGACCGCTCCTTCGTCAAGGAAGTGACGCGCAATTCCTCGTCGGCCTCGATCATCCGCGCGGTGGTCAGCATCGCCGCCGACCGCAACATGATCACGACCGCCGAAGGCGTCGAGACGTTGCAGCAGCGCGAGACCGTGCAGAATCTCGGATGCACGCAAATGCAGGGCTATCTGTTCAGCGCCGCGCGTCCAGCCCAGGAGATCCGCGTGCTACTGGCGACGGGGGAGGCCGGCGTCGAGGCCGCGGCGTGAGCTGCCCTAGCGCCGCGCCTCGGAAATCGCCTTCCTGAGAATCCGCGACAGCAGCTCTACCGAATAAGGTTTCTGGATCAGCTCGAAGCCGCGGTGGGCGCTTTCCGCCAGCACGTTGCTGTAACCGCTGGTCAGGACCACGGGCAGGCCGGGATAGCGTTCGCGCACGATGCCGGCGAGCTCGACGCCGTTTATGCCGGGCATGATGACGTCGGAAAACACCAGGTCGGCGGAAAACTCGTCCTCGGCCAGGATTGCGAGCGCGGCGTCCGCGCTGGCGACGCGGCGCACGGTGTAGCCGAGATCTTCCAACAGCTCGGTGGAGAACTGGCCGACGTCGTCATTGTCCTCGACCACGAGGACGCGGTAGCCGCGGCCGCGGGCGGCGGGTTCGCTGCCGGTCGCGGCAGCCTCGACCGCGTCGGCCGGCACCGCGGCCTGCGGCAGGTAGATCGTGAACGTCGCGCCCCGGCCGGGCTCGCTCGCGACCGCGATGTCGCCGTCGGATTGCTTGGCAAAGCCGAACGCCTGGCTCAGCCCGAGGCCGGTGCCCTTGCCGACTTCCTTGGTGGTAAAGAACGGCTCGAAGATCGTCTCGAGAAGGGCAGGGGCAATGCCGCAGCCGGTATCGGTCACGGTGATGGCGACGAAGTCGCCGCTGCGGGCGGGCTGGGCACGCAGCGGCGGTATGGCATTCACCTTGCGGACCTGAATGGTCAGCCGGCCCTCGCTGTCCATGGCATCGCGGCTGTTGACCGCGAGATTCATCAGCGCGGTTTCGAATTGCGCGATATCGGCGATTGCGAAGCAGCTGAGATCGACGATGTCGACATCGATCCGGATCCGGGCGCCGACGAGGGGACGGATCAATTGTGCGACTGACTCAACCTGGGTGCCGACGTTGAACACCTGCGGCTTCAGCGGCTGCCTGCGGGCGAACGCCAGCAACTGCCCGGTCAGCTTGGAGGCGCGCTCCACGGTCTCGGCTATCGCGTCGATGTAGCGCCGGCGCCGCTCTTCCGGCAATTCGCGGCGGCGCAGGAAATCCGTCGCGGAGCGGATGATGGTCAGCAGATTGTTGAAATCGTGCGCCACGCCGCCAGTCAACTGTCCGACCGCTTCCATTTTCTGCGACTGGCGCAGCGCTTCCTCGCCCTGGCGGCGCTCGGTGACGTCGATGGCCTCCGGCACCGCGCCGATGACGGTGCCGTACCGGTCGTGCAGCGGGCGCATCGCGAAATCGAAATAGCGGTCGCCGATCGGCAGATGCAGCAGCATCTCGATCTTGACCTCTTCGCCCCGCATTACGGTGATGAAGGCGTCGCGGACGGCATCGCGCATGCCGGAGGTGGCGGTAAACCACGGCGTTTCCCAGAACGGCTGGCCGACCACCGCGCCGGCGTCGGCGCAGATTCCGGCCAGCGCCGTCTGGTTGGCATAGAGCACGTCGCCGTGCTGGTTCAGCAGCGCCTGATATTGATGGCTGGTCTCGAAGATCGCCCGCATCTGGGCTTCGCTGGATTCGAGCTGCGCGGTTCGCTCGGTGATCCGCATTTCGAGGATCTCATTCAGCCGGCGCAGATCGTGCTCGGCCTGCTTGGCCGACGTAATGTCGTGGGCGACGCCGATGAACCCAATGTGCTTGCCGGTCGGATCCCAGCGCGGTTGGGATTCCGAGCGCAGCCACCGCCATTCGCCGTCGGCGCGCTGGTAGCGCGCCTCCAGCACGAACGGCTTCAGCGAGGCCTCGCCCGCGACGGATTCCTGCACGATGCGCGGCGCGTCATCCGGATGCAGCCTTTTGCGCCAGTCGAACACGATGGCTTCCTCGAACGGCAGCCCGAGGAAATCGACATAGGCCTGGTTGGCGAAGGAACGCGTGCGGTCGAGCTTGGTGACCCAGATCGGCACCGGCGCGCTGTTGGCGATCAGGCGGAAGCGCTCCTCGCTTTCGCGCAAGGTTGCCTGCGCCAGCATTTGTGCGGTGACGTCGCAATCGGCGCCGACCAAGCGAAGCGCGCGGCCGTCGCGGTCGCGCTCGATCTTGCCTACGACGCGGATCCAGCGCATCG
The DNA here is from genome assembly GCF_001693385.1 of Bradyrhizobium icense. Classification (NCBI taxonomy): domain Bacteria; kingdom Pseudomonadati; phylum Pseudomonadota; class Alphaproteobacteria; order Hyphomicrobiales; family Nitrobacteraceae; genus Bradyrhizobium; species Bradyrhizobium icense. The sequence continues at coordinate 3,694,743 of NZ_CP016428.1, forward strand.
CGCCGTCGTTCGGCCGCACGATCCGGTATTCGGCCGAATAGTCTTCGCTCTGGCTCTTCAATACGCCGAACAGGTGCTGGACCGTTCGCTCGCGATCCTCGGGATGGATTCGACTGACCCATTCCTCGTAGGTCTCGTTGGCCGCCTCCGGCGGCAGCCCGTGAACCAGAAGATATTCGGGGGAGCGACGGTTCTTGACGCCGTCACGGAAATCGATTTCGAGACCGCCGACACCGGCGATGCGCTGGATCCGCGCCAGTTCCGCTTCGCGCTCCTGCAAGGCACGATGGGCGCTGTCGCGCTCGCTCGCGATTTTCTGCAGGTGTTGCCGCAAACGCTCGGCGGCGGCAGCTTCAGGCAGGATGTTCGTCGTGTCGGAAGGGGTCATGCGTGCCGGCAACCTCTGCCGGCCACTTTCACACAAGAGCCGGCGCGTTTGCCAGCCTCATTTGCTCTTGGTGGTTGACCGGCAGTTATAGGCCCTGCGGAACCCCGCAGCTTGCGCATCTTCCTCGGAACAGAACCAGCGGTCCGGCTTCAATCCCGGATAGGATCGGCACGCCTGCAGGTGGTAGATGCCGAGGTTCCCGGTGACGCGCGCGCGCACCGCGTATTTGCCCTTGATGTTGCATCTCGCCGGCATCACGAGATCCTCGGGGAACAATGCCTCGCGGATTTCGCGATCTCGATCGGCCCGGCACGCGGCGCCGAGCAAGGGGCCGTCCTTTTTGGCCGCGCGGAACTCGCGCGGCGCGGCGAAGCAGCCCTTCCACAGCCCATGGCGGTCTTCCCGGGCACGGGCTTCATCCGGCTTGAAGCGTCCGCTTGCGGACGCTTCAATATTCAATGCAAAACCCTTTTGGACAAGCAGTTGGCTCAGGCTGGTTGTCTCGCCCTCGATTTTACATACGCCGATGCGCCGCTTCTTGTAGGTCGGGTCCGCACCCAGATCGTCGCAGCGGACTTGTTTGCCGCCGATCAGCTTGGTCAGTTGATCGCGCGCCTCGATACCGCAGGTCCAGCTATCGGCGTGCTCGTCAATGCAGAGCTGGTCGATGGACGGGACATCGATCCCGTCGAGACGGTAGATGACGTTACCCAACTGAAGCGTGTTGCCATCCCGGACGATGGCGGTAGCGGCCGAACTCTGGCTGGTCGGAAGGAGCATCGACAGCAACGCCGCAATCAGAAGAATTCGTGACCGCATCTGTTTCATTTCAAATCAATTCCACACCCGGCGCTGCCTTCTAGCATAAGGTGATGTGATTGAACCAAGATGCCGGCGCTAATGGGCGCGAGCGAAGCAGGCTGGGGAAAACCGTGAGCGCCGTTGCGAGCCACCGACCAGCGGCCCATTGACTTCGTAAGAACGAAAGAGGAACATGGGCGGCGTCGCTCAACACGGAATGCTGCCATGTCGTCCTCTTCACAGCCGAAGTCCGAAGAGAACGACGAGCTGGAAGCCGCTGTAGATCAGGCCATTTCTGCCTGTGGTGGGGATATGAGGGCGACGATCCGCGCGTTGATCGTGGCCAACGAATATCTGGAATCCGAGGTCGGCGAGCTGATGAAAGCGGTATCCCACGCTTATGCGCGAGGCCGGTTCAGCTCCTATTCCGGCTGAATTACCGCCGGGCGGCACCGCGAAGCCGGTACGAGACCGTTGCCTCCACCGATTTTTGCTGTACGACGGGTGTGTTACCCGCGTCCCGCATGTCTCATTGCGGGGGAGGATCCCGCCCAAAGCTCAAGCAAGAAGAACATGTTCAAGAGAATTCTGATCGCAAATCGCGGCGAGATCGCCTGCCGGGTCATCAAGACTGCGCGCCGTATGGGGATCGAGACGGTCGCGGTGTATTCCGAGGCCGACCGCGATGCGCTGCACGTCGAAATGGCCGATGACGCCGTGCTGATCGGCCCGCCGGCAGCGGCCGAGAGCTATCTGTTGATCGACCGGATTATCGATGCCTGCCGCAAGACCGGCGCGGAAGCCGTACATCCTGGCTATGGCTTCCTGTCCGAGCGCGAGGCGTTTCCGCGCGAACTCGCCAAGGCGGGCATCGTCTTCATCGGTCCCAATCCCGGCGCCATTGCCGCGATGGGCGACAAGATCGAATCCAAGAAGGCAGCCGCCAAGGCCAAGGTCTCCACCGTACCCGGCCATCTCGGCGTGATCGAGGACGACAAGCACGCGGTGAAGATCGCCGACGAGATCGGCTATCCCGTGATGATCAAGGCTTCCGCCGGCGGCGGCGGCAAGGGCATGAGGATCGCGCATTCGAAGAAGGAAGTCGCCGAAGGCTTCAATCTCGCCAAGGCCGAAGCGAAATCATCGTTCGGCGACGATCGCGTCTTCATCGAAAAGTTCATCGTCGATCCCCGCCACATCGAAATCCAGGTGCTCGGCGACAAGCATGGCAATGTGATCCATCTTGGCGAGCGCGAATGTTCGATCCAGCGCCGCAACCAGAAGGTCATCGAGGAGGCACCATCGCCGCTGCTCGACGAGACCACCCGCCGCAAGATGGGCGAACAGGCGGTCGCTCTGGCCAAGGCGGTGAATTACGATTCGGCCGGCACCGTCGAATTCGTCGCCGGCCAGGACAAGAGCTTCTACTTCCTGGAGATGAACACCCGTCTGCAGGTCGAGCATCCCGTCACCGAACTGGTCACGGGCATCGATCTGGTCGAGCAGATGATCCGGGTCGCCGCCGGCGAGAAGCTTTCCATCGCGCAGAAGGACGTCACGTTGACCGGCTGGGCGGTGGAATCGCGCGTCTATGCCGAGGATCCGTTCCGCAACTTCCTGCCGTCGATCGGCAGGCTGGTGAAATACCGGCCGCCGGCGGAAGCGAGCCAGGACGGCGTCACCGTCCGCAACGATACCGGCGTGCAGGAAGGCGGCGAGATCTCGATCCATTACGATCCGATGATTGCCAAGCTCGTGACGCATGCGCCGTCACGGGCCGCCGCGATCGAGGCACAGGCCACTGCGCTCGATGCGTTTTACGTCGATGGCATCAGGCACAACATTCCGTTTCTGTCGGCGCTGATGAACCATCCGCGCTGGCGCGAGGGCAAGCTGTCGACCGGCTTCATATCGGAGGAATTTCCAAAAGGGTTTTCCGCGCGCCCGCCGGAAGGAGAGATCGCGCGACGGCTGGCCGCCGTTGGCGCCGCGATCGATCACGTGCTCGGCGAGCGCAAGCGGCAGATTTCGGGCCAGATGAGCGGCCGCCTGGTGCAGCGCGAGCGCCGCCGTGCGGTATGGCTTGACCGCGACGAAATCGCGCTCGACGTGGCACGCGAGGCCGACGGCATTGCGGTGCGCTTCATCGGCGCCGATAGCCTGCCCGGCAACCCGCACAATCTGGTCTCGACCTGGACCCCTGGCGAACCGGTCTGGCACGGCACGATCGACGGCCACTTCGTGGCGATGCAGGTGCGCGCGATCCCGAACGGCTTCCGCCTGGCGCATCAAGGCTTTGAAGTTGCAGTGAACGTCTTCACTGAAAGCGAGGCCACAGCGGCGCGGCTAATGCCGGTGACGTCGGCCGCCGATACCGGCAAGAAGCTGTTGTGCCCGATGCCCGGGCTCGTGGTGTCGATTGCGGTCGCCGAAGGGCAGGAGGTCAAGTCCGGCGAGACGTTGGCCGTGGTCGAGGCGATGAAAATGCAGAACGTGCTGCGCGCCGAGCGCGACGGCACCGTGAAGAAGATCCACGCCGCGGCCGGCGCGACACTGGCGGTGGACGCGTTGATATTGGAGTTTGCGTAGGCGCAACCCCCGTCATTGCGAGCGTAGCGAAGCAATCCATCGTGCGGCAAAGGAACTATGGATTGCCTCGTCGCTTCAGCGCAAAATTGCTTTGCAATTTTGTCGCGAGCTCTTCGCAATGACGGAAGATAGAACTGAGGGCACCATGGCTTTCCGTCAGCGCCGCCAGAGATTGCGCGCCATCCTCACCGGCTCCACCTGCATCCGGCCGGGGTCGGTCTATGACGCGACCTCGATCCGCATTGCGGAAGACCTCGGCTTCGAACTCGGCATGTTCGGCGGCTCGGTGGCCTCGCTGGCCGTGCTCGGCGATCCCGATATTGCCCTGATCACGTTGACCGAGCTCGCCGAGCAGATGCGGCGGATGTCGCGCGCCTCGACACTGCCGGTGCTGGTCGACGCCGACCACGGCTATGGCAACGCGCTCAACGTCCGCCGCACCGTTCAGGAACTCGAGGCCGCCGGCGCCGCCGGCCTCACCATCGAGGACACGCTGCTGCCGCCGGCGTTTGGGCAAACCGGAACGCAAATGATCACGCTGGAGGAGGGCGTTGGCAAGATGAAGGCCGCGCTTGATGGTCGCAGCGATCCCTCGCTGGTCATCATGGGCCGCACCGGCGCCGTGTCCGTCACCGGCCTTGACGATGCGATCGCACGAGCGAAAGCCTATGAGGCCACGGGCGTCGATGCGCTGTTCCTCACCGGCATCAAGGGCCGGAGCGAGCTGGAAGCGGTTTCCGCCGCGACGAGATTGCCGATCGTTCTCGGCGGCGCGCCCGAGGACATGACGGCGTTGGATTATCTCGCCGGTCAACGCGTGCGGATCGCGCTGCAGGGCCACGCACCATTCGCCGCCGCGACGCAGGCCGTCTACCAGACGCTGAAGGCGTTGCGCGAGGGAACCTCGCCGAAAAATTTGAACGGCCTTGCGTCTGCCGAGTTGACCAGCCGGGCCATGCGCGATGCCGATGTAAAGGCACGCTCCGGCGAATTTCTCGGGTTGAAGAATAAATGAGCGATGCAATTCGTCATGTCACGATAAGCGGCCGGGTGCAGGGCGTCGGCTATCGCGCCTGGGTCGACGATACGGCGCGGGCGCGCGATCTCGAAGGCTGGGTGCGCAACCGCAGGGACGGCTGTGTCGAGGCGGTGTTCGCAGGTCCCGCGGAGCCGGTGACCGCGATGATCTCGGCCTGCCGGCGAGGGCCGTCATCGGCGCGGGTCGAGACGGTACAGGACGACGCCGGCAACCCCGAGATGCTGAAGCTGCGACGGGCAGGGGAGCGGTTCTCGGTTCTGCCGACGATATAACGTCGATGCATGCTCGAACCGGGCCCGCTTTCGGACCTCCGACCTTGACCGCCCCAGTCGCCAATGGCCCTATTCGGATATCGAATGCGTGGAGCAAGTATCAACTATTCGACTGGGCGGAGACGGGCGATGGACATTCGATCGACGCTGATGGATCTATGCGATGCCTTCAACGCGCACGATCTTGATCGCATCATGACGTTCTTTTCTGACGATTGTGTCCTGGAGATGCCGAGGGGAAGCAAGCCTTGGGGTTCACGTTTCGAGGGCAAACGGAACGTGCGGGAAGCGCTGGCAACACGCTTCGAGGGCCTGCCTGACGTCCACTATGGCAACGACGAGCATTTTGTGGATTCGACTGCGAAGACCGGCATCTCAAAATGGACCCTCACAGGCACCACCCGTGAGGGCAGCAGAAAGGAGGTCCGGGGTTGCGACTTCTACACGTTTCGCAACGGGAAGGTGATCCGCAAGGACTCCTATTGGAAAATCGTGGAGTAGCAGGTGTTGGCTTTTCCGGTCTAGCAGAGCTGATGTTCAGCGAGCCGCTTCTTGCACAACTACATAACAGCTACGCGCCTCAGTGCGTCCGTTCGCCCGACGCGAATTCGCCATCGTGCTGGATGGAGGCGCTGTCGACATATTGCAAGTCGATTGAGGAATACACGATGCTGCGATTGCGGCCGAGGCGCTTTGCCTCGTAGAGGGCAGTGTCGGCTTCTCCCACCAGCGCGGCCTCGTCTATTGTCGAACGGGTTTTTGCGGCACCGCCTGCGCTGATGGTGATGTAGCCTCGGCTCGAAGCTGTGTTCGGAATGCCGAGCGCCCGAACCGTCAGGCGGATGGATTCGGCAACCTTCAAGGCATCGTCTTCCGAAGTGTTCGGCAATACGACGGCGAATTCCTCGCCGCCGTAGCGCGCGGACAGGCCTGACGTGTTGGCGGTCGCATCGCCGATGGCCTTCGCAACCGCCTGCAGGCAGCGGTCGCCGGCCTGATGTCCGTAGGTATCGTTGTAGCCCTTGAAATTGTCGATATCGAACAGCAGCACCGAAATCTCTTCGCAGGCTTCGTACTCGCGCCGCAGGAAGCCGTCGAGGGTGCGGCGGTTGGTGAGCCCGGTCAGCCCATCGGTTGCTGCAAGCTGGGTGAGGCGGCGGTTGAGCTGGGTCAGCTCATCCTCCATTCTTTTGCGTTCGGTGACATCGCGGATGACGCAGAGGAATTCCGTCCGCGTCGGGTCGCTGGTATCCGATGCCAGCTTGAATTTGCTCTCGACCCACGCCAGGGTTCCGTCGCCGCGATAGTGCCGGAACACGACCGTGCTGACGCCACCGACACCGTTAAGCCGCATGGTTGCCTGCATTACGCTTTCCCGATCCTCGGGATGGACCAGATCGAAGCATGATTTTCCGATCAGGTCCTTCGCCTGCAGTCCGAGCACCGGCTCGACGGAACGAGAAACATAACGGAGCATGCTGTGGGCATCGATCATGATGATGATGTCGGCGATATTGTCAGCCAGCAACCGATAGTGCGCCTCGCGTTCGCGCAGCGTGCGCTCGGTCTTGCTGCGGAAGTGGAACTGCAGGGCAAGCAGCGCCGCCAACATCAGGATCATGCATAGCAGCACGCCGGCGACGATGGCGTCGGTCCGCAAGCCCTTCCACCATTCGGAAAGCAGCCAGTCTTCCGACATAGCGACGGTGACTACCATCGGGTAGTGCGGCGTCACCTCATAGCCGAGGTGCTTCACGAGGCCGTCGAACGGCGAGATGATCTTGTAGTATCCGACAGAGCTTTGCTTGAGATGCTTCCTGAACAGGTCGGTCTTGGAGAGATCCGTGCTCTTGTCCGACTGCGGCCAGCGCATCAGGAGCGCACCATCATTCCGTATCAGGCTAATGCCGCCGTCGGGGCCGAGCTGGAATGTCCGGTAAAAGTTATTGAAGTAATCCTTGTCGATCGCCGCGGCGACGACCCCGCCGAAGCTGCCGTCGAGCTTGGTAATGCGTTTCGAAAGAACGATCATGGAGGATCGCTCGTCCACACGGGATTGCATCAGTTCGCTGATCCGAAGCGTGTTGTCCGGTTTGTCACGATGGTCGGCGAAATAGCTGCGGTCCGAGATGGTATGGCGCGGTGTTTCCGGCAACGACGAATAGGTCCAGTTGCCCTTGGCGTCCGCGACGCCGATGCCGCGCAATTGGGGCAGCGTTTTCGCCGTTTCAGCGAGGTATCTGTTGAACCTGCCCGGATCGGGATCCCTGTATTTCAGCAAGTCCACCATTCCAGCCATCGCGATGTCGACCGCCTGGATGGTGTGCGAGGCATGCTCGGAAAGCGAATGGGCGAGGTTCTGGATATCGGAGCTGCCGCTCGCCAGCGCCGCCTTTTTGGCGTCCAGCGCCTTCCAGGCCATGACGCCGAGGATGCAGGCGGTCATGACCAGCGCAAAGGCGATGACCACGGCCGTCGATGTCACCCGCCGCAGCGGCCCAACGGGTTTTGGGGAATTTCGATGGGGCATTCTGTGCCTTGATGCCGCGCCAGACCTCGTTGCTGGCAGCGTGCGAGGGGAATCTAAGACGCGACCGGTACTGAGCGGTTAACGGATCGACCGGGAAACCACCCCACATCCAAGTTCCATTTCGGGAACCCGGGCCGGACGCTTTGGGAAGCTGCGCAGAGGGACCGGCGTGCGGACCAGTTCTCCAAACCACGACGCTGGCTTGACATTGGTGCAGTCTCGTCAGATATTTCTGTTATGACAGAAAGAACCGACAAAAAGAAACTCCCCGCCGTCGTCGAACGGTTCATCCTGCACTGGGGCGATATGGGAGATGAGTGGGGCGTCAATCGCTCCGTCAGCCAGATCCACGGCCTGCTTTACCTCGCCGAGGCGCCGATGACGGCGGAGGATATCGCGGAGACGCTCGGCATGGCGCGGTCCAACGTCTCCAACTCGATCAAGGAATTGCTGGCCTGGAATCTGATCCGCCGGGTGCCGATCCTCGGCGACCGCCGCGATCATTTCGAGGCCGAGACCGACATCTGGGAAGTGGCGGCGCGGATCGCCGCCGGCCGCAAGGAGCGCGAGATCGATCCTGCCGTCGATGCACTGCGCGCCTGCGTTTCCGACGCGGCCGATGATCCGACCATCAGCCCGGTCGCGGCCAAGCGGCTGAAGGAGATGCTGGCTTTCACCGAACTGGTCGACCGCTGGTACACGCAGATGCTGCATGTGCCGCGGCCGAGGCTGGTGGCGCTGATCAAGCTTGGCGAGAAGATCGTCAGCTTCTTGCCGGCGGGGAAGTCCAGATAGGGCATAGGGGCAGCGCAGGAGCGTGTGATGGCGTCCACCAGATTACCCAGGTTTCCCGCAACGCCTGCCTCGAACACCATCCTGCTCGACGACCGCCGCTTCCATGATCTGTTGCCCGACGAGGAGTGGGGCCGCCTGCCGCTGGCGATATGGCGGCGTTTTTCCAAGCGTTTTGCGGATGGCGAGACCGTCGTCTATGTCGGCGAAGTTGAGGAGGCGAGTTTTAGCCGCGCCGGCTGGTGGCTGGCGCAGCTCGCGCGCCTGATCGGCGGGCCGCTGCCAACGGGCTCCGCGACCGGCGTGCCCATGGCCGTGATGGTGACCGAGGATGCGGCGAGCGGCGGCCAGATCTGGACCCGCATCTGCGCGCGCAGCAACGGCTTTCCGCAGGTCATCCATTCCGCAAAACGGTTCGCCGGACCGACCGGGCTCGAAGAATATGTCGGCTACGGCGTCAGCATGGCGTTGCGCATTTCCGTCGAGCACGAAGCGCTGGTGTTTCGCAGCGTCGGCTATTCCTTGCAGATCGGGCCGTTGCGGTTGCCGCTGCCGCCCTGGCTCACGCCCGGCGACCTCACCGTGACCCATTCCGACCTCGGCGCCGGCATGTTCCGCTTCACGCTCGAGATCGTTCATCCGCGCTTTGGCCGGCTCATTCGTCAGTCCGCCGTGTTCATGGAGGCCGCATCATGACTTCGCTGCTCTGGATCCTGATCGCTATTCAGGTCGTGATGGGCGTGTTCGACACGTTCTACCATCATGAACTGACCGAGCGGCTCGCGTGGCGACCGTCGCAGCGTTATGAGCTGCAGCTTCATGCGTTGCGCAACATGCTGTATGCGCTGTTGTTCCTGGTGCTGGGCTGGCTAGAGGTGCACGGCATTTTCGCCATGCTGATCATCGCAGTGCTGGTCGCCGAGATTGTCATCACGCTGATGGATTTCGTCGAGGAGGACATGAGCCGGAAATTGCCGGCCAGCGAACGCATCAATCACACGCTGCTCGCGATCAATTACGGTGCCATTCTGGTGCTGCTGCTGCCGGTCCTGATCTCTTGGGCGATGCAGCCGAGCGGAATCCAATCGGCTTACGCGAGCTGGCTCAGTCTGATCGCCGCGGCGGCAGCCGTTGGCGCTGCACTGTGCGGCCTGCGCGATTTCACCGCCTCAAAGCGTCTTTCGCGCATGACGAGTGCGCCAGCGGCAAGCCTGGTTGAAAAACTGCCCGCGCGGCAGACCGTGCTGGTCACCGGCGGCACCGGCTTCATCGGCAGCCGCCTGGTCGCAGGCCTGACGGGGGCAGGGCATCAGGTAATCGTGCTGGTGCGTAATCCGGCGAAGGCCGAGATGCTGCCGCCGCCGATCACGCTGATCACGAGCCTCGATCAGCTCCCGACCGACGCCCGTATCGATGCCATCGTCAATCTCGCGGGCGAGCCGATCGGCAACGGGCTATGGACCGAAGCCAAGCGCCGCAGGATTCTGGATTCCCGCATCAACATGACCGGCGACGTCGTCCACCTGATCGCGCGACTTGAACGTAAACCCCACCGTGCTGGTCTCGGGCTCGGCGATCGGCTGGTACGGGCTCTGGCAGGACCAGGTGCTGACGGAATCCGCCAAGTCCCACGCCTGTTTCAGCCATGAACTGTGCGACGCGTGGGAGAAGGCGGCGCGTGCGGCGGAAGAGCACGGCGTGCGGGTGGTCTACTTACGGATCGGCCTCGTGATCGGCACCGACGGCGGCTTCATCACGCGAATGCTGATGCCGTTCGAATTCGGCCTCGGCGGACCGCTGGGCACGGGACGGCAGTGGATGTCGTGGATCGAGCGCGACGATCTGATCCGCCTGATCGCCCACGTCATCGCGCGTTCGGAAATCTCGGGACCCGTCAACGCGACGGCGCCGATCCCGGTCACCAATTTGAAATTCACTGAAGAGCTCGGCCGCCGCCTGCGCCGGCCTGCAGTGTTCCGCATCCCCGGCGGGCTGCTGCGCCGTATCGGCGGCGATTTCGCCAATGAATTGCTGCTGGGTGGCCAGCGCGTGTTGCCGAACAAGGCGCTCAGCAACGGTTTTGTATTCCGGCACGAAACGCTGCGCAGCGCGTTCGAGGCGATCTTGTGAGGAGTTAAGTGCCCGGCCAGTCAGCGGTCACCGGGGCAGTTTCGCGATCGCCCGGCTGAGCTCGTGGATTTCGTATGGCTTGCGCAGAATCGGAAAGTCGCCGCGCACGTTCAGCGCTGCGTCGCTATAGCCGCTGGTCAGGAGGATCGGCAGTCCTGGCCTTACGGCCTTCAGGTGGCGCGCCAGACCGAGCCCGTCCATTTTGCCGGGCATCACGATGTCGGAGAAGACGAGGTCTATTCTGTCGAGTTCGATTTCGCGCAACGCGGCTTCGGCGCTTGCCACCCTGCGGACGGTGTAGCCGAGCTGTTCGAGCAGGCCGGTGCTGACGGCTGCAACATCAGGATTGTCTTCCACCAGCAGCACGGTGCCGCTTCCGCTGGTTTCGACGGCGTCGACCTCCCCGGCAGCGTTAGCGGCCTCCATTCGAGGCAGCAGGATCGTGATCCTCGTGCCCTTGCCGAGCTCGCTCGCCACCTCGACCGTTCCGCCGGCCTGATGGGCGAAGCCGTGAACCTGCGATAGTCCAAGACCCGAGCCCTTGCCGATCGGCTTGGTGGTGAAGAAGGGATCGAAAATCTTGCCGAGCACATCAGGCGCGATGCCGGTGCCGGTATCTTCCACCGAGATCGCGACATATTCTGTATCGGCCTCGGTTGGCGTGTCGTTGTGCGCCGATATCGTGATGACGCCGCCGCCCGTCATGGCGTCGCGCGCGTTGATGACGAGGTTGACCAGCGCCGTCTCGAATTCGGTGACGTCGACCATCACCGGCCAAACGCCCGCGTCGACCTCGAGCTGCAATGTCACCGCGCTGCCGACACCGGTATCGAGGACTTCGCGCGTCGCATCGATGCGTTCGGCGACGTCGACCGCCTGCGGATCGACGCTCTGCCGCCGCGCGAACGTCAATAACTGGCTGGTGAGAGAAGCGCCGCGCTTGGTCGCCCCTTCGATCGCCGATAGCGCACGCTGACATTTGGGGTCGTCGCCAACCGCCTTCTTCAGCGTGTGAAGACTGCCGCTGATGACCATCAGAAGATTGTTGAAGTCATGGGCCACGCCGCCCGTCAGTTGGCCGAGTGCATCGAACTTCTGCGATTCCGCGAGCTGCTGCTGCATCCGTTCGAGCTTGAGCTGGGCTTCGCGGCGCTCGGTAACGTCCCGGGTAATCTTGGCAAAGCCGATGAGCTTGCCATCCTCGTAGATCGGGTCGATGACGACGCTGGCCCAGAAGAACGTGCCGTCCTTGCGAACGCGCCAGCCTTCCTCCTCATAACGGCCGTGTTCCCGGGCAATGCGCAATGCGCGTAGCGGATTGCCATTCGCGCGATCGACTTCGGTATAAAAGCAGGAAAAATGCTGTCCGATGATTTCGGCGGGCGCGTAACCCTTGATCCGCTGGCCGCCGATGTTCCAGCTCGTCACCACCCCGGTCGGATCCAGCATGTAAAGCGCGTAGTCGGAAACGCCTTCAACCAAGAGTCGGAAATTGCGTTCGCTTTCGAATAGATCCCTTTGCTGCTGCTGATCTTTTTTCGACATCCGACCTGCCCATTTAACTGGCGCAAACGCTTGTGCTGCCGATTGGTTCCACGGCCGTCGGGCTTTTTAACGAAATGGTGGTTATCGCGCTGCGGCCACACTTCTGAACGTCGCCGCCAATGTCCGCAGCGCCGCGAGCTTGGTTGGGTCGCTGACCTTCGAGTGCAGCAAGACCTTCGAGGAAGCGAGTCGCGGCAGCCCGTCGGCCGGCCCGATATCGACCAGACCCGCCGGCGCAATCCGCCGGGCCAGCGGCGCTACCGCGAGGCCAGCCAATGCCGCGGCGGCCACGGCGGTGACGCCGCCGCCGACAAAGCTCTCGTTCCATGCGATGCCGGCCTTGTCGAGGGCACGGATCGCGAGCGCGCGTACGCCGCAGGGCGGGGCCAGCATCGCCAGCGGCAGCCTCTCGCCGCGGCGCCAGGCCAGACCTTTGGCGGCAAACCAGCCGAAGCCATCTTCGGTCAGCTTCTCGCCGCCGCGTCGGCTGCCTTCCTGCCGGACCACCACGGCATCGAACTCGCCGGCATCGTAGGCGTCGAGCATCTGGCGCGAGAAGCCGATGGTCACGGAAAGCGCCAGTTGCGACACCGCATGCAGCCGTTCGAGCAGCGGCACCAGTTCGGGTCCTGCGGCATGATCGGAGATCCCAAGCGACAATAGCGGGCGCGGGGGCTTGTCGTCGCCCGACAGCGCACGGTCATGCGCCTCGATCAGCGCGCGGGCGTGCGGCAGGAACGCAGCGCCCTCGGCGGTCAGCGCGACCGCCCGCGGCGAGCGCTCGGCCAGCCGCCGGCCTACCACGCTCTCCAGCCGCTGCAGCTTCATGCTGATGGCGGCCTGTGTCGTGCCAAGCGCTTCGGCGGCGCGCGTGAAACTTTGCAGTTCGGCGACCAGAAGAAACGCCTGCACCGTATCGATATCCAGCGTGCTCATAGCATCATCAACAATACTTATCATTGTTATGAACAAAGATAAGATACCAAAATGGCGGCCGCGGGTCTAGCTGAGGGGGAAGCGCAATACCTGCGCGCCCGCTCAAGGAGAACGACCATGCCGCTCATCACCGTCACCTATTCCAGCGCCCGCAAAGCGCCGTCGCTGAAGGCCGGGATTGCGTCCGCCGTCAGCGATCTCACCGCGCGAATCCTGCGCAAGGATCCGAAGGTCACCGCCGTCATCGTGAAGTCGGTCGAGGCTGCCGATTGGTTCGCCGGCGGTAAATCGCTCGCCGAGCAGAACTTCGCCAGCTTCTGGCTCGACGTTCACGTCAGCGAAGGCACCAACACAAGGACGAGAAGGCGGCCTATCTCGCCGCGCTATTCCAGCGCATGGGCGAACTGCTCGGGCCGCTGCATGAAGAGAGCTACGCCCATGTCGACGAAGTGAAGGGCGACGCCTATGGCTTCGGCGGCCTCACCCAGGAGCGCCGCTACATCGCCGGCCAACTCGAAGTCGCGCCGCGGAAGGCTGCGGTGTGAAGATCGCCCGACGAGCGGACGGCGCGCGGCGCCGTCCGCTCGGCTCTCCACTTCACACGATCAGCACTCCCAGCACGGCCGCGGTCGCTGCGACAAGCGAGGACGCAATCACGGTGGCTCGCCAAAGCAGTTGCTGCCGCGCCGCGCGGCGATCCTGGAATGCCAGCCAGTCGCGGACGAACCCGGCGGGGATGTCCATCGTGACGCTACGTCTGTTCGGATGATGCAGTTCGTGATCTGCGAACATGGCGCGCACGTTCGCCACGCCCAAACGGTCAAGTGCGCAATTCCATTCCCAGGCGTGCGTGCTGTTGGTCCATCGGTTCTCGAAGGGAAGCCTGTGCGACATCATCGCGACCTCCGCTAAACACCGCCTGCCTCTGGATATGTGGCCCCATTCGTCGTGGCGGAAGACCTCGAGGAAGAGCGGCGATAGCCACTGGCATCCGTTCGACAGTTTCAGGCGCTCGCCGCGGGCAAGCGCGCCATGGTCGTTCCGAACACCTCCTGGAATGCCCGCCGGAGCGCGATGTCGACGTCTTCCATCGCCACGGGCAGGCCGAGGTCGACCAGCGAGGTCACCCCGTAGCGCGGGTCGACGACGCCGCAGGGGACGATGGCGGAAAAATGCGAAAGCTCCGGCTCGACATTGATGGCGATGCCGTGGAACGACACCCAGCGCCGCAAGCGCACGCCGATCGCGGCGATCTTGTCTTCATGGCCGACACCCTTGTCCGGCCGCCGGACCCAGACGCCGACACGATCCTCGCGGCGCTCGCCGCGCACGTTAAAGGCATCGAGCGTGCGGATGATCCATTCCTCGAGACCGGCAACATAGGCGCGCACGTCCGGTCGCCGCCGCTTGAGGTCGAGCATCACATAGGCCACCCGCTGGCCGGGCCCGTGATAGGTGATCTGTCCGCCGCGGCCGGTGGTGAACAGCGGGAAACGCGGGTCGAGCAGGTCGCCTTCCTTGCCGCTGGTGCCCGACGTGTAGAGCGGGGGGTGCTCCAGGAGCCAGACCAGCTCGGTCGCCTTCCGCTCGGCGATCTCGGCTGCGCGTTCCTCCATGGCGGCCACGGCCTCGGGATAGGGTACCGGTTCCGCCGAAATCCGCCATTCGACCTCGCCGCCGCCCTGGGCATGCGCGAATGTCGTCAAATCAAGGCTTTGGCGGCTATTAACCATTGGCTAACCATAACGTGGTCAGGTGGGAACCACACCCATTTAGTCCCCCTTTGGCGGTTCAGAAGTGGCCACCCTCGATAAAGTCAGCGTCGATCTCATGGTGGTGCTCGGCACCACGACCATGCCCATTCACCAGGTGATGCGGCTTTCCCGCGGCGCCATCATCGAACTGGACGCCACCGAGGCGGACGAGGTCAAGATCCTCGCCAATACCTTGCCCATTGCCTCCGGCGTGGTGCTGGTCGATCGCAACCGCATCGCGGTCGAAGTCAAGCAAATGCTGCCGAAATCCCCTGATGTCAGGTAGTTATCGGAGCGCAAAACCTCCTTGTCCCTCCATCCCTGATTTGTTACATCGCAGCCGTTGATCCGGCGGGCTGCAATCCTTCCAGCCGGTATCCCAAGCGCTCGTGGCGGAATTGGTAGACGCGCTGCCTTGAGGTGGCAGTGAGTAACATCGTGGGGGTTCGAGTCCCTCCGAGCGCACCATTCACCCACGTTTGGCGTTGAAATCCTTAAGGTTTTTTCCGGAAGTTACTGATCGGCGCTACTGCTGCGTTCACGGCTCGCAACAGCGTGAAATCCCCGATGTTCTCGTTTTGGCTATGGTCGAATGACACCAGCTTCTCCATGCCGCTGGCGCCCAGTTGGTCGCGCCTGGCCTTGGCAATGTAGTGGGCGGGCATCTTCGGGTCGGTCCAGCCGAACATTGCCATCATCTGTGCCTCCGTGCAGTCGGCATACGCGGCAGCCTCGGCTCTCGTCTTTCGCACGCCATGGCAGCTCTTCTTAGGTTCGTTGGCCTGCCATCACGGCGTACTTCTTGAACTTGTTGGTCCATGACTTCTTGGTCATCGGCTCGATGCGGCCGTTGCTGTCACCGACCCGCTTGCCGACGAACACCTCCTCGCCGATGATCCCGGCCGCGCGAGCCGTCCGCAGGCTCCCGGCGAAGTCGGGATGGATCGGTACCGTCACGGTGGTGCGGCCTTGACTCTTCTCGGTGGCGATCTGGAACGACGTTCAGGAGTCACTCTAGTGAAGGCAGATAAAACTTGGAGTATTGTGAGATAGTCGAAAGAGCCAAAAATCATCGTGAGCTAGCGAAGTCGAAGAAGAAGATAGCGATCATTTTCTCTTGATCGGCTTAGCTGGGACAGTTGCGCAGTTTCTCTAGGGCTTCTTGAGCGCTTCCAATGCTGCGGCCTTGAGGCGTCGGGGGCGGCGCCGACCTCGTACATGCCCCTACATGAAATGTCCGATGACACAGAACGCACTGGCCCGTGCAGTGGCCTTTGGCTTTGGTAATTCACTACGATCGATGCTGGGACTTCATATCGAGCGCTCGGTCTTCGCCGCTATGCCGCCGACGGAAAGATCACGGACGCCTGGCGATTCTCGCGGCGCACCAGACACGATTCAAACGTGTGACTTTGCCTTCGGAGGGAAGTGGCTGAGCCAGGTAGGAACGAGGTGTCGTGCGACTGCGGGACCGCATGCAGCCACAGAACGTCGCACACTCATTCAGGCTGAATGTTGGCGTCCTTGGCAACCTTGGCCCATTTCTCGATCTCGGCTCGAATATGATCCGCGAATTGTGAGGGCGTTCCGCCCACGGGATCGACGCCCTGGTCCACGAAGCGGCGCTTCACATCGTCCATTTTGAAGATTGTATTTATCTCGGCACTCAGCTTTTGCACGATCTCGGGTCGGATGCCTGCGGGCCCGACGATGCCGAACCACACGGTGACCTCGTATCCAGGAGCGCCGGCCTCCGACACCGTCGGTACGTTTGCGGCAAGGGCCGAGCGCGTCTTGCTGCTCACGCCGAGCGCGTGCAGTTTGTCGCCATTGACTTGGGGCAGTACGTTCGGCGTGTTGTCGAAGGCGATATCGATGTGCCCGCCGAGCAGGTCGTTCACCATCGGCGCACTGCCTTTATAGGGCACGTGCACGATGTCGATCCCGGTCATGCTTTTGAACAATTCCATCGACAGATGATTGGACGAGCCGATGCCGGTGGAGCCGTAGCTGACTTTGCCGGGATTCTTCCTGGCGTAGTCGATCAACGCCTTGAGGGAATTGATCGGCAGGGAGGGCCGTATGACGAGGAGATTCTGCGTCTGGCCCGCGAAGATCAGCGGCGTGAAATCCTTTACCGTATCGTAGGGCAGATTCTTGTAGATGCTGGGATTGGCGCCGAATGGAAACGCGACGCCCAGCAGGGTGTAGCCGTCGGGCGGAGCCTTGGCGACCGCTTCGGTACCGATCAGCGTGCCGCCGCCCGCCCGGTTCTCGACCACGACCGGAACGCCCCAGGCCTCCGCGAGTTTTTGCGATACGATCCGTGCCAGCGTGTCGTTGAATCCGCCGGGTGGGTAGGGAACGATGTAGCGGATGGTACGGTTCGGATAACTGTCCGCGCCGGCTGGTGTTGAGGCGGTCTGCGCCGATGCGGCGGTGGCGCCGATGAGGAGAACGAGGAGAGCGCGGCAGGCGAAGTGAAAAAGACGGCGTGCGATCGATATAACTTCAGCCCGCTGCGTTTCAGACATAGCAAGGTCCCTCGATCAGTGGATGGGCGTTGATGAAGGCTTCATTGATCTCGACGCCAAGCCCCGGAGTTTCCGATGGCTTGACGCATCCGTCTGCATCCAGCGTGTAGGGGACGCCGCCAACCTCGTCGCGGAACGGGTTGTGCTTGGCTACATCGCCCTCGAAATATCCGGGGAGGTCGACGGCCGCTAGCACGTTGATGCTCGCGGCCATGTTGATGCCGGTTGCCGAGGTGTGCGGATTGAAGGACAGCTTCCACGCATAGGCCATGCCGGCGATGCGGACCGCCTCGGTGACGCCGCCGGTCTTGGACAGGTCTGGCTGCACGAAGCTCACGGCGCGGTCTTCGATTAGGCGCGTGAACTCGAAGCGGGTGTAGTGGTTTTCGCCCGCCGCCAGCGGCGTGGTGCCGAGCGAGGCCGCGGTCTGGTACGAGCGGTAGTCCTG